>NZ_RHOL01000045.1 GCF_003946465.1 Lacticaseibacillus hegangensis | reverse complement strand
CGCCGTATACGGAACCGTACGTACGGTGGTGTGAGAGGTCGGTAGCCGAATTAATCGGCTACCTCCTACTCGATTGCCTTGGTCGGTGGAGGTAGATTGATGTTATCAATTGTAGTGCCCTGTTATAACGAGCAGGAGAGCATTCCTCTCTTTTACCAAGCGGTTGAGAAGCTGCGCCCAGAGATGGGTCAGGAACTCGAGTATGTTTTCGTCAATGACGGCTCAAATGACGAAACGCTTAGCGAATTACGAGCGTTAGCAGGCAAGGATTCCAGCGTTCACTATCTGTCTTTTTCGCGAGCTTTTGGGAAAGAAGCAGCGCTTTATGCAGGACTTCAGTCTGCGACGGGCGATTTAGTGACGGTGATGGATGTGGACTTGCAAGACCCACCGGAATTACTACCGAAAATGATCCATATGATTCAGACACAAGACATTGACTGCGTCGGGACGCGTCGAGCGGACCGAGCAGGCGAGCCAAGGCTGAGAAGCTTTTTTGCCCGGCAGTTTTATCGGTTGATCAACCGGATCTCCTCAACGCAAATGGTCGATGGCGCACGCGATTTTCGCTTAATGACGCGCCAGATGGTTAATGCGATTTTGCAGCTCTCAGAATATAATCGATTTTCTAAGGGTCTGTTCAGCTGGGTTGGCTTTAACACGAAATATATCTCCTACCCAAATCGTGAGCGCGTTGCTGGCCAGACGTCCTGGAACTTTTGGAAGCTATTTAACTATTCATTGGACGGTATTGTAAACTTTTCTGATGCGCCTTTGAACATTGCCTCTTTTGTTGGTGCGGCCAGTTGTTTTGGGGCAGCCATCGCGATGATTTTCATTGTGGTCCGAGCACTTCTATTCCACAATTCAGCCGCTGGTTGGCCCTCACTAGTCTGCATTATCTTATTCCTTGGCGGTTTACAGTTGCTCTGTCTAGGTATAATTGGCAAATATATTGGCAAGATTTTTTTGGAGACAAAGAAAAGGCCCGTTTATATCGTTAAAGAGACTGATAAAACTGTAAAGGATTGAATCAGTCACATTGAGCTTCTTGCGCCGTCAGAATTCATTAGTGGACCGAAAGGTAAACGGATGAAGTTTTAGAAAGTATTACAGTTAAGTGCCATTAGCACCGCATTCAGTTCAGTCATTTATAATAGCTTTCGTCGAGTTGGGAAAAAGTCATAAGTAGAGTAGGAAGGTTTCGTTGATGCTAGTTACAGCCCAAGCGCCAGGAAAATTATATATTGCGGGCGAGTACGCAGTGGTGGAAACAGGATACCCAGCGATCATCGTTGCTTTAAATCAGTTTGTCACAGTGACCGTTGAGGAGATGCCTGATTATGGCAGCATTGTCTCGAAGCAGTATCAAGAAAATTCGTTACTGTGGCAACGACAAGGTGACGAAATGGTCTTTGACGATCGCGACAACCCGTTTCATTACATCCTGAGTGCAATTAAATTAACAGAGCAATATGCCCGTGAGCAGGGGAAACCGCTAGCACTTTACAAGTTGTTTGTCGACTCTGATCTTGACTCTGATAGCGGGAAAAAGTACGGGTTAGGGAGCTCTGCCGCTGTGACAGTGGCGACAGTGAAGGCTTTGAACCAGTTTTATCAGTTACACATGACTTCCGATCAGCTTTATAAATTGGCTGCGATTGCGCATCTGGATGTTCAAGGCAATGGGTCTTTAGGCGACATTGCAGCCTCGGTTTACGGGGGCTGGATCGCGTACCGCTCTTTTGATAAGTCCTGGCTTGCCGCCGAGCGGCGGATTCACTCACTGACTGAATTGCTTCACATGCAGTGGCCACAGCTTTCAATTGAGTTGCTCCATGCGCCGGCTGAATTGGGCCTGATGATTGGCTGGACTGGCTCACCTGCTTCAACTTCGCGTCTGGTCGATAAAATCACGATTGCGAAAGCTAAACAGCGTAGCCGATACAAGCATTTTCTGTTGCAAAGCAAAAAAGTTCTCGAAAAGATGATCAATTGCTTTCGTACTGCAGACCTCGCAGGCATTCAAGAGGGCGTTCGGGAAAATCGACAGTTGTTGAACAGGTTGGCTGGTTTTTCTGGGGTTCAAATTGAGACACCATTGCTCAATCAACTGTGCGAGTTAGCGGAAGCGCATGGCGGTGCGGCTAAGTCATCTGGAGCTGGCGGCGGTGATTGCGGCATTGTTTTGATTGATGCCGCGCAACACGCAAAGCAAATTTCTGAAAGCTGGTCTCAGGCCGGAATTGAACAGTTAAAGTTTGAGGTTCATGAGCTGTTGCCGGTGCGGTAACAGCTTGCTTTTTAGTTAAGAACCTGTGTGGGACTAAGGCCTGTGGTATACTTTTTCATGGTATGTTTTGGCGTTTAGTCAGACGAGTCTAGTTTGGAGAGGGTTGTGCTTATGAAGTCGGTCAAACAATGGAGTGGCCTTAAGCGATTAGGAGTTGTGATCGTTGACTTGATATTGTTTCATGTCAGCATCTTACTGTCATACTATTTTCGTTTTGGGATCACTATTCCTGAGGTGAATTTCTACTCCTACCAGCATTCGGCAATCTGGCTTTCCATCGTGTTCTTAATTGTTAATTATCTCCTTGGTGTGTACGTATACTATAACCGGCGTATCAGTGATGTCATTTTTCTTACAGTGTTGGGTCAAGGAATCGCGATTGCCGCCCTTATGGTGATTACGTTCATGGGGCGACTGTTTGCTTTTCCTCGGTCGGTTCTACTTTTGTCTTTAATCATTAGTATTGTCATTCTCGCAATTTGGAGGACGATCGTCTATTATCTCTACATTGCCTTTACTCCAGATGAGCACGTGGCTGTTATCTCATATGAAGACGAATTGCCGGCAATCATCCAAAATTTTAGCTCTTCTAAAAACAATAAACATCGTGTACGTTACGTCATTACCAATCATTTTCTCGAGAATGTGAAGGCTATTATTAACGATGTCGATATCTTCTATATCACTGATACTATCAGTGATGAGGAACGACGCGCAATTGTCGATTATGTCATTAAGAACGAGAAACATCTCATGCTGCCGTCGACCTTTGACAATCTTCTGATGTTGCGGCCGAACCTAATGAATTTTGAAGACGAAAGCGTGATGGGTATCTCGGATTTTCGGCTTTCGTCAGAAAACGCAGCTTTAAAACGACTCTTTGATATTATTGTGGCACTTGTGCTCCTAGTTATTGCTTCACCATTTATGCTGATAACCGCCATTTTAGTCAAACTGACTTCGCCTGGTCCGATTATTTATAAGCAAACCCGAATCACATTGAATCAGCGTGAGTTTCGGATTTACAAGTTTCGAACGATGTCTGCTACTGCCGAGGCTAAATCTGGTCCGGTTTTAGCTCAAGCCAACGACTCAAGGATTACGCCTGTTGGCAAATATTTGCGGAAGCTTCGCCTAGATGAATTACCCCAGATTTTCAATGTCTTAAAGGGGGACATGTCTATCGTTGGTCCGAGGCCAGAAAGGCCATATTTTGTTAACCAGTTCAATCAAGATGAACCACATTATTATTTACGACATAATGTTCGCGCTGGGATCACTGGTTACGCTCAGGTCTACGGCAAGTATGCGTCTGACTATCGGAGTAAGCTAAAGTTTGATCTTCTGTATATCAAATGTTACAGTCTGACGCTTGATTTTAAGATTCTTCTTCAAACCATTAAGATTCTGTTTGATAAGGTGTCATCTCAAGGCTTGGATGATGAGGAGAAGCCAAATATGAAGAAGCTGCACGAGATTGTGGCTGAGAACGATATTAATCATCTTGACTGATGAGGATTTAAAGACAGCGATTAGTGGAGGATATTTAGTTTATGCAAGAAATTAGTCTAGGAGAAATGTTTCGGATTCTCCTTAAGCATGCGTGGATTATTGTTTTGATTACCCTGGGGTTTACAGCTTTGGTTGGCGGCTATCGAGTCATGAAGGCTGGTACTGGTGCTCAATATGAAGCAACTGGCCAGGTGGTTCTCCGGCCAGAGCAGCACGCTTCAGGTGACGTTGCAACTCAAAATGCTTACGCAAATCAACTGGTGGCAACCAGTCAGGATGTAATGAAGAGCACTGAGGTTCTCTCGAACGTTTCGAAGTCTCTGTCACGAGAGGGAATTAGTTTGCCTGCCAGCGCAATCCAAAATTCTTTGACAGTTTCTAATCAACCTAATTCTCTCTTACTCGAGCTGAAGTTTAAGTCAAGCAATAAGACCGTGGCTGTCAGTGCAGTCAACACAATCATGCAGGAATTTCAGAGATTAGCACCTAAATATATGGCGATCTCAAAGGTTGCGATCATTCAAGGCGAGATGCCTGTTGCAACATCAACTGGTAAGGGCAGTCTTATCAAGTACCTGCTGGCAGGTTTTGTGTTGGGTGGCGTGTTATCGCTCATCGTGATTTTTGCCCTGGAGTTTTCGCGGCATACGGTTCGTGATAGTGAGTATCTAAGTAAGAAGTATCATATCAAGACCATTCAGACGATTTGAGCTTTTGATAAAAGGACACAGGGGGATTGCATCGTGAGAAAACAATCAAAATTACCTCGTCAGTACGATACTGAGGTGCTGAGCCAAAGCCAACGCATGAGTGCTCTGACTGCCAAGCTTCTACAAATACAAAAGCAGACGGGTATCAAAGCCTTAGCTGTTCTTTCGGCGACTCAGTATGACGGGAAAACAGCAGTCACCTCGAGTCTGGCCATCAATTATGCCAATTCCGGTCGAAAGGTATTATTAATCAATGCCAATCCTTTTGACGAGGTAAGCGCACTTGGTGGCGGTAGTAAAGGTGGTCTCAGTGACTTTCTGACAAAGGAGAAAGCTGAGCTAGCTGACTTTATCAGCAAGACACAGTACGAAGGCCTTGAGACGATAAGTGGAAATCAGAACGCTCTTGTTTTTAACAATGTGTCCGCTCGAGCGTCAATTGATAGATTGCTCCAGACTGTAAATGATGAATATGATTTGATTCTTTTTGATGGCCCCGCGACAGATGAAGGACCTGATGGGCTGGCCTTGGCCGACCTGATTAAAACGGTATTGGTTGTTTTAAGACGTGATCACAGTAAGATAAGTGCTGTTGACACGATGATGTCAGATCTTATAGACACGGGTGCAAATGTAATTGGCTCAATAGTTATAGACCAATAGAAAGGCGGATTGTTGTGACTAAGATTTCAGATCTTTCGAAAGCGACACCAGGGCAAGTCCGCAGTTTGCAACTTAAAGAACTGGAAATTTTAAAGTACGTTGCAAAAATATGCGATCAAAATGGACTAACCTACTACATGTGTGGTGGAACGTGTATTGGCACAATTCGGCATCATGGTTTCATTCCATGGGATGATGATGTCGATATTTTTATGCTTCGAGAGGATTATGAGAATCTGTATCATAACTGGGAAAAGTATTCGCACGATTCCAGGTACCAGATTTGTCGTTCCGATGCCACTCACAACTATCATCACGCCGCTATGACAGTTAATGACAGTACAACGACTTTTATTAATTTCCGAACCCAGAACGAAGATGTGAATCAAGGAATCGCTATCGATATCATTCCGATAGACCATTTGGCACCCACACCGATTGGTCGGTTCAAACAACGGATCAACGCAATTCTGTTCTCGATTTTTATTAATCAGCGTCTCCCTGACCATCAAGGAAAACTTTTGCGTTTTCTAACGGCATTGCCTTTATACATTGTTCGTTCACCGAAAATTCGTTACCGTATTTGGAAAGAATCTGAGCGGCGTATGACAGAGCCGCAGCCAGGCAGTACGCAACTTGTTGAGCTTGCCAGTGGGCTTAAGGGAATGTTTCGACCATTCGATCCGAAGTGGTTTGCGACAACGAAGATGATGCCATTTGAGGATACAGAAATGCCGGTAATGGCTGGTTATGATCAGTATCTGACTTTGGTTTTCCATGATTACATGAAGTTACCGCCCAAGAGTCAGCAACTTGCCAAACACCACACTGCGATGATTGATACTGACACGCCATATACTGCTTATCGTGGCAGTGCCTATTTGAAGAATGAAGGGCACGCGACACACTGAGGAGGAAATCATGAGCTCGGTCACTGTTTTACTTTCCACATACAATGGGGATGCATATTTAAGGGAATTGCTGGACAGTTTGCTCAACCAGACCAGTGTTGAAGTTCATATTCGAGTTCGTGATGATGGTTCGACAGATCACACGCGCTCGATTTTGACCACTTACGCAAAAAAAGACAATGTCAAAGTTGCATTTGGTAAGAATATTGGTTGGCGGGACAGTTTCATGACGCTTATAAAATCAGTACCAAACGACGATTCAAGCGACTATTTTGCGTTTGCTGATCAAGATGATATATACCAACCAGATAAGTTGGAAGCTGCAATTACCAAATTGTCGGCTTTTCCTAAAACGCCTGCGCTTTATCACAGTAACGTTACGTTAGCAGACAGTGAGGGGCGACCATTGGGGGATCGATATCCAAGAGATTATGTGCCGACCACAAAATTACCCCAAGCTTTTTTTGATGTGACCTGGTTAGGCACTACGATGGTATTTAACCGTCGTCTGCTGACTCTCGTACAGCAACACGTCCCAGTTGATAATATTGTTCATGATGCATATGTCATCAATGTCGCCCAGTTCCTAGGTAAAGTTATCTACGATCCAGTTCCCCACATGCTGTATCGTCGTCATAATTCTGCCGTTACAGGCTTCGGCGGCTCTGGTTCGGCGAGAAAGATACAGTCGCCAAGCTTAATGGACCGGTATAGAAGATATAAGAAGAACCCAGTCACCAATCCGTTTTCGAAGCGTGCGCGTGAACTTCTCGTTGGGTATAGTCAGCAACTTGATCCCAAGCAGAGAAACTTTTTGAGCGCGGTCGCGAATTATCAAACCAATCTGGGATATCGACTTCGACTACTGTTTGACCCACGCATTCGAGCATCAAGTCTGCGTCCGACCTTACAAATCCGCTATCGTGTGTTAATGAATTCATTGTAATTTAAACAGGGGAGTCTTCATGGCAAATCCAAAAGTTGTTATATGCATGTCCACCTACAATGGGGAGAAGTATCTGGACCAGCAGTTAGATTCTTTTATCGCTCAGCACTATCAAAATTGGCAGCTAATTATTCATGATGATGGTTCTACAGACGGAACGAAAGCCATTATTCGTAGATATATGGAGCAGGATCGACGCATTAGGCTGATTCAAAATGATGGGCATTTAGGCATTAAGAAGGCCTTCTTAACTCTGTTATCACAGGAGGAAGGCGAGTTTTATGCTTTTTCCGACCAAGATGATGTCTGGCACGCTGATAAGTTGGATATACTGGTTCAGAGGATGAAACGCGAAGATCCTCTTGTGCCGACATTGATTTATTCTCGCTACGATGAAATTGACGGTGCAGGAAATCCTTTACCTGCTAGCACCAGGAATGCCATTTACAGCACTAAGCTAAAGGATTTCCTGCTTATTAATACGGCCACTGGTTGCACGTGTTTGTTGAACCACAGCCTTCGTGATGAACTAATTCGTTCAACCCACAAGTTAAATTACTCTTCTATTCACATGCATGACTGGTGGGCAGCATTAGTTTCCAGTGCTTTAGGGCAAGTTATTTTCGTTGATCAGGAACTGGTTTCTTACCGTCAACATGGCAACAATGTTTTAGGGGCTCCCGACCGCGCTAACTTTGTCAAACGTCTTGGGCGTTTTCTTCAATTTCGTGAGAGTCGGATTGTTTCGTCTGGTTCCAGACAGGCCCGTGAGTTATTAAGACTTTACGGCTCGGAGCTTGGCTCTGAACAGACGGCTTTGATTCAAGGCGTTGCTGCGTTATTTCAAGGCTGGGCACCCTTAAAAAAAAGACGGTTTTTGAAAGACAACGGCCTGTTTATCCGCTCGAAATTTCTTAATATTGAGACAATTTTACTTCTGTGGATGTGGCCCAGCCTGCGTGAAAGAATATTTTCTCACTATCGGTCGTAAGTTGTTAAGGAGGTGAGGACCTACGGTATTTCTGTTATCAGAAGGATTGCAATTTTTGAATCAGTTTGCAAAGCGCAAATCTCAAGTGATAAGCGCAATTGGGATGACTGCGCTCTGGTATCTCGCGGCCTTTTCCAATCCTGTACATAATCTGGACTATGGGAGCTATCAGTCTGAGTATACAATCATGCCAGGGCAACCTCCCAGCGCGTGGCATTTTGAAAAAGGATACTCCTACTTGGGAATCCTCTTTTCAAGATTGGGCTTAAGTTATCAAACATATCGATCATTTTTATGTTTGGTGGCGATCATTGCGTTGTACATCGGAGTCCGTCGATTTACCGAGAATACCACTTTATTTGTCGGTATTTATGGTGTGACAGTCTTTCTGCTTGATGCGACTCAACTACGAAATTTCGTTATGATTTCGATTGTCGTTCTGGCAATCTCTTTTCTTCAAAAAGTCACTGTGAAAAATATCGTGACATCAGTCCTTTTAATCTTGATCGCTGCCCAGTTCCACTCCTTGGGGTATCTCTTCCTTCTAGCTGTCCTGTTGCGTGTGATTTCTTTCCGGATCCTTTATAAATACGCAATGCTTTTCGTAGGGTTCTCAATTGCAGTGATTTTGGGAATAAATGTCATTGGCGTAAGCAGTATTTTGAATATTGCTGGCAAAGTTTTAGCTGTCATTTCAAGTCGTGCTAACCTTGCATCGAAAGTTTCACAGCAATATGGCGACGGTAGCGTATTGATCAGATACGTGGCTGTTGCGGTCTCAACACTTGCTGCATTTCTCTTGCTCTGGTTTTTGTACAAGGTGGTTGTAACTAGCGAGAACAAAACTCTGATAAATCAGTTTCAGCTTCTTTACGTTGTTGTTCTGATGGCGGTTATTACACTCCCGTCGCTTTCTCTTGCAGATGATTATTCGCGCATCCCGCGTTCGATTTTTCTATTCGTAATTATTGCGATTTCACTGTATTACGACAAAGTGGATGAAGTTCAAATTCACAAGATGCGGCCGCTTGTCACTTTTTTGATTGTTGTGGTTTGCGCGATGAACGGCTTTTCTCATCTTTACATGTGGGGCACAGCTTTTCGTGGTAGCCTGCTTTACTTACTTAAGCTGGCATAAGTTTTCTCACCTTTTGGAGGATTAGTAATGAATAATTGGGGCGTCGTAATTGTCTTGTACAATCCAAACCTTAACCAGTTGAATTTGACGCTGGCTCAAATTTTACCGCAAACCAGGCAAGTCGCTTTGGTTAATAATGGACCATCTTTACAGAAGGAGGGGATCGTGCTCAGGCCATATGAGCTCGGAGACAATAAGGGGATTGCGTATGCTCAAAACTACGGTGTCGCTCTTTTGAAGAAACGAAACCCTAATTTGGAGTATGTTTTTTTCCTCGATCAGGATTCTGAAATTTCCTCAAGTTTCTTCTCTTCCATGTTGGAGGCGTGGCAGACCACGAAAACGCGATATTCTAATTTGGCCGCCTTAAGCCCGAAAATTAGTCGACGAACTGAAAAAGGTAATTATTCAACTTTATTATTCGATCAACAGGGATTACATAAGCGAAACGTAGATTTTTCGCAGGAACTGCTGCTTATTAACACTCTTCCAATTTCCAGTGGCCTACTTGTTTCCGTTGATGCTTTTGAAAAAGTTGGCGGCCTAAGTGAAAAATGGTTTATCGATTGGGTCGATTTTGATTTTGATTTGAAGCTCCTCACACAGGGATACACCGTTGCAACTACTGGGGCTGCTTCAATCATTCATGAGATTGGGACACCAAATCGACGTAATTTTTTGGGTAAAAAAATCGCGGTGACAAATTACGTTTTGTTTCGCGAGTACTACACGGCTCGTAATGGGGTTTATTTAATACGTAAATATGGCCGAAAAGGCAAAGGTATTGCTAAGTATTCTTTAGGTCAGATTGCGAGACGGTTTATCATGCTATTATATGAACCAAAGAAGGTACGACGTTTTGGAACGCTGATGCGCGGCATGTTAGCAGGACTCGTGACTTCATATGATTGACTACTCCCTTTGATAGCGAGGATACGGAATGATTTCGAGAAGACGTGCATCAATAAAAAATGCTTCACTGGCATTCATTACTCAAATTATTATGATGATAGGCCAATTTGCAGTTCAGACCGTTTTTGTCCACACGTTGGGCGCGGAATATCTGGGGGCGAATGGCCTTTTTAATAACCTGATCACGTTTCTCTCGTTTGCCGAGCTTGGTATTGGGTCCGCTTTTAGCTATGCCTTATACAAGCCGCTGGCAGAGCATGATGATGACGTGATTGCTGGAATAATGAACTTATTCCGCAAGGTCTACGATGGGATTGGGATGGTCATTCTCGTTGCCGGCCTGATCTTATCGTACTTTGTGCCTTGGTTTATTGAAGGCACAAGCACTTTGCCGCATGTAAGATTCTATTTTGTGTTGTACCTCTTGAGCACTGTGGTTAGTTACTTCTTCACGTATAACCGTTCTCTGCTAATTGCCGACCAAAAAAGTTATGTGGACTCTGTTAATCAGTTTATTTTTAACGTTGGCCGTTACATTCTGCAGATAATTTTTATGGTGTTCTTTCACAGTTATGTTGCGTATCTAATTCTAATGATTCTGAGTAACCTATCTTCGAATATTGCCATCACTTTTAGGTCACACAAACGTTATCCATTTTTGAAGACAGCAAAAGCTGAAAAAGTCGACCCGGCAATTTTGTCTGAGATTAAGCACAATGTAGTTGGAACAATTTCCTCAAAGGTCGGTGCAATTGTTGTTTCTGGTACTGATAATATTTTAATTTCAAAGTTCCTTGGTTTAGTTGTAGTCGGCATCTATTCCAACTATGCTCTAGTATTGACTAGTATTACTCGTTTATTAACCCAGGTTTTTAGCTCTGTGATTGCCAGCTTTGGCAACTTAGGCGTTACAGAGAAGAATAACGCCAAGAAACAACTGGATATGTTCGATCAGTTCACCTATTACAACGCAATTTCGGTTTTCTTTATTGGGTTGGTAGCATTCGCGTTCTTTCCCCCTTTTATTAAACTTTGGCTTGGTAACAAGTATCAGCTTCCAGAATCTACTTTGTACTTTATCATCATTAATTTTGTCTTTGGCCAATTTCGTCCTGCCCTAAATATGGTCAACGCCTACGGACTATTTTGGGGTTACCGAATCAAATCGATTGTCGAAGCTGCAGTAAATCTAGGGCTTAGTTTGATTTTGGTAAGATTTACATCGATGGGCATCAACGGTGTTCTTTTTGGGACAATTATCGGTAATATATTGGTTAACTCCTGGTGGGATCCACTTATTCTGTTTAAAGGTGCCTACCATACCAGTATGGTGCGCTTTTACTTGAAGTATTGGGCTTATTTGGCAACGTTTGGTGGATTGTTAGCGGCGGAGGGATTGATACTTTCAGCTCTCAAACCAAACATAAATGGGGTATTTCACATCATTGAGTATGGGATTGGTTGTGGGGTTGTTGTCATAGGAGTTTTGTTAGTCCTATTTTCGCGTACTAAGGGACAAAAGGGACTATTTGTAATGTTGAGGAACATGTTTAGAAAGCGGGCAAAACGCTGATGTTGACCTTTTTGCGTCTCATTGGTGTTATCAATGGCGAAGCTGTGATATCGTAGAACGCGTATGGTTTTCAAATAGTAGCTGGAAAGCGAGGGCTTTTTTCATGAAGGGTATTATATTAGCTGGTGGTTCCGGAACGCGCTTATATCCAATTACTCGAGCTATCTCCAAACAGTTAATCCCAATCTACGATAAACCGATGATCTATTATCCAATGTCCACCCTCATGTTGGCAGGCATCAAGGACATCATGCTCATCTCGACCCCGAAAGATCTGCCGCGGTTTGAGGAATTATTCGGCGACGGTCACGAGCTTGGCCTGAATCTGAGCTATAAGATTCAAGAGCATCCGAACGGCCTGGCCGAAGCGTTCATTTTGGCTGCTGATTTTATTGGCGATGATTCTGTCTGCTTGATTCTCGGGGACAACGTCTTCTACGGCGGTGGCTTGTCCAAGATGCTGCAGCGTGCTGCGGCCAAGGAGAAGGGTGCCACAGTCTTCGGCTATCATGTTAATGATCCTGAGCGGTTTGGCGTGGTCGACTTTGACGACCACATGCACGCGAAGTCAATTATTGAAAAGCCTGAGCATCCGGCGTCAAATTACGCTGTGACTGGCCTGTACTTCTATGATAATGACGTCGTTGAGATTGCAAAGCACATCAAGCCTTCTGCCCGCGGTGAACTTGAGATCACTGACATCAATCAGGAATACCTGCGCCGCGGTGAACTCGACGTCGAGCTGATGGGTCGCGGCTTTGCCTGGCTTGATACTGGCACGCACGAGTCACTCCAGACCGCCTCGGCGTTTATCGCATCGATTCAGCACCGGCAGAATCTGCAAATTTCGAATCTGGAAGAAATTGCCTACCGGATGGGCTACATCTCGATCGAGCAGGTCGAAAAGCTGGCTCAACCGCTGAAGAAGACGGAGTACGGTCAGTACCTATTGCAATTGGTTAAGCAGGAGGAGCACAAATGAGTTTGAAAGTCATTCCCACGAAGCTGAAAGACGTCAAGATCGTTGAAACGGACGTTTTCGGTGATAACCGGGGCTTTTTTACTGAAACTTGGACGCGTGATAAGTTTGTTGCGGCAGGCATCACGACAGACTTCAATCAAGACAATCAGAGCTTGTCCGCTGAGCCCGGAGTGTTGAGGGGGATGCATTATCAAATGGCCCCTTACGCACAGACCAAGCTAGTCCGCGTCGTCACTGGCGTGGTAGAGGATGTCTTGGTAGACATCCGGAAGGGCTCGCCAACCTATGGGCAGTGGGAAGGCTATATTCTTTCCGAGTTTAATCACCGTCACCTGTTTGTACCAAAAGGCTTTGCACATGGCTTCATCACGCTCACGCCGAACGTCAATTTCTGCTATAAAGTTGAGGGCGTGTATGCGCCGGAAGCCGACCGTGGGATCGCGTTTGATGATCCTGATATCGGCATTCAGTGGCCGATGCCGACGACGCATCTGATCATGTCGGAAAAAGATACCAAGCACCCACAGCTCAAGGATGCCGAAAACAACTTCGTATACGGGGAGATTTAATTATGAAACTTATGGTTACAGGTGGGGCCGGCTTCATCGGTTCAAACTTTGTCCGTTATGTGTACAACAATCATCCGGATGTTCAGATCACGGTGCTGGATAAGCTGACATACGCTGGCAACAAGGCCAACATTGAAGACCTTCTGGGTGACCGCGTGCAGCTGGTAGTTGGCGATATCTGTGATGCGCCACTGGTTGACAGGTTGATGAGTCAGGTTGATACCTGCGTTCACTTCGCTGCCGAAAGCCACAACGACAATTCGCTGATCGATCCAAGTCCGTTCCTTCACTCAAACGTGGTCGGCACGTACACGCTCCTGGAAGCTGCCCGCAAGTACGACATTCGCTTCCATCATGTCTCCACAGATGAAGTTTATGGCGATCTGCCGCTGCGGGAAGACCTGCCCGGCCACGGCGAGGGTAAAGGCGAGAAGTTCACGACTCAGAGTCGCTACAATCCTTCCAGTCCATATTCCTCGACCAAGGCTGCGTCCGACATGCTGGTTCACGGCTGGACCCGTTCCTTTAAGGTTCGCGCAACCATCTCGAATTGCTCGAACAACTATGGGCCATATCAGCACATTGAGAAGTTCATTCCGCGTCAGATCACGAATATCCTGAGTGGAATCACGCCGAAGCTTTACGGGACTGGTAAAAATGTTCGTGACTGGATCCACACGGAGGACCACTCACGGGCCATCTGGACCATTTTGACCAAGGGCAAAATTGGTGAAACCTATTTGATCGGCGCTAACGGTGAGCAGGACAATAAGACGGTCTTAGAGCTGATTCTTAAGCTGATGGGCAAGTCGCCTGACGACTATGAGCAAGTGAAGGATCGTCCCGGTCACGATTTGCGGTATGCGATCGATTCAACCAAGCTGCGCACTGAGCTTGGCTGGGAGCCTCAGTTTACCGACTTCGAGTCTGGTTTGAAGCACACCATCGACTGGTATACGGCACACGAGGACTGGTGGCAAGCTGAAAAGGCGGCAGTTGAAGCCAAGTATGCCAAGCAGGGTCAATAATCGGAAAAAATAAAGCGAAGCGCCAGTCGCTTCGTTTTTGTGTGATAACACGGAGATGAAATTTGATGAAGAAGATTTTAATTACCGGCGCTAACGGTCAATTGGGCACTGAGTTGCGTCACATGTTGGATGGCCGTGGCATTACTTACCGGGCGACTGACACCAAGGAATTAGATATTACCGATGCGCAGGCAGTCAATGCGTATTTCGCGGATTATAAACCAGATATCGTCTACCACTGCGCCGCTTACACGGCAGTTGACAAGGCGGAAGACGAGGGCAAGGAGATTGACGAGCTGGTCAATGCCAAGGGCACCGAGAACATGGCAAAGGCCGCCGGTGCTAATGGCGCAACTCTCATTTATATCAGCACTGATTACGTTTTTGATGGCGACAGCAACGAGCTGTACACCGTTGATCACAAGCCCGCGCCGCGCAATGAATACGGCCGGACCAAATATGAGGGCGAGCAGGCTGTTCAAAAGTACGCCAAAAAGTATTACATTATTCGCACGTCTTGGGTGTTCGGCGAATATGGCCACAACTTTGTCTACACGATGCTGAACTTGGCAAAGACCCATGACAAACTGACCGTTGTGAATGATCAGTTTGGCCGGCCATCCTGGACAAAGACGTTGGCTGAGTTCATGCTGTTTGCGGTCGATCAGAACCTTGAGTATGGCATCTACCACCTGTCAAACGAGAACAGCTGCAATTGGTATGAATTTGCCAAGGAAATTCTTAAGGACACGAATACCGAAGTAGTGCCAGTCACAAGTGCTGAGTATCCGCAGAAGGCATGGCGGCCTCGGCACTCGATCCTAGACTTGAGCAAGACCGAAGCAACAGGGTTTAAGATGCAGACTTGGCAAGACGCGCTGGCAGAGTTTATGGCGCAGATATCAAAAAAGTAACTTTGTTTTGCGGCAAAATCTGCGGCAGGTATCTGCTCAGGGAAGAGAATAGGGAGTTAATGTTGTTGAGGTAGGGACTGCTCGCTGTTAACTATTGTTTCGGCGCCATCAGAGATGACTGGCCATCTACACGTGGGGATCGTATGGAAAAAATTGCTGTATTAATACCATGCTTTAACGAAGCACTGACCATTGAGAAGGTGGTCCATGACTTTGCCAAAGCGTTACCAACTGCACAAATCTATGTCTATGACAACAACTCGACAGACAACACTGCTGAGCTTGCTGCGGACGCGGGGGCCATTGTTCGCGTTGAGCCACGGCAAGGCAAGGGGTTCGCTGTCCGGCAGATGTTTTTTGATATTGATGCGGATCTTTACCTGATGGTTGATGGCGATGACACTTATCCCGCAGAGGCGGCACCTAAGTTACTCGGCCCGCTGCGTGACGGGGTGGCGGATATGACCATTGGTGATCGTCTGACTAACGGGACCTATACAGAGGAGAATAAGAGGCTCTTTCACAACTTGGGCAATAATTTGGTGAAAAACTCAATCAATTTTCTCTACCACAGTGAGATACAAGACGTGATGACGGGGTACCGGGGGTTTAGCAGAGTATTTATCGAGAGTCTGCCTGTGACTAGTGATGGCTTCCAGATCGAGACCGAGTTTACGATTCATGCAGTTGATAAGCGGTTCAGACTGGTCGAGATTCCAATCGACTACCGGGATCGGCCTGAGGGTAGCACCTCTAAGCTGAACACTTTTTCTGATGGCCTAAAAGTATTGGCCACAATTATGCGGATGTTTCGTGACTCAAAGCCAATGTTGTTTTTCGGTATTCTGGCCGCCGTTTTATTCGTGGTCGGCTTGGCCATTGGCATCCCAGTGATTTCCGAATTTGTTGAAACGGGCTACATTACTAAGATGCCATCCGCCGTCTTGGCCACCGGTGTGATGATGTTTTGTCTGATGATTTTAGTGACTGGCATTATCTTGGACACGGTTGTCCGGTCCGAGCGGAAGAACTTCGAGCTGAACTTGCACCGAATTTATGATGAGGAGCGAAAGCGGCGGGCGTTGTCATGGCAGGTCGAGAAACAAGCCAACGGGGGAGAATGACCCATGAAGCATCAGGTACTCAGAAATGTTGGTATTTATGTGGCGCTCATTGTCGGGCTGTTTGTTGCCTTGGTGATTGTTTATGTGCCGTCGAACGGACGCATCAATGCCCACATGCCGAGTACAGAGAAAGTGTGGCAAATCGAGGGTACTTATCCGGTCCTGAATACTCGGGATGCGGGCAGTCGGCTGGACAGCTTTACAGATAGGATTATGATTTCAGAGACCGTAAAAAGTCATAACAATCCAGTCTATAGTGCCATGGATTCAAACGGCTACGCTCGCTATTGGCACGGCTATTTGCTGTGGCTGCGCCCGTTACTGATGTTTATGAGTTACGGTTCCGTCAGAGAACTTTATGCAGTAATCGTGCTCTTGTTAGTCGTCTTAAACGCGTATATGATTGCCAAACGGTTGGATCTCTTTGCAGCCGTAGCCTTCGGGATTGCGTTTGCCTTTCAACGTGTCTTCGCGATTTCGATCAACATGCAGTTCGCTAACGTGTTCATCATCTGCTTAGTAGCGAATCTGATTGTTTTGAGTGTTGACGATGATCATTATCAGAAGTGGCATCCATTCCTCTTTTTCCTAATTATCGGGACTGTGACTAATTTTGTCGATCTCCTCACTGCGCCGATGATTACCCTTGGGGTACCGCTCATGATCATGATTTACCGCGATTTCGTTAGTGATAAGGTGCGGACTTTCCCAAAGCGCTTGGTTCAGTTTTTGGTTTCATGTCTGGGCTGGGGCATCGGCTATGGTGTGACCTGGTTTCTCAAGTGGCTATTCGCGAGCTTTGTCACTGGCCGAAATGTGATTCAGGAGGCGTTGACCGAGATACTTTTCCGGTCAGGTGGGGTTGGTAGAGGTGGCAAATATCCGGTTCACCGTATACAACTGTTAAAAACGAACTTACGTTTTGAGTATACTTCTGCCAACATACTAATCCTGCTCATTATTGCTTTAGTTAGTGTAGCTGCTTTTATTCTCTTCGCAAGGCGTCATCATGAAATTCAAATTCATTGGCCGACGCTCTCGTTGTTTATCTTTGGAGCGATACTACCGTTTATTTGGTATATGGTGCTTGCAAACCACTCTGAAATTCATGCTTGGTTCACTTATCGCGAATTAATAATTTCGACCTTAGCGTTGCTGCTAGCGGACGCGGCAATGCTACATAGTAATTTCAAGGGGAAAGTTTGATTTGAGAGGGAGGAAAGCGAATAGCCTATCGAATGGCTTTTAATCTTTGGTATGGGCCTAATTATTGTTCTCCCTCAGATAACGCAGCATGGCGTATTATTGGAATCCGATCTGTCATTTCAATATAGTAGGTATAGTGAAACTTACATGCTGATATGAAGCGGCCGTTAATTTTTCAATCTATTTTCGGTTTCCTGATATGGCAGTATCTATTGCGAAGAGATCAAGGCGTCTCAGCTGCAGAGTAAGCCAGTCAGATTGATAACTTCTCATGA
This sequence comes from Lacticaseibacillus hegangensis, assembly GCF_003946465.1. Classification (GTDB taxonomy): domain Bacteria; phylum Bacillota; class Bacilli; order Lactobacillales; family Lactobacillaceae; genus Lacticaseibacillus; species Lacticaseibacillus hegangensis. The sequence continues at coordinate 262 of NZ_RHOL01000045.1, read as the reverse complement.
TTTTCGTAGAAATAGGCGCTACCAGTTCAGATGGGTGAATCGATCCAGGTCCAGGACATAACCCTTAGGGAACAAGCCCGTGCGAGAATCAATAGCTCTCTTTTCCAGGGGTTAATTAAGCAAACACGTCCAGTCTGGAAAGCACTTGTGCTTCTCAGACTGGACGTGTTTTGACCCTAATTTTATGGGAACTTTGTCAATTGGTGTTGATGAATCGTTTTTATCTTTTGAGGTTTCTCCGTTGTGGAGAGACCTTTTTGTT
>NZ_RHOL01000044.1 GCF_003946465.1 Lacticaseibacillus hegangensis | reverse complement strand
CAAGAATAGGTCTTCATGACCTTTTTGTGCAAATTGGTCTGCTTTATCAGGTGTTGCACTTCGATTTTAAACCAGGGTTGCCAATCTGATGTCTTAGCCGATGCTCTTAAGTTTTTCACAATCTGTTGTCGCCGTTCAATATCTTTGCCGACAACAGGCTCCGCATTATTGGTATAGAACTCAGCATTGTTCGAAGAACTTGGGAGCTTCTCGCTAACGCCTTCATTATTGATACCAATGCTGCCTAATTTTAGGCTGATATCTTGAATCAGTTGGCGGCGCGCTGCGACCGCAAACTTATTGATTGCACGCTTGTCCATTATTCCACCCGTTTCGTATACTCTTATTGCTATCTTATGCCTACAGAAAACGCACGGCAAAGGAAATGTCGTGCGTTACGCGTCACTTGATCGGACTCAGCAACTTTTCGCCAGCCTGAACTTTCTCATGATTAATGAGAACCCCATCATCCAGATCAATTGAAATATGCATGTTAGCAACGTGTTGCAGCTTTGCATCATACTTAACAATTTCGTCAATTTGCTTATTCAGCTTGGTCAGATGTTTTTCAATTCGATTCTTCTCTCTGGTTTGAGACTCTGTGTCACGCATCCTCTGAAGTTGCACACGTGCGGACATATAAGCATCCTGTAATGGATGCAGGTAAGCCGTCCGGGCCATCGCCATCGTGTTGGAATCGTAACGGTGCAAATACATCAGCGCCTTAAAGCCGTCCTGCCTGCCTGAAGAAAACTCCCAATAGATCGGGCGCTTTTGGTATGTGGACAGATGGTCTTTCTTGTAAAAGTCATCTAAGAAATACTTACGAATCTGATCCTCAGGCGTCTCTCCTTTCTTGTCCAATGAGTCCGCGATGAAGCGAATATTTTCGTCTAAGTGTTCTGCTCCGAACGTAGCTGTTAGGAACTCCTTAAGCCTAAATATAATATCCCGCTCATCCCCGAAATAGTCCTCATCTGTCAACACGATCAGATTGTCTTTGTTCGGCTTATAGCTTTCATACTTGCTATCATCCCAATCCCCACCAGCATAAGAAAGCCCAGGGGTATCTATGGAGTAACGACCAAACGTCACACCAATAAAGTACGAGAGAAGTGATTTAATATCCCGTGGTCTATCGGCTCGTCGCACGGAGACATCCTTGTCTGCAACTTTAGGAGATAATTCATCCTGTAATCCATACAAATCAATGAAGATTCGATTTAATTCTTCTTCATTTGACTTCAACTGTTCGAACCGATCTTGAGCCTCTTTCGACCATTGATTAAACGCAGCTTCTAACGTCCAATTTCGTTGATGCTCAGCGATATGACCAACTAATGGATCTAAAGTGTAATTGAAAGAATTCTGAAACGCATCCCAGTCATTCATAGAAAGTTGGATGTTATCTCTTGAGATTTTCTCTATAACTCTGTCTGTATCCAAAGATCGTAGGACTGGGATTTCCCTAATATCATTTACTTGAAAATTCAGTGTGGGATTTAGCATTGAAGCCAAATATTCAAATACAACTGAATTTAGCAAGGCCAAGATAAAATTAAAATCGTTGTCATCAACAATGATTGTAGAGCCTCCTTTATCAAAGGTGGCACCCTGGGGCATCTCTCTGAAGCTCGGTTTAGCAGAAGTTATAAGACCCCAGGTGATCCCTCTCTTGTACCAGTAATCATGATTGATTATTTGAGATGCATGGTGCCCATCTCCATGCGCATAAATGCTTCTTGCTTGAGGAGACCAATCTACAACAGTATTTAAATTACCAAACCACTTCCTGTATCCTCCCCCTTTTGCGTAGAAAATCCACTGTTTACCGTTGCCAATCTTTTCAGCAGGCAACTCCCATAAGAATTTTGTCCAGCGTCTATTATTACCTGTCACGTTCTGACTAGGTGACACAGATACGTCGTAAATTGGTGAAAAAGAAAAATCTTTCAACACTGAATCTGATGCCCAGTAAACGATTCGACTCTCCGGTATCTTTCCGAAGTTCGCTTGGTTAGTTCGATTATACCGATTGCCACTAATAGGCAGATGAGTTGGAATCTTTCCTCCGGAAACATCTGCCGTCTTAATCTGATGATACGTCCCGAGAAATTCTGGAGCGATAGTGTTTCTAAATATTGTTACCGCCGTACCGAACGCAATACCCATCACATTATTTTCCATGTGCATCAGATTGGAAATCGTATAGTGCTTAAGTAACTTAACTCGAAGATTTTCAAAGCTCGACAAGAACATCCACGATTGCATGGTCACCATTGAGCAATAACCGCCACTTCGAACCAAAGTTTGGAAATGCTCCAAAAACATTGCAAACAAATCCGATTTAGAATCCGGATAATACTTTTTCGCAAAGTTACTTAGAGTTGCATCCATGCGGCTTGAACCCATATATGGTGGATTCGTAACCACGACATCATAATTATCACTGAGTATCTTAGTTATCAGAATCAAAGAGTTTAGTTCATCGCGTAGGGTATCCGCACCGACCGTTGTCTCCTGAGAGTTTAACAATAAAGTCTCAACGATTGCAGCATCATCTAAATCAACGCGAGTTAAAGAACCAGTCAGATCCGCATGATTAAACGAAGCAGCCAACCGACTAATGGCCGCTTGCTCTTCAGCAGAGGCTGAAGGAAACGAAAGTACTACCCTACTCTCATCAATCTTTGGAGCGCGATTTACAGTGTATAATGCCGGCTTCTCTTCTTCAGAAAAAGCCTGTCGGTCATAATGACGCCACTTCATCATGAGAGAAAAGTTCGCGAGCTGAGTTGCTCGTTTATCGATATCAAGTCCGAACAGGTTATAGTGAACTATGTCCCTAGCAGCTTGGCGCCTGCCAAAACCCTCGGACAAATAAATGTCCATCATCAGATCGAAAGCATAAACTAACATATGCCCCGATCCCATTGAGGGATCCAGGATCTTAATATCCTTTGGACCAATCGAGTCTAAGTCGGCATTGGCTCCCATCCTCAACCCAGACGGTTCACGCACTTGTTCCGCATCTGACATGTAATATTCCCAAGAAAAGTTCCTTGCGATCTCCTCTTCAGGCCGACTATCTCCATTAATCTGCAAATGCTTGATCCACAACTTACCGACAGAGTTCTGTACCATGTACCTAGCAATCCAATCTGGAGTGAAGATTTGAGTAGCAGAAGCAATCTCAGCGCCTCGAAACTTATGCGACTTGGGCTGTTCAATCGCCGCCTCTTTCTGTTGGGTGTTATAAAATTGATACAGCCAGCCAACAAGTTGAACTTGACCCTGACTAGTATCGTTATTTAGATCAAAGTCTTCTTCAGGAATTGCAGTTAATAAGTCTTTGATCACACCAACATGATAATTGGGTGTAAAAAGGAGACTCATAAAATCATCTGTAGATTCAAATAAGCCATCCACCATCTTGTTGAGTTGGTTGATCTGTTTCATGAAAAGCATCTGATACAGAGAATCCATAATGCTAGGATCCTGACTCTGCCAGGCGTCTGCGATCATTTTTTTTTCAGGGTTAGTGTACCCTCCGAGTGCTGTTTCCGCATCATTAGCATAAAACATCAGATCTGGCTCATCACGCTGTTCAGTTGATGACAGAATACGATAGCCCGACGGTAGATAATCGTTTATTTCCATAAACCTCAAAGCAATGATTCGGTTAAACCAAGTATAGGCAACCTCATCGGCCAGATCTGAATACGCTGCGGACCAGCCAATTTCGCTTGCCCGTTCTTTTAACCGCTCAACAATTGCCTTTCTTCGAGTAATGTCAACACCTGTCAACGGATTGTTTGGATTCTGAGAATAAAATTCCGCTTCAGATGTGGACATAGCCATTCGCTCTTCTGCACCCTTATCATTGATACCAATCGATTGAAGACGGAACTTCACTCCATTTACAAGATCTTCGCGAGCACTTGTTGAAAATGTCTCTATATCTTTTTTATCCATATTACGCTCCCCATAATGCTTCGTTTATCGTGGGATCAGAGATGAAAATCAATCGCGTCCACATCTTTATCTTTCAAACGATCAGCTAATTGTTGCTTTAGCTGGTTCAAGTATGAGTCGATGTCCGCCTGATTCTCAATATTCCAAATCTGTTTCATTGCAAGATCTCGTGGATGAATGTCCTCAATGTTTTTGACATCGTGTGGGGCCTCTGGCGTCACTGCTGGACCAATGAGGGGCGAGATAGGATGATCCGTACTGCCTGTTGAACTAGAGGTTGAAGATGATGTTGAAGTCGCATGTTTAGCTATCTTAACCGCATCATCTAACTCTCTCTGAAAAGCCTGATATAGCCTACGGGCAACATCGGCCTTGGCTCCCAAGTCATTTAGAACGACAGCGTCCTTCGCGGTATGCAGAGTCTCATCAATTTTCGCGCTAAATGGAGCAAAATAGTTCGTACTAAATGCCTCGCCAATTGACGAGCGGTTCATCTTGTCCTTTGCTTGAGCTCGGTATGCCTCGATCTCCTTTTGCACTTTTTCAAGTTCGTCGTCAAAGATCTCATTGTATAAGGCATCAAATCGACTATCCAGGGCCTTAATCTTTTGAATCGAACTTGCTGCCTGATTGGACTTCAGCTGTTCATCAAGCTGGCCAACAATCTGTTCCAATTCCGCATTACTAATCTTATCTTTAGAATGATCATAGATAGAGCGGTCTTTTAAGCCGGCATCCCAAATATTCTGAGAGGCTTGATTGACATAAAAGTCTGCGATACCTCGATCTTCAAAATCCTCACGCCAGTCGAGCAGCTCATCATAGCGTCTGCTTAAAACTTCAAAAAACTTGTCAGAATCTTTCGCTGCATCCAACTCTTGCAGGAGATCGAGACCCTTTTGTATCAGATCATGACCAGGATAACGCTGGTCTTTGGATTCAAACTGCTTCAGGCTTTCGAAGTCGCTGTTAATCTTCGGCTTCAGTTCAGCTACCAAGATTTCAGCATTATCCGAGGAGAAGGAGTTTTTCTTGAAAACCTGACTTGCAACATCTCGCAATCGTTTGATTTCAACGGGGGTGTAATCATGTTTGATCTGCAAGGCAATTTTTTCTGTATACTGTTTTTTGGTCAGAAAATCAACAATCTGTTTCACGTTGAAATCGCCTGAAACTCGACTGACCACTTCACCGTTGTAACTCATCTTAATTTTGCCAGCTGAATAAAGACTCGCGATGACCCACTCGACATCTTCCTCAGTGTAACCGAAGGGAATTTCGTGGAAACGATCGATGACACGCTTTAGGGTTATGTGCGGATCCTTTTCGCGTTGCAACCAACCAACAACGGCGTCAATTGCACGAGAATTCTCTGGAGACTCAACCCAATCATCAGCCTTGATGACCTGCAAAATATCCTTTTCACTCTTGGCGGCATCGATGTAATTAAGGTTACGGTATGTATCGTCGACTACGCTTTGAAGTCCCGCATCAAGTTGATTATTAAAATCGCGGTTATTATCCAGTTCATTGCCGCCGACAAAGATTGTCGACTGATGAAGAGCATCCACAGCTTTATTACGCGCCATATCAAGTAATGCATTTCGCTCAGCAGCGCGCGCATTAAGGAGTTCTCCATATCGCGGATCGGTACTGCTGGCCCCACTCATACGAAATTTGCGGATCTTCTCCGCCCGTCGAATATAACTAATGTAGTCGTCTTGATCGGGTAAGAGGACAACCACTTCAGTTGGTGCCCCCAGCGAGTACATGTGGGCCATGCTTGTGTCACGCTTATCGACATTGAGCGTACTCAACAAGCGAATAGAGAGAGCATTATTGGTGCGACCGAGTGGCGTATCATCAATGTACTCGTTTAGGCTGAATATATAGCGTCCGCCGAGTTTAGGATAGGCGTATTTTGGCGAAATCACTTTGTTATCAAACAGAAACTGTCCAAGTTTGCTGACCACTTCAGCGTCAGAAACCTGCTGCTGCTCAATCTCTTGATTAATATCCTGTTCAGTATCAGTCAAGAAAACATAGGTATCAAGATTCTTCTCAACCACCTGCTGACTAACTAGTTTAGTCAGTGCTTCCTGAACCTTCTTAGTTAGTTCAATTCGATCAACATCTGTACTATCAATCATTAAAGTCACAATGTTGTTCAATGTTGCTTTGAAGCTTGTAACATATTTAACCATGAACAACGTCTTGAGAACTTGGATGGCAAACGGATTGCTTTCCTTCTTAGGATTAATCACCTGATCATCCTGACGGGCATGCTCAATCACAATTCGGTGGGTATGATCAAGAAACTGTTCTAGGCCTTCAAAGAACAGTGAAAATGGAATCAGGGCACCAACATCACGATCTTCCATGCGAACTGCTGACTCCTGAAAAATCGAGAGCATTGAACGCTCCCCTTCAGAAAGATGTTTTCCTTCTGAACCGTGAGTCCGAATTGCCGTCAGCACTTGCTGCAACAAATTAAACTGGTAAGGAACAAATGGGTAATTGTTGGCAAAGTTGTCTGCTGAGTCGTACTTCAAGCGTTTTACGCCGTCTTGATCAAAATCGATCGCATTGTTAATGGCAGAACCATTGGCGACATAGATGCCCTTCAACTGATCCTGAACCTCAGGAGTCTTGGCCAACAAACGCTTCTTAATAACTTCGTCAACGTTCGCAGAGCTTAAGGCGATCCGCGTCTTGAACCGGCCCTGAATCTTTGAGAAATCCTGGCCATTGACGTTCTTTGTGACATTGGCTATATCCTGCTGAGAGGTGACCACGACCCAGGCTTTACCCTTAACGATCCGGCCAAGTTCCTCGACGACGGTCTGCAAATTCAGCATTCGCTGAAGGCTATCACCAACGAATTGACCAACTTCATCAACCAGAAACGTAACCCGATGGCCAGTCTTCTGTACATAGTCATTGACTAACTCTGCAAAATCTTCAACGTTGATCTGATATGGCGTCTTGAGCTGATCGATGAACCCCTGCGCGTCGACTTGACTCATAAAATCGATCGAGACCAAAGCATCACGAATCTTGCCCATGTTGAAGTAATAGTGATCGCGGCCTTCCTCCCAATCGAGGTGGTTGTCCTCGATCTTGCTGAAGGCCTGCTTGAATTCATCATACTTATGGGCAGAGACTAGGCGGCGCTCCAGATCCGCAATCCACGGACTCTTATCGGAGAATCCCTGCATCGCGTTAAACACTTGCAAGAAGACTTTTACGATGACGTTATCGTCTGCCTTGTCACCGCTCATCGCCTTCGCGTCAATGTTAAACAGAATAACCTGAGTATCCGATTCAGCGGCCGCCTGCATCTGATTCAGGGTCATCTGATCCTTAATCTTGCCATCGAAGTAATCAACCGCATGCTTACCATCAATAACCCGATTTTCAAGCACATCGGCAATGACCTTGAGAAAGTGAGATTTCCCTGAACCAAAGAAACCGGAAATCCAGACCCCCATGTCATCAGTTGCACCTGTCAGAGAATCCTGGTAGGCGGAGAAAAAGCGGGCAAACTGGGATTGGAGCTCATTGGTCACAACATACTCTTCCAGCTCCTGCTTGGTGTTGTCCTCTTGCCCAACCTTGATAACCCCTTGAATGTCACGGTCAATTGACTTTGCGAATAAGTCCCTAATCTTCATTCTTGTTCCACTCCATTCTTAACCCAAATGCACGATAGTAATTGTCGTCTTCCAACTGTCCGAACATCTTGAGGTGCACCCCATCATATTGCCCCGGATAGAACATCACAACCGGAAATTTATCGATAACCTGATTCATGGTATTCAGGATCTTGTGTGATCGTAATAGCGGGAAAATTTTCCCAACCCCAGTCAAAAAGATAATTGTGGATTGATCATGTTCAACAGCCTGACGGACGTACTCAACGATCAGGTTGCGTTCAGTGTCCATATCTAGGATATTATTCATCTGCGTCACCACAGCAGCCATTCCGTCATCGTGCTCAATACTTTCAAAACCCTCACGATAGCCGAAGCGATCCACAATCTCCATCATGATATCGAACAAGTCAAACACCTTAACGTCTGCCCCAATCGTCGCGATCGTCGAAGATGCGGCGATATTGGCCACATTCTCACGCACGATCAATTCGTCCTTGGGATCGTAATCGAAGATGTAGTAGCCCACTTCGTTTGACAAGCCATGGTTCTGCTGAAAAGAAGGTTGCGCAATTTTTTGTTTTAGTTTCTCGAAATCCTGCTGTAAATCTCCCATAACTAAACTACCTCCCCGTCAACGCAGCAACATAATCCTGATGATTATCGGCGACTAACGCGTCCTCAAGTGGAGGGTCCAGCAAAGGCCTGGTTACCAATAACGTTGTCCCGTCCAATTTGGCTAATCCTGCCTGCGTCAAATAATTGCGAAAACTGCTCCCCAGGCGCTGTACTGTCTCGTCCTGCCACTTTGCTGCAGCGTCATCCTCAGTTTGTATCTGACGGAAGAAAGCCTGAATTTCATAATCTTCAAGCTTCAGATCCCCCAGCATTAGCTCATCACGATAAGTCCTCAGAATAAAGGCTTTAAACAAGCGATTAGTATTCATCATGCCAATCAAGTTGATCAGACGTTGATTATCGAGGTCAGTTTTGAAAAACACGTTGCTGATTGCGGGAGTCAATGATTGCACTCTTCCAGCAACTTCGCTATATAGGCTCTGCCGACGTGAAATAGAACTTAGCTTAAACCAATTTTCATCTATAATATGACGCTTGACCTGAGCCCATTGTTCACTATCACGTTGCCACTCCATGGTTTGCTTAAACTCATAGAACCAAAAAGGAAACTTGACTGCCGCTGCGGAATAACCCGACATGATTTTGTCCTCTCTATTCATGACTTAAGAACAATTCTACCAGAATTAAACGTTAAAGAATGACCGTTGAGCCTTTTCTTAGCGTCCAGTTTGCCCAGAAAAACTTCGACTCACGGTCCCGTGTTGTTTGCGATAAGTATCTCATGAAAAGACGGCTTGCTCTTCAAACAAGCCGCTTCAAACAGAAAATCAGGATCACCTGGAACCACGCAGTCTAATTAGTTCCCTAATAGATAAATTAAATTACCTCACTCTTGCGCGACCTTCACCGCCGCAACCAACCGCCGCAGTCCTTCTTCGACCTTGCTCCTTGGCGCCCCAAGGTTGAACCGCAGATGATTAGCCCCGCCATTGCCATAAACACGTCCATCCATAATGGCAACTTTCTGGCCATGAACCATTTCATGCTGCAGCGCCGGCATGGAAATACCAAGCGGCGAAATATCGATCCAGGCCAGATAGGTCGCGGCCGGAATCTGGTAATCCAGCCCAAGCTCGTCTTTGAGATACTTTTTCAGGTAGGCGTAGTTGCCGTCAATGTAGTCGCACAGCTGGTTCAGCCACTCCTCTTGGTGGCTGTAGCACTCAGTCGTCGCCAGCATCCCCAAGTATGGCACGGACGACAGCGCGCTGCGGTACTCGAGGCCGTAGACAAACTCCTCACGGTCGCGGGCGTCGGGGATCAGCGCGTACGAGCAGCCAAGCGCGGTGACGTTGAACGCCTTGCCGGCCGAGGAGATGACGGCCTTTTGCACGGTGAGCTGGTTGAAGTACGCGGCCAGTGAGTGCACAACGGTCACGCGGCGCACGACGCCCATGTGGATCTCGTCGGAGATAATCGCGACGTGGTAGGCGTTGCACAGTTCGACGATGCGCTGCATGTCCTCGCCTGACCAGGCGATGCCCAGCGGGTTGTGCGGGTTGCACAGCAGGAACACGGCTGGGTGTTCGCGCGCAAAGTAGGCGTCGAGCTTATCCCAGTCGACGCCGTGGTTAATATCGAACTCTAGCAGCAGCCGGTGGTTGGACGTCACAGTTTTAATGAACGCATCGTAGCACGGACTGAACGTGACGACCTTGTCGCCGGGCTGACTGAACTGCTCGAGCAGCTTGGCCAGCGTGAAAATAACGCTGGGACTGTACACGATGGTGTCCTGGTCGATAGTCACGTGGTAGCGACGGTCGAACCAGCCGGCAATGGCGCCTTTGAAGGCCGGGTTGTCCCAGTGGGTGTAACCGAAAATGCCCTTCTGCGACGCTTTGACCAGCACGTCACGCACGCCTGGCGCGGTGGCGAAGTCCATGTCGGAAATGGTGAACGGCAAGAGGTTGGCCTCGCCAAAGCGCGTCTGCACGTAATCCCACTGGTCCGAATAAGTGCCGTAGCGATCGATCACAGTGTCAAAATCATATTTGGTCATGGCTGTCCTCCCGCTGCTCGGCCCAAGCCACCGGGTCGACGATTTGCTCAAACGTGTACGTGCCGCCGTCGTAATCAAAAATGGCGATGCCGCAGTTTGGCATTCGCTCGTTAAGCACCCCAGCGGGGGCCCGCTGCGCCAAAAAGCTGTGGGTGGCCCCTGCGTGCGACACCATGAGGACCTGAGCGCCATCTGGCGCCGCGGCCATCAGGCGGTCGACAGTCGCCACCACGCGTTTCATTGTTGTCGCGTCATTTTCGCCGCCGTATGGCACGAAAAAGTCGCCATACGGAATGGCAGGATTCAGGTACTCCGGCTGGCCTTCAAAACGGCCAAAGCCGTGCTCGCGCAGGCCTTTTTCGCGCGTGTACGGTAGGTCGCACACCAGCTCCAAGGTGTCAGAAGCGCGCTCAGCCGTGGAGCAGTGCGCCTCGGTCAGCATGACGTGGTGCGCGGCGAACCACTGCCGCGCCGTTTTTGCCTGGGCAATGCCGCGGTCGGTCAGCGGCGAATCGCACCAGCCTTGGATGCGGCCTAGCACGTTAAACAAGGTTTCGCCGTGGCGCATCAGATACAGTTTTTTACTCACGATCCAAACCCTCTTTTACTTCAGGTAATCCTCAAGAAACGCGCAGACGCCGGATGCGTCGTTGTCGACTGGCGTGACCGCATCCGCCGCGGCCAGCACTTCGGGGTCGGCGTTTTTCATCGCCACGCCCAAGCCACATTCGCGGATCATTTCCAGGTCGTTGCCGCCGTCGCCGAACGCCGCCATCTCGCTGAGCGGAATGTTCAGGACCTCACCGAGTTCGGCCAGCCCCGCGGCTTTGTGGCGGCCTTGTTGGATGATGTCGATGTCGCCATGGCCGGAGCTGGTTGGCACGGCGATGCCGGCGAAGGCCTCGCTGAACTTATCGATGTACTCCTGGGTGCGCGCCGGCGGCATTTTAGTCGCGAACTTCATAATCTGATCGTCCGGCGCTTCCAGCGTGTCCTGCAGCTGCAGGCGGTGGTAGTAGCGGTGCATTTCATTGATGAACGCCGGGTTCTCGCTGCCGCGAATGTGCGCGGTTTTCACGCCGCACGCGATGGCCGAAAGCACCGGGTCGGCGCTCAGGTACTGCGTAATGGTCTCAGTCGCCTCAGGGCTGAAGGTGTGCACGGCGTACGTGGTTTCAGCATCGCGGATGTACGCGCCATTCTCCGCAACGTAAATCGTGTTCGGATAGTCAGTGAAGAATGAGCGCAGCTGGTAATACTGATTGCCGCTGGCCACGACGAAGCGAATGCCGAGCTCGGTCATACGCGCGTGGACCTTGGCGAACCGCTCGCGGTCGTAGTCCTGCTGCGAATTGAGAAAAGTGCCGTCCATATCGACGGCGACGAGTTTAATCATAAGTTCCTCCTAGTGGTGCCGTTTTCATTCTCTTATTGTAACAAATTGAACCAACCTGGGCGGATATTTCCAGCGGCGAATGCGGTCAAAAATGCCTTGCCAAGCAAAAAGCCACCCGCCGCAACCACGGGTGACTCATTTAGACATTTGCGTCATCATTTTGACGTGCACAGTGGCGTCCAGGTTGCAGTGATCGTCCCAATGGATCTCCAGCGACTGCATCGTCGTGGCCAAGCGCGCCCAGATTTCTTGACCTTTGGGGTCTTGAAGCAAGTGCCAGCCGGCTAAAATACGGTAGTACTTGTTGCCTTTTTTATCCACAAAATCGGGCAGCTTGTATTCAAGTTTGGCCGTTTGCAGATTGAAAATCACCGCCTCCATCGCCTCAGTGAGCACGACATTTTGGTCGAGCGCCTGGAACGCATACGGCCGGCCCATCATCATCAGGACAAACGACACCAGCAGATCTGGCGCGTCGGCGCAAATCGCGCGCGCAACCGCATAGCTTGCTCGTATCCCCCAGGCTCTGATGTCACCGAGCTCACTCGGGATAAAAGTCAGCTCACCGATGAATAGCGTCCCTTCTGGATTGGTGACGGCTTTTTGCATGATATGGCGCGTGTTGGAAATGGTTTGGCCTGTCGCCACGACCGCCAGCGCGTGAACAATTCGATAAGGCATCTCGGCCAGCTCGGCCTCCCCGCTTTTTAGGGCGGTGATCATGTCGGTCGTCAACCCGGTCGCTTCTGCCAAACACTGCAGAGAGTAATGACTGAGCGCAAACTGCGCAAGCTTTAGTTCCGTCAACGCGGCGCCTCCCGCTCTCAATTTCAATTATCATAATCAAAATGAGAAGCGATGTAAAGACAGCTGTTTGACTCGCAGGTGACGCCGCTTGTGGCTACTTAACTTGGGCCCGCGCTGCCGCGTGTGAAAGCGCCGCGGCAAGGCGCCGCACACCCGGTTCGATGTCACTGATTGCCGGCGCCGCATACGTCAGCCGCGCGCCATTTTGCGTCGTGTGGCTAGGTGCCAGGTTGCGGCCTGGCACCACGCTGACATGCGCCGGCAGCAGGACGTCGCGCTGCAGCTGGGTCATGTCCAACCCAGCAGGTCCTTGCAGCCAGAGGAAAAAGCCGCCGTTCGGCTCGGTGACGGTGTAATCTGCTGGCAAAAACCGGTGCAGGGCCTCGAGCATGACATCGCGCTTGTCGCGGTAAGTGTCTTGCAGCTGGGTCAAGTGCGCCGGAAAATCAACGTGAGCCAAGTACTCGGTGACCCCGCGCTGGATGAGCGCACTGGACTCAACGTCGGCCGCACCCTTGAGCGCCTCAATGCCGGCCATAATCTCCGGGTCAGCGATCAGCCAGCCTAGGCGCAGGCTTGGCGACAGGATTTTGGACATACTGCCAAGAAATACGACGCGGCCCTGCGTATCAAACGACTTGACCGGGGGCAGGCTCGTCCCTTCGTAGCGCAGGAACCGGTACGGACCGTCTTCCAAGATCAGGACATCGAACTGGTTGGCCAGCCGCACCAGGGCGCGGCGTTTTTCCAAACTCATGACGGCGCCAGTCGGATTTTGAAAATCAGGCACCGTGTAAATCATTTTCACCGAATGCGTCATGAGGATTTTTTTCAAGGCGACGAGGTCCATGCCGTCGTCTTCCATCGGCACTTCGTAGTACGTCGGCTCGTATTGGTTGAAAGCAGCCATTGCGCCCAGATAGGTCGGGGCCTCGACCACCAGGCCGTCACCGGAGTCAATCATCAGCCGCGCGGTGAGGTCAATGCCTTGCTGCGCGCCCTGCGTGATCAAGATGTGTTCGCCGGATGTCTTGATCCCATCTGCCTGCATCATCGTCGCCAACTGATCACGCAGCGGCCGGTAGCCCCAGCTGTCAGCGTACTGAAACGCCGCCGGGTTGGCCATCGCGTGATCCATCGCGACCTGCAGTGCCGCCTGTGGGAACATGGCGAGATCCGGGTAGCCGCCGGCAAAGGATATCTGTTGCGGATCCGGCGCCGTGTACAGATCATTCAGCCCGGCATTTTGAGTTTCAGCAACGCGCTTAGCAAACTTCATTATTAGTTTTTAGCAGGAAACCCCTGATTTCAATCGGGGGGAGGAATGCCGTCCTGTACCTGCTTCTCCTTCTTTAAATTAGTGTCTTTACATGCGAACGTGTGTTTGATATAATGCAACTGGAGGGATAGCCATGAAGCAAGCCATCACCCTAAGGTTGCGCATCGTACTCGCCGCAAATGAGACGCAGTTATTACAAGAAACAATGTGCCAATTTGCGGCGGGTTGTCAGTTAGTATCACAGTACCTTTTCGACCACGAATTTGTCCTGGATCAATATGCCTTGCATAAGGCACTGTATCACCGACTGCGGGCAGACATTGGGCTGAAATCACAGATGGCGCAATCTGTGATCCGGCATGTTGTTGCCAATTACAAAACCGTACAAACCCAAATGAAGTCAGAACCATATGCCTTTAAGGATCGGTATACTGGGCAATGGACACGGTGTCCACGAGACCTTACTTGGTTACGGCGACCGTTGCAATACCGTAAGCCGCAACTTAAATTGGTCCGTAACCGCGATTGGTCGTGGCTTCAAGATGATCGGCTGTCACTCAACACTTTGGCAAAACGTATCCGAGTCACTCCCTATTTGCACGGCTTTGAGCAATACCTGACTCCTGACTGGCAACTTGGGGTGGCGACTGTAGTGCGCACGGGTGCCCATTACTTCCTGCATATTGCGGTGACCAAGGAAATCGATACTGTTGACCGCCCGCATGTTAAAGATATTGTCGGTATCGATCGTGGCTTGCGCTTTGTGCTGGTCAGTCACAACGGTGCTGGGCAAACTAACTTTGTTTCCGGCAAGGCAATCGCGAACAAACGGGCCAAGTACCATCGCACTCGTCAGAAACTACAACGGAAGAACACGAAATCTGCCAAACGATGCTTACGACGACTTTCGGGGCGAGAGAACCGCTGGATGAGTGATGTCAATCATCGCTTGTCGAAGACACTCGTCTCACAAGCGTCCCCCAATACTTTGTTTGTGGTTGAAGACCTTACTGGCATTCGCCAACAATTAGGACGTCAAGCTCTGACCCGACGAGAGCTGCATTCCTGGTCCTTCTTCGAGCTGGAACAGTATCTTCGCTACAAGGCAGCTTTAGCTGGCCACGCGGTAATTGCTGTCCCTGCGCAATACACCAGTCAACGGTGTCCTAAGTGTGGTCGCATTGATAAAAACCAGCGTGATCAGGAAAATCACACGTATCATTGTGTGTCTTGTAGTTACCAAAGTAATGATGACCGGATTGCGGCAATGAACCTATTTACTTTGGGTCAGCAGTACCAATCTGGTAGTAACCATCCAAGATTTATTAAAGAGGTTATCGGGTAAACCTGATAACTGACGGGCATTGTCAACTGCCCGACGATGTGGCCGCAACAAGTGGGAGCCTGAAAGGCGCTTGACCACTGTGTCGATGACGCGCGAGCTACAAGCTCCCGAATTTTTTCGGTGGTAGTTGACACGATATCGACCTTCCCAATTGGGATTAGCTCTATCGTAGTCTGACACGCGAATGAAGTAAAATTCATCTTTTTCCATTTATGGTGAAATAAATTCATTAATATAAATGAGTTTTCCTTCTCGGTCGTAACAATTCCATGAGAGCCCCACTCATCACGGTTTAATCCCCCGGTGTTAAGCTGTTTGTCATGCTTATCACAGTTATCGGAGGGATTTTTCATGAGTTCCAAGTCTAAGGATGAAGGCGCAGGCGGCAGCGTCCAGCGCTCGCTCAAAACGCGCCATCTGTCGATGATCGCGCTCGGCGGCAGTATTGGCACCGGCCTGTTTGTCACCAGCGGCTCAACCATCGCCACAGCCGGCCCGGGTGGTGCGCTGCTGGCCTACCTGGCCATCGGCGTGATGGTGTATTTTCTAATGACCAGCCTGGGCGAAATGGCGACCTACATGCCGGTGTCCGGCTCGTTTGCTGAATATGCGACGCGCTTCATCGACCCCGCGGCCGGGTTTGCGCTCGGGTGGAATTACTGGTTCAACTGGGCAATCACGCTGGCCGTCGATATTTCCACCACGGCCATTCTCATGCACTTCTGGCTGCCGCACATCCCCGGCTGGATTTTCTCGGTCGGCTTCCTGACCCTGATCTTCGCGCTGAACATCATTTCGGTGAAGGCGTTTGGCGAGACCGAGTACTGGCTGGCAATGATCAAGGTCGTCACGGTGCTGGTGTTCCTCGCGGCCGGGATTCTCACCATCGTCGGCGTGCTGGGCGGGGGCCCATCGATCGGCATGCGCAACTTCACGATTGGCGACGCGCCCTTCCACGGCGGGCTGCCGGCGGGCCTGTCGGTGTTCGTCGTCGCGGGATTTTCATTTCAAGGCACGGAGCTCATCGGCATCACGGCGGGCGAATCCGCGACTCCCGAGAAAAGTATTCCCAAAGCAATCAAGGAAGTCTTCTGGCGCATCTTGATTTTCTACATTCTTGCCATTGCGGTCATCGCCGCCCTGATCCCCTACACGGACCCGAACCTGCTGGGCGCCAGCGAGACGCACGTCGCCATGTCACCGTTCACGCTGGTCTTCCAGCGCATCGGCATGGCCGGCGCAGCGAGCCTGATGAACGCCGTGATCCTGACGTCGGTGCTGTCGTCCGCCAACTCAGGCATGTACGCGTCCAGCCGCATGCTGTGGGCGATGGGCTCAAACGGCATGGCCCCGCGTATTTACGGCAAAACGAACCGGCGCGGCGTACCACTGCCCGCGCTGCTCTTGACCACGCTGGTCGGCGCCCTGACATTTCTCACCAGCGTCCTCGGCAGCAACGTTTACCAGCTGCTGGTCGCAGCCAGCGGGCTCACCGGCTTCATCGCGTGGATCGGCATCGCCCTGTCGCATCTGCGTTTCCGCCGCGCGCTGATCAAGCAGGGCCACTCGGTCGACGAGCTCGTGTATCACGCCAAGCTTTTTCCCTTTGGCCCGCTGCTCGCGCTGGTCCTCGGCCTGGTGGTCATCATCGGCCAGGACATCCCGTCGCTCAAAGCCTTCGCCTGGGACAAGCTGCTGATTTCGTACATGTCCATCCCGCTGTTCGTGATCCTGTTCACCTGGTACAAGGTCAAGCACCACACGCACCTGATTCCGCTGGACGAAATCAAACTCAAGGACTAACGCTTTGCTGTCAGCCGCGTGCTGGCAGCTTTTTTCGTCATTGGCAAAAAATCCCCCTTTGCACGGAGCCCACAATTGGTGTAGGGTAGCTTTCGTTAGCTCACTAACGAAAGGACGATTCAGATGCAAAATTTTGGGCGGGTCATTAAACAGGCCACCAACCAAATGAATAAGCACATGGACACATACGCCAAAGCGTTCGGCCTGACCGGCACGCAGATGTCGATCATCGACTTTGTCGGCAACCACGGCCAGGTCCTGCAGCGCGACATCGAGGTCGAGTTCGCTATTCAGCGCTCCACGGCCACGCTAACGCTGCAGCGCATGGAGAAAAGCGGCCTGATCAAGCGCACTGCGTCAACGACCGATGCTCGGCAAAAGGCCGTCAGCCTGACGCCCAAAGCCACCAAGCTGAAGGAAAAAATCACGGCCTACATCCAGGACCAGCAGCAGGCGATGGAACAAGCCTTTACCCCGGCCGAGCAAGCCGTCTTCAACCGGATGATCACCACCTTCATTCAGCTGAACGGAGGCGCCCATGACTGATCCTAAACGCATTCGCCCCCGCGTCATCGGCGCGGTGCTCGCCACCGGCATCATGTCATTTTGCGGCGTGATCGTCGAAACCGCGATGAACGTCACCTTCCCCACGCTGATGCGGGAATTCCACGTCGCCACCAACACCGTGCAGTGGATGACCACGCTTTACCTGCTGGTCGTCGCCTCGATGGTGCCGCTGTCGGCCACACTCAAGCGCCGCTTCAAAAACAAGCCGCTGTTTCTGGTTGCCATCACCCTGTTTATCGCCGGCGTCGCGCTGGACGCGGTGGCCCCGCACTTTTGGGTGCTGCTGCTCGGCCGCGGCATTCAAGGACTGGGCACTGGCATCGCGCTGCCGTTAATGTTCAATATCATCATTGAGCAGGTTCCTCAGGCCAAAATTGGCAGCATGATGGGCATCGGCACCATGATCACCGGCGTCGCGCCGGCGATCGGCCCCACATTCGGCGGGCTCGTGGTCTCAGCGCTCAGCTGGCGCTACATTTTTGTCTTTCTGCTGCCGCTCCTGGTACTCGCGCTGCTCCTTGGCCTGTTTTGCATCGAGCAAAAAGTGCCGACCGAAAACGCCAGCACGGATCTGCCCAGTGTGGCGCTCATCATTGTCACCTTCTGTGGCCTGATTTTCGGCATCAGCAATTTTGGCAGCACGCCGTTTTTGACGCTTCAAGTCGCCGGGGCGATGGTGCTGGGGCTCGTTGGCTTGATTCTGTTCATCTGGCGGTCGGGTCAGCTCGAGCGGCCAATCATCAACCTAACACTGTTCAAAAATGCCGCATTCACCAGCCACATCCTGGCATTTGCCATGCTTCAGATCAACGCGCTGGGGCTGTCCTTTCTGCTGCCGAACTATATTCAGCTGGTCGATGGCGGCACACCGCTGACCGCTGGCCTCATTGTCCTGCCTGGTGCTGCAGTGGGTGCGCTCCTGGCGCCGTTGAGCGGCCGTCTGTACGATAACGTCGGGCCCAAGCTCCCGCTGCGTCTGGGCAGCGCCATCACGCTGCTGGGCATCATTCTCATGGCCGCAGTGCCGCGGCTCACGGATCCGTTGATTTTGGCACTTTACCTGGTCTTCATGATCGGCATCGGCCTGAGTATGGGCAACCTGATGACCAACGGCCTGCGCCAAGTCGCAAAAGCTGAGCAAACCGACGGCAACGCGATTTTCAACACCACGCAACAGTTTGCCGCCGCGGTCGGCACCAGTGTCACTGCCGCGCTGATCGCCGCCAGCCAGAAGACCGCCGCCACCGTTGCGCAAGGCACCATGACCGGCGCCTTGCACACCCTGATTCTGCTGGCCGTCTTGTGCGCACTGGGTCTCGGGTTGATCATTCGAGTCACGCGCCAGCACGCAGCTGATTAATATCACAAAAAGCTTGCCACGCCGGGGATTTTTCCTGGTTATGACAAGCTTTTTGATTGCACTACAATGATCAACACCGGCCTAGAAAAAAGCGAAGGCGCAACCCGAATCAGGCCGCCGCTTTGGCCTGCGTCCGCCGCGTCGCCCAGATCAGCAGCGCAAAGCTCAACACAAGGACGCCGCCGAGGACGGTGTACGTGTGTGCGCCCCAGGTCTTGATGAACTGACCGAAGAAAAAGTTACCCAGCGGCTGGACCCCGTCGTACACCAGAAAAATCAGCCCGAACACGCGGCCGAGCAGCTCACGCGGCGTCATGCCCTGCATCAGCGTGGCGACACTGCTGAACATCTGCGAGTTGACGAAGCCGTTGATCAGCGCCAGCGCGAGCCACAGGAAATGCGTGAGGTGGAACCCGAGCCCCACCATCAGCACGCCGATGACCAACTGCTCCGTGTAGACTTGCATCACCGACACACGCTGGCGCTGCAGTGACAACACGGCACCGCCCAGCAGCCCCCTGCACGCATTGATCAGCAGAAACGTGCTGTAGGCGCTCGGCCGTCCGGCATACAGATGGTCGGCCATGTACGGTGCCGCCAGCAAGAACCCGGCCGCACAAAAGTTGAACGCCCCGAGCGCCAGCATCATCAACGCCAGCTGGTGATTGCCCACCACGTACTTCAGGCCATAGATGGTGTCTTTGATGGGGTCGCTGGCATCCTCACCCGGTTTGAACACCGGACTGTTCAGCGTCCACACCAAAAGCGCGGCCACCACGTAAGACCCCGCATTGATCAGCAGGAAGCCCTGAAAGCCGAGCCGGCCAGTGCTTAAAAGCAGGCCGCCAATCAATGGCGAAAGGATGCTGGCCATGCTGAAAACAGCGTTAGCGATGGCATTGAACCGCTGAAGCGCCGGTGCCGCGATAATGTCCGGCGTGATGGCCTTGGCCGCGGGAAAATTTATGGTAGTCATGAGGTCCAGCACACTGGTGATCAAAATCAGCAACCAGGTCTGCGGCGCGTTAGGGTCTATCAGCCAAGCACCAAGGACACAAATAGCGGCGGCAATCGCGTTGCAAACGAGCATGACCCGCTTGCGGTCGTGATGGTCGACGATGACCGCCGCCAGGAAATCACCAAGGAAGAACATGGTGCCGCCGACGCCGGTGATCAAACTGTGCATGGCGGCTATAAAATGTAGGAAAATGGCGATTTGAAATTGTCGGTTTTCCTGCATTTTTTGATATCATGAA
>NZ_RHOL01000043.1 GCF_003946465.1 Lacticaseibacillus hegangensis | reverse complement strand
TCGCAACGCTCCAAACGTTGCTTTCAGACCGGCCAGATGCGATTTCATGTCCCAAATACCGAGGTGAATAATCCAGGATGCATATTCTGACCGGGACGACCTCTTCTGTCAACTATGCTTGGGCCATCAGAAAAGAGGTCTTCACCATGAAAGAATATCTTGCTAATCACCAGTTCCGCGCGCTGGCTAATTCCGATTTTCTCAGTGCCATCGGTTCCGTCCTGTTCAACCTAGTCTTCCTGATCTACGCGCAGACGCTACCGTTCAAAACGCTGGCCCTGTCGCTGGTGTCGATCATCAACCTGCTGCCAACACTGTTCCTGATCCTAAACGGGTACTGGGCGGACCACACCGACCCGCGGCGCCGCTTCAAGCTGGTGGTCGGACTGCGCGTCGTTCAAGGCCTACTGTACGTTGGGCTGGCCTTCCTGATTCGCCAGCCGGGCACCCTGCTCACCTTCGGACTGCTGCTGGCCATCAACTTCAGCTCCGACCTGATCGCCAACTTCACCTCCGGCCTGCTGCTGCATTACGAGAAAACATTCATCAAGCAGGACGCGTACGCCAGCGCCATGGGCTTCAGCAGCGGTATTCGCAACGTGATCTCCATGGTCTTCCAAGCGTTCGGCGCGAGCCTGATTCTCATCCTGCACAACAACTTCGCCCTGTTCGGCTTGATCAACGCAATCAGCTTCGTGCTGGCTGGCGTCGTGCTGTGGCATGACCGTCACGCCTTTACCCAGGCGGATTCAGACGAACACGCCAAAAAGGTGCAGGCCCCGGCCGCACCGGCCGAAAACGTCAAGACCGGGATCTTCCGCGCCTTCGCCTTGCTCTACGAAGAGAAACCAATCTTCGCCATGGTTTTCCTGGCGATGGGCGTGAACACGCTTGGCACCTCAATGGACGGCCTCACCTCAGTCCTTCTGGCGAACACGAAAGCGCTGTGGCTCGGCACGTTTGGCACGACTGTCGCCGCAGTCAACATCGTGGGTGCACTTTCGATCACCTTGGCGGCCTTATTCATGCACGACGGCTTACAACACGTTCCGCTGGCTGCCCTGACCGGCATCACGATGGGGTCACTGGTCGTTTTTGCCATCAACATGGTGTGGTGGCAGCAACCGGCAGTCATGCTGGCCAGCATGATCGTTGCAAGTTATCCAATCGGCAAAATCAACCCGCGCCTGCAAGGCATGATCATGGGTAAGATCGACGACCAGCACTTGGCCGCGACCTCCTCTGTGATCGACACGGCTTCCCTTGTCGGCGCACCGCTGGGCACCGTGATTTTCCTTGGCATCGCCAACCTCAGTTCACCGCAAACCGCATGGATCGTCTTTGGCGGCTACGCGGCACTCATGGTCATCGCCGCCACACTGTGTGCCATCAAATGGCCGGACACCGAGGCAGTGGCAGCCGAGGCCTAATCGTCAAAGCTCTGGCAAAACCGGATCGCCATCCCCCGTAAACCGGTTACGTCGGCATTGAGGAAAGAGAGTCATATCATGAAACAAAGCATAAAACTACCACTGATTGGAACCATCACCTTTTCGCAACTGGGCAGTGCTATCTTGAGTTTCGTCCTGTCGCTTGCGGTACTGAAAGAAACTAAGAGCGCCACTGCGTTTGGCCTGGTCGTCATGGTCAGTTCAGCCATCTCCATCGTCGCCAGCCCGTTTCTGGGCGTTCTGGTCGATCGGCTGAACAAGCGGCTCGTCTTGTTCTGTTCGCAAGTGATCAGTATCGCCGCGCTGGCCGCCTTCTTTATCTATCTCAAAAGCGGCGGCACCACGAACGTCATCGCGGTATGCACGCTGAACGTTTTTCTTGAACTCAGCGATAGCTTGTACGGTACCGCACTACTCGCCAGTGCCGTGCATATCGCCTCTGATGAAGGCGAGTTGACGACGTTCAATTCCCTGGATCAATCGTTCACTGCCCTTTGTTCATTAGTGGGTCCGCTGGTTGCAGGCGCGCTGTACCAACTGCTTCAAGTCACCACGTTCGTGTGGCTGGAAATGGTGAGTGAAGCCTTGGCGCTGGTTTTTGTGATTGCGATTCCGATGCACAAAAAGGCAATCGCGATGTCCGAGGCTGACGAAGAAGCGGACACTAGTCTTTGGCTTGGCGCGACGGTGCGCTATTTGCGGCACCAAAAGCTGATCTTGCTTTTCGCCTTTGGCATGTTGCTGCTGAACCTGCTGTTTGCCTCGCTGGATGTCGGCCTGCCATACCTGATGGTTCGCTACTTCGCCGGCCACACCATGATGATTGCAATCATCGAGGTGGCAGTACCAGTCGGCCTGATTTTAGCGTCAATCATTTATCCGATGATCAATTACAAAGGAAAATTCTTCCGCCCCGTCTTTCTCGCTTGGACCGGCTTTGCCATCGTCCTCGCCTTGCTCGGGCTGAGCATCGACCTGTTTCACAACAGCTTCCTCGGTTTCTCCAGTCTGCTGATTGCCGCGACCTTACTGTTAGGCGTTTCGATTTCCGTCGGTAAGATTCCGCTGTTGAGCTACTTTGAAACCCGCATCCCTGCACATCAGCAAGGACGTGTCTTCTCTCTGCTGGATTCATTAGCTCAGGTCACGACGCCCGTCGGCACCGTGCTCTACGGGGTGCTGTTTGACCACGCCGATGCCGGCCTGGTTTTCCTGGTTTCTGGCGTGCTGTTGGCCGCTGCCGTTGCCGGTATCTTCTTGGTCGGCCGACCCACATTGCGCACGTTGGTCCAGTCGCCGGTCAAGACCACCCCAGACGCTGGGTAATTAATCTGCTGATCATGCTCATGTGGGCTGGCCTAACCAGTTTGAACAAGGCCATAGGTTTACCTTCTGATGATATATATGTTATCGTGATAGCCATCGAAAAAGGCTGAGTTCGAATCTTACACAAGGCCGAATGACCATGATGCGTCCATAACGTTCTATCTTGTCTTACCCGAAGGCACTGGGCGAAACGAATTCGGACTGAATTCGAAAGCGAGGAAAAACGATGACAGCAAAAACTACCAAAATTAATGACATGATCAACAAAGACCTCAAAGATCCAGAATTCAAAGCGGAATATGAGAAGCAGATGGCGTCACTGGAAAGCGCCGCTGCGATTATGCAGGCCCGTGAGGCTGCGGGCGTCACACAGCGTGAACTGGCGCAGCGCTCCGGCGTCCCACAAGCCACTATCGCCCGTATCGAACGAGGGGCCAACACTAGCGTTGCAACGATGACTAAAATCGCTGTGGCGCTGGGAAAAACAGTAAAAATCGAGATTGTTTAAAACAACCCTCTAGTCATTTCAGTTGATAACAAGAAGGGTATCACTACAAGGAATCCAGCAAAAGTTGTCGTTTGGCCTGCTGCCTATGAAGAAGCTGCAGGCCTATTTTTTACCGTCGGTCCAGAACCATCGCATTGCCGTATTGAGCGCCCACTGATTTAAACCCGAACTGCTGATAAAAGGATTGCGCCTGCGCCGTCGGTTCGGCGATCAACACTACCTGGCCAACGTTGGGAAACCGACCCAGCATTTGCTTAACCAGTGCAGTACCGATGCCCTGATGCTGACGTTCTGGCAGCACCAGCAGATCTTGGAGATACAGAACCGTCTCGCCATCTGAGACACCGCGTGCGAGTCCTAACACTTGCTCCCCTTCGAGCGCAGCCAGGCTGGCCGCTTGCCGAATTGCGCGTTCTGTTTTAGCCCAATCATCGAGGTAGCGAGTCCAGCCATTTTGTTCATACAAAGGCTTGAAGTCAACTTTTCCAGGTGAAACCTGCCAGTGATAAGTAATCATGCTCACGCCTCCGTCTGCGGTGATCGATTAACACCGCCACACTTATAAAACCAGTGTGCCTTACCGATTCCAATCAATCAATGGCAGGTTATGTCTCCCTGCTACCCGCCTCTAATTCACAAACACGGCCTTCTTCTCAAAGGCTGTGTTGGCTCTGTCGCTAGTATTCTCGGTGTTGCTGGAACGTAGGCGGCCACTGCATAGGCTGACGAGTTTGATTAGTTGGCCTGATGAACCACGTACACCCGGATAGTCATTCTGAACATTATTGCCGCTTCTGACCCATATGCGCTTTTTGTTGACACTTCCAAACCCAAGTTATATGCTTAGCCCATCAAAAATAAAATCTTCACAAGGAGGCAACCCATGATGACAAACTTTAAGACGGTAACATCGCAAAGTTTAATCGTGTCGCGTCGGCTGACGCGTAGCCTCCCTGGGGACAAGCTCTAACCATTAATTTTCGCCTCTAGAGGACCTTGCAGCAAGCCGACTCGTGTTGGCTTGCTTTTTTTTGTGCCAAGATTCTTTGGAGGCTTTCATTTGATAAAAACTGATTCAACTGTTGTCCGTGGCCAGGTTTCTTTCCAGGCCCAGGACCGTTTTGACCTACTCGCAGGCGGTGAGACACTGCCGGCAACGCTCAGCGGCAATTTTCGCCGCACGCTTAAGCAGCAACACACCCAACTGGTGGTCGGCGACTGGGTGAGCGGCACGCTGCAAGCCGGCAGCGTGCGCATCACAGCGATGCAGCCGCGCACCAGCCTGCTGGCCCGCAGCACGTCGAGCCGTTTTCGCGAGTCCGGCGGCCAGGCCATCGCCGCGAATCTGACCACAGTCGTGATTGTCACCAGCGCCAACCACGACTTCAACCTCGAACGCTTGCGCCGCTACCACGCAATTGCCACGGTCAGCCGCGCCCAGCCAGCATTTCTGATCACCAAAACGGATCTCATCAGCGGCGCCGCCTTGGCCAAGCTGACCGCCCAGCTCACCGCGACCTTTCCAGGAACCGCGGTGTACACGCTCGGCGCCGATCAGGAACCGGCCGGGCAGCTGGCGGGGCTGCTTCAACCCAACGCGTGCCTGGCCCTCATCGGTTCATCCGGCGTCGGCAAGTCCACCCTGGTCGGCAAGCTGACCGGCGAGGCCCTGTTCACCAAAACGATTCGCCAGAATGACGCGCACGGCCGCCACGCAACGACCAATCGCCGTCTGTTCGTCCTGCGCACCGGGACTCGGCTCATCGATACCCCAGGCATGCGGGCGGTGGGCGTGGCCGCGGCCAGTGCCGGGTTCGCCGCACAGTTCGCGCCGCTCGAGGCCCTCGCGGCCAACTGCAAGTTCCGCAACTGCCGGCACGTCAGCGAGCCGGGCTGCGCGGTCAAGGCCGCAGTGCAGGCGGGCACGCTGCCTGAGGCCACTTATCAGGCCTACCTGAAGTACCAGGCGAAGAAGGTGCGTTAAAATGCGCCTTAATCAGTATTTTCTGCGTCACTGGCGCATGGGGCTGCTGGTCTCGGCCCTCCTGGTTGCCGGCACGGTCCTCAACACGGCCTACACCATCACACTGGGAAACATTCTCACCGCGCTAGGCCGCCGCTCGGCATCGGGCACGCTGATGTGGCTGGTGGCGACCGCCATCGTCCTGGCCCTCTTTTCGCTGCAGCATTACCTTGAGCCCGTGGCCGAAACAGCGGTCAATGAGGCGATGGGCCTGAGCGTGCGGCGCGACATCACCACGCGGCTGGCGCGCACCAGCGCTGAGCAGTTCCATCAGCAGCCCGTTCCGGAGTACGTGTCGTGGCTGACCAACGACCTTTCGACCATTAACGATTAGGGGTTTGAGAACACCTGGATGGCGGCGGGGCAGGCGTTGCAGGTCGTCATCGGCGGCGCGTGCTGCTGCACTACAATTGGTCGCTCACTGTTCTGGTGTTCGCGCTGAGCCTGCTGATGCTGCTGGTTCCCCGCTTCTTCACGAAAAAAATGAACGCCGCCAACGCCGCCGTCTCAACGGCAAACGGCCGGCTGACCACGGTGGCGACGGATCTGCTCAACGGCTTCGGCCAGCTGCTGATGCTGAACCAGACGCCGCGGTTAACGGCCGGCGTGCAGCGAGCCGGCAAAAGGCGCGCCGAAAAACGCGTTGCCTACGCCAAGGCCAGTAATCTGTTTTACTCGGTGAACCAAGGGGCCGTTTCGGCCTGCATGCTGGCGGTGCTTGGCCTGACCGGCTATCTCTACTTGCAGGGCAAAGTGCCACTGGGCGTGTTCTCCACCAGCGAATCCCTGGCCGGCGCGATTTTTAGCTCAGTCATGGGGCTGACCGAAAACCTGGCGGAGCGCCAAACCGTGCAGCCGCTTTTGGATAAGTACCAGGACGTGCCAACCACCGACGACACGGCTGGCCAACCCGTTGCGCCGCTGCACCAAGCCTTAACGCTCAACCGTGTCGGCTTCCGCTATCCGGACGCGAACCAGCCGACGCTGGCCGCCGTCAGTTACGTTTTCCGCGCCGGCGGCCATTACGCGATCACGGGACCCAGCGGCATCGGCAAGTCCACCCTGCTCAAGCTGATTGACGGCAGCCTCACCCCCACTGCCGGTCGAATCGCGTTTGACGGCCAGGAGCTGATGACGATTGCGCCGCGGTCCCTGCACGAACAGATTGCTGTGGTCGACCAGCAGCCGCTGCTGTTTAACACCACGCTGAGAGACAACCTGTTGCTCGGTCAGCAAGCCACCGCCAGCCAAATCACGGCCGTGCTCGACCAGGTTGGCCTGACAAACTTTGTTGCCACCCTGCCAGAAGGCTTAGACACCAAAGTCGACTTTGCCAGCACCAATCTTTCCGGTGGCCAGAAGCAGCGCGTGGCGATTGCCCGGGCGCTGCTGGCCAATCGCTCAGTCCTGCTGCTCGATGAGGCCACTGCAAGCCTTGACCCTACCTCTGCCGTGGCCATCGACGAGCTGACCCTCAGCCTGCCGCTGACCGTTATCAGCGTCACGCATCACCTGACCGCGGCGACGGCCAAGCGGCTAGACGGCATTTTAACGCTGGACTCACCGTCAGCTTAATCAGGTATAATAAAAACATTAATTGGACCGGCCCGAGCGGTCAGCCACCAGTCAGGAGATACTTATGAAAATCAGGCCCTACCAACCCGCCGATGAACGAGCCTACCTCAACACCGTCGCGCTGGCCTACATGCACTCCCAGTTCCGCGATCAGATCAGCGACCAGCGCGATGCGTTCGGCGAGGCGGACGACTATCGCACTGTGATTTCGCTTGTTGCGACCATGGACGGTCTCGTCGTCGGTGCCATCGATGCGGGCGTCTTCAACGACGACCGCGCCCAGCACGATCTCTACGTGCAGCATCAAGGCCGCGGCAGCTACATCGAAGTGTTTGCGGTGAGCCCCTCTGCGCAAGGGCAAGGCATTGGGCGGGCACTGCTCAAGGCGTGCCTGGCCAAGTTGAAAACCGCCGGTGCCGATTTTGTCGAGATCTTCACCCGCAGCGATGCAGCCGCTAACGGCCTGTACCAGAGCCTCGGGGGGCGGGGGATCGCGCATAACTGGCGGGCGCTGGCCACGCCGAAAAGCTACCAGGCCCCCAAGGCCAAATGGGCGCTGGACGAGGGCACCCAGGAGCTGGTCCTCACGGCAGCGGCCGGGCGCGTCGAAGCCTTGCCGCAGTATCCGCAGTGGGTCACCTTTTTCACCGAGGCGGCCATGGCCGACTACACTATCGCCGAATCGTATCGCGAACGCACCTACTTGCTGAAGTTGTAAACCGAAAGAAGGCACCATGATGCAAATCACTCAAACACCAACGCTGACCACGGCCCAAACCGCGGCGGCCAAAGCCTTGATCAAGGCGACGCAGGCCGCGGACGGCACGCACCGTGATCCGTACCTCGAGAACGATTTTAACTTCGATCAGACTATGCCGGCCTTTTTCCTCGCCGAAGCCGCGGGGCAACTGGTTGGCCTGCTGACGCTGTATGCCGATGACGCGCCAGGACCGGATGGCGTGGTGGACGTCAGTATCCGCGTGCTGCCAGACTACCGCAGGCAAGGTGTTGCCACCGCGCTGTGGCAGGCGGCAAGAAAAGTACTGCAGACAGCTGGCTATCAAAAATGTGAATATGCGACCGAAGCCGCTTTTCTGAGCAGTCATCCCCAATTTTTGGAGCAGACGCAACTAGTAAAAGATTCCACTAGCGAAATTGGTCTGATAGCGCCTGCCGGCAGCGGCAAAGCCACCGATGACGTGCTCACAGTCGCCCCGCTGACCAGCAGCGACATTGAGACCCTCCTGCCGCTGTATATGGAAGCTTTCGCAGACGAAAGCGGGACTGACGAAGACCAGGCGCGACGCTACCTTGAAGTTGCGCGGACTGACCCGGCGGTCGCCTCGTTTGTCTGCCACTACCAAGGCCAGCCCATCGGCTACTGTGCGGTGGATCTGGACGACTACGACTACT
The DNA here is from genome assembly GCF_003946465.1 of Lacticaseibacillus hegangensis. Taxonomy (GTDB): domain Bacteria; phylum Bacillota; class Bacilli; order Lactobacillales; family Lactobacillaceae; genus Lacticaseibacillus; species Lacticaseibacillus hegangensis. The sequence continues at coordinate 12,902 of NZ_RHOL01000043.1, read as the reverse complement.
TTTACGGGCTGTTTATTGCCAAAGACTATCGCAATCAGGGGTTTGGCAGCCGCTTCATCCAACTGATGATGGGCCAGCTTTCAGCCACGCGCCACAAAGACTTTCGCCTCGACGTCGACAGCGACAATCCCGCCGCCTACCACGTTTACCGCAAGGCGGGATTCAAGCCGCTGACCGAGACCTTTTACCTCAGTGCGCCGACTGGCCGCTGGGCGCTCAAGGATTAACCCCCAACATTGCCTGAATTGTTAGTGATGCCACTTTGGAGGAATGAGATGCCAAAACTTCATTTTAACCCCGCCAAGATTCTGCTTGGCTGCAGCGGCCTCGCCATCCCCATCTCTGCCCTCCTCACCTTACCAACAATCGTTCCCTGGCAAGTCTTCCCCATTGCAGACGCCTCTGCTGAAAAAGACTTGATGACGTGGCAGTTGTTTCCAAGGCTTGGCACCTTTTTCTTCGTGATGTTCATTCTTTCAGTGGTCGTGTTTTCGTTGGGCCTTCTGTTGCGCCGCGCGATACTGGGAAAAGTGATCGGCGCGCTTGCGCTCCTATTAGCGCTGGGCGTCAGCGGCCTGGCGTATCAGCATCTAACCCAGTTCAGCGGTAAGGTCACTGCGCTTAACCTCTCCGGTAACCCTCGCGACAGCGTGATCGACGTTCAGATCACGACTGGCTACTTTAAGGGGAAGCACCTGCTGTTGGACGACCCCACTTGGGATGAGTTGAGCCGGGTTGGTCTTCATTCGAAGGTCACCGTGCGCACCTGGGTCGTGCTGCCAGTCGCGTACAACTCTGACATCAAGGCCATCTCGATTCGCCCTCAGCACTAACGTAACTCAGCGTATTGCTTGGCCATCACGGTATTCTGTGCCAGCCAAGCTGTTTCTTATAGCGGCTAAAGGCCTGATTGGCCTCGCATCAACCAGCGACAACTTATATCAAAATCGCCAGCCTCCATTTTCGGAGACTGGCGATTGTTTTAGAGGCAGAAATTTGTTCGAAGCCATGCTTGGATTAAGAATATTAGCTCATGGGGGCCAATATGTGCGCCGGCGTTAACTGATAATGTAGCACGTGATCCGCCTGCAGCTGCGCGTCGTCAAAGTGGTGCGCAGCCTCAATAATCGTGTTCGGCAAATGATAGATCAAGTTGCGGATCTGCTGAGCGTTTCGGTCGTCCAGCCCGGCCGTGATCTCATCCAGCAGCATGACCGGGCGCTTCCGCAGCAGGCCTCGCGCAAGTGCCAGGCGTTGAAGCTGGCCGCCAGAAATGCTGGCCTGATCAGGCGCGATGACACGGTCCAGCGGCTTATCCCCGAGCTCTGTGGTCAGACCCACTTGGCTCAACGCAGCCAGCAGCGCGTCATCGGTGAACGTTTGGCCCAGCGTCAGATTTTCCCGTACGGTACCAGCAAAGACCCACGGCGTTTGGTTGATGTACGTCGTTTTCGCCGGCGCTGGCGCTTCACCATCCACTAGGACGCGCCCGTCCGTGGGCTGCTGCCAGCCGCCAAGCACGCGCAGCAGCGTTGACTTGCCGCTGCCCGAGGGACCAGACACTAGCAGTTTGGTGCCAGGAGTCAGCGCCATGTCAGTTGCGGCGAGAATCGGCTGGTCGCCATAGGCAATGGTCACGCCCTGAAGGTCGATTTGGCCCTTACCTCGGGTCGGTGTGCGCTGGCTGAGCAGCGGCGTTGGCGCTTGCGGCAGGTGTCGCAGCTCGCGCGTGCCGGTCAGCTGGCTCCAGTACTGGATCAGCATGCGAATATTCATGGTGACATGATCGACCGACAGCAGCAGGGTCAACAGCACGCTAATGGTAACACCAAAGCCGCCCACATGGATCAGCCAAAAGCCGATCGCCAGCGGCCCAATCAGCGTTAGCACGGTGAGCATCCAGTTGCCGTACTGCACGCGCAGCTGGCCGTTGGTCTGCTGCTGAAGCCGTTTTTCACTGACGGCCAGCCGCTGCTTCACCCGGTCGAAAAAACTGCCCGCCGCTTGGTACTGGACCAGATCGCCGCGACCCTCGAGCCAGTCGCTGCCGGCGGCCAAGGTGGCCGCATTGGCAGTGCTCCAACGTTTACCCAACGCCGCCAGCTTGGTCTGGCCAAATAGCATTGGCACCATCGTCAGCGCGGAAAAGGCGATGCTGATGAGTCCCATCATCCAATTGGTCACCAAGACGAATATGGCGGCTGTAATGGCGCCAAAACCGGCGGACAAAATCGCGAGGATGACCTCAAAGTAGCGACCTTGAATCTGCGCGGCATCGTTGGTCAGGCGATTCAGCCCGGCCGAAGGGGCCTCACTTGTCTCAAAGCTGACCGTCAGCAGCGTTTCTTTCAGTGCAATGTTCAGCCGCCTGAGCGCATCTTGGATCAGCAGCTGAAAAATAAACAAGCAGGTGTACGTCCCGGCGTACGCGACCAGCGCCTGGCCAAGATACTGATAACGCTGGGCGGTTGTCGCCTGGGTCAGGCTTGGCAGCCGCCCCAGCACGAACCCGTTCAACACCCCTTCAAAACTCCCCAGTAGCGCAAATATAAGCAATAAGACAATTTCCCAGTGCGGCAGCCGTTGCAGCACCCATTTTACGTTGATCATCATGTGAACCACGTCCTTTCATGTTGTCAGTGTATCTGGTACACTGAGCGCAACGCGAAAGAGGTGACAGAAGTGGCAGGAGAAGTTGGTAAGCTATTGCGAGCCGTGCGACTGGGCCAGGGCATGCCACAGGCGCGCCTGTATGATGGTCTGCTCAGTCAGCGTCAGGCGATCCGGCTCGAATCGGGCAGCAATGATCTCAAGGCGGAGCTGCTGTTTCCCATTCTGAAGCGGCTGCACCTGTCGGCCGATGAATTCGCCGCGCTGCTGGAGCAGGAACAAGGGGCTGCGCTGGCTGAGGCCAAGCCGCTGCCGCCGGTGCTGGCCAAGGCACTTGCCGAGTACACCGCCTGGGGCGACTGGCCGCTGACAGAGGCGGAACGCGCCGCGATCACTCGGTACGCGCTGACCGCCCCGGTGACGACGCTCGCCCAAATCGAAGCGATGATTCCGTTGATCCCGGTTCTTCCTGAGCAGGCGGAGAAAATCTGGCGGCGGCTGCAGGTTTTTCAAAACCTACCGCGCTATGAGCAGCTGGCCAGTTCGTGGTGCCACACCCGCCTTTTCACCCTGTTGTTCATGGGTCGGCAAAAGGCCGCAAGTCAGGTCGTCAGCCGCTGGCAGACGCTCTCTCACTTGCCTGGTGACGCCAAACAGGTCCGGCTATTCATGACCAAGCTGACCGCCGCGCTGCCAGACGCCAGCGCCGTGTATGCAGCGACGGATCCCATGATCACCGCCTGGCGCAACTTTAACGAACCCGTCATGGCGGACGGCATGATCGACAATCGGCGACACATCCTGAGCAGCTTTAACGTCCACGACGCGTGGCGCGATCAGGAAATTGGGGCGGTGGCGAGGCTGCTGAAGGCAATGCCGAAAGCCGCCCTGGCGGAGCTGGACACGCCTGCCTACCTCGCCAAGTTTCCCGGCTTAAATGAGGCACTGGCGCAGCGCCACGCCACCCTGGATGATTTTCTCGAAGCCAGATAAAACAAAAGCGGCCGCACACTGTGAAGGGTGCGGCCTTGGGGGCTCTACGCTGGAGTGTCTAAAGCACTCATAAAGGTCTATTTTTCATTGTTTAGATTCTTATACCAGTCATCCACACTATCGAAACTGTCGTATTCGCCACGGCTAATCTCATCGTGGGCACGCGCCGTCGCCTCATCAAGCAAGTCAGCGGCTTTACGAGCCCGCGTCTTGGTTACTGAGTCAACTTCGACTATGATTATCGCTTTATTCTTTTTCGCCATGGTATCATCCCCTAGATCAAAAAATATCATGTTGAGCAACAGCCGGCCACTGGTAGTCTGTTTACAACCAAAATTAGGCAGCAAACTTAACTGTGCCTTATCTGGCACTTCATGAGAGCTCTTGATTTCAGTTATTTCGGCATCGTACTGGACTTGGAAGTTAAGCCGGGTTTCCATAGCCCCCATTTGCATGGGCAAGCTTATCAGCGGTTGCAACACTGACACTATCCTGACCATCAATCAAATGACTGATCAACTTGCTTGAGACCCCGAGGCGGTTAACGAACTCCGCCAGAGTCATATTCAAGTCGTCAACAGTCTCTTCAACGTAAGCACGTGGGCAGAAAACAATCAGGCATTGATAGTCAACTGTCTTACTCATGATGATTCTTACCTCTTCTTGATTCTACCGACAAAAAAGCCGCTGTATGTCGCGCTACAACGGCTTTTGGTGACAATATGTCCCCATCTGATATACATTATCATATCATGATACACAATTTCTCACAGCGCTAAAGATCAAACTATCAAATTCAAATCTGGCTAAATATTAAACGCCGCCTCGCCTTTCGCCCGCTCGGCCTTGATCTTATCTTCGGTGTAATAAGCCGCCTGGGCGTTGAACAGATCACGATACAACCCGTCCTGCGCCATTAGCTGCTCATGGCTGCCCATCTGGACGATCTGCCCGGCCGCCATCACCGCAATTTGCGAGGCAAAGCGGGTCGCAGACATGCGGTGAGAAATATAGATGGCCGTCTTGTCTTCAACCAGCTGGTCGAAGTGTTGATAGATTTCATATTCGGAAATTGGATCCAGCGCCGCGGTCGGCTCGTCCAAAATGATGAATGGGGCGTCCTTGTACCACGCCCGGGCAATGGCGATTTTTTGCGCCTCACCCCCGGAAACATCGACGCCGCCGGAATCAAGGTTGCGCGTCAGCGCCGTGTCAATCTGTTTCGGCATCGCCTTGACCCGGTCCGCCACCCCGGCAACCGTCAGTGCTTGCCACACCCGTTCACGATCGGGGTGCGGCGAAACGGCCACATTTTCCGCGACGGAAAACGCGAAGAGCTGAAAGTCTTGGAACACAGTCGCAAACAGCTGCTGATACTCGGCCAAGTTGTACTTTTGAATGTCGAATCCATTCAGCGTGATGGTACCGGACGTCGGCGTCAAAATGCGCAGCAGCAGCTTGATCAGCGTCGTCTTGCCGCTGCCGTTGCGGCCCACGATTGCCAGCCGCTCGCCGACCTTGAAGCGCAGGCTCACGTGCGAAACGGCGTCCTGCTTATCACCCGGATAACGGAAGGAAACGTCATGAAAGACGATCTCAAACTTGTGATCCTGCCGCTTTTCGACAGGGATGGAGCCAGTCGCGGGCTGGTCCGGATAGTTGAGAAACTTGATGTAATCATCCATCGCCTGCTCGGTCGTCTTCTGAAACGCGCGCTGGCTCATGAAGGCCGCCAGGGCGCGCATCAACTGCGTCAGGTACCCGACCGCCAAGACGACCATCCCCACCGGCAGCGCCCCACTGAGCGCCTTGATACCGATCAACAGGTAGAAGCCTCCAGATAGCAGGACCAACAAGGCATCGCCGGCATGCATCATGGCGTGCATCCGAAAGAAAACCTGGGATGTCTTGGTGTTGGCCGCCTCTTGCGCCTGACGCATGTGCGCAACGGTCCGATCTTCCGGATCATAGATGCGAAGATGTTTCCCATTTTCGTACGGCCAGGTCAAATCGTTCAGATAATAGTTCATCTGGTCGTTCACGCCGATATTGACGTCATAAAATTGCTTTTGATAGCGCTGGGACCGGAGCACCAGCCAGTATGAGAGGCCAATCCCAACCGCGGTAATGGCGACCAGCGCCAGGACGAAGGGCCAGCCAGTCAGCCACGGCTGCGTTGCTTTAGCGGTCACAATGGGCCCCAAGACCACGGCCGCCGCGATCACCGCCACCCCCAGGTTCAGGCTGTTCATCAAAATCTCGTTAAAGTACGAGTGAAAACTCCCCGTGTACATCCAGCCGCTGGAGGCCGCCGCGTACTGCGCCCGAAAGTCGCGATCGTTAAAGGTTTCGTTGGACACATCCGTCAACTTAGCGGTGGTGCGCTCGTTGATCCGATTCTCAAAATCCCGCGTCGCGACTTCATAGCTCACCGCGCTGGCTAGGTGCAGCGAAGTGACGACGGCGATCAGCAGAATAAACACCGCCAGCTGGATGATCAGCGGCCGCAGCGCTGTCTGCTGCGTCACGGCATTCAGCAGCCAGCCCAGCAAGGTGGCGACTAAGAGCGGCACTGCGGTGCTCAAGAGTGCATTAACGGTCGACCGCAGTAAGATCCATGGTGACACCGTCTGAATGAAGCGGAAATAATCAAAAGATTTCTTCATCATGGGTCACCTCCTTTTGATAGTATTGGCTCTGAACCTGATAGAGCTTGGCATAGGCACCGTTTTGCGCCATCAGCTCGGCGTGAGTGCCTGCCTCGTTAATCTGGCCGCCTTGCAGCAGGAAGATTTTATCCGCAAACTTGGTCGAGGCCATGCGGTGGCTGATGAAGATACTGGTTTTCCCAGTTGCCATCGCTTGATACGCCTGATACTGCTCACGTTCGGCGATCGCATCAAGGGCCGCAGTCGGTTCATCCAAGATCAGGATCGGGGCGTCGCGGTACAGCGCTCGCGCCACCATCAGCTTTTGCTGTTGGCCGCCGGAAAGGTTGACGCCATCCTTGTGCAGCTTGTCCGTCAGCTGGGTGGCCACCCCATGCGGCAGCTGAGCAACCGTGTCCGCCAGTCCAGAAAGGGCCAGTGCGTGCTGCAGCCGCTTGGCATCATGCGGCAGATCCATTTCGATATTCTCCTGAAGCGTCCGGCCAAACAACAGTGCATCCTGGAAAACCGGGGCAAACTGCGCGCGCAGCTGCAGGTCAGGGACGGTTCGAATCGGCACCTCATTGAGATAAATCGTCCCTTGCTCGGGCTTCAAAAGCCCCATCAGCAGCATCGTCAGCGTAGTTTTACCGGCACCGTTGAGGCCGACCAGTGCCACCTTCTGCCCGGCCGGAATCGTGAAGTTCAGATCCTTAAGCACTGGCTTTTTGGCGTGCGGATACGTGTAGGTCACGTGGTCAAACCTGATGGTGTATGGCGGCGTCAAGCCCGGTACCGGTTGCTCAGCGACTTTTGCCGGCGGCATTGCCTGCTCCGCGAATTCACTCAGATCACGCTTTGAGACTTGCCATTCGCTCCAATTCGTCAACAGCGCGGTCATCTGCTGGCCGATCTGCCCAACCAGCCCAAACAATAAGGTGAAAACGGCAAGCGACACGTGGCCGTTGAACAAGATGTAAATCAACCCGCCGTAAATCAGTAAGTCCCTTACCGCGTTCAGCCAGGTGCCCCCGAGTTTGGCGAGCAGCTCGCGGTGCCCCAGCTGCTTGCGAAACTGCAGCTCTTGTTGCATCAAGGCGTGATAGCGGTGCTGATACCACGGCCCCATGTGATACAGGCGAATATCCTTCCCGTTTTTCTCCTCGTAGGCCGAGTTGCTGATGTAACTCTGCTGATTCCACATCTGCTCTGTCTGTGCCCGCTGAGCGCGGATGTACCGCCGATATCCCTGCATGAGGGCGTTCGCCCCCCAGGCGGCGGCAATGGCAACAATCGGGATCCACCAGACGTAATAAGCTAGGGTCACACTGAGGATGATCAGGATGGCTGCGGCGTTGAGCAACGCGCTTTCCTGCACGATGACTTTACTGCCCGCAGCGTCGTCCCCGTAGATGGCATACGCGATCAGCCGCTGCCTGTGTTCGCGGTACTCGGGCTCGAGGATCCGCTCATACGGCCCTTCGATATAGTCTTGCTGGGCAGACACGATCATCAGCGTTCTGACTAGCATCTGCCGAATGAGCAACATCGCATTCGTCACGGGCAAGACCCAGCCAATCAGGGTTTGCGCGCCAATTAAACCGACAAGCAGCAGGACAAAGTGATTGATCGTCGTGTGCGCAACCAACGCCTGCACCAACCACGCTGGAATCGCAGCCGCCAGCAAGGTCGTCGCCAGCTGACAAAGCAATATCATGATCATTTGGCCGGTAAACCGCATTGGTTTGGCCTCTTGCCGATACCAGTGCATCAGCGACTCTGTTGGTTTTTTTCTCATTTGATTCCGCTCCCTCGTAAATAATGGCTCAAGCTTATGGTGCTTATCCTACAAGGAAAAACCGCTCGTGCCAGGTTTCTCGCACGAACGGTTCAAATTCGCCCCTGAATGGTCACTTTGCTTTGGTGACATTGCGCAGCGGCAGCAACACCTCAGTTGCAAAGACGCCGTCCTCATACTGGCGGTTGATCACCCCATGGTACTTGGCCACCAGCGCATTGACGCGGCGAATACCCAGGCCGCGCCGGTCGTTTTTCGTTGACGCATACTCCGGGTCGATCTGCTGGTCAGCGCGGCGCGAGTTGGTGACGCTGATATAGAACTGCTGCTTGATAATGGCGATGTACACCCGCATACTGCGCATTTCACTTTTCGGCTGCTCCATTACCGCCTCAATGGCGTTGTCCAAAATATTGCCGATGATCACCACCATATCAACATCATCGATCAGCGGCTGGTTACCGACGAACGCACTGACGTCGATGGGAATGTCGGCGTTTAACGCGATGGTCAGCTTGGAATTGATCACCGCGTCGAGCATCGCGTTGCCTGAGTGGACCACCGTATCGATTTCATCGAGCTTGTCTTCCAGCTGGTTCAGATAATGCTGGGAAGCTTCCGTGTCGCCTTGTGCCAGTTGGACCTTCAGCACTTGCAGGTGGTCATGGTAATCGTGCCGCCAGCCGCGCACCCGCGCATAGAGGTCATCAAGCTCCTTGACGTAGCTTGCCATAATTTGATCAAGCGACCGCGCCACCTCGGCATCATTCGCATGGAACAGGTACTGATGAATATAGGTCATCAGCCCGCCCACGCCTACTAGCAGTGCGCAGCCTAACAAGAGGGACAGTCCGCTGGTCGTCAATATCACCCCGAGGGCGAGGCAGTCTAAGCCTGCGACCAGCCCGATCAGCACGACATTGCGTTCACTAAACGCCAGTCGAATCATTTCACCCCCGGTAAAGCCCAAAGCCAGCGGCCAAATGCTGGCCCAAAAGCTGCCTGCACAGGCGCCGACAAGCACCGCGGCGATCAGGAAGTCCTGCGGTTCGCGCCGCTGCCAGCACGCCCAGCCGGCCAGGCCAACGGCGAGCAACCCACCCCAAGGGGTCCAAAAGCTGAGCGCCGCGCCAAGCGCTGCCAATAGCCCTTGCAGCCAGAACTTGGCTTTTAGCCTCGGCAGCAGCCCAAGGCCGAATGTTAATAGGACAACACTTGCGTCATTCATGAGCCAACCCCCGATAATGGGCCAGCAGTGCTTGGCGCACCGCCTGCTTCTGCCCCCGCGCCACCGGCAGCGTGGTACCGTCATTCAGCGTCAGCTGGGCCCCATCCAAGGCGGAGACGTACCCTAAATTGACCAAGTAAGCGCGGTGCGTTTTGACGAAGCGGTCATCCAGCTGGGCCGCCAGTTCACTCAGCGGCTGCTTCACCATCACCACTCGCTCCTGCAGGTGCAGCAAGCAATCATGCCCTTGGACCTCGATAAAGCGCACATCGTAGAAGAACACTTTCTCCAGGCCAGCGGTCGTTTGGACCATCAGTGCCGGCTGCAGCTTGGCCTTGGCCACCTTGGCGAGCAGTGGCAGCAACTTTTCCAAAGTCAGCGGCTTCAGCCGGTAGCCGATCGCCGACACATCGTAGCCGTCGAAGACATACTGGTCGTAGTTACTCAAAAACGCGAGCGGGAGGTCGGCATCCTTCTGCCGAATCTTCTTAGCAGTCGTCATGCCATCGATGCCAGCCAGGCGAATGTCCAGCAGGACCAAGTCGAAGGTATGTTCAGGCAGCGCAAAAAGCAGCGCCTCGCCGCTGGCAAAACACTGCCATTGCAAGTCGCCCATTTGCTCAGCAGCCGCACGAAAAACGGTCGTGATGGCCATTTGCGTGGTCGGTTCATCTTCGACAATCGCAACCTGCATGCTGCGCCCCCTCATTGTTTTCTAATCTTCACTCCATTGTACCGGTGATTCGGGAACGCTGCCAACTTAATTTTGGAACTCCCACTATCGGGCGCAAAAGCGACAGCAAAAAGGACTCTCTCTATTTACAGAGAAAGTCCTCCGCCAGGGTAGCTAACTATAAGCCGTTAACTCACCAATATTGGTGACACGTTACTGCTCGCCTTTGGCCTTCGCCACCGCCTGGGCCACCGCTTCCTTCAAGGCGTTGCTGGTCACCGATGCGCCTGACACGGCATCGACTTCCGGCGTGTTGGCTGCCACCATTTTCGCCGGCAGCTCTTGGATGGCCTTCAGACCGACATCCCCGCTTTCGCTTTGCTGCAGGACTTCGACGTCTTGAATCTTGTCATCCTTGTAGGTCACGCGCACCACTAGGCGGTCGCCCATGCCGTTGTCGCTCACCCCAATGTACTGATCCGGGCCAACTGGATAATCCGTTGCGGTGGTCTGCGAATACGCGGTCACGCTGGAGGTTGCCTGGTGCTCAGAGGCGCTTGTCGACGCGTCCGGAGTGGCTGCCGCCGGCTGGTTGGTTGTCGCAGCCTTTGCGCCGCCTTTTGGCCGGGCCGCATTCTCGCCAGCGATTTTGCCCCAGATCAAGCACTCGGCGATGTTGTTGCCGCCTTGGTAGTTATTGACGTTGATCCCGCCAAGTTCACCGGCGGAATACAGGTTCGGGATCGGCTGGTTGGCCGGATCCAGGACCTCGGCACGAGTGTTGCGCTGCGGACCGCCCTGCGTGTTCAGCATAATCTGCTCCAGCGCGATGGCGTAGTACGGACCGTCATCGAACGCCCGCATCGTTGCCGGGTCGCGGCCATACGCGTAATCCTCGCCAAGTTCAATGAAGTGGGCAAAGTTTTCCCCGGTCTTGGTCAGAATCTGCGGGTCGGCCCCGATCAGCTTGGCCAGATCCGCCAGCGAATCCGCTTTGATCGCCACGGCATCGAGGTCGACGCCGGTGACGCCTGCCTGCTTGAATGCAGCCATCTGCGTCGCGTCAAAAATCAGGTGCGGGTGGTCGTTGGCCACTGGCACCTTCCAGTCGCCGTGATAGTAAATGTGCCCGTGCCGGTTGGCCTCGGCCTCGTTGAAGTAACGGCTGCCGTCATCGCCGGCGACAAAGACGCTGCCGTTCGCAATGTGCGGCCAGCGCTGCAGCAGGCCGCGCTCGCCCGGCTTGGTCGCCAGGGTCAGGCCGTGCAGCAGGCCAATCGATTCGTAGTTTTGCATGTGCCACATCTGGGCGCCGACTTCCTCGCCCAGCTTGATGCCAATACCCTTGTTGTACATCGAGCCAACCGGGGCCAGGTGCGCGACGCCGAGGTAGTCCTGCACCATTTTTCGGTTGTTTTCAAAGCCGCCGGTGGCCAGGACGACCCCATTGACTGCACGGATGTTTTTCAGGATGTGGTCGGTTTCGATTTGCGCGCCGATCACCGTGCCGTCTTCGGCCTGCAGCAAGTGCTCGACCGGCGAGCTGTACCAGACATCGATCGCCTTGGCGCGGTCGGTGACCTGCTTCTTCAGCACCTTCCAAAGCTGTGCATCCAGGAACCCGTTGTGGACCAGCAGCATGTCATAGGACTCACTGCCGGGATATTCCGGGTACTCGTGCACCATGCCGGTGAGATCGACCTTACTGTGATCCCAGTCGTGCGCCACGCTGAACGGTTCCACGCCCAGGTACCGCTTCAGGTAGTCGCGCATGTTGACCATGCCGTCGACGTAGGTGTCGATCATGTCTTCGTCCAGGTCCATCGGCTCGGACATCTTCTTGTAGTACGCCTTCAGCTGATCAAAATCCTCCCCAGACCCGACCAGCTGGCCGGCGTAGCGCGTGTTGCCGCCCTCGTGGCCTTCCGGCGCGGAATCGACCAGCAGCACCTTGGCCCCGGCATCGGCGGCAAAGCGGGCCGCCGTGGCCCCGGCGCCGCCGAACCCCAGCACGACCACGTCATAGGTGGCATCCCAATTAATCGTTTTCCCTTGACTCATGTCTTTCTCCTCCTTGGGCGCCTGCCCGATCATGCGAATGAATGCCAGAAACTTGTCGAAACACTGATCCAAAAATTGAACGGTCTTGGCGTCGGTCAACGCGCCTTGCTGATCGAACGCCGTCTGGCAGTTCGGCAGCATGAACTCGCAGCCCGGCATGACGCACGCCTCAACGCCCGGCGCGTCCAGAACGTGGCGCAGATCCATCTGGGCCCGCACCGTGCCCTGGAGGCCGTATGACGCGCCGACAATCATGACCGGCTTGCCGGCCAGCGAATGGTAACTGGACGACAACCACTCGATCGCGCTTTTGAGACTGGCCGTCATCGAATGATCGTACTCCGGCGTCGCGATGATGATGCCGTCGGCGGCCTCCACATTGGCAATCAGCGCCTTCACGGTGGCCGGAAACTGGTGCAGCAGATCCTCGTTAAACAGCGGCAGGTCGCGAATCTCCTGACACTTGATCGCGGCCTGTCCGGCGTAACGCTGCTGCATGTACGCCAGCAGCTTCCGGTTGTACGACACGCTGGCATTATTGCCAACGATTGCTAACAACTTCACTAAACTTACCTCCTCACACTCACCGAATGGCGCGGCCCCCAGTCGCTCAACGCCTACCCGGCTGACCCCGCATAAACGGTGACGGTCAGGCGTGCCGAGCCATTCACAAAACCTTCTCAACCACTTAACAGCTAAATTATATTCCCCTGTCTTGACGCCCCGAAAGCATTTGCACTTCTCGAATGTGAATTGATCCACAACTGCTTGGTGCGCGGGACGGCAGGCCCAAGGCGAGCCCGATCGGGTCCAGAATAAAAACCACCCGTCGAACGGGTGGTTTTCTCTGGGGCTATAAGCCCCTGTTGCTGGCTGCGTCTCAAGGCGCTG
>NZ_RHOL01000042.1 GCF_003946465.1 Lacticaseibacillus hegangensis | reverse complement strand
TTATATCGGCGATGGCGGCTGTTTCATATCATGATTACGAGGGCAAAGCAGAGCGGCGCCCTCAGATAGTTTTTTGTGCCCCGAGCCGTCAATCATCAGACATCAGTTATCATTATGATTAAGTTTATCAACCATTTTTCTTGCCTGCGCCGCGGTCAGTCTGATACGCTTAAGTTATTCCATGGAACCGCTTTACCGGCCGGCCTTGGCGCGCAAGGCCGACCAACTCTCGAAGGAGGCGTCTGCCGTGAAGATTCACAAAGTGCTCAACAACAACGTGGCCATCGTCAAAAATGGCCAAGGCCGTGAACAAATTGTGACCGGGCGCGGACTGGCTTTCGGCAAACGCCCCGGCGATGAGATCGACGCTTCAGCAATCTCCCAAACCTTCACCCTCCAAACCGGAACTACCGCTGAATTAACCCGGCTTTTGGCCGAGATCCCCTACGGCTGTTTGCAGGTTTCAGGGGAAATTCTTGACCTCGCCAAGCAGGCCGGGCTCAGCCTGGACCCCAGGCTGCTCGTGACCCTTGCCGACCATTTGGCACTGGCCGTACACCGCGCCCGGGCCGGTGAGGCCGTCGCCAACGTAATGCTCTGGGACACCCAGCGCTTTTATCCGCGCGAGTTCCGCGTTGCCAAAGCCGCGCTCGGCCTGATTGAAACCAAACTCAACGTGACGCTGCCTCCGGACGAGGCGGGCTTCATCGCCTTTCACCTGGTGAACGCGGAAACCAGCAGTGCCGGCACGGACGCGGCCAAAATCACGCAGCTGATGCAGGAAATGCTCAGCATCGTGCGTTACTATTTTCACTTCGAACCCGACAGTACCACCTCGGACTACAGCCGCTTCATCACCCACCTGAAGTTCTTCGCCCAGCGGCTGCTGCGGGCCGAGCCCATGGCGACCGTGGACGAGGCACTGCTTCAGCTGATCCTGGCGCGCTACCAGGCGCCTTCGGCCTGCGCCAAGCGCATCAGCGACTTTCTGCTCACCCGCCACGGCTACGCGGTCACGCCGGCCGAGCGAGCCTACCTCACGCTGCACATCGAGCGCCTGGTCTACCGCGCCCAGGCGCAATAACAACACCCCACATTTTGTCAGAGCGTTGGATGGTGACATTAAGTTGGCCAAACCTTCGGAAAGAAAAATCTTTCAGGAGGAACCCACATGACTAAATATGAACAACTCGCAACTGATATCATTGCCAAAGTCGGCGGCCGTGAAAACATTCTCGGCCTCACCCACTGCGTCACCCGGTTAAGATTCAAGCTCAAGGACGAAAGCATCGCCGACACCGCCGGCCTGAAAAGCATGGATGGCGTGGTCACGGTGATGCAGTCCGCCGGTCAGTACCAAGTCGTGATCGGCAACCACGTGCCCGACGTGTTCGCGGAAGTGATGCGCGTCGGCAAGCTGGAAAACAACGCAAACGACGCACCTGCCAAGAAAATGAAATTTGGCGACCGCGTCATCGACCTGATTTCCGGCATCATGATGCCCGCCCTGTCGGTGATGTGCGCCGGCGGGATCATCAAGGGGCTCGCCGTGATCCTGATGGTCACTGGCGTCCTAACGGACAAATCAGGCGCCTACATCATGCTCGATGCCATCGGGGATGCCTGCTTCTACTTCTTCCCGATCGTCATCGGCTTCAATGCCGCCAAGAAGTTTAACATGACCCCGTTTATTGGCCTCATCATCGGGGCCGCGCTGGTTCACCCCAACATCAATGGCGTCGACTTAAACTTCTGGGGCATGAACTTCAACGCCTCATACAGCTCGACCATTCTGCCAGTGATTTTGATGGTGGCCCTGGCGGCGCCGCTAGAACGCTGGCTTAAACAGGTCATCCCGGACGTGGTCAAGACCTTCCTGGTGCCGATGCTGACGCTGGTGATCATCGTGCCGATCGGCTTCATGCTGATCGGTCCGGCGGCCAATGCGGTTTCGCTGGTCCTGACCCAAGGGATCGAAGCTTTGATGGGCTTCAGCCCGATCCTGGCTGGTTTGGTGCTGGGTGCCACCTGGCAGCTGCTGGTCATGTTCGGCGTGCACATGATGATCGTCGTGATGGCGATGATTCCACTGGCCGCCGGCAACCCGACTGCGATTTTGACCTCCATTGCCTGGGTGTCCTTTGCCCAAACTGCCGTGGTGGTCGCCATTTGGCTCAAATCCAAGGATAAAAAGCTCAAGGCCATCGCCCTGCCGGCCTGGATCTCCGGGATCTTCGGGGTGACGGAACCGGCAATTTACGGCGTGACCCTGCCGCGCATGAAGATGTTTGTGATCTCCTGCATCGGCGGCGGCCTTGCCGGCGCCATGACCGGCGCACTGGGCATGCAGACCTACCGCATGGGCGGCATGGGCCTGTTCGCGATCCCTGGCATGCTCAGCACCGATAATGCCGGCCGCGACCTGATGTACGCCGGCATCTGCCTGGCCATCGCGATCATTCCAAGCTTCATCGCCGCTTACGTGATGTACCAAGATGACCCAATCGTCAATGGCATCGAAGACGCGGCGATTCCAAGCACGCCGCGGCTGGAACGCGACACGGTCCTCGTCAGTCCGATGACCGGTCAGCTCGTGCCGCTGCGCGATGTTGAAGACGGCGCATTTGCCGCCGGAGCCCTCGGCCAAGGCATCGCCATCGACCCGTCAGACGGGCGCGTGGTGGCGCCCGCCGACGCGACGGTCATGACCGTGTTCCCGACCAAGCACGCGATTGGCCTGATCACCGACACCGGCGCCGAGATCCTGATCCACCTGGGCATGGACACCGTCCAGCTGAACGGCGATCATTTTGACATTAACGTCAAAGCCGAGCAGCACGTTAAAGCCGGCGATCTGCTGGCCACAATCGACCTCGCCGCGATCCGAAAGGCCGGCTACTCAATGGTGACGCCAATTGTGGTCACCAACACCGCCGACTATCTGGACGTGATCGCCGAACTGACCGGCAACGCCCTGATCGAAGCCGGCGCGCCGCTGCTCACGCTGATCGCAGACACGCAAGAAGCCACGGAGGTCAATGCCCATGCCGTTTCCGAATAATTTTCTCTGGGGGGCCGCCCTGGCTGCCAATCAATGTGAAGGCGCCTGGAACGAAGGGGGCAAAGGCGAGAGCATCGCCGACCACCTGACGGCCGGCAGCCGCACCAAGCCGCGCCGTTTCGTCAAGGATCTGAACCTCGACAAGTACTTTCCGTCCCACACCGGGGTGGACTTTTACCACCGGTTCGAAGAAGACATCGCGTTGTTTGGCCAGATCGGTCTGAAAAGTCTGCGCCTGTCCATCGCGTGGAGCCGCATATTCCCCAATGGTGACGACGCACAGCCGAACGAGGAAGGCCTGCGCTTCTACGAGCGGGTGTTTACCACCTGCCGGGAAAATAACATCACGCCGATCGTCACCCTCAGCCACTTTGAAATGCCTTACCACCTGATCACTGCCTACAACGGCTTTGCGAATAAACAAGTGATCGACATGTTCGTCCGTTACGCCAAGACCTGCTTCAAGCGCTACAAGGGGCTGGTTAAGTACTGGCTGACTTTCAACGAAATCAACTTCGGCACGCTGAGCGCTGGTCGCCTGTTTTGCCTCGGCCTGCGCGACGCGGCGCAGGAGAACTACTTCTTCACTTCCGGCGACGAAACCGAGCACTACCAGGCGCTGCACAACGTCTTTCTGGCCTCAGCCAGGGCCGTGATCAGCGGCCACCAAATCGACCCGCAGAACCAAATCGGCTGCATGATCGCCAACGGGCTAGCCTATCCGCTGACGCCTAAGCCCGAGGATGTGCTGGCGACCCAGCAGCGCGCCGACTGGTTCAACAACTTCTGCGGCGACGTCCAAGTCCGTGGAAGCTACCCCAGCTTTGCCAAACGGCTCCTGGCAAAGCGCGGCGTCACGCTTGAAATCACCGCGGAAGACGAGGCTACGCTGCTGGCGGGTAAGGTCGACTTCTACTCGTTTTCTTACTACTCCAGCTCCTGCATCGCCGCTGACCCCGGCAATGAAGGCGAAGGCAACCTGATCGCCGGCCAGAAGAATCCCTACCTGCAAACCTCCGATTGGGGCTGGCAGACTGATCCGAGCGGCCTGCGCCTCACCCTGAATCGCCTGTACCAGCGCTATCAAGTGCCGCTGATGGTCGTTGAAAACGGTCTCGGGGCGATCGATACGCTGGAAAACGGCGCAGTGAACGACCCGTACCGCATCGATTACCTGCGCGCACACGTCGAGGCGATGCACCAGGCCATTGATGAAGACGGCGTCGACCTGATTGGCTACACCATGTGGACCGCCATGGACGTGATTTCCGCCGGCACCGGCGAAATGGCCAAGCGCTACGGCCTGATCTACGTCGACCGTGACGACTTGGGTCAGGGGACCTTGACCCGGACGCCGAAAGCGTCGGCGGTGTGGTACCACGACGTCATCGCCAGCAACGGCGACTCGGCACTGAAGGAAGCTGCCGAGCAAGCACCAATACTCGTGCCCGAGGAATAAAGGCAAGTAAATAAAACAAAAGCAGACCTGCCGCGCATCAAAGTGATGCGGGCGGGTCTGTTTTTGGTGACATCATTCCAAAATTTCTGTGGCGATGCGGTTGTCTGGGATGTCTCGCTTCGTGTAGGCGTCGGTGCTATCGCCGACGACGAGGCCGCCCACCGGCGTGAAACCTTCAGGAATCTTCAGTGCTTGCTTCAGCGCGTCATCCTCGGCCAACGCCGCGATCGCACCCCAGATGTGGCAGGCGCCAAGGCCAAGCTCGACCGCTGCCAAGTTGAGGTTTTCGATCACTGTCGCGGCATTGGAATAGCCCGAATTATCGCTGGCGTCGCCCTTGAGCTTGGTCGATAAAATAATCAACATCGGCGCACCGTACAGCATCTTCTCCCGACCAAACTGCTTGGCCGCGGCCGCATCGATTTGCGCGAGCAGGTCAGGATTTTCCACCACGGTCATCGCGACGGAATCGTACTGCCCCATTGCAACCGGCGAGGCGTAGGCCGCCTTCAGCAGCTGTGCCCGTTGGTCATCCGTCACCGGCACCCCAGTGTAGGTCCGCACCGACTTGCGCCGCAGCAATGCTTTCATCGTATTCAATCCTATCAGCTCCTTTTCGAGATTATTGTAGCACTGATCGGGAAAACGCCTCCAAGGAGAAGTTCAGCCGACCCACTCGCTTTTGAGCTTTGACCAAACATTTTCATCGTGAAAGCCGTCAAGTAACTGTTCGTCCTGGCGCAGCGTCCCATCAAGGTGAAACGTCGCCTCCTTGGCAACGGCATTACTGGCTTGATTCTCAACGGCGGCGCGGATCACGATCTTGTTTAGCCCGTACTCGCTGAACCCTAGCGCACACATCCCCATAACGGCGCGGTGCATCACCCCATGGCCCCGGAATGGCTGACCCAGCCAGTAGCCGATATCGGCACTGCGATTGGGGTAAAAACCGTTGAAGCTGATCATCCCGGCCGGCTGCCCCGCAACGACCAACACCAAATTAGCCGATTTTCCGACCCCAAAATGCTGGTTGAACAGCGTCAGCGCGGCCTGTTCATCGGCTGCCGTTTGAGTGTCTTTAACCCACGGCAAGTAGCGTTCAAAAGTGGACCGATCGGCCGCAATCAAAGTGTACAGCGGCCCAGCATCTAGCGCTGGGCGCGGGATCGCCAGCTGTAGCTCATCGTCCACAACATAACTAAACATCCATTATTCCTCCGTATTAATCATTATTATCACGCTCTCACCTTGGTTTCACAATATCAGCCTCAGGGCCGAGACTGCCCCAAGGCAGCTGTGTTAAGATTACTGCATCAGATAAAGTAGTCGGAGGCGAGCGAATGATTTCAAGCGACAGCATGCGCGGCTACAACGACGCCTTAATCCTGGCGGTGCTGGCGGCCGGCGACTCGTACGGCTACCAGCTGGAAAAGGCGATTCGCGATCGCACCGATGGCGCGTACGCGATTCGTGAAACCACGCTGTATTCGACCCTGACGCGCCTGGTCAAAGCCGGCAGCATTGAAGCTTACGCTGGCGAGATCTCTTACGGCCGCCCGCGCACCTACTACCGGCTGACGGCGGCAGGAAACAGTGTGCTGGCCGCCAAACGCAAGGAATGGGCGCAGACCCAAGCAGTCGTGTCAAAATTTTTATCCGCGGAGGAATAGCTAATGGAAACCTTGAACACCTACTTGGCCGGATTGTTTGCCGGCGTGCCAGACACAGCAGCGACGCGCAAGGCCAAGGCCGACCTGCTCGATCTCATGACCGATCACTATCATGAGGAGCTGGCGCTGGGCAAAAGTGAGGCCGAAGCGATCGGGGCGGCCATCACGGCAGTGGGGTCGATCGACGAGGTACTTGCCGCGCTTGACATTGATCCGGCCGAGCCGCAAAAATCGCCCCAAAGCGACGCGAACGACGCCATTGACGAGGAAAGTGCCGAGCGCTACTGGCGCGCCAATATTCGCTACGCCCTTTCACTCGGCGCTGGCGTCGCCTTTTGCATCTTGAGTATTGCCCTGGCTGCCGCTTTTGCCCTCCAGGACTCAACCATTGCCGCGGTCATGTTCTTCCTCGCGCTTGGAATCGGGGTTGCGGCCATTATCACCAGCGCAATAGGAATCAAACCTGAACGCCAGCGCATCGCCCATCGCCCCCTAGCAACAGCAACAAAGAAATTGGCAAACGAAAAGCTCGAAAACTATCATCAGGCGTACACCATTGGCATCCTGGTTGGCATTCTATGTTGTCTGTTCTCAGTGATTCCGCCCATTGTGATGAACGCAATCGCGAATGAAGAGTTAGGCGCACCGTTAATGATCGGCATGATTGCCCTTGGGGTGTTTTATCTCGTCTATGTTCAGACCATCAGCAACGGCTACAAGCGCCTAGCCAATCAGCCCATCGCCGACTAACTGATTTGTGATAAGATAACACCGATATCGTGATACCGTTGGAGGCGCTCATGGACACACTCAAATCTTACCTGGCCGACCTGTACCAGGATCTGCCAGACACGCCGGCCAACCAGAAAGCTCAGGCCGAACTGCTCGACGCCATGACCACGTTCTACACCGGCCAGCTTAAGCAGGGAAAAAACGAGGACGCGGCGCTGGGCGCCACGATCAAGGCCACTGCCGGCATGAAGACCCGACTGGCTGAAGTCCATGCTGAAGTCATCGCAAAGCCCTTCGCGCGAGCCGAAGCGGTCACCCGCCAGCACAAGTCAGAACCTGCCGTCACGATGAAGCAAGCCGAAAGTTTTTGGCAGGCCGCGGGGACGCACGCCCTGTACCTGGCTGGCGGCGTCTTTCTCCTCATCGTCGGCAGCGGCTTCACGCTTCTTGCCGATACCGATAGTGACCTTTCGATGGTGGTCTTTTACATCCCCGTCCTGCTTGGGATCGCAGCCCTCATTGTTGACAGCAAAGCCTTCAAGGCCGTGCGCCGGCCCTTACGCCATCTCCCAGTGGTTTCACCGGTCCACGAGCAGGCCGTCGCCCGCCGCACCGCTTACCACCGCCGGTACGTGATTGGCCAATGGGTCGGGTATGTGAGCTTGGCCGCCTCGCTTTTCACCGTTTCCATCGACGAGGGCGGAAATGAAGGCTCATTCTTGATGGCCACGCTGATTGGCCTGGGCGTTTTCTGCCTGGTTTATGTGCACAGTATCGACCACCAGTATCGACGGTTGGCCAAGCGCCGCGTGGTTGATTAAGCTAGCAAATAACGGCCACCACTTTTTGAAGTGGTGACCGTTTTTTGCGGGCTACGGAAAAAGGCGGTCGACAATCGTCTGCGCCGGGGCGGTGCCGTTGACCATGCCGGCAATTTGCCCCGCCATCAGGGTGCCGTGAGCCACATCGCCGGCGATGGCCTTGGCCAGGCTGCCGTCTAGCAGCGCGTGCAGCTCGATGTTTGAAGCACCCAGCGACTCGGCCATGAAGTACTGATCCGTCAGCGGATTTTTCAGGCAGCGCACCGCATCCCCCAACGCGCGCCCGGTCACGACCGTGGCGGTGTCGGTGGCCGCCACCACTGCCGCCTTGTACGCCGCGCTGATCGGCGTTTCGTGCGCTGCCAGAAACGCCGTGCCGACCTGCACGCCGACCGCGCCCAGCGCCTGGGCCGCCTTGACCCCCGCCGCGTCAATGATACCGCCAGCGGCAAAGACTGGCAGGTCGACGGCTGCCGTGACCTGGCGCACCAAACTCATGGTTGTTTGCGTGCCGATGTGGCCGCCGGACTCCATGCCTTCGGCGACCAACGCATCGACCCCCAGCGCGGCCATTTTTTTCGCCACCTTGACCGATGGGATGACTGCGACGACCTTGGTGCCGACCGCGCGCAGCTCCTTGACGAAACGCTTGGGCGTGCCGGCACTGGTGGTGACGACCGGCACTGGGTGATCGATCAGGTACGGCACCAGCTCGGCGATGTTGTCCTGCTGGAGCATCAAGTTGACGGCAAACGGCTCGTCGGTATAGGTGTGCACACCGTCGATGGCCTTGGCCAGGCTGCTCACGTTCTTGTCGCTGGTCGTAAGCACGCCCAGTCCGCCGGCGTTGGCGACCGCCCCGACCAAACAGGCCTGGGAGATCCCCGCCAGTGCCCCTTGAATCAGTGGGAGCCGCGTTCCTAAAATCGTCGTCATCAAACTGCCTCCTGCAAGCTGCAACTAGCCGGCCCTAGTGGTAGCGACCGGCCGTTGCTTCTACTTTAATCGATTTTAAATGAAAGCGCCACCATTTTTAGTAAAAAGAAAACCGGACGCACAGCCCGGTTTGATTCGTTAATTCGATGACTTGTCCGGCAGGTACGGCTTGACCAAATTGGCCAGGGCCTCAACGTTGCGGGTCTGCAGGTACACCCGACCACGCCCGGTAAAGTGGTTGACCAGCCCTTCACCAGTCGTGAAGCCAAAGGTGCCGCTGGCAATTTCGATGCTGTAATCGAGGCTGGACTCCCAGGCGACGACGTGATTGTTGTCGATCACGTAATCGCGGTCGCCATCCAGGTCCACTGGCAGCAGATCCCCGTATGCCGACACCAGCATGGTACCGGCGCCGGTAGTTTCCATGATGAAGAACCCGCCGGTGCCGCCCAGCAGCGCGCGACCGGCCTTTTGCCGGATCATCGAGTACCCGGCCGTCGCGTCCATCGCCAGAAACGCGCCGGTGTTCAGGCGCCACTGGTGTTCACCGTCCAGGGTCAGCGCCTGGATCACCCCTGGGTTGCCAGGCGCGATTGCCAGTTCTGCGCCGCTCGCCTGCGCGGTCGCCGTCGTGATGAAAAACGACTCGCCGGACGTCATGCTGCGACCCAGCGCGGACAGCATCCCGCCCAACCCTGTTTTGCCGTTGCTGTTCATGTGCCCTTCAAGTGTCACCCCGTCGTTGTGGTAAATCATCGAGCCCGCCTCGATTTGGGCACTGTCGCCGCGGTCCAGGTGCAGCAGCGCAATGGGAAAAGGGACATTCCCCTTCAGTTCATAATTCATTTTTTCTCACCTCCGTTGCTTTGTATTTTACGCCAATGGGCAAGCGCTTTCGACCCTGACGCAGTCGCGTGTTATGATAATCATGCAATCAGTCAGGAGGCGCTGCATGAAGACGACCAAAATCAATGGAATCACGATCCCGGCCTTGGGCATCGGCACCTGGGCGCTTGGGGAAGGCGACGCCGCGCAAAGCCAAAGCGAAATCGCGGCGATTCGTGCGGGTCTGGACGCCGGACTCACGCTGATCGATACGGCCGAAATGTACGGCGAAGGCGCGGCGGAGTCCTTGGTGGGGCAAGCCATCATCCCTTACGACCGCAGCAAGCTGTACTTGGTGTCCAAGTTTTATCCCTGGCACGCGACCGCCGCGCAAATGCGCCAGGCGCTTGAGGCCAGTCTGCAGCGTCTGGGCACCGATTACCTGGACCTGTACCTGCTGCACTGGCCGGGCCAAACGCCGCTGGCCGAAACGCTCGCGGGCTTGGCTGACCTGAAAAAAGCTGGGCTGATCCGCGCATATGGCCTGTCCAATTTTGACCATCCGGCACTGAAGGAAGCGCGCACCCTGCCAGGCGGTCAGGCCATCGCCGCCAACGAGGTCTTGTACAACGTTCAAGCGCGCGGTATCGAGTTTGACCTTGTCCCATATCAAGAACAACTCGGCATGCCGCTACTGGGTTACTCGCCGTTTGGGTCCGGCAATGGGCAGCAGATTTCGATCCCCGACTCGCTCGAGCAGCTGGCACGCAGCATGCACATATCCGTGCACCAAGTGCTACTGGCCTGGGCCGGGCGCGGCAGCGTGATCCCGCTGGTAAAAACTGGGAGCGCTGCGCACATGCAGGCTAACTTGGCCGCGCTGAACGTGACCTTCTCTGAAGATCAGCTGGCAATCATCGACGCCGCTTTCCCGGCGCCGACACGCAAAGTCCCCTTACAATCCATTTAACTTTTCGAAGGAGTGATCAATATGACCAAAGTATTTGTTGCGGGTGCCAACGGCCAAGTGGGCCGCCTGGTAATTGAAACGCTGCTGACGAATGACTGCGAGGCCGTGGGCGGCTACCGCGACCCGCTTTCGCAGGCGCGCGGCGACACGACGCAGTTTCACGCCGTGCATTTTGACCTGACCGACCCGGTCAGCACGCTGGCGCAGGCGATGGCAGGCTGTGACGCGATCATTTTCGCGGCGGGCTCAGGCGGCAAGAACCTGCTGGAAGTCGACTTGGACGGCGCGGTCAAAACGATGGCCGCCGCCCAGCAGGCCGGGATTACCCGCTTCATTCACCTCAGCGCGCTGAACGTGCAGGATCGCAGTTTCTGGCCGAAGTCCGGCATCAACGATTACTACATCGCCAAGTATTACGCCGACGAGTGGCTCAAGACCCGCACCAGCTTGGACTGGGTGATCGTCGAGCCGACCGCGCTGACCAACGACGACGGCACCGGCAAAATCACCCTGAAACCGCAGGGCCAGTCGCAGATCCCGCGGCAGGATGTCGCCACCGTCCTGGTCGAGGCCGTCACGTCCGACCTGCACCGGCAGGAACTGGAAATTGCCAGCGGCGACGTGCCGATCGCCCAGGCTTTTTAAAAAATAGTTGCGTCCGGCTAATCGCCCGCGGTATAGTATAGCCAACAAATTAACGAAGAAGGTGTCGCCATTGAAGTAAGCCATTGATGAAACGTCGAAGCCCTGAAGCATGGGCGCAGTCTCGACTTTTCGCAATGGCTGACTCCTGGCGGCACCAAGCGGTAAAACTCGCTTGGCCAGCCCATTTGGACTGGCTTTTTGCTTGCCCAAAAGGCCATTTACTGCGCGAACTTCAGGCCCGTCCTTTAGAAAGGATGAGCGCCTCATGGCAACCATTACCCTGTCCCATCTCTCGTTTGGCTACGACGGCCAAACCGAATTATTTCACGATGTCTCCTTTGACCTGGATCTGTCCTGGCACCTCGGCCTGGTCGGGCGCAACGGCCGGGGCAAGACTACCCTGCTGGAGCTGCTGCAAGGCCAGCACGACTACGCCGGCAAAATCAGCGTCCCCACCCCGCTGCGGTATTTTCCTCAGGCCATTAAAGACGAGACGCAACTGACCCTCTACGCGATGCAGGAAGCAAGCGACGCCGAGCAGTGGCAGCTTGAGCGCGAGCTTAACCTGATGCACGCCGACCCCGCCATTCTCTGGCGGCCATTCAACCTGCTGTCCGGCGGCGAGCAAACCAAGGTGCGCCTAGCTCTGCTGTTTGCCGAGGACAGCGGCTTTGCCCTGATCGACGAACCCACCAATCATCTCGATGCCGCAAGTCGCGAGCGCATCGCGGACTACCTAAAAGCGAAACCCGGCTTCATCGTGATCAGCCATGACCGCACCTTTTTGGATGCGATCACCGACCACACCCTGGCCATCGACAAGCAGGCCATCACCTTGTACGCCGGCAACTACAGCGTGTATGCGCAAGAGCGCGAGCGGCAGAACGACTTTGAGCGCGCGGAAAACGCGAAGCTCAAGCGCGACATTGGCCGGCTCAAGCAGTCCTCACGTGATAAGCACGACTGGTCGCTCAGCCGCGAAGGCGACATTCACGGCGATCCGCACGTAAAAGGCAGCGGCGGTACCGGCCACGCCGGCTTCGTCACCGCCCGCGCCGCCCGCCTGATGAAAAAGTCCAAGGTGCTCGAACACCGCATGGACAAGGAGATCGAAGGCAAGTCCCAGCTGCTCAAAAACGTCGAGGAGGTGCCGGAGCTGACCATCAACACCATCCCCGACCATCATGAGGTTTATGTGCACGTCGACCACTTCACCTTAAGCTATGACGGTCAGCCGCTGTTTGCTCCGCTCACGTTCGATGTGCGCCGCGGTGAACGCGTGGCCCTGGCCGGCCCCAATGGAATCGGCAAATCTTCGCTGCTCCACGCGTTGCAAGGCAAATTTGCCGGCACGGCGACGGGGACGCTCAGCTACCCGCCCAGTTTGACCTTTAGCCTGAGCCGCCAACTGTACGCGGACAATACCGGCACCATCGCCGACTTTGCGGCAGCTCATCACCTGAACTACCAGGACCTGCTGAACAATCTGAAAAAATTGGGCCTGGAACGCTTGGCGTTCACGACCCCGATCGAACGCCTCAGCGCCGGTCAGCAAAAGAAAGTCGAGCTGGCCAAGTCGCTGGTCACCCCCGCCAACTTGCTGGTGTGGGACGAGCCGCTCAACTATCTGGACCTGTACAATCAGGACCAGCTGGCTGGGAGCATCCTCAAGTCCCAACCCACCATGCTGTTTGTCGAACACGACCGGGCGTTCATTGACCGCATCGCCACTAAAGTGATCACCCTGGCGCCGAGTCTCGCCTAGTCGCCTGCTCGGCGTGTTGGCCGGTAAAAAGTTAAGAATTTATCGATAATCAACAAATGTTTATCGATAATCAATAAGCCCATGTTATGCTGAAGCCATCAAATTGACGGGCAAGCCGTCGCTTTTTTGGAGGCATCAATATGAAAATTCGCATCTGGCTTCTCAAGCTCCTGCTGATCGCGAGTGTGATCGCGATCGGGGCATTCGGGATCGGGCTGATCCCGCGCTTTCCAATCGTGATGGTGCGCGACTACCAGTGGCCGGTCGCGGCCTGGGCCTTCACGCTGGGCGCGGCGGTCGCGGTGGTCAGTTACTGGCTCGCCGCCTTCATCGCCTGGCGCCTTTTGGACTGCATCACCGAAAGCGCCGCGTTCACGCAGCGCGCCGTGACGTTGATCATCCGTCTGAAGTGGGCCGTTGGCGCAATGGCGCTGGGCCTCTTGGTCTGCCTGCCGCAGTGGTACCGCATGGCCGACCACGACGACGCCCCGGGTGTGATGGTCATTGGGCTCGGCTTTTTCGCCATTCCGGCGATCGTCTGGCTGTTTCTGGCGATCTTGCAGCAGCTGTGGACCACGGCGCTGGCGTACAAAACCGAAAACGACATGACCGTGTGAGGAGGCCCGCGATGATCGAAATCAATTTGGACCTGATGCTCAAAAAACGCGATCTGACCCTGACTGAGCTGGCCGAGCAGGTCGGCATCACCCTGACCAACCTGTCGATTCTGAAAACCGGCAAGGCCAAGGCTGTACGCTTTTCGACCTTAGCCAAACTCTGTGAAGTATTAGACTGCCAGCCCGGTGACGTGCTGGCTTACCAACCGAAGGCTTAACTGTGATATGATTGGCTGAAAATTCTGGGAGGCATCTCATGCAAGAAGACCGGGACATTCGCTACTTGCTCAACCCACACGAGCGCTTCGACATCAGGGCAGTCCTGATTTTGACACACGCCGGCCAGGTTCTTGTGACCCCGAGAAAAAGCGGTGACAAAGAGATGACCATCGTTCCAGGCGGCGCTGTCAAATTCGGTGAAACCGGAGAGGACGCGGCCAAACGTGAAGCCAAGGAGAAACTGGGACTGAGCCTAAACAAGTTGACCAGTACTGGCATCGTTGAAGCCTTTTTCACCCTGAATGGCATTCGGTGCCACCAGATATTGCTGGTATACCAAGCAGAAGTCAGCACAAACACAGCGGCCATTCTGGCCGATTTAAAGGTTGAACAGTTTGACCTGCCAACAAACACGCATTTCGCATGGCAAGCGAAGGCCGCGGTGTCGGCAAGTATCCGCCCGCTGCGCTTGGACAATGCCTGACACCGGGCCACTTCAAGCACCTAGTAGACCGGCGGTGACATTCAAGCAAGATCAGTCAAATACCCACAAAAAATGTGCCGCAGATTTTTTCTCTGCGACACTTTTTTGCGTTTCATTCAGAAATAATCGTTGAACTCAGGCGTGGCGTGCTGAAGCGCCTGATCGAGCCGCGCGGCGGCAGCCAGGTCACCACTGCCCTGCCCGCTCATCAGGAGTGCATGCAGTGAAGTGGCGCCCATGAGCGCCTTGGTCAGCTGCTGAATGGTAAAGGTCAGCTCTGGTGCAGCGGTGACGCCTTTTCCCGCAGTTGTTTGCCCCGCCGTGCGGCTCAGCTGCCAAACTCCGGCGTTGACGGGCAGGACTGGATCTTCCACCGCAATCGTCACCGGCGCAAAGTCCTGCGTGAACGGATAACGGTCCAGGAAGTCTTGCAGGTCCACAATGCGCGCCATCATGTATGGGGTGACAACCGCTGACACGGCGTACGGCTCCTGGATCCAGTCACCGGCGTACTGGCTGTGCGGCGATTCGTAGCGGAGCTTTTGAAACGTGTTCCCATGCTTGAGCAAAAACGCCATCAGCTGCTCAAAGGCGGCCGGCGTATTTGCCAGCAGCTTGTGCACGGTCATTTCCGCGCCGCTGCGTTCATAGACTGCATAACCTTGCGCCTGACCTTTTTCGTCGAAGTACACGCCGGCATCCCAGCGATTTTTCAACGTCAGGTAATCCCACCACCAGTCCTCGCGCATCATGCCGCCGGGCAGGTCCTGGGCCTTTTTGGCGTAAAGCGGCTTGATGGTCGCAAGCGCCGCAGCAAACGACATGCGCTCAACGTGGCCTCCTTGGTGCTGCGGGTGGTACGCCGGCACGTGGTCATGCGCAATCGTGTACGTGATGTGGTTAAAGACTTGCTCATAGCCAAAGCGCCGGTAGTACCGGTAGGAAAACGGCGCCAGGTACGACAGGGTCACGTGGCGGTCGTGCATCTCCTGCAGCGCCGCCTTCAGCAGCGTCCCTGCCCCGCCGTGGCCGGAATCCTCCGGGGCAGACATCACGTCGCCAATGCCGTTCATTTTGTATGCCACCCCGTGAAAATTAACAGTGAACGGCAGGCTGTAAAGCCCTGAGGTCAGCTGCTGGTCGTGCTTCAACCCGTAAATCCAGCCGTGGGCGTACCGCGCGTTGAAAAAGCGCCGCCGGGCCTCGCTGTCCTGGCCGTTGAACGCGTACAAGTATAGCTGGTAGAACCGCTCGCGGTCCGCTGGGTCAGTCAATCGATATTCAGATACCATGATGGTCCCTCTTTCAGTTTATGTTTAACTCCATTGTAACCAAGAACGCCCGGTTCGCGAGTATACGCGAGCCGGACGTGTCTGGGTTAAGCCTCAGCTTTCGCCTCATCAACAGGCTTGTTTTCGGCTGCGACCATCTGCTTTTCAGCAGTCTTGAAGAATGGGTAGTAGCAGGCAGTGGCGATGACCAGCTCGACGGCTGACCACACCGCGTCCCGCCAGTCCCAGTTGGTGGCCATCAGCGGCCCGATGATCGGCGGCATCGTCCATGGCACCATCGCGGATGGCGCGGAGATCCAGCCGATGCTCATCAGCACGAATGACCCGGTGGCGAGAATTAGCGGTACCCCGATGAACGGAATCATCGTGATCGGATTCATGACCAGCGGGAATCCGAAAATGACCGGTTCGTTGATTTCAAACAGCGCACTTGGAAACGCGACGCGCCCCAGTTCCTTGTAGGTCTTGGACTTGGAAAACAGCATCAGGATAACCAGCGTGATCGTGGCGCCGGTGCCGCCGACGTTGACGAACAGGCTGGAAAAGCCCATTGCGGTGTTGAACGGCAGCGGTTGGTGATGCGCCAGCGCGGTGGCGTTCGCGGTCAGAAACTGCAGGAAGATCGGGTCGGAAATGCCCTGCAGCGTCATGTCGCCGTGAATCCCGCAGACCCACAGCAGCGAGACCAGCAGCGTGTAAACCAGAATCCCAGGCAGGGTGTTCATCGCGAACAGCAGCGGGTGGAAGATGGCCTGCACGACCTTGTTAATATCGATTCCGAGCGGCATGCGCACCGTCCAGAACAACACCAAGATCACAAACCCAGGCAGCAGTGCGACGAATGAATTAGAAACCGCGGCCGGCACGCCGGCTGGCAGCTTGATGACAATGTTGCGACTTTCGAAAAAGTGAAAAATCAAAACAGAGACAAACGCGGTAATAATGGCAGTAAACAAACCGGATGACGAAAAATTGGCGGTATCAAGCGTGTACTTGTCGTTGAACGACAGGACGATGAACGCCATGGTGCCAAGCCCGGCCGCGGAAATCGCGTCAACGTCCAGCGCCTTGGCCAGCTGGAAGCTGATGCCGATCACGGCGAGCAGCGAAATGATCCCGAACGACGCGTTCGTGGCGACGCCCATCATGTTGACGTACGGCTTGATGAAATGGGTCCAGGCTGGAATCGGAATGTTGGCCAGGATCATGAAGACAGAACCGGAAATAATCGCCGGCAGGGTCAGCACCAGGCCGTTACGAATTGAGACCAAGTACTTGTTATTCCCCACCTTCGCCATTGGCGGCATGATGGTGTTTTGCAGCCAGTCCATGAACTTCTGCATAGAAATCTCCTCCTTTGTGCGTTCTGCGGAGTGATCCGGCGGCGGCAATGCCGCAGCCGGAAGATTTCGTGAAGCGCTTTCTTAATACGACATTCATGATAGCGGTCTAGTCCAAATTCGTCAATACTTGTTCCTATCAATTCGTCTCGTACCAATCCATCTGATTGTACCCCTTCCATTATGCTATGGGGCATCTGTTCGGTTAACCAATCGCCTGAAATTTTTTATTTCCGTTCTCCCCCAGCGATTATGCCACCCTGGCCTCGGCAATGTCACGGATTTGTCCCCGCGAACAGGGACAAAAAAGGCGAGACCGCAGCCTCGCCGTTTCAGGCTTATTCACTTGACTTAAGGGCGCCGACCATATCGATGCGCTGCAGCCGCTTGTGTGTCACCAGCATCACGATGCCGGTAAAGGCCGCCATCAGCAGCGTCGACCAGACATAGCTCAGCGGGTCGATCACCACGGGGAAGATGACCTGCGTGGTTTCCGCCTGATGCAGGATGTAGGCCAGCAGGCCATACCCGACGCCGTAGCCGAACAGAATGCCGACAATGGTCATGACGATGTTTTCCCGCACGATGTACATCGTGACTTCGCGGTCGTAGAAGCCCAGGACCTTGATGGTCGACAGCTCGCGAATCCGCTCGGACACGTTGATGTTCGTCAGATTATACAGCACGACGAACGACAGCACCCCTGATAGCAGGATGAAAATCAGGACCACGGGATTCAGGGTCGCGCCCATATTGCCGATCGACTTGGTCTCGTCGGCCTTGAAGCTGGTGCCCAGCGCCGCGCCGCGTTTAAGCAGCTGGTGTGCCAGGTCATTGCGCTGCCAGCCGGACATGGCCTTCAGCTTCAGCAGCAGCGCGTTTTTCGCCGGAGCCTGGCCAAAAGTCTTGGCGTAAGCACCTGGGCTCATGTAGGCAAACACGCCGATATAGTTGGTCGTGATGCCGCTGACCTTGACCTTCTTGGCCGCCTTGCCGGTGCGGGTGAAGGTGATGGTGTCGCCTTTTTTCACGTTCAGCTGGTTGGCAATTTTCTGCGCGATGACAATCCCGTGCGTCGGCAGCTTGTAAGTGTCGCCATGTTGGCTCAGCGAGACGAACTGGCCGAACTTAGCCGGACGCGCCGGCGTGTACAAGTTAATGTCAGCAATCTGCTGGCCGTTGGCTTTCGCCTTGCCGGTGTCGGCCGTCACGACCTGGCGCGCCCGATACTTGCCGGAATCTTTGACGATGCGCAGCGCCTCGGCCTGCTTGCTGGGCCTGGCCAGCGCCACGGTGGCCTCGTAGTGAAAGACCTCGTCGTACTGGTGAGCGGCCGTGGTGCTGATCGAATCCCGCAGGCCAAAGCCGGTCAAAAGCAGGCCGGTGCCCCCGGCAATGCCGACGATCGTCATGATCATCCGACTCTTATAGCGAAAGAGGTTGCGGTACGAGACTTTCTGGTTGAACGACAGGTGGCGCCAGAGCGGTTTAATACGCTCCAGCAGGATCCGCTTGGCGGACTTCGGCGCGGCCGGGCGCATCAGCTCTGCCGGCCGTTCGCGCAGTTCGCGCCGGGAGACCAGCCAGGCCGCCCCGACCGTCGCCAGCAGTGAGGCCACCAGGGCGATGGCAAAGCTGCCCCACATCAGCGGGATCGTCGGCGTCAGCGGAATCACCATGTCGTAAAGGGACACGATGAACCGCGGCAGGGTCAAGTTGCCGGCGAAGCTGCCGATCACGGCACCCAGCAGGCCGGCCATCAGCGCGTACATCAGGTAGTTGCGGGCGATGGCCCACTTGCCGTAGCCCAGCGCCTTGAATGTGCCGATTTGGCCGCGCGCCTCCTCGACCATCCGCGTGATGGTGGTGAACGTAATCAGCGCGGCAATCAGGAAAAAGAACACCGGGAACACATTGGCAATCGCCGCAATCCGGTCGGCGCTGTCGCCAAACGAGGCAAAGCCCGGCAAGTCAGCCCGCGTTTGCCAGGTGTAGCTCGTCTCAATCGCTCCCTTGGCCTTGCGCTTGGCGGCGTCGAGCTTCTGCTGGGCCGCTTCCAGCTGTTGGGTCTGCGCCGTCAGCTCTGGTGTGGTGGTCAACGCACCCTGCGAGGCCGCCTTGACTTGTTCAGTGGCCGCAGTCAGCTGCCGCTTGGCCGCATCCAGCTTGGCCTGCTCAGCGTTGATGGGCTTCATTGCGGTGTCAAGCAGTTCAGCATTGCGGTCTTCAGCCCGCGGTTTGAAGACCCGCTTCAGCGCCGCAACTTTATCGGCCACATCATCCTTGTAGGCGTTGCTGTAGCTATTTTCACTCTGCAGCTTCGCAAATCGCACGGACAGCAGCGTGGCTACGTCTAGGTTCAGCTCCTTGGGCTGCACATAGGCAAAAAAGCGCACCGTGCCATCGCCGACATTGGTCGATCCGCGCTCATTGTTGTCGACGTACCGCGGTGAATCTGCGAACCCGACAATTTTAAAGGTGCGACGTTTCAAATCGGCGTCCTTGCTGAAGGTAAAGGTCTGCCCCAAGTGATAGTGGTACTCAGTTTTCGCGTGGGTGTCGAGCAGCACTTCGTCAGCGGCTCTGGGCAGGCGGCCGGCGGTCAGGGTCAGCTGATCCTGTTTGGCCGCTTTTTGATAGCCGTACAGCGCAATGGCCAGATCGTCCTTGCCCCCGGTGACGTACTTGAAGCGGGTCAGCTCGGCCTTGGCGCCGCTCACCTGCTCGGCCGTTTTCACGTCCTGCTTGGTGAACCCGGTGGTCGACAGGAGCTGCACATCGGCCAGCCGCTGGTCCTTGACGGTGCGATCCATGGAATCTTCCAGCCCCGGGCCAGCCGCACGCACGCCGACAAAGGTCAGCGTCCCGAGCAAAATAATCAGGACGATAGCGATGAAACGGCCCTTATTGGCGCCAATCTCACGCCACATGTTCTTCCGCATTGGCTTCATCACGCCGCCCCCTACCACTCGATGTCCGTGATAGGCAGCGGCTTGGCGTTATCGGTGACCGAGCGCACCTTGGCGTCGTTCAGCCGGATCACGCGGTCAGCCATTTGGGCCAGCGCCGAATTGTGCGTGATGATCAAAACGGTGGTGCCGTCCTTGCGCGAGGCGTCCTGCAAAAGCTGCAGGACCTGCTTGCCGGTTTCGTAATCCAGCGCCCCGGTCGGCTCATCGCACAGCAAGAGCTTAGGGTTCTTCGCCAGCGCGCGGGCGATGGCGACGCGCTGCTGTTCCCCGCCGGACAATTGGGAGGGAAAATTGTCGATTCGATCCGCCAGCCCCACGGCCTTCAAGGTCGCCTCGGCATCGCGCGCATCGTCGACAATGGAATTGGCCAGCTCCACGTTCTCTTTGGTGGTGAGGTTCGGGATCAGGTTGTAAAACTGGAAGACAAACCCGACGTTATGCCGCCGAAATTCGGTCAACTGCTTGTCGTTGAAGCGGGCAATGTCCACGCCGTCGATGATGACCTGACCGGAAGTGGGCACGTCCATACCGCCCAAAATGTTTAGCACGGTGGACTTGCCCGCGCCGGACGGGCCCAGGATGACCGTGAGCTGACCCTTTTCGCAGTTGAAAGAGACATCGTTGTTGGCGATGATCTCCGTTTCTCCCATTTGGTACTTTTTAAATTCGTTGCTGACTTCGATGTATGCCAAAATTGCCCTCCATTAATCCAACAGTGTGTTGATATAATGCTATTATGCTAGTATGCTCGAATCAGTTCAACCGACAACTCCGGTGATTGATGTCATTAAATCAACAGATACTCCCAAATTGTTTGAAAGAAGGCCACCCCATGGTCGGCACCAAGAACAATCGGCGCGCCCAAGCCACCGAGCGCCAGCTAAAAAATGCCATGCTGACGCTGCTGGCACAGATGCCGCTGGAAAAAATCAGCGTCTCCGCGCTGTGCCGCGAGGCGGACATCAACCGCGGCACCTTTTACACCCATTACCAGGATCCGCAGGCCCTGTTCACCGCGATTGAGCTGGACCTGGTCGACCAGGTCAGCGCCTTGGTCGACCAGCCGCGCACCGACATGGCCGCCTGGCTAACCCCGATCCTCACCTTGGTGCGAGAAAACGCCGCGGCGACCGAGATCATCATCCGCAACCTCACGGCCAGCCCGCTGCTGCTCGCGGTGCTTAACCCGCTGCGCGAGGAATCCCTGACCCGATACCGCCAGTGGTACCACGAAAGCGACCCTGCGATGTTGGAGTATTACTTCACGTTCTACCTCAACGGGGCAGTGCAGGTGATCACCAGCTGGCTGAAAAGCGGCGCGCGGGAAGCGCCGGCCGCGATTGCCAAGGTGATCGTGCGGGCGGCGCTGACGGCAGAACCGTGGGTGTAATGCGACTGGTAGATCCTAAACGACAAAATCTTAACGCTGCTCTCTAGCAACTCTGCTTTGCAGAGTTGCGTCGAGTGGCAGACTCTAAGTGCTAAAGCGCTAAGAGTCTGCGATCGAGTAGGAGGTAGCCGATTAATTCGGCTACCGACCTCTCACACCACCGTACGTACGGTTCCGTATACGGCGGTT
>NZ_RHOL01000041.1 GCF_003946465.1 Lacticaseibacillus hegangensis | reverse complement strand
TAGTATACCTGTATTTTTTTGAGATTTCGAGTAGGTGTATTTGGTGTACTCAAAATCAAGTTCTGTTTCATATAAAAAGTGATGATCGCGGGATCATCACTTTTGGCTTTAAGCGTTTAAAAAGGCGAGGTAGTGCGTGACACATTCGTCCAGAAACTTAATCGTGGCCTGATTGGTCAGCGTCCCGACCGCGTCAAACTGGTCGTGCGCCTTGCTCAGCAGGAATTCATTACCGGGCAGCACCTGGGCGGCCAGCCCGGGCGAGTCCAGGATCTGGCGCAGGTGACCCTGGGCGCGAACGGTACCCATCGGGCCCAGCGCGGAGCCGACGATCATGACTTTTTTGCCAGTCAGCGGATGTTCAACGCGTGAGCACCAGTCTAGGGCGTTTTTCAGCACCGCGGGGATGCTGTGGTTGTGCTCCGGGGTGGCAATGATCACGCCATCTGCGGCCGCGATGGCGTGGCGGAAGTGTTGCACCGCCTCAGTGGGGTGGGTTTCGTCGTCTTGGGAAAACAGTGGCAGTTGGCCGGTTTCCAGCAGCGTCAGGGAGAATTGCGCCGCGTACCGGGTCTTCATGAACTGGAGCAGCTGGCGATTGGTCGAGCCCGACCAGTTGTTGCCGACAATTCCGACAAGGTTTAGCATGTTTGCGCCTCATTTCAAAGTTAATGTCTCCATTATCAAGGCGCAGCCGGATTGTTGCAAGTTTAGGCTTGCGGTAATTCACTGTCAGCAATCTGGGCCAGGGTGTCCTGGGACGGAATGAAGAAGACCTCGCCGGTTTCGGGCGTGGAAAAATCCAACAGGCGGTCGGATTTTTCGAACATGTTCTGAAGCATGCGCTTGGTGACGGTCCAGTGGCGGGCGTAGCCGATAAAGTAGGTGCCCTTGACGTCCTTCGCGGCGGTGGCGAACGGGACATTCATGCGCACAATTTTATGTTCGACCCCGCCTTCGTTATCCTGCGAGGCGATGTTGTGAGCGTTCGGCAGTTTCTCGTGCTCTTCAAGTTCGATATCGTTGAACTTCTTGCGCCCGATGGCCTGCTCTTGCTGTTCGACCTTGAGTTTCTCCCAGGCTGCCAGGTCGTGGCGGTACTTCTGGGCAAAGGCATAGGAGCCGTTAATGAAATCCTGGTCTTCATCGCCAATCACGGCGTACTCCGGCGTCTGCAACGCGTTCGGGTTTTCGGTGCCGTCGACGAACCCAATGATGGCGCGACCCTCGAAGTAACGGAAGCCGTGGGTCTCATCCAGGGTGGTGACGTTGGCTTCGATGCGCGTCATGATCTCCGACAGCAATTCGTACGGCACGGCGGAGTTGCGCGCCCGCAGGTGGAAAAACAGGTCGGCTGGGGTCGCGACGGCGGTGTGCTTGGGACCGTGGATCGCGTGGAACTCCTCGAGCTCAGCTGGGCGCTTCGCCGTCGGGAAAAGGTAATCCCAAGCGCTGCGGGAGAAGCCGAACGCAACGGCCAAGCCGGCATCAGGGTAGCGGATGTTCATACTGTTGATAAAAGCCGGCAGGTGTTCGGCAAGATCTTGCACCGCCGCCAGATCGCTGGCCTGGTCCTGACGGTTGAGGTTCATCGTGACAAAAATAATGCTGTCGCCGGCGTCCTTGTAGACGTCTTGAACGCGAGTCAAATCGATTGGCATGGTTATCCCCTCCAAATGAGTATGCTTTCAAAATCCAGAATAGCATAGCGAAGTTGTAAGCGGCACCAATTAAGCATAGCAAATTTTGCACAATTTAAAAGGGCAAAAATAAACCAGCCGCCACGGGCTGGTTCAGGGGTTACCGAAACGGATTGTAGAAGCGGCCACCGTTGACTTTGAAGAGCCAGGCGCCGATCAAAATGATTGCCGCAGTGCCGGCCAAAGTCAGCCAATCCTGCCAAGCAAAGGGATGATCCATGTACCAGGTCCGGTGCTTCTTGCGGCCAAACCGGCGCAGCTCCATCGCCTGACTGACGGTATCGATGCGGTCCAGCGAGGAGAAAATCAGCGGCATCAGGATCTGTGCGGACCCCTTCAGGCGCTGGGAGAACTTGGCCTTTTTCGACAGCTCATAGCCGCGGGCCTGCTGGGACAGCGAAATCTGGTGGTAGACGTTTTGAATGTCCGGGATGTAGCGCAGCGCCAGGGCAACCGAGTACGACACCTTGTAGGACAGGTGAATTTTGTTCAGACTGGCCGCAAACTCCGACGGGTTGGTGGTGATCAGAAAAATCAGCGCCAGCGGCACCGTGACGATGTACTTGCTGAGCAGATTCAGCTCGTAAAACAGCTGCTCCGAAGTTACTGTCAGGTATCCGCTGCCAAACAGCAGGTGCCGCGTGCCGTAAAGCTGCACCCCGTACTCGGGCGAAAACAGGTACACAGTGATGAGGTTCAGCAGCGAAAAGGCGGTGATGATCTTCACGACCAGGCTGACCTGGGACCACTTGATCTTGGCCTGGTAAAAGAGGATCAGGGACATGACCATGATTGCTGCGGTGAAGCGGAGGTCGTAGCTGGCCATCGCGATGATCGAAATGCCGACAAAGGCCAGCATTTTAGTTGCGCCGCTGAGGTGGTGCAGCCAGGTGTCGCCGCCATCAAAACCGAATAAGTTAGACATGACGTTCCTGCCTTTCGTGTGCGATTACGGCGGCGGTGAAGGCGAATGGATCCATGTCCATCCGCTTGGCCAGCGTGTACAGCGAGGTTTCCGCCAGCCGGGCCTGCTTGATGATGGCCGGCTCCGTCAGCACCTTCGCGGGCTCGGCGTCAAGCAAAATGCCGGAGTGACCCAGTACCACGGTGCGCGTCGCGTATTCAAGCATCAGGTGCATGTCGTGGGTAATCAGCAGCATGGTGATGCCGGAGTCGCGGTTCAGCTTCTCCAAAAAGCGCATCATTGCGGTGTAGTGGCGCCAGTCCTGGCCGGCAGTCGGCTCGTCGAGAATCAACAGCTGCGGGGACAGCGTCAGAATGGACGCAATCGTGACCCGCTTTTTTTGCCCAAAACTGAGCGCGGAAATCGGCCAATTGCGGAACGGGTAAAGGCCGCAGATCTTGAGCGCGTCTTCGACCTTGGCCTTGATGGTGGCCTCATCGACGCCGCGCAGGGTCAGACCCAAGGCAACCTCGTCAAAAATTTTGATCTTCGAGATCATCTGGTTGGGGTCCTGCATGATGTAGCCGATCTGGTCAGCGCGCTCCTTGACGGACTGGGTGGCCAGGTCGGCGCCGGCGAAGGTCATCGTGCCGGCATCGGGTTTCACGAAGCCGGTGATGAGCTGGCTGAGGGTGGTTTTGCCGACGCCATTTTCACCGACCAGGGCAAGCATGTCGCCGCGGTTAATGGTCAGATCAAAGTGGTCGAACAACTTGGGCCCCTTGGGGTAGCCAAAGGTGAGGTCCTTGATGGCCAGCAGGGGCTTCAGGCCGGCAGGCTTTTGGTGGGCCGGCTCGCCGGTTAGCCAGTCGCTCAGCTTCTGCTTCAGATTGGGCGCCTCGATGGTATTCACCGAGGTGATGCCGGTGGTGTCGTTGAAGTCGATACCGGCCAGATCCAGCGCCTCGAGGTACAGCGGTTCGCGCAGGCCGATTTCCCGCAGCAGCGGGGTTTTCAGCAGTGCCTCGGGCGTTTCGTTGGCGATGATCCGGCCGTCTTGCATCACGATAACGCGGTCGACCGGCTGCGCAAGGACTTCCTCGAGCCGGTGCTCAATAATGACGACTGTGATGCCCAGGCGGCGGTGGAGGTCGTCGATCAGTTCGATCGATTGCTTACCGGTGGCCGGGTCAAGCGCAGCCAGCGGCTCGTCGAACAGCAGGACATCACCTTCGTCGACCAGGACGCCGGCCATGGCCGTACGCTGCTTTTGCCCGCCCGAGAGCGCCTGCGGGGACTGGCCAAGTTGATCCTTGATGCCCAAGGTGGTGGCCCACTGGCGGACTCGCGTTTTCATTTCGGCCTGCGGTGTCGCGTCGTTTTCCATGGCAAAGGCGATGTCCTCGGCGGCGGTCAGGCCGACGAACTGACTGTCCGGATCCTGGAGCACAGTGCCGACGTGCAGCGACAGGTCAAACAGACTTGAGTTTTCGACATCTTGGCCCATCACCGTTACCTGACCGGTGATTTTGCCGGGGATGGCATGCGGGATCAGGCCGTTGATCAGATTGCCCAGCGTCGACTTACCGGAGCCGCTGGGGCCGATGATCAGCACTTTTTCGCCCTGGTTGATGGTTAAGTTGATGTCGTGCAGCGTCGGCTCAGCCTGGCTGTCGTACTGGTAGGTGACGTGATCGAAAATGATCGCAGGTTTGCTCATGGGTATCCTTTCTCACAATAACTGCGGCGCCAAGCGGGTTCGCCTGGCGCCGCAGTGGGTAATTGGCGTAGTTTTTATTGTGTTTAGCTAATCGTTGAAGCGGAGATTAGTCTTCCTTCTTCAAGCTCCCACTACGCGTCCGCGAAGCTGCATACGCCGCCAGCAGAATGGAGCCGATGACCGCGCCGGAGATGATGTTGGACACAGCGGAGATCAGGCCCTGGATGTAAACCTTGTTCGCCGGTTCAGAATAAACCAGCACGTCAAGCGTTGGCGCAATGGCCGCCCACGCGATCAGGTTGGTCAATCCAGACACTACATTGTAACCGATGAGCTTCTTTTTGCCAAAGTCGCCTTTGGACACGTCGAGCCGTTTCCAAAACAACCCAATCACTCCGCCGACCAATCCAGTGGTGAAGACCCAGGTCCACCACGGGGTGCCGTACTGGGTGAAGTCGTTCAGCGCGTGGCCGAGAAAGCCCATGATGAAGCCAGCAACCGGGCCGAAGAGGACACTCATGAAGCCTAAGAAGCCGTATGAGGTGTCGATGTTCGTGTTCGGGAAACCGGTCGGAATCGAGACCCAGCGCTTGAGAATGAAGATGATCGCCGTGCCGATGCCGATTGCGACCACGGTTCGCACACTGAATAACTCATTAGATGATTGCTTGTTTTTTGCCATAAGGCATTTCCCCCTAAGAAAATAATTAATGTACGCCGGCCCAAACTGGGCGAGCGGGTGAACGGCCAACCCCATCGTCAATCAAAAAACGCCGTCCTAAGCAATTGCTTAGGACGACGCTGCGCGGTACCACCTAAGTTGCCGCAAACGCGACCACTCGAAGCGCTTAAGGCGCGCGGCACCACCTGCTGAGAGCCATTCTTGCAGACTTTTCGATGATCCTTGCACCAATTGGATCACTCTCTTTGCGGAAAGGAGACTGCCTTACTATTTCTCAGTACCGACTGACGATGTCAATAGCTTAGCAGTCTAAGCGAAAAATGTCAAAACAATAAGCGAACAATAAGAACGCTATCATGCGATTAATTCGTTATTCCATGCCAAAGCCGGCCGTTGATAAACCTGCGGCCATTTGGTATGATTGTGCGAATGAATTGCATCTATAGAAGAAAAGCGAGGTAGCGAAGTGCTAACTGTTTCCAACGTCTCGATGACTTTTTCCGATCGGACCTTGTATTCTGACGTTAATTTGAAGTTCACCCCGGGCAACTGTTACGGCATTATTGGGGCCAATGGGGCCGGCAAGTCCACCTTCCTGCGCATACTGGAAGGCCAACTGACGCCGACCACTGGCACCGTGGCGCTGGATCCCAATGAGCGGATGAGTTCGCTGAAGCAGGACCACTTTGCCTTTGATGATCAAACCGTCCTGAACACCGTGCTGCAGGGCTACACGCACTTGTATGAAGTGATGACGGAAAAGGATGCGCTATACCAAAAAGCCGACTTCACCGAGGCCGATGGCAACCGCGCCGCTGAGCTCGAAGGCGAGTTCGCCGAGATGGACGGCTGGAACGCCGAATCCGATGCGAGCCAGCTGCTGCAAAGCCTGGGGATCCCAGAGGCGCAGCACCAGACGCTAATGGCCGAGCTGCCGGAAGGCGAAAAAGTCAAGGTGCTGCTGGCGCAGGCCCTGTTCGGCAAGCCGGACGTGCTGCTGTTGGACGAGCCGACCAACGGGCTGGACCCGCAGACCATCGCCTGGCTGGAAGATTTTCTCGCCGACTACCAAAACACGGTCCTGGTCGTCAGCCATGACCGGCATTTTCTCAACGCCGTTTGCACTGAGATGTGTGATGTCGATTTCGGTAAGATCGAGCTGTTTGTTGGGAACTATGACTTCTGGCTGGAAAGTTCCAAACTGGCCCAACAGCTGCGCTCCCAGCAAAACGCCAAGAAGGAAGAACAGATCAAGCAGCTGCAGGACTTCATTGCACGGTTTTCCGCCAACGCCTCCAAGTCCAAGCAGGCGACTTCGCGCAAGAAGCAGCTGGACAAGATCACTCTTGACGACATCAAGCCGTCAAGCCGCAAGTATCCGTACATCAAGTTCACCCCGGAGCGCGAGATCGGCAACGACCTGGTGCGGGTGGAAAATGTGGCCAAGACCATCGACGGCGAGCAGATTCTCAGCAACGTGTCGTTCATCCTGCGGCCTGGCGATAAAACCGCGCTAATCTCGCGCTCCGATGTCACGGCCAGCGTGCTGATGCAGATTCTGGCCGGGACCATGCAGCCGGACACGGGCAGCGTGACCTGGGGCGTGACCACCAGCCGCGCCTCGATGCCGCGCGACCTGAACCCGGAATTTGCCGACGAGCGCCTGGACATTCTCGAATGGCTGCGGCAGTTTGCCAGCAAGGAGGAGTCTGATAACACCTTCCTGCGCGGGTTCCTCGGCCAGATGCTGTTTCGCGGCGATGATGTCTTGAAAAAGACGCCGGTGATGTCCGGGGGCGAAAAAGTCCGCGCCTACCTGGCCAAAATGATGCTGAGCAAGGCCAACGTACTGCTCTTCGACGATCCGACTAACCACTTGGATTTGGAAAGCATCACCGCGCTGAACGATGCGCTGATCGATTTTCCGGGCTCGTTGGTCTTCACTAGTCACGACCATCAGTTTATCCAGACCATCGCCGACCACATCATCGAGGTCGGACCAAAAGGCATTGTCGACCGTGCCGACACCAGCTATGACGAATTCATGGCCCACGAAGTTGCGCAGGCGCAAGTCGAAGGCATCTATTAAGCAATCGCGCCGCACCTTTGCCGCCCGTTTCAATGGGCGGCGAACGTGCGGCGCGTTTTTATATCAGATCGAGCAGGTCGCTGGGGGCGGTCAGGCGGTAGGCAATTGGCTCAAACGCTGAGGTCGGTTCAGGCGTGGTCCAGCCCGCCAGGCCGAACGCGACGTCGGCGTCATGCGCCGCCTGTGCGTCGACTACGGTGTCACCGACATATAATAGGTCGTTCAGGTCGGCTGAGAGCCGCTTGGCCGCCAGCAGGATCGGGTCGCCGGCGGGCTTGTCTCGCTTGGCCTGCCCGGCGGTGACCCAGGTGTCGATGTAGCGGCGGTAGTGGTAGCGGGCGTCGTCGAGGGCGAATTCGTGCGCGCTTTTGGCCGTGACAATGCCGAGCTTGGCGCCGGCCTGCCGCAGCTGGGTCAACACCCCCGGAAAGCCTGGGATCCAGCCGGATAAATCGGCGAACTGCATCGAGTCGTTGATCCACTCTTCAATTGCCGCCGCGTTCGCGCTGGGGTCGGTAAAGCCCAAGCGCGTCATGGTTTCGACGGACGAGACGCCGTTTGAGAACGTCAGGTCTGGCAGCGCGTAATCTTTGCCGTGGCGGCGCATGGTTTGCTGCAAGCCGTGCAGGTACATGTTGGGCGAATCAATCAGGGTGCCGTCGATGTCGAAGATGAAAGTTTTCATGTTTGTCCTCCTGGGTCAAGTATACCGAAAAAGCGCTGCCAAGTATGGGAAAATGCGTTGACAGCGGGGCGAACAACTGTTTGAATTGAACTTAGAAATGGGGGCCTGCACATGCGCATCATGCACACTGCCGATTGGCATATTGGGAAGAACCTGGCCGGGTTTGATTTGGCAAAAGATCAGGACGCGGTGTTCGAGAAGCTGGTCGAGACCGCTAAAAAGGAACACGTGGACGCGATCATTATCGCGGGTGATCTTTACGATCGGGCCAATCCGAGTGAGGACTCAGTCGACCGCGTTAACCACATGTTGTACCGCCTGAACCGCAAGGAAGGCTTTCCCCTCTTGGTGGTCTCAGGCAACCACGATTCCGGCGTGCGGCTGGGCACGGGACAGCAATGGTATGAATCCACTAAGCTATACATGCGCACGGAACTCAAGGACGCCTTCACACCCGTTGAGCTCGAAGACACGCAGTTTTTCCTGCTGCCGTATTTTGAGCCGTTCGCCGCGCGCGACTACTTTAAAGATGACAGCCTGACGAACATCAACAAGGCGATGCCACCGGTCGTCGAAAAAATGCAGAAACAGTTTGCACCGGACAAGCGGCACATTCTGGTCGGGCACTTTTTTGCGGCGGGGAGCAAACACTCGGATTCCGAGACGTTGGTCAACGTCGGGGGCCTGGATGCGGTTGCTGTGTCCGATTTGCAAGCCTTTGATTATGTGGCCCTGGGCCATTTACACAATCGCCACGCGCTTGATGATCCTAAAGTGCAGTATGCCGGCTCGCTTTTGAAATTTTCCGTGTCCGAAGCCGTCCAAGAAAAAGGCGTCTACATCATCGACACGGATACCATGCAGCGCCGGTTTGTCAGCTTGGCACCGCTGCACGACCTGCAGCAGCTGACTGGCAGTTTTGCGCGCTTCGCCGATCCGACTAATTTTTCGGCTGAGGAGCTCGACGCCTACACGGCAGTGAAGCTGACCGATGTTGAGGTGATTCCTAATGTCATGGCGAAACTGCGTCAAGTTTTCCCTCGACTGATCGAGCTGAAACGGGAGACCCATGTGGATCTTGGAGAGGTTGCCCACACGGACGTGAAGCTGGCGCCGACGAAACTGCTTGGCGACTTTTTCCAGCAGGTGACCGGCAGTGAGCTCAGCGAGCAACAGATGGAATGGGCCAAAGCCGCGCTGGCGAAAGCGGGGGAGGAAAAGAAATGAAGCTGCAGACTTTGCGGATGGAATACTTTGGGCCGTATCGAGACGCGACGGTCGACTTTGACAGCTTTGCCGATACACCGCTGTTTCTGATCAGTGGGAACACCGGCAGCGGCAAGACGACGATTTTTGACGCCATAGTCTTCGCGCTTTACGGCGACACGTCAGGCGACCAGCGCAGCGGGGATGAGATGCGCGCCAATTTTGCCACCCCGGCGCAAAAAACGCGCGTGACACTGCGTTTTCACCACGGCGACAAAGACTACGAGATTTGGCGCGAGCCGGCGCAGACGCTGGCCAAAAAGCAGGGCGGGGTCACGAACAAACCGATGAACGTGTGCCTCACGGTGTTTAAAGACGGTCTGGAAGCCGGTCAGTGGACCAAAAAGCGGGACATCGCCCCACGCATCAACGACTTGCTGCACCTGGACGCGATTCAGTTTCGACAGATCATTTTGCTGCCCCAGGGCCAGTTCCGACAGTTTCTCGACGCCAATTCCGATGATAAGGGCAAGTTGCTCGAGCGGCTATTTGGCACGAACCTGTTCGCTCGCTGGCAGGACGCGATGAACCAGCAGGCCAAGGACGCTTCGGCCAAGGTCAAGCAAGCTTCAGACCGCTTGCACACGCTGGCGGAGCAGTTCACCTACACTGCGGACACAACACCCGCGGACGGCGCCTCGCTGACCGACCAAATTGCTGCGATGAAGGCCACCGCAGCGGCATTGACCGCACAGCAAGATGCCCAGGCGGCTGTGCTGAAGCAAGCAAGGACCAAGTACGAACAGGCCAATGCGGCCTACCAAAATGGGCAGCAGCTGCAGCGGGCGTTTGAGCAGGCGCAGACGGCGCAGGCGGCGCTGGCCCAGCTTGCGGCCGATGCGCCGGCCCGCGCCGACAAGGCAAAACTGCTGACTAAGCTCGAGTGGGTCGCCGCCCATACCGGCGACGCGGATCGCCTCACCGCCCAGCAGACCGAGTTAACGCAGCTGGAAGCGGCGCTAGCGCACACTGCAGACGCACTGAAGCAGGCTGAACAGGCGGTGGCTTCGGCTGAGCAAATCAAGCAGGCGCTTGATGCGCAAGCGGACGAGATGGCGGCGGCAAGTAAGCGTGAAACCGAGCTGAGCAGCATCCGGCCGCAACTGGAGCGAGTGGCCGACCTCACGAAGGCGCTAGATAAGGCCAAAGCGCAGCGTGCGCAGGCGCTGGCCCGTCAGCAGACAACGCAGACCGCGGTCGCCGCGGCGAAGGCAGCGCTGGTAGAAAATGCTGAGGCCATCGCCAAGCTGACGCAAGACGATCAGACGGCCGCGCTTCAGACGCAGGCGCAACGACTGGCTTCGCTGAAGCCCGTGCATGACCAGTGGCGCCATGTCGGCAAGGAGTTGAAGGAAGCACAGAACGAGGTGAAGGACGCCCAAGACTGGGTGGCCACCACCACGAGCGCGGCAGAAGCGGCCCAGGCGGCATACACGCAGCTGCATGACGCGCAGCTGCAATCGCAAATCGCGAGTTTGGCGGCGCAGTTGTCGCCCGGGGCGGCCTGCCCGGTTTGCGGCAGCCTCGACCATCCGCACCCCGCGGCTGCCGCTGCGACGGCAATCGTGAGCGACGACGAAGTGGACGCCGCTGATTACGCCCGG
Source organism: Lacticaseibacillus hegangensis (assembly GCF_003946465.1). Classification (GTDB taxonomy): domain Bacteria; phylum Bacillota; class Bacilli; order Lactobacillales; family Lactobacillaceae; genus Lacticaseibacillus; species Lacticaseibacillus hegangensis. The sequence goes on along the minus strand of NZ_RHOL01000041.1, from coordinate 13,186 downwards.
CAAAAGGCGCAATCAGACTTGGCTAAAAGTAAGGCGGATCTCGAGCAGGCTCAAACCACTGTGGCCAAGCTTGTCGATCAGGAGCAGGCGCTGGCAGCCCAACTGTCGTCAGACGATAATCCAGAGCAGGCGTTCCAGCAGCTGGCAGATCGAGTTAAGAATCTGCAGGAAAAAGCCGACGATCAAAAACGGCAGCTGACACAGTTGCAGCAGCAGGCGGACCAGCTGAAAGCCGATCAGGAAAGTGTCGAGGCAACTCTCAAGCAGGCCGATGATGCTTTTCACCAGGCGGATGCGGGCCTGACCGGGGCCCAGTCTGCCTTGAAGACGGCGCAGGAGGCGCTGCCCAAAGACACGCCGGCGCTGTCGGCGCTTACGGCGGAGCAAACGCGGTTGCAAACCAAGCTGAAGGCGTTTGCCGATGACCAGGCTGCAAATGAAACGGCTCTGAGCACCGCCAAACAGGCAGTGGCGAGCGCCAAGGCGACCGAGGCCGCGCAGGTCAGCCAGCAGGCGCAAACCAAGACCTCTTTGGCGACGGCGCAGGCGGCGTTTGAAGAGGCAGTGGCAGCCAACCTTGATGGCGCTACCCCGGCTGTGTTTGCCGAGCTGCGACACCAGATCGATCAAATCACGCCGATCAAGGCGGCTCTGGAGGCGGCCAAGACAGCAACCACGACGCAAAATGCCTTGCTGAAGCAGGCAAAGCAGCAGATTGGGGAGGCCCAAGCCCCTGACCTGACCGCTTTGGGTCAGGCGCGCGACGCCGCCAGTGCGGCGCAGAGCCAGGCTCAAGCGGATCTGGCCACGGCCCAAAGTGCCTTGGACCAGGACCAGCACCTGCTGGCACAAATCGACTCAGCATACACACAAAACCAAGCGGCGCAAACCCAGGCGGACTCGCTGAGCGCCTTAGCTGCGGTCATGAACGGGAACAACGAGCGCAAGTTATCGCTGGAACGGTTTGTCCTGCGGGCGTACCTGCAGGAGGTGCTGACCGAGGCCAACGGGCGGCTGAGCAACCTGACAGACGGGCGGTACCAATTCCAGCTGCACCAAGAGCCTGGCAGCCACCGCAACGATTCCGGCCTTGAGATAGATGTCTTTGACGATCAAGTCGGGGCGACGCGCTCCGTTCACACGCTATCTGGCGGTGAAAGCTTCATTGCGGCACTGAGTCTAGCGCTGGCGCTGGGTGAAGTGATCCAGCACGATGCCGGCGGAGTGTCGATTGACGCGCTGTTTGTGGACGAAGGCTTTGGGTCGCTCGATCAGGCCAGCCTGCACACGGCCATCGAGGCGCTGCGGACCATCGAAGGGAAGGTGCGCATGGTCGGTATCATCAGTCACGTGGCTGAGCTGCGAGCGAGTGTACCCGATCAGCTGCAGGTCAAAGCCTCTGGAACTGGGGAAAGCACGCTGAAGGCGATCCATGCAAGCGACCATTAGCAACTGACGCGTTCGGGTGCTAATTATACCCAAAAGTGGTACACTGAACGTGTTGAGAAGTTAAATTCTCAGCTCTATGCCACTGTAAAAGAGGCGAGAATAATGGCAGGAAAGCTTAGTAAACAGGAGCGCAAAGCGCTGATCGAAGAAGTTGAAAAGAAGCGTGCCGAGCACCCAGTGAAGAAGACTGAGTCAGGGTTTGCCACAATCGACAAAGAAGCCGAGAAGCTCGAGGATGACAAGTAATTTTAAAACTCTTTGTAGTCGCCAGTAATGGCGGCTATTTTTTATGCCTGGCGTGACCTGAGGCTGCCAGATAGTTGACAATGGCAATCAGCTTAATTATAAGTAGGTGTAATGTTTATTATTTGTCCTTTGAACAGGAGATGGAGGAGTTAGGATGAGTAAAACAAAGCATTGGGGAATCGTCGGGGTGGCGCTGTTGAGCCTAATGGTCATGGCAGGGTGCGGGCAGCAGGCCAAAAAGTCGGATGCGACTGAGCCGGCCAAAAGTGCCAAGGTCAAATCCAGCAGCCAGAAAAGTGCGAAGGCCAAGTCGGGCAGTAAGACTAGCGGCAAGGCCAAAGCCGGCAAGCAGAGCAGCAGTGCCAGCAGTAAGGCCTCAGCAAGCAGCTCACAGCCGGCGACGCCTTGGGACGGCACCAAGGACGCGGCGCTGGCCAGCTTTATCGCCTCTTGGGAGAAAACCATGGGTCAGTCTTATACTAAATTCGATGGCATTCATCCGCTGCAAACATCGGTGGGAATCGCGTACCCCACGGCGTTTTCAGAAGAACTCGTTAATGGCACACCAAATCAGCTCGCCTGGCGTCCGGATGGCACCGGCGACAGCAGTTACAACGTGGTCGCGATTTATAACTACGATGGCACTGAGCCGCCACTGCCGAATCGCATCACCTATTTCTTTGCGTTCCACAACGGTCAGCCGGTGGTGCTGGTGGACCAAAGCCGCGATGGTGCGCCTTCTGCCGGCGAAACGCAGAACACCGCACTGCGCACCAACTTTCAGCGCATTGCGACAGGGCAAAGTGCGCAATAGGCGCAATCAGGTACTTCAGGCCAGCGCTTACCGCTGGCCTTTTTGCTGAGCGCGGATTACTGGTGCTAAACAGATTGAATCATTCCTGTCCAATTTGTTGAGCAGTAGGCGTCAGGGGTATAATCGACTCAGTTAAACGGAGGCAGCGATGACAGACGAACAGACGCGACACCAAGAGCTGGTGGCGCGGATCAACCGAATTTTTCTTCGTAATGGCTTGACGGGCCAGTCGATGGCCGCGCTGGCCAAAGCCGTCGGAGTCAGCCGCGGCAAGCTTTATCTCTACTTTTCCAGTCGCGATGCGGTTGTTTCAGCCGTGGTCGATCAGTTCGTGGCGCTGGCCAATGCGCAGGGCCAGGCGCCGGCCGCCGCGTGGACCGTGCAGGCGCTGCCGCATTGGCTGCTGACCGAGCTGATGCTGCTGGGGTCAAATAGCCCGGTATTTTTGGCCGACCTCGCGCACGCCTATCCGGAGCAGCAGCGCCGCGTCGAGGCCGCCTTGCACGCGTGGGAGGAGCGGCTGGCCGCCTACCTGAACGAAGGAATGGCGCGCGGCGTGTTTCACACGATCGATGTCGCCTTGTTTCTGGCGATGATCCGCAAAACGGCGGACGGGCTGAACCGCCCGGCGCAAATCGGGGCCAATGGGGCCAAGCCGGTCCTGAAGCACCTGCTGCGGATTTTGACGCTGGCGCTGCTGGACGAGGCGCCCGCAAAAAAGCTTTTGACCCAAGCGGTCACCCAGCGGGCGGTCACGGCGCTGGCCGGGGAGCTGACCGTGCTTTATCAGCAGTAAAAAAGCCAGCCTTTGGGGGGCTGACTGGTCAGTTATTGCAGTGCGTACTGGCGGATTACTTCGCCCAGGCCGCCTTCATCGTTGGTGCCGGCGATCACCTTGGCGTGGGCCTTGGCCTCGGCGCTGCCGTTGCCCATGGCGACTGGCAGGCCTGCGACATCGAACATGGCAATGTCGTTGCCTTCGTCGCCCACGGCCATGACCTCAGCGAGGCTCAGGTCGAGGACCTGGGCCAAGTCGCGCAACGCCTGCCCTTTGTTCACCTGCGGGTCCATGACCTCGAGAAAATTGCGGCCTGCGCGCACGACGTAGAAGCGCTCGCCCAGCGCCTGGCGCACAGCTGGTTCGGCCTGGTCCAGTAGCGTCTGCTCGCCGACATAGGCGCCTTTGGCAATGGCAAAATCAGTCGGCAGGTCGTCGGGGTTGCGGATCTTCAGCCCGGCTTGGTTTTCAGCCGCCTGCTCGACAATCCACCAGTCAACGTCACGGTCCGCGGTGTAAATCGTGGAGTGCTCGTCCAGCACATTAGTCGGCAGGTGAAGCTTTTGCCCCAGGGCGGTGATTTCGCGGTAGGCGGCATTGTCGAGCAGGTGCTTGGCGACCACGCGGCCGGTAAGCGACTCGATCACAGCGCCGTTATACGTGATGACGTATTGGTCGTCGCCGGCAAGTTCAAGCTGATCGAGAAACGGTTGCACGCCGGCAAGCGGGCGGCCGGTGCACAGCACCACCTTGATGCCGCGCGCAACCGCGTCTTGGACCGCCGATTTGGTGCTGGGCAGGATCTGGTGGGTCGAGGTCAAAAGCGTGTCGTCGATGTCCAGTGCGATCATGCGAATTGTCATAAGCGTTCCCCCGTTTCGTTAGTAGTTTCATTATAGCAAAGCATGAGACCGCTTGCATAAGGGACCGGTACGTTAAACTAGCTTTGAGGTGAATTCATGGCACTGAATTGGTCAGAGGAAAAAATCGCGGCCTTCCGCAAGGCGCTGCTGGACTGGTACGATCAGGAAAAGCGGGACCTGCCATGGCGGCGGGACCACGATCCGTACCACATATTGCTCTCGGAAACGATGCTGCAGCAGACGCAAGTGGCCACGGTGATTCCGTACTACAATCATTTCTTGCAGCGGTTCCCGACCGTTGCAGCCTTGGCGCAGGCGCCAGAGGACCAGGTGATGAAGGCCTGGGAGGGCCTGGGTTACTACTCGCGCGCCCGGCACCTGCAGCAGGCGGCCAAGCAGGTCGTGCAGGACTACGGCGGCGAGTTTCCGCACACAGCTGCCGAGCTGCGGCAGCTGTCAGGCATTGGGCCGTACACGGCTGGCGCCATCGCCAGCATCGCCTTCAACCAGCCCGAGCCGGCCATCGACGGCAACGCGTTTCGCGTCTTTGCCCGGCTGTTTAAGATTGACGCGGACATCGCGAAGCCCCAGACCCGTCAGGTGTTTGACCAGCTGATCCGCCAGCTGATCGACCCGCAGCGGCCGGGGGATTTTAACCAGGCCATCATGGACCTGGGCAGCAGCTACATGCGCGCGAAGGACCCGGACCCGGCGCACTCGCCGCTGGCCGCGTTCGACCAGAGCTACCTGAGCGATACCGTCCTGGACTACCCGGTCAAAAGCAAAAAGAAAAAACCAGTGGTGGTGCCTTATTTTGCGCTGGTGATTCACTCGCCGCAGGGCTACCTGCTGGTGCAACGGCCGCGCACGGGGATGCTGGCGGACCTGTGGATGTTTCCGCTGATCGACCGCAGTGAACTTGAAGCAGCGCTGGAAGTTGATCAGCTGATAGAGGCGGCCGCACAGTTCGCGGCGCTGTCCGGGGTCGCGCTGAAGTTTGCGGATGCCGGGGCCAAGCCGGTGCGGCACACATTCACTCACCAGCAGTGGCAGCTGACGCTGGTCGAAGCGGAAAGTGCCGCCTTCGACTTGGCGGTGCTGCCGGCCAAATGGGTCAAGGCGGCTGACTTTGAAAAGCTCGCGCTGCCGACCGTGCAGAAAAAATTAGTGGCTGCGCTGAAAGCGGGAGGTGCCTTGTGAACACATTGATCATTGTCAGCCATCCGACAATTGCGGATTCGCCGACGCAGCAGTTTTTAAAGGCCAGTGCGGCTGGTGTCAAGGGAGCCACCTGGCATCACCTGGATGAAATCAACCCGCTGGATGTTGCCGCCGAACAGGCGCTGATCCAGGCGGCGGACCGTCTGATCTTCGAGTTTCCGTTGTACTGGTACCAGGCTCCGGCCAGCCTGCACCAGTGGCTTGCGGCCGTGTGGACGCGCGGGTTTGCGTACGCCGAAACCGGCGGCAAGCTCACTGGCAAAACGCTTGGGCTGGTGGTGTCATACAGCCAGCCTAAGCAGGCCTACCAAATCGGCGGCAGTGAAGGCGTTTCAATGTCCACCTTGCTCAGTCCGTACCAGGCGCTGGCGCGTAAAACTGGACTGACGCTGCTGGCGCCGCTTGAGATTGCCCAATTCAGCTACTTGACCGAAGAACAGCGGGCACATCTTTTCACCCGTTATCAGCAGTACCTGACGGTGCCGCAACCCGCCCGCTTCGCGGATCAGGCGGCCTGGTTTCTAGCCGAATTAGCAGCCAGGGGGAAAGCAGATTCAACGGCTGCGCTGATGGCGTCCACGCTGGCGGAGCGTCAGGATCAGTTGACCAGCTTGCGGCAGACTATTGCCGAGCTGCGCGAAGGGGAGGCGGACTGATGGACGAAACCACAAAATGGCTGCTTGACCAGGCCAATACCTTGGCAGAGCAGTCCAAAGATTACGAGGACCGGGCCTTTTTCACGGCTCTTCAGGCGTTTATCCAGGAGCAGGCCACCCGCTTGGATCAGGCCCAAGGCGAGGTCGACGGGCGCTTTTGGGACCACCGCCGCTGGTAAATCCAACCTAGGGCTGATGGGCCAAGGACTTCAAGGTGTTAGGCTTGAGTTAAAGAGAGGTTGATGGCGATGCGAAATACCGTTGAAAAATTGACGCGTTACGCCTGGCTGAGAGCGTTGATCTTGGCCCTGGTCGGCGTCTGGTTCCTGCTGGCGCCGACTTCGGTGTACCACGTGGTGAAGTATGTGCTGTTAGGCGGCATGTTGCTGCTCGCCCTTGGCGCCTTCATCGATGCGGTGCGCGCCCAGCGAGGGACGCTGGAAAGTCAAAGTGCGCTGTGGCGCGGCGGCGGTTTGCTGATCGGCGCGATGGTCGTGGCCGTCCTGCTGCGGCCGGCACTGTCGCTGCTGCCGATTGTCATTGGCCTAATGCTGGTGGTGTACGGGATCTCGCGGATCATCACAGCGCGTGATCGCCAGGTTTACGTGAATGTTTCGCCGTTTCCGACGATCCTTTACGGGCTGATCGTGGCCATCTGCGGGTTTGTGCTGCTGTTCAACCCGTTTCGGTCAATCATGGCGCTGCTGCAAGTCGTTGGCGCGATGCTCATTGTGATGGGCATTCTGGAACTGGTCGACGCGTTGCGTGGCCGCCGTCACTAACTCACGCTGGCCTACGCAAAAAGCCGCCCCGAAAAATTTTCGGGGCGGCTTTTTCTACTGTCTAACTTAAGGCGCCGGGATCGGATCACTTTCAAGCCAGCTCCAGGTGTAGTGGATCGAGCCGTCGCTAAACTGAATCGAATAGGCGCTGGCCTGGCGATTGGAGCCGGCGGCAGCTTGAGCAGCCTTCATTGCGGTTTCTGCCTCATGCATGGTGTCGAACAGGCCACCGATGCCGATCAGAGCGCGGTCGGCGTCACTGACCGAAGCGGCTGGTGCTTGCTGTTGGCTTGAGGCCGAATCAGCCTCGGGCCCGGTGGGCGCCTTCGGAGGCTGCTCCTCGGCTGGGGTCTTCGCAGGTTGGGCTGAACCCTTGGCTGCCGGGGCAGCTTTGGTTGTCTGACCATTTTCGGCTTGCTTGGCCGGTGCGGCAGGCGCTGCCTGCTCTGGGACCTGGGGCTCGGCCGCGTTAGCGTCTGGCGGGTTGGGTGCGACCTTTTCCTCCTGTTTCAGACTTTCGGCGATTGGGGTGTAGGTCTGCTTAAAGGCTGCCACCGGCACCTCCGCGATTGCCGCCTCTGCCGCCGCGACTGTTTGCGCGGTGGCGGGCCGGCGTTGGGCAGCGCGCAACTTAGCCAGGGCCGCGGTTTGAAGCGAGACCAGTGTCACCGGAGTTTTCGCGGCGGCTGCGTACTTTATATTGGCCGCCTCAAGCGTTCGGAAGGCCCGCTCGAGCGTGGTGCTGTCGTACTTCTGGTCGGTGATGACCTGGGTGGGGCCGAGCACCGCCGAAGCCTCGGAGCGGATGGCGACGTAGAGCTTGGCGTCTTTCAGCTGCTGGGCGGCTGCCTTTAAAATGACCTTCTGGTGCGCACTCAGCGCGGTGTGGTGGCGTTCGGCCTGCTGGTAGGCGTAATTCGCCTGATTCAAGTAGGCGCTGGCCAAATTGCTTTTGGGGTCGGCAATGAAGGCGGGCTTGTGCAGCGCCTGCGTCGCCTCGGTCACACGCTGCACTGAACGGGCGGCCGCATCGGTTTGGCTGAGCTGATGGTGAACGACTAGACCAATGCCCGCCGCAAGCGCGACACTGATCGTGATCAACAGGGCAACTGGTCGTTTCATAGGAATTTCCCCTTTCCCAAAAATGGTGATGATTGATTGTACTATATCACGTTTTTGAAGGCGGTTTAACCTTTAAGGGAAACAGGTGACAGCATTGTTAGCAGGGAACTCAAAAGGCCCGCTCGCACGCGCCTTCGGTGAGTGGGCCTCTTTAAGTTCAGGTTAGGCCTGAGGATCTGTTTTCGGCTGGACCAATGGGTTGGCCCAGTGATTGATTGGCCCAAACTTATGGCCGACCGGGATCTCATGCGCGATGGCCGTGTCGACAAAATGTTTGGCGAGCCGGATGGCGTCCTCAAGGTCGGTGCCCTTGCCCAGTTCGGCGGTGATGACGGCGCTGAGGGTGTCGCCGGTGCCGTTCTTGCGCTCGGTGTCGTAGTACGGTCCGGTCAGCCAGAAGCGCTTGCCGGAATCCAGCAGCACATAGTCGCTGACTTCGGTTTGGGTTGCGGAATCGTGGCGGCCTTTGAGCATCACGTTCTTGGCGCCCATGTCATGAATCGCTTCGGCGGCCTTGATGATCGCGTCCTTGTCCCTCAGCTTCATGCCGGTCAGGTGCTCGGCCTCGTAAAAGTTAGGGGTGATCACATCCGCCATCGGGATCAGCACCGTCTTGAGGGTCTCGAAAGCCTCGGTCTCCAGCAGCATGTTGCCGTGCTTGGTGGAGATCACAGGATCCAGGACGAGCGGGCCAAAGTCGTACTTCTGCAGGTTGGCCGCGACGTTCTTGATGACCGCCGCGTCTGCCAGCATGCCGGTTTTCGCAGCGCGGATCTTTAAGTCTTCGCCGACCGCCTTGAACTGGCTGTCGATGAACGACAGCGGCATCACCTGACTATCGTGAATACCGTAGGAGTTGCCTGCGACTGCAGCAGTCAAAATCAATGTGCCATAGGTGCCGCGCATGAAAAAGCTGTGCAGATCGGCCTGTGCCCCGGCACTGCCATCGCTGTCGACCCCCGCGATGGTCGCTACTTGTGGTAATTCGTTTGCCATATTCTCGCCCCTTCAGATCAGTATCGGACTTAATTGTACAAGGTTATCCAAAATAAGCAAACGAAAAGCGCCCGTTAAGGCGCTTTGTTTCGGCTTTTAGTTGAATGCCCGCCGCTGAGGCAGGACGGCCTTGAGCCACTGCCCGAAGAACGGATACTGATGGTTCAGTTCGATCACGTGGACAGTCGGTTCCGGGTAGTGCAGGACAATGCGGTTATTTTCCGTGTCCAGCTTGATGTTGAGCACGTTGTGGTTCGGCAGGTCGAGGGCGTAGGCACCACGGCCGGCCTGGCGCATCAAAATCGCGTTGTTGGACGCAATCACGAACAATTCGTCCAGCGCCGGGGAGTTCTCCGCCGCCAGCACGTTCACTTGCAGGCGCAGATGTGCGCCGACCAGCTCGTTCGGGATGGTGGTGGAGGCCCAGGTCAAGGTGTCGTCAGCAATGTCGTCGGCGCCCAGGTCCTTCCAGTCGTGGCCGTTGTCGTCCAGCACCTGGTAGCTGACCACGCTGCCGTGATCTAGGGGCACGGCGACTTTAATGTTGCCGGAAGATTTAATTTCCACAGTGGTCGACAGCGGTTTGGAGTTGTCGAACTTGGTGGCAAAACTCAGCCCGTCGACTGGCTGCAGGACGGTTTCGTCAATGGTGGCGAAGCTGAAATCTGCGGTGTATAGCACTTTGATCATGGCCGCCAGCGCCTGCAGCTCGCCGTCTGTGTACCCCAGGTCAGGGTCTTTAGCGGTGATTTGAAGCAGAGTTGGCAGGTTCTTGGCGACCAAGCGGCCATTCGGGGTCAGCGCGCCGTCGATGGCCATAAGCTCGGTGTTTTTGTCCGGGCTGGCCAGATAGATCGTGATGGTGCTGTGATCGCCGTCGCCTACTTGCGGCTCAAACCAGAGGCGCTCGGCAAAGGTGTTGTCGATTTGCTTGCTGGAGCGCAGGGCTTCGAGCAGCTTGTCAGCCATCAGCGCGGTGTAGCTGAGGGTCTCGGCCTGGATGGCAGGCAGGTTGCCTTGCCACAGCGGATCGTTGCGCAGAAAGGCCATGCGCTTGCTGTAGGCGATGGTGATCGCGTCGCGGGCTTGTCGCGCGTTCAAGTCACTCGTGGCGATTTTGGTGATCTCTTGATCTTTAAAATTAAGCATTAGCCTGTTCCTCCTTCAGCGCCAGTGCCTGCATGAAGTCATCCTGCAGGCTGCCCAGAATATTTTCAAACTGGTCAACGGAGCTGTAATTGGAAGTGACCGCTTGGTACTCGTAACGCGTGATTGCGGCGCCCACCTGGAGCTGGCGCTTCTGCGCATCGAAGGCTTCATCGGCGCTGGCCTTGGCGGAGTCAAAGCGGGCCTTGAGCTGACTTTGATCTGGCCCGGCCGGCTTGTGCGCCGGCGCACTGCTTTGGTCCTGGTCGGGATCCACGAAGCTCTTCAAAAAGCCGCGGACCCGCGAGCCAGTCGCCTCGGGCTGCGCGGTGTTGTCGGCAGCCGCGTCCGCTTCGGCGTCTTCCAGCTGACGGTGCAGCCGGTCGACTTCCTGGTAAGTATCCTTGCGCATGGCTTCGAGCTGGTGATCCAGAAAATGGTCCGGATCCTTGGCAAAGGCACGCAGCTGCGGCAGGATGGCGCGCTCGGCGTCAGTGCGCTGTACAATGTTGCGGGCGAAGACATCAATGCTGCCGAACTGGCGGCGGTGGTACCAGTCGCCGAAGAAGACCTCACCCTGATCGGACACCTCAAAAAACGGGATGTGCTCGCGCAAAAAGGCGATGAAGTCCTGCTGCAAAAAGTCGTGCAATTCGTGCACCGCGGACTTGTCATAAGCCAGGATGTAACCCGGCGTTTCCGCCAATGTCAGACGCAGCGTCTCGGCGGTCTTATCGATTCCCTGATACAGATGATAGGTCGACCGATCGGCCCACGCCTGCGCGAATGTATTAAAAAAGTTATTTTGATAATTAAGGCTCGATTCTACTGTCATAGCATTTCCTCTCGCTTCTTAGCTGATACGTTCAGTTTACCGCAACCGTGAGGTCGGTGAAACCGGTGTTATCAAAAGTTTCCTTATAGAACGCAGAAATATGACCGTTGAAAATGAGAATGTGCCCATTTAGGCGGACAAAGCGCCAGCGCCCGGATAAAATAAATAGCAGACTGACTTTAGGAGGAAGGGCGCATGGCGAAGAAAACACTCACACTCAAGTGGCTTTTTCTGGGGTCTTTGATCACCAACACGGGGATTTCATTCATTTGGCCGCTGACGACAATCTACATGCACGAATACCTCGGCGAGTCGCTGACCGTTTCGGGGATTGTGTTGTTTTTCAATTCCGTGGCGATGATGCTGGGCAACCTGATCGGCGGCCGCCTGTTTGACCGCTGGTCACCGTACCGCACCATTTTGACCGGGATCGCCCTGGACGTGGGCACGTCACTTGCGCTGATTTTCTGGCACGGCTGGCCGGCCTATCCGCTGCTTTTGGTCGTCATGGGCTTTGGCTCAGGCCTGGTCAACACGGCGATCAACTCGTTTGCCACGCTTTCGACCAGCCGGCGCGCGAGTTATGTGTTTAATGTCCTGTACTTTATGCAAAATCTGGGCCTAGTGATTGGCACGCTGATCGTCGGGTACGTGCTGCCGCTGGGCATCGCCTGGATCTTCGCGCTGGCGTTCGTCATGTTTCTCATGTTCTTCGGGGTGGCGCTGGTGCACTTCAACGTGACGCCGCGGCCGAGCACCGAACGGGTCAAAGCCGCGAAGGCCGCGCGGCGGAATCCACACCTGATCAACATCATGCTGCTGCTTGCGACATTATTTTTGACCTGGGTCGCGTATGAGCAGTGGCAGAGCAACATTTCGACCTTCATGCTGAGCCTGGGCATGAACGTGCGCAATTACTCGTTTTTGTGGACCTTCAACGCCGTGCTGATCGTGCTCGGCCAGCCGATCTTGACCCTGTTTGACGATTGGCTCACGGCTCACTTGCGGCTGCGTCTCGGCGTCGGTTTTGCGCTGTTTGGCACCGCCTTTTTGCTGCTGATTCCGGCTCGTTCGTACTGGATGTTCGTGCTGGCGATGGGGGTGCTCACTCTGGGTGAGATTCTCGCGCTGCCCTCGGTGGCGACCTACGTGGACATGTACACCGACCTGACTGAAAAAGGCCGCTTTCAGGGCTACGTTCAAATGTTTGCGTCTGCGGGTCGGGCGGTTGGACCGCTCGCCGGGGCGCTGGTGATCGAGGCGGTGGGCTACCATCCGCTGTTTCTTGGGTTGGCGATTATTCTGTACGTGTCGATCGCGATTGTCTCGTGGCGAGCGGCCGCCGTTAGATAACTAATGCAATTCATAATTAATATTGTAAATGTTCATATTTTCTTCACAACTTATGGATATTATAAGAACATAGAAATGGCGCAAGCCTTTCTACCCCAACCCAATTTTCATTTTTACTCCTCCAAAGTAAAAATCGCCAAGTGGTCCCCCAAACCGCTTGGCCAACTCCTCAGGCCGCTGCCCAGCGGCCTTTTTTGATGCAAGGTGCACAGACTTGGCGTACTCAGGCTGATGATTAGCCTAGGCCGCGGCTTTGCCTGTGTAACAGGCGAAGTCGTTGCCGTAGCTAATCATTCGGCCGTTGCCAAGTCCGAGCCCAGTTAAGTAGGGTGCGAAGGGTTCGCGCACTTAGGGGGACAGGTAGCCTAGGCGCGTGGGCGTTGTTGACTCGTAGCCCAGTTAGGCAAGGTGCCGAGGAACAACGATTCTAGATTCTATTCTCACCCACCCTTCGCCCAAAATCTTCTTTACAGCCGCGACGGGTATGCTACAATTAGTCTTGTGTTTTGGGTCCGTAGCTCAGTTGGGAGAGCGCTGCCTTCGCATGGCAGAGGTCGTGAGTTCGAATCTCATCGGATCCAGAGTGAAGATTGCTGCGCCTCTTCGGAGGCACAGCAATCTTTTTTTGCTTTGACCATCCCGCAGAAATTGTAAAAACCCGATACGAGACGCTTGCCAGCGCTACCATTTTTCGATAATCTATTACTTAGAAGGGGTCCTTAGCTCAGCTGGGAGAGTGCCTGCATGGCATGCAGGAGGTCGCGTGTTCAAGTCACGTAGGATCCAGAAGTCAAAAAAAGGCGTCGGTGCAATCAGCATAGTTGCTGAGGGCATCGGCTTTTTTTGCCCCTCAATTTTCAAGTCAAGTGCAACGATGATAACGAATTCTTGATAGTGGTCTAGGCTGTTACGCCATGCATCGGTA
>NZ_RHOL01000040.1 GCF_003946465.1 Lacticaseibacillus hegangensis | reverse complement strand
AACCGCCGTATACGGAACCGTACGTACGGTGGTGTGAGAGGTCGGTAGCCGAATTAATCGGCTACCTCCTACTCGATCTATCTGTCGCTGAGTCTTCAACCCGGCCGTTTTGCGTTTATGACCAAGGACGCCGGCTCCGTTGGGGACATTACGCAGCCGATAATGGCTAAACTAACGACACTAACGACGCGACGTTGACCAAGATGATCACGTTGCTGTCGCCCAGAGTCAAGCAATTAGCTAAACAAGTATTAGGCGAGTCGCCTGCAATCTGACATGGGACACGTTTTTTTCACGCGGCAACGAGTCGTCTGAAGCGCCAGGGAGAAAAAATTCTGCTACCATGAGCTCATCAATTATTGGGGGGATCCACATGGTGAAGTTTGCGCAGATTCGTGGTTTTCTCATTGATCTGGACGGGGTGATTCTCGATACGGCAAGCTTAGATCTGAAGGCTTGGCACCAGCTCGCGACCTCACTTCAGCTGCCCTGGGATGATGAACTCGAGGTGCAATTGAAAGGCCGCAGCCGCTTTGATACGCTCGGGATGATTTTGGACTACTCAGGTGAAGCTGATCAGTTTGATGCGGTGGCTGAGGCATTCCTTGCCAACCATCAGAATGAACGATTTCTCAAGTTGGTGGCAAACCTGCCCCGGCTGATACCCTGCCGGGAATCAAGGCATTTTTGGCCGAATTGAAGACAAACGGGTTTCTCCTGGCTTTAGCCTCCGCGTCGAAAAACGTCCCGGTGGTACTTGACAGGCTTGAATTATCCCAGTATTTTCCAAATCGGATTTGCCCAGATATGTTCATTCAAGAAAGGCCGAATCCAGAAATATATTTAAAGGCCTCTGCCAGCATTGGCTCGGCGCCGGCGGACTGTATCGGCATCTCATACGCGGCGTCCGGGATCGAGGCAATTAACGCGGCCGGGGCCTTATCGGTCGGCATTGGTGATCGGCGGATCTTGAAGGAGGCGGCGCTGGTGGTGCCGAGCACCCGGGAGCTGACATTGGCAAATCTGCGGGCCCAGCTGAGTTAAAGGTCAGGGGGAATTTAAATGGAAATCGCCGCAAGTAAGCGCTGGTGGGCGCTGACGGCACTGGGCTTTTTTGCCTTCATGACCAATCTTGATGGCTCGGTGGTCAGTGTGGCAGTGCCGGTGATGGCCAAAAGCCTCGCCGTGCCGGCCAGCCAAATGGTGTGGTTGACATCGGTCTACCTGATCGTGCTGACGGCACTGCTGCTGCCATTCGGCAAGCTGGGCGACCTGATCGGCAAGCCGCGCATCTTTAAGTGGGGCACGGCGGGCTTCATTTTAGGGTCGGTGATGGCGGGCATTGACCTGGGCTTTGCCTTTCTCATGGTGGGGCGGATCGTGCAGGCGACCGGGGCGGCCATGACGTTGGCCAATACTTACGGCATCGTGACGGCGAGTTTCCCGGCGCGGGAGCGAGGCAAGGCAATGGGTTTCGTTGGCACCTTTGTCGCGCTCGGCAGTGTCGCCGGCCCGGCCGTTGGCGGAATGGTGCTGGCGGTTGCAGAGTGGCCAGTGCTCTTCTGGATCAACGTGCCGTTTGGCCTGGTCGCCTTGGGGCTTGCGCTGTGGGCGATGGGCAACGGGCGGCCGCAGCAATCGGCCTTTGACTGGCTGGGTGCAGCTGCCCAGGCGCTGGCAATCGGGGCCGGCTTTTGGTCGTTGAACCTGCTCCAGACCCAGGGACTCACGCCGGCGGTGTTGGGCCTGTTAATCACTGCAGCGGCGGCCTTGCTATTTTTCTGGTGGTGGGACCACCGCAGCCAAAACTCGCTGATGCCGCTGACGATTTTCCACAACCGACTGTTTTCAATGGGAGTGCTCTCGGTGTTCTTCGTCTTCATGGCGCAGTTCTTCACGACCGTGCTGATGCCGTTTTACCTCGAGGACGCGCTAGGGCTCGGGCCGGGCACCGCCGGGGCGTTGCTGACACTGTACCCGCTGATGATGGTGTTCTTTGCGCCGCTGGGCGGCGTGATGGCCGACCGTTATAACACCGCTGCGGTCGCTCTGAGCGGCGTGTTGCTGATTGCGCTCGGGAGTGCCGGCTACTTGCTGCTCGGCCTGCACAGCTCACTGTGGGCCTTTGTGGTGATCACGGTGATGCTGGGGATTGGTAGCGGGATCTTTCAGTCGCCAATCGGGGACCTCGTGATGTCGGTCGCCGATTCCACGCAGCTGGGCGTCGCGGGCAGTGTCAACGCACTGGCGCGCAACCTGGGGATGGTCGCCGGCACCAGCGCCGCAACCACGACGCTGTTTACCCGCATGAGCACCCTGGCCGGGCGGCGGATCACCACGTTCCCGGCGGCCCACCCAGCGTGGTTTATCAGCGGCATGCACCTGGCAATGGGCATTGCGACGGTCCTGGTGCTGGCCGCGGCCGTGGTGCTTGGGCTGACGGTGCCGCGGTGGCGGGTGTTTCGCCAAGCCGGCTGATTCACGTCAATGCGAGGCCAGCCGCGGCGATGGGGCTTCGCAGTAGCCGGAGTGGGCGAGGTGCAGGCTGCCTTCTTGGTACTTTACCGCGGGTGGTACACTATAGGCGTGAAACCAATTGAGAACGGAGGCAGTCAGCATGAAAGCAATCGTGATCGAACAAGCAGGCGGGCCAGAAGCGCTGCAACTTAAAGAGGTGCCAACTCCTCAGGTCAAACCGGGCTGGAGTTTGGTCAAAGTCAAAGGCTTTGGCATCAACCGGTCGGAGATTTTCACCCGCAATGGCGAGTCACCGACTGTCAAGTTCCCGCGAATCTTGGGCATCGAGTGCGTCGGTGAAATTGCGGACACCACCGACGCGGCTCACCTGCCAGTCGGTCAAACGGTCGCCTGCCTGATGGGCGGTATGGGCCGGGCGTTTGACGGCGGGTATGCCGAATACGTGCTGATGCCGAATCAAAGCATTTTGCCGGTGACCACCAGTCTCAGCTGGGCCGAATTTGCCGCGATCCCCGAGACCTACTTCACCGCGTACGGCGCGCTGCACAATGCGCACCTTGACCGCGCCCACAGTTTGCTGGTGCGCGGGGCGACCAGCGGCGTCGGCAGCGCGGCCATCAAGTTGGCCAAGGCGATGGATTCCACCATCAAAATCGCCGGGTCCACGCGCCACGAAGAAAAATTTGCAGAGCTAAAAGCCATCGGGTGCGACGAGCCGGTCCTCGATGAGGACGGTAAGGTGCAAACTGATGGCAAGTTCGACGCCATCATTGAACTGGTCGGGACGGCATCGCTGACGGATTCGCTCTCGCACCTGAATCCGCGCGGGTACTGCTGCCTGGTCGGCGGTCTGGCCAATCAGTGGACGGTGCCGGACTTTGACCCGTTCGTCATTCCCTCCGGGGCGTCTTTGACCTCGTTCGGTTCTGGTGCTGAGATCACCCCGGAGCGCTTTGCCAACATGATGCGGCTGATCGAGAATCACCACATCGACGTTAAACCGCGCAAGACCTTTGATTTGGCCCACACCGGTGAGGCCCAGGCGGCGCTGGATGAGCCGGACAGCTTCGGCAAAGTGGTCGTCCTTCTTTAATTTACAGTTAGACGCTAAAATGCCGTCTTCTGCACGATGCAGAAGACGGCAATTTTTTGCTATCGATCATTAATTAATTGGCTTGGTGGGGGACGCGCTTAAGGGTCACTTGATCGCCAACTTCGGCCACCACGTCGTAGCCGGGATCATTGTCCAGCGGCCCGAAGTTTAGCGTCAGGGTATGCGCAGTTTGGGCGACGAGATGCACGCGCTCTTTGACGATCATCTGCAGGGCCTCGGCGAAAGTGAAGTGGGTAGCGGCGTCTTGTTCCGCCTTGGCCAGCGTGTAGCCTTGGTCGATCATCGATTTGACGAAGCTGATCGTCACGATGTCGCGGTAGCTATACCGCTTGTTTTGCCCTTCGCCGTGGCGGATTGGGTGCACGATGCCTTTTTTCTCCCAGTACCGGATCTGGGTTGCCGTGGCCCCAGTAACGCGGCTGGTCTCGCCGATGCCCATTGACACGTCAAGGTCTTGGACCTGACGTTTGAATTCATCCAAGGTTTTTCCTCCTATACCATTGACATGTAAACACAACTGACGTAATATTTTCACTTGTGATTATAACACAATGTTATATTCGGGTAACAAAAAATTAGATAGGGAGCCTAAAACATCATATGGACAGTCTTAAAAATGCTAAAGATGTGAATGGCAAACCGATCCATGCGATGATGATGATCATCACCCTGCTCGTGGGGACCTTCACCACTGTGTTGAATCAGACCATTCTCTCAACCGCGTATCCGACCTTGATGAATACGTTCAATATTTCCACCTCGACCGTTCAGTGGCTGACGACGGGCTTCATGCTGGTCAACGGGATCATGATCCCAGTCACCGCGTTCCTGGTGAACAAGGTGCCAACCAAAATCCTGTACCTGTTTGCGATGAGTACGTTCCTGATTGGGACAATCGTCGCTTATGTTGCCGGCAACTTCGGCATCCTGCTGACTGGGCGCTTGATCCAGGCGGTCGGCGTCGGCGTCACGATGCCGCTGCTGCAGAACATCATGCTGACGATTTTCCCGCCTGAAAAGCGCGGGGCCGCCATGGGCGTCGCCGGCATCGCCATCGGGGTCGCCCCGGCCATCGGGCCCACGCTGTCCGGGTGGGTGATCGACCAGTTCGGCTGGCGCATGCTGTTTGGCATGATCATCCCTGTTGCGGCGCTGGTGTTGATCAGCTCGTTCTTCTTCATGGCGAACGTGCTGCCTGACCGCAACCCGAAGCTCGACGTGCTCTCGCTCATCGAGTCGACCATCGGTTTTGGTGCCTTGCTTTACGGCTTCTCGGAAGTCGGGGACAAGGGCTGGGGCTCGCCAATCGTTTACGGCTCCATCGTCGTTGGCGTGCTGGTGATCGCGTTGTTCACACACCGGCAGCTGCACTTGGACCAGCCGTTCTTGGAACTGCGGGTCTTCAAGACGAAAATTTTCACCTTGTCGTCGATCTTGGGTTCCATTGCCAACATGGCGATGGTCGGGGCCGAAATGGTCATTCCGATGTACCTGCAGATCATTCACGGCAAAACGGCGCTGGAATCTGGGCTGACCCTGTTGCCTGGGGCCATCATGATGGCGCTGATGAGTCCGGTCACTGGGAATATTTTTGACCGGATCGGGGCCAAGCGCCTCGCGCAACTCGGCCTATTCCTGCTGGCCATTGCCACCGTGCCGTACGTGTTCGTCACGGCCAACACGCCGTCGATTTACATCACCATGCTGTACATGGTCCGGATGTTCGGGATCTCCATGACGATGATGCCGCTGACCACCAACGGCATGAACGCCTTGCCGCAGAACATGATCGCCCACGGCACCGCCGTCAACAACACGGTGCGGCAGATTGCCAGCTTCATTGCGACCGCCATCATGATCTCCGTGCTCAGCGACGTCACCAATGCGTCCAAGCCGGCCAAGTCACTCCTCACGTCCGACCCGCTGGCCTACAAGCACGCGTTCTTCAATGCGACCTTAAACGGCTACCACGCGGCGTTCTGGTTCGCGATCGGCTTCTCAACGCTCGGCTGGCTCTTGGCGTTTTTCCTCAACCAGAAGACCGGTTCGGTTGAAGTCGACCTTAAGCCCAATGCAAAAAAGGAGGCGGCAAAATGATTCTATGGATATTGATCATTAGCACCGCCTTGCTGTTCCTCAGCTTCATGCTGATGAAGAATTCCTGGCTGCGCACGTGCCTCAGCGCAGTTTTCCTGGTTATTCTCTTGGGCTCGATCGCGCTGATCCAGACCAACGATGCCCAGCACGTGGGCATGAAAAAAGTCACCACCGAAACCACGCAGGTGATTTACAGCGCTTCGCCGAGTCCGCAGCTGAAACTGCTGCTGCATCAGAACATCGGCACCGCCGGCAAGCACAGCGTGGTCATCTACAAGACTAGCCAAAAAGGCAAGGCCACGCACACCAAGGCGGACTACGACATTCACAACAAGGTCATTTCAACCAGCGACAACGTGGCGCAGATGAAAATCCGCCGCACCGAGTGGGTCTACAAGTCAGGCTTTTACGCCACCTTGTTTGCCAACCAGAACAATCACTTGCTGGTCAGCCAGACCAACACGTTCTCGCTGCCCAAGGGTTGGTACAACCTGACCACCAAGCAGGCTAAGGCCCTCGGTAAGCGGGCGAAAGCCATGCAGCACCCGAGTGCCGCACAAAAATCCGCGATGGGCCAAGCCATTCAGGCTCAGGTCGCCGCAGCGATGCAAAAGGACCCGACAATGAGCAAGTCGGATCAGCAGAAGCTAGTCAAACAGATCACCGCTAAGTACCAGCAGCAGGCGATGGCCAAGCTGATCAAACAGATTCAAGCTAAATACTAAGTTTGAAGAAGTCGTGTCTGAGAAGACACGGCTTTTTTGCTGCCGGCCATTGAAAATAGCACTGCCTTTTCAAGGCAGTGCTGCGGGCACCCACAAGCGAATTGTCGCGTACCGAGACTACTTTTCACCAAATTTTTTGGCGAAGTCGGTAATGATACGGCGGCTCTGCTTGGTCTGAATCAACGCCTTGCGCCACTCCGCCGGCGCCTGCTCGTCTAAGTGGCCGGCCGCATACAGGCAGGCGGCGATTTGGGCAATCGTATCGGTGTCCTCGCCGAGGTTGGCTGCGGTCAGAATCAGGTCCTGCACAGACGCCGCATTCGCCGCACACCAAACGGCTGCTTCCAGCGAGTCAATCACGTAGCCGCTTGAGCGAATCTGGTCGCGCGGTGTGGCGAAAAAGTCTGGGCTCAAGACCCGGTCAAAATACGCGAGTTCCTCGGCATGGAAGTCACTTTGGTGCACCAACTGGCTGGCCTGCTTGAGTGCTTCGGCGAGCATCTGGCCCGCCAGCAACTGCCGCAGCGTCTCAACGTACAGACAGCTGGCGATGATCGACCTCTCGTGGCCGTGCGTCACTGTGGTAAAGTCCCTGATGCGTTGCTGACGATCCGGCCAGCTTTGCCCATCCAGGGCGAAGGCGAGGGGCGCAATGCGCATCAACGCGCCATTGCCGTTTGCGTTAACCGACCGGCTGCCCGCCTCAGTTGCGGGCACGCGCCCGGTGTTGAAGCGGCTAATGGCCTCACTGGTGCCGATGCCAATGTCGAAACGAATCCCGCGCGGCGTGTAGTCGCCATCGAGATAGGCAGTGAACTTTTGCATCAGCTGGGTTGGCCCGCCGCCTTCGGTCAGCGTTTCGGCCAAGCACAGGGTCAGCGAGCTGTCGTCGGACCATGAGCCAGTCGGCTGATCATACGTACCATGGCCGGTCATGCTGGTGAGCTGATAGCTGTCGCGCGGCCGGAACTCGACTGGTACCCCGAGCGCATCGGCAATCATGCTGACTTCGAAAAAGTTTGTGATTTGGTTTTGACTGGCCATGGCTGCCTCCATGATTGACGTTAATCACTATTGTTGAATTCAGTTTAGCATAGTGCTTAACCGCAGATGAACTGGTTGCTGCCTGTGGGAGTCTGAACAGTCCAAATTGAGCGTTTACTCGATGGCCCAACGCAAACTGTCACTTACGTTTCATTCTCCCTATCAGTAAACTTAAGGCAAGAACATTGGCTAAGCCGAAGAAGTATTTGCTGGCTGCTTAACTCAAGACCGGTAGCCTAGTCTGTTGGCTAAGCGGGCGACTTGGTAGCTTATGTCGAAAGGATGACAATCAGTGAGAGCAGAAACCGAAAAGATGCAGGCTGCCTATTTTACGCAAGTGGGTGATCCTGACCAGATTGAAGTGGGGCAGCTACCGGTGCCTTCGATCGGGCCGGCTGATGTCCTGGTGCGGATCTGCGAGGCGGCGGTCGACCGAGTCGATGCTTATGTGCGTTCCGGGGCGTTTAAAACACCGCTTCAACCGCAGCAAATCATCGGCCGCGATGTGTGGGGCACGGTGGCGGCAGTGGGGGCACAGGTCAAGGCTTTCCATGTTGGCGACCGGGTCTGGACCAATAGCATGGGCTACGGCGGCCGGCAAGGGATTACCGCACAGTTCGCCGCCATTCCTGAGACGCGCCTGTTTGGGATGCCCAATGTAAACCCGAGCAGCTGGCTGGCGCTAGTTCACCCTGGTGCGACCGCGGTCATCATCGTCACGCAGCTCTTGAAGCTTCAGCCTGGCCAAACATTGCTTGTCGAAGGTGGCGCGGGGCACGTTGGCCGGATGCTGATCCAGTGTGCGAAAATTTGCGGACTGCACGTGATTGCCACGGTGAATCCGCGAGATTTTGCCACTGTGACGGCCTTGGGCGCTGAGGTCATCGACTACTCGCCAGGCTGGGAGACAAAGTTGGCCGGGCCAGTGGATGCCATCATCGATACTTCAGGTCGCGTCCCGTTGCAGCTAAACCTGGATCAGCTTGCAGTGGGCGGCCAGCTCATTTTGATTGCGGCCACCAAAGAACCCAAGGTTAGCTTTGACCTGCCTAGATTCTACATGAACGTTCAGCAATTGCGCGGGTTTGTCATCAGCCGGGCGAGTTTGGCGAGTCTGACGCAGGCGAATCAATGGCTGCTTCAGCACGCGGCCGCTTTTGCGCCGCTGACGGTCGAGCGGTTGCCGTTAAGTGATGCCGCAAAGGCCCATGCAATGGTCATGGATCCACAGGTGAAAACGCGACTGCTGATTACCTTGCCATAGTTGTTGGTAATCCGATATGATGGCCCCAAAAGCAAGCAGGAGGAGAATGTCATGAAAATCGAACTGGTGCCAATCACGATCGACATGTATGAAGGCGACGTCGAGGTCTACGATAATTCGATCACTTTGGATCCGTATGTGTTGGTGCACGTCATTGCGAAAGCGCCGCACTGGTCAGAGACGGTCGATGGGGATGTTCAGCTGCGTCGCCAGAAGGTGCGTGAAATCAAAAAGGCTATTGCACCGGTGATCAAGCAGAACCAACAATGGCTCGATTTGGATACTCTGCAGCCACCTGACGCTATTCTTAAAGCAGTCCCGGACATGATCAATAAGCTCAGGGCTGCTTTAAACACGGTGATGATTCCAGGCGAGTTGGAAATCGACTCGATGGAGCTGATTGGGTCCTGGCCGGCATACGAAGCTGAGCCAACCGAGCTGCTTGACCAGTATCATCAACAGCACGCGCTTCATCTAGCAGAACGCCTCAGAGACCAAAAACTGGACGAATAATTTGCGAGCCGAGTGGGTGACCACGACCCACGCTCGTCGAATGTCAAAAACGCCCGGCGCCTTTTCTTGAAATTACCAAGAAAGGGAGCCGGGCGCTTCGTCAGCCTTTGAACCCACGCAAAGGGCACCATCCCTCTCGAAATGGTGTCCCGCGCCACCGGCTTTGACCCCGGTGGCTTTTTATTGCAGAGTTGCCCCTGCCTGCTATCCCAACCGCTGTCACCAGGGCCGGTCGCTTTATTAAGTTAGGAAAGTGATAGCAGCATCCCTCACGCGTCCTGTAAGGACCCCACGCTCTTCACATGGTCTTCATCGCCAAACCGATCGGAAGGCTCAACGTGCCTGGCGGCCCCAAAGTGCAGGTCGGATCGCCAGGGAGTTTCCGGGTGAATCTGACGAGGCGGTACCGTCCTCGCCCTCCCATCATCCAAAGACAGTATCGCACGCAATGAAACCGCTGTCAATCAATTTAAGATGAAGCTTTTTAACTGTGTCATGACATATAGTACTCTGTTTATATTTGTGTCTAAATGGCTCTAAAAGGGTTATAGAAGCTACTTGGACCGCACCAATCAGAGCGATAATCAGTGCGACATTTGTTTCTTGCTGAGTGGTTTGAATCGGTTGGTGAACCCCAGGCTAATTGAGGTCTGGAGACGGTGGTTACACCAGGCAAGGCCATAGGGGTCTGCACGTGTGGTGAAAGGGGGATGAAGTATACCGTGGCGTAGTCTCTTATGATTGGACAAACTGAATGAAGTTAACAATCAGGTTGAAGTGAACGATATTCCAGTTGGTCAAATCAATCTCGGACAAGGTGGACTGAGTTGCAACCCAAAATTGCGGATAGAAATACTTAGCGGCACATCAAGCAGAACGCACCTGAAAAACTGCTAGCGCTGGTCGAAAAAGTCCACTCATGCAGCTGGTTTATGGTCAAAATTTTCTGCGCTCGGTTACTGGGATATACCCCAATCTGTGTCAGGGTATGAGTGTGATTGGTTCGAGTTAAATTGCGGGGCGCCCAGTTCAGTTTCGAATTGCTCGAGCTGGCGATACAGCGTCGGCTGCTTGATGCGTATCCGTTCTAGCACCCGCGAGATTGAGCTGGCGCCGCAAATTGCAAAAAAGTATCCGAGCAGTCGTATTTCCATCCTCCCTTCTTGTGCAAATTAGGTGACGCGCTTAGATATGACACTCTGAACCTAAAATGGAATGAAATGAATCAAACTCGCCTAATTTTTTCCATAGGGTTCGTGAGTGAAATGGATTTCCTTTATAATGTTAGTGAATGTAAGGAGGCGGCGCATATCGCAATACAAATGGATCCCCGGCTGAAGGACCTGATGCTAGCGACACAGCTCGGTCTCAGCCGTGACCATCCCCTAGCCGGTTGGCATGTGCTGACCATCCTGTATCGTGAAGGTACCGGCAGCAATGAACCGAACACGCTGGATTATCTGTTCCAACGCTATAACGAGGATTATGTGGACACTGCAGCAGGCGAGGGCCTAATCACTAAAGCAGCGCTAAAAGGGGTGCTGGAGGTGCTGGAAACGCAGGGCGGATTGATTGCGAGCGCGCAGCGTAAGGTCAGGCTCTATACGGACAGCGGCAAACCGCTGATTCGCACGACCAAAATCTTTCGTATCACCGCGCGCGGCAGTGAAATGCTGCGGGTGATGCGGCAAGTGATCGAAGCCGAGAATACCATCACCGCCAACACCAATCGAATCGGCGAGTTTGTCACGCTGCTCGCCAGCTTGACCGGTGATCAGCTGCTTGCCACTGACACTCGGCTGTACAACGCCTTCCGCAATATGTTGATCGCATATGGAGATGTGATGCGTGGGATGCACAAGCTGGATGAAGACGTCGATGAGTTGGCCAACAACTTGGCGTTTGACCATGGTAGTCAAGCCGCCAAACAGCTGCAAGAGATGCTGACGAAAAAAGCGGTGCCGGCCTATTTGACCTTGCTTGAGCAAGCCGATCCGGTGCGAGCTTTGGCCGAGGACGACGAGTTTGCCGCCAGAGTCGCCCGTTCGCAGCAAGGCGAAGACGACCTCGATACCGACCGTGCGGTGAACAATCAGCTGAAACTGACCACTCGCGCGATCAACACGCAGGCGTATGTCAAGCGGGAGCTAGACGCGATGGAGATGAGCTTTTTTGGCAGTCAGCAGGCGGTGGATCGCAGCTTGGATTCCGTATTTCTGCTTTTTCAAACGATCAACAGTGCAATCACTTTACTGAGTCAGGAATACGAACACGCCCAGCAGCAGACCATTGACATCAAGGCATTGAATCAAGACCTGGATCATTTGCTGGCCCATGTCGAGCGTGTCCAGCTGCCTAGCGCATTACCGCGGCATCTGCCGTTTGACCGCGACCCGGAAAGTGATCCAGACGATCTGCTCAATGCAACGACGATGGGGCCTGTAATCAGTACAGCCTCTGAGCGCCGCGTGAAAAGTGTGACTGAGGCCGACAATCCCAAGGTTAGTGATGAGCTGCTGCCGGTGTCTGACCAAAAAGCTGCACTAGCAGAGTTACAAGGGCTGGTGATGCAAGATCCGACCCATGGGCGGGTCGATCACAATCTGACCTTGACCACGACGATTGCGCGTGACGAACTGGTTAAGCTATATGCCGCCACCGGCTACCGCCGTTTCACCAATTTTAGCTGTTTCGGAAGGTCGGTGCACGCCGTCCAGGCCCTTCCGGCCACGGGCGGGCTTTGGCTGCATTGCCAAGGGGAGACTCTGAGTGCTTACCTGCCAAGTGGTTTTACTTTTGAATTTGATTAAGGAGAAAAATGGTCAACTTACATCAGACTGAGCAGAACATCATCAGCCAGTTATTTGACAGCAGTATTTTTACCAGCTCCGAAACTGCCGGCATGGCGCAGGCAAAGCTGGAAATGATTCAGGCGATGCGCCGGCCGCAAACTGTCAAGCGCATCAGCAGCTTTCTGACTGACTTAGTCGGGCGGGCCCCTTATGTTTTTCTGGAGAATATGGTTTGGCTGGTCGGCGAACAGGCGACCCTTTCAGTCGACCAAACCCGTGTGCTGCTAGCCACGATGAAGGCAGTGATCAACGAGCCGAATGTTCAAAGCGCTAATGCGGATCATTTGGTGGCTCGCGTCCCGATCATTCGCCAAGTGCATAGTGTCGTTAGCAATTTGGACGAACGGGCGATCGAGTCGATTATTGACGGGCTGTTGGTCGACCGCTTCGGCTTATTGACCAAAGAAAAAGTGACGGTGCCGGAAAACGAGCGCAACGTGGTGGTCGACGCCTACTGGAGCGTCAGCCACGACTTCACGAATATCACCCAAGCACTGGTCAATTGGCTGAAACAAGCCCAGCGGCCCGCGCCGCTTTCTGCAGTCCAACAAGTCAACAGGGCGCTATTGGCGCGACCATTTATAAGTCCGGCAACGGCGCCGGACCTGTGGCCGGCATTGCAGACGCACAAAGAAGAAATCGCCGCCTTATGGTGGGCGACTGGCCGCTATGTGCTTGAGTGCGGGGATGCATACGCAGTGTTGTTGGACCGCAAGCGCCTGCCCAGCACATCGAAGCAGTACATCACGGCGCTGGGCGTCGCACTCAGCCTCGGCGCCGGGCTGCCGGAAGCTGAGTTGGGTAAGCGCATCCGCCAAGTCGGCAAGCAGTACTATGAGAATATTAAGACTCTTAATCCCACGATGGTGAAAGACGCATTGTTTGAGTTTGCGCTTGCTTATCGCCATGGCAAAACCATTTTGCCCACGGCACTGGTCGACCGGGTGATTGTCAAACAGGAGGAAGCGCAATGAACGAACAGACGAGCCTAATTCCACTCAGTTATCATCTGCGTAATTTTAACCAATACGTGAAGCTGGATATGGACGCTGCCGAGTACGGCAACCTGACCCTTGTCGGCGGCAACACTGTCGGCAAAACGACACTGGCTAATTGCTTCCTGCCGATGCTGATCGATGGCACGATCGCCACGCCGTCGTTCAATTCCGCCACCAATCTCAAGAAACTTAATTCAGACGCCAAGGTGCAAAACAGTAAGCAGCATGAACGCACCTTTGAAAGCATGCTGCTGGGTTGGGGCGAGAATGCCATGGCGGTGCGGACGGGTTATTCATACGTGATCCTCCATTCCGCCCGCCGCCGGGTCATCCTGGGGCTGGGTGCTCACCGCCAGAGCGACGGCCACAAAAGTGCTACTTGGTGGTTCGTGGTAATCAGTGCTGCCGATGCGACGGATCCGCTGATCACCACCGATGCAGATGGGCATTCTTTGGATAAGCAAGCGTTTCAGATGCAAAATGCATCACTTGGTGCTGAACTACAGGTCTTCGATCGAGCGGACATGTATCGCAATTTTGTGGCGAGCCAAGTCTATGGGTTCAGTGACAGCCACACGCTGAGTCAATTGGCGGCAGTCTATCGATTGCTGGCGTCACCGAGCCTGACCGGCGGGGACGCCAAGTTCAGTCCGATCTTAGAGGCGCTGAAAAATGCTCAAGCCGGCGTCGACACTGCGACGCTGGAGGCCGCCGCTGACAGCCAGCGCGAACTGAATCGCCTCAATCGACTGGTGGCGCGCATCAAAGCTGGTCAGAGACGGCTCAAGACGATGAAGAAGGAGATTTTCCTGCGCAACTTGAATCATCTGAATGATACGTTATTGCCCAGGTATACCGCGCTTGGCCAACAGCAGCGTGAAGCGGAGGACCAAGCCGAAGCAGCCGCCATTGCGGCCAAGAAGCTGGTGCAACAGCTGGACTTGCTGGCCGCGGCTCTAGAAAAGGCGGAAGTGAATGTGAATGAGCTGACCGCCGCCAAGTTAGCCCAAGCGCAGCAAGTGGCTCAGCGCAGCCAGTATCAAAGCGAACTTGACTCGCAGCAACGGGCATTAGCCGGGTATCAGCGCCAGCTGCAGCGGTTAGAAGAAGAACAAAGTACACTCAAACAGTTCCAAGCACAGTTGAACGATTTGAATAAAAAAATGACCGAGCTGATGACCAGCGAGATCAAACCTAGTGAGGCCAAGCTCAATGCGTTGTCGGCTAAACTGCCTGAAATGAGTGGGGTGATTGCGCAAACCGACCCGACGGCGACGCTTAAGGCGCTGCAGGACTACCTAGAGGCAATCAAGCGCGGTCTGGCCCGCTATCGCAGTTTAGAAGATCAGTTAGCCAACTTGTCCAAAGACGTTGCCATTGTCAGCAAGGTGCAGGGCCAAATGGGTGAAGCCATCGACCGCGACCTGCAAGGGCCGCTGGTCAGTCGGGCCAAGTCAACCTTACAGGCCGATAATACCCGGATTCATGAAGCCGGCGCGGCGGAAATGAATGATCAGTTTACGCCGCTTAAAACTCGAGAAACAGAATTATTGAAGCGCCATCCTGACTTGAGCAAGCTGTTGGCTGCGCCTCAGCTGTTAGATGAAACAGCCACACTGGCAGACCAGTATAGCAAATTATGGACCAGTTACCAGACACTGACCGGCAAGCGCGACCGTCTGGCTGACCAAGTCAGCAACGCGGAAGAGGACGTTGCCAAGACCCAAGCAGATATAGCAGCAGGGATCGATCCTGCGCAAGTGACTAAGCGCATTGCTGAGTTAAAGGCTGCACTGTCAGCGCTGAAGATCGATGAGACCATTGCTGATCGCCTGACCGCTGCCAAACAGCATTATCAGGCGATGCAGAAGAGCCAACGCGACCTCAGTGCTCAGCACGCTAAACAAGAGCAGCGCGAAGCCACTGCCCGCGAGAATTTGGACGCGGCGAAGCAGCAGCAGGGTCAAGTCGGGAACGTCATCGAGCAAGTGCTAAACGTGCTGAAGCCGTATTTTCCAGTGGAAGAAGTGGGCTCGATCGACGCGCTCTTGGCCTATGTCAGTGCCAATGGCAGTGAAATCAGAAATCGCAGTTATGGCGACCTGAGCGACCGGATTCGTCAAGGCATTCACCGCGGCGACCGCGATGGCAATGATGACAACGCGCTGGACAGCCTTTTCCAAGAACGGCAACACGAAACAATCGCCAGTCAAATGAACCAGCGCGCGATTCGATTGATGGATCAGCCGCTTGAGGTGATTGGGGTTGCATTCGACATCAACAGCGCTGAGAGGTTATTAATCGAGGACCTGGCAACAGTCACCCAAGCACTAGACGCGCGTCAATCCGGCAATTCGCTGGCCCAGGTGACCTATCAGCAAGCTGCAGTGTCCCTGATTGCCGCCCAGTATCGGGTGGTGGATGAATACAACAAGATGCTGACAGAAGGAATGGCCGCATCGCAGAATATTCAGCTGCGAATTCGCCTGCGTCCGACTACCGTCAGTCAAACCGTGATCGATGAAGCGGTCGCGACCACTCGCCGCGACCGGCCAAAACTGACTGCGGAAATTACTCGGCGGTTGACGCAGTTAGCCAATGACGCGGAAGTCGCAGATGACGATGACCTGTTCATGGCCCGGGCCCATGAATTGCTGGATATTCGCGAATGGTCAGCCTTTTCAGTCTGGATCAAGCGGCGGCAAAGTGCTGACTTCGAAGAGGTCGACAACCGGTTCGTTTCTTCCGGCGGCTCTGGTGCGGAAAAGGCTCAGGCAATCTTATTGCCGCTGCTGTTAGTGCCCAAGATGCTGCTGAGGCAGGCAAGCGAGCCGGATGCGCCGCACTTGGTGATGTTCGATGAGTTTGCTGACAAGTTGGATCCTGATACTGCGCGGACTTTCGCCCAGACAATTGCCAGCTTTGGTTTCACCTTCATCGCGACCATGCCGGCCGGTGCACAGACGAAGATTCTGGCGGATAAGGTAACCAATATTGCCTGGGAAGTGTTTGCTGCGCCGCAACGCCACGACCATGTCTTCCGGCCCAATCACGTGCAGTTAGTCGTCAATTGGGGGGAACAGGATGCCTGATTATCTTAACGCGTACGCCCAAGCCACTGGCCATCAAGCCCCGCTACAGGCCAGCTTGCTGGATCCGTTGTTTGCGGCAATGAAAAGTGGTACTGCGCTGCCGCCGCGGGCGCAACAGGCTGTCGATGTCGGTTTGACTGCTCATACTTTGAATGATCAGCGAGAAAATCCCGCACTGTGGGCATACTACCGGTGGGTTATGCAGCATTACTTCGCCGGTCAGACAATCAATGAGCTGAGCGCCAGATTAATTGGATTGGCTTTCACCAGTGCAGGGTTGTTCGAGTCAGATCTGCCGCAGCCGTTGTCGTTCAACCCATGGCAAGCCGGTGCGGCCGGTGAGTTGCCGTTGCTGGCCAAACGTGCCGTGGTGTTAGAGAACAATGGTGTCTTCATCCTGCTTCACCGCCTGCATCCGACCTGGCCGCTGGTTTTGCAAGGCGGCAATGATTTCAATGCGACCTATGTGAAGTTGATCCAGCGGTTGGCTGAACGCGGTGTCGAGTATACCTACCTCGGCGATTTGGATAGCAAGGGCATACAAATGGCTGAACATTTTGCCAGTTTGCTGCCTGCGGCTCAGGAGAAAAAGGTTTTGGCGATTCAAAATCCCGAGCGCGTGATCGGCTGGTTAACTTCCACCTTGGCCAAGTCCGATACCGCGCGTTCGCGGCGGCTGAAGGTCACTTCACCGCAATTCGAGGCCGAGATGGATAGCGTGGTGGTGACTGGAAAGTTTGTTGAGCAAGAGCAATTGCTCAGTGACTATGAAAGACTAATTCCTGCGTGGCTGGCGAATGAAAATAGAAGAGAAGACAAATAAGCCGATCGGCCGCGGCCTGATTGCTGGCAAGAGATAAGGCAGTGTGAGAATTCGAACAGGTTAAAACACGGATGAAATCGTTGCCGCAGCAGGTCAATGAATCCTATGGTGCGGCGGCTATTAATGCGTTAGCGAAAATCGGCATGTTTGCACTTATGATTTCGCCAAGTTGGTATGGCAGATGATGTAGCTTGGTTCCACTGAGCAGATAGCAAAAAACGCCCGACCATTTTTCTTGAAGTTACCAAAAAAGGGGGCAGGGTGCTTCATCTGCATGCGGAACCACGCAAAGGACACCATCTCTTGTGAAATGGTGTCCCGCGCCACCGGCTTTGACCCGGGTGGCTTTTATTGCAGAGTTGCCCCTGCCTGCTATCCCCGTCGCGTTGCCGCTTCGAGTCTCTTTATTAAGTTAGGAAAGTGATAGCAGCATCCTGCCATGCGTCCTGAAAGGACCCCACGCGATTAACGTGGTCTTCATAGCCAACCAGCTGGCGGCTCAGCACGCCGGGTCAACCTCACACTGAGGTCGGATTGCCCGGTAGTCGGCGAGTAGTGCTGATGGGGTTGTTCCTTCCCTACCCACTCGTCATCCAAGGATAGAGTAGCACGGCATGAAATCGCTGTCAATTTAATTGAGATGAACCTTTTTAACCGTGTCATGACATATAGTATTCCATTTATATTCGCGGCTAATTCGACCTCGAAGCGGTCCAGTCGAACACTAAAAGGTGCCTTGATCAAAATCATGATCAGGGCACCTTCGACTATTTGGTGAAGTGTTTGAACCGGTCAATAAACGCCGTAGTGATCGGCGTCTGGAGCCGGTGCTTGCGCCAGGCCAAGACCGTGTGGGTCTGCACGCGCGGCGAGAACGGGATGAACCGGACCCCGGCATGGTTTTGCGGGTCGATGACGCCTTCAATCGTCAGCGCCGCGCCGACTTGCGCTTGCACCAGGGGAATGACGTTAAAAATCAGGTTGAAGTGCCCGACAATTTTCAGGTCGGCCAGCTCAATCTCAGACCAGGAAGCCAGGAGTTGCTGCACCGCGTCGCGACTGGAGATGATGAGTGGCACCGCTGGCAAGTCGGCGGGCTCAATCACGGGCTTGGTTGCGATAGGGGCGTCGACGCTGACGACCAGGCCCCAGCGCTCCGTGTGCGCCAGCGTCAGGTGGTCGTACTTGTCGGCATTCACCGGCTCCAGCAGCAAGGCCAGGTCGATCAAGCCCTTGTCGAGCCGGTCGAACAGGTCGTCGGAGGTCCCGGTAAACAGCTCGAAGGTGACGGCCGGGTATTCAGCGGTGAACGCCGCAAGCTCATTGGCCAGGGTGTGACTGCTGTCGGCCTCGACCGCACCGATGTTGAGGTTGCCGCTGAATAACTGGCGGCGCTGGTCGATAAACGTCTGCTCAGTTTGCTGCGTCAACGTCAAAATTTCCTGAGCGCGGGTTTTGAGGTAAAGGCCGGCTTGGGTCAGCGTGAGGCCGTGTTTGGTGCGGGTGAACAGCGGGGCACCCAGCTCATTTTCCAGCTGCTTGAGCTGGCGAGACAGCGTGGGCTGCGTGATGTGCAGCCGCTCTGCCGCCCGCGAGATCGAGCCCGCACCGTCAATCGCCAAAAAGTATTCCAGCAGTCTTAATTCCATCACGCACGCCTCCAGTCAGTTAATAAGGCCGGTCGCCATCCGTGCCGGACTTATCGATTCCTAGACTACTATACCGATGCAGGCGGGGATCCACAATCGTGTTGACGATCAGGTCGGCGACACTTTTGCGCGAGACGATGGTGCCTTTAAAAGGCGATCCTTTGACAGTGAGCTCGTAATCGATCTCATCATCGTCTGTCAGGTAGGCGGCGCGGATCAGGGTGTAGTCTAAGTTGCTGTCCTCGATAAGTTGGGCGGCACGGCGGGTGTCATCCATTACCGCCGCGCCGACGTCTTCTTCGACCCAGCGGCCGAACGCACCAGGCACCTCGTGGTACAGGCCAAGGCCGGTGACGTAAATTAGGCGGTCAACCCCGGCGTTGGTCATCGCCTTGACGATATTTTTCGCCATCGGTTCAAACTCCCCGCTGAGGTTCGCGTAGACGATGTCCTGGCTGGCCATGGCTTGGTACAGCGCCTGGTAGTCGGTCACGTCGGCCTCCACCACGGTTTCGCGAGTCGGGTCAACCTGCCCCAGACGCTTGGCCCGGCGCAGGTACAAGGTGAGGTGGGCGTCGGTTTCTTGCAGCAGGCGTCGGCGCACCAGTCTGGCGATTCGGCCGTGAGCCCCCAAAATCAGCACATTGTTCAACGGTTAGTCCTCCGTGTCGCTTTTGCCATAGATATCCTCAGCCAGCGGAAACGCGGACCACGCTTTGGGCCAGCCGGCGTAAAAGGACAGGTGCGTGATCAGAGCGACCATTTCGGTCTTGGTCACGCCGTTTTCCTTGGCGATGGCTATGTGCGACTTCAGCTGTGGGAAAAGGCCTTGCGCCATCAAGGCGGCGCAAGTGATCAGGCTGCGGTCGCGGGCAGACAGCTCGTCTTCCTTAGCCCAGACCTGACCGAACAGGACGTCATCATTCAGCGCGGCGAACTGCGGGGCGAAGTCGCCCAAGTTGTCGCGGCCAGCGGTTTGTTTTTTAGCCATTTTAATCTTCCTTTCTAGGTGAGCGGCCTACCACGGCTGGGTGGTCGGGCCGACGGTGAATTCACTCACGTTCGTGTCTTCCGGCATGTCGATGGCAAAGGCGACGACGTCCGCGATCCGTTCGGCACTGATTTCATATGTGTCATAGGTCTGCTGCATTGCCTCGGCGGCACCAGGGTCGGTGATCGTGGCGAGCAGCTCCGTCTTAATGGCGGCTGGATAAATCGTAGCGGTGCGAATGTGGCTGCCTTCCTGGGCGGATTCCATGCGCAGCACTTCCATCAGGTCGCGCACCGCCCACTTAGTCGCACCATACACCGCGCCGTTGGGGTAAGCCTTGAGCCCGGCGACGGAGCTGGTCGTGATAAGATGACCGGCTTGCTGCGCCTTGAATGTCGGCAGAGCGGCAGCAATACCGTTGAGCACGCCTTTCAAGTTGACATCGACCATCTGATTCCACTCGTCGACCTTCAGTGCAGATAGAGGGGAGCTCGGCATCAGCCCGGCGTTCAGAAACATGACATCGAAGCGGCCAAAAGTATCCTGGGCCATTTTCACGAGCGCGGCGTTATCTGCCGGTTTGGTGACGTCGGTGACGCGATAAACGGCTTGGCCCCCAGCGGCTTGGATGGCTTTGGTCAACTGTGCCAGTTTGGCTTCGCGCCGGGCGCCCAGCACGACCTTGGCGCCTTTTGCTGCCAGCAGTTTTGCGGTGGCGGCACCGATGCCACTTGATGCGCCAGTAATCACAACAACTTTATCTTTGATCATGAAAAATTCCTCCTAGTCGGTGAGTGCGCTGTACTGTTCATCGGAGACGGGCTCGAGTCATTCCGGCGTGCCGGCCGTGATGGCGATGTGTGAGAACCAGCTGTCCTTCGTCGCGCCGTGCCAGTGCTTGACGCCGTCGTGGGTGACCACGACATCCCCGGGGTGCAGTTTGCGCGCCGGCTGGCCCTCTTCTTGGTACCAGCCCTCGCCGCCGGTGACCAGCAGCATCTGGAAGCCGTCGTGGTGAATGTGCCAGTTGTTACGGCAGCCTGGCTCAAAGGTGACGTTGCCCACGCCAACGTTGATGGCCGGGTCGCTGATCAGGGTGTTGAGGTAGCTTTGGCCGACAAAATACTTGGCGTAGGCGTCGTTCGTGGCGCCCATGGGGAAGATGCCGTGCTTTACGGATTGTTCGTTGGTTGTCATGGTTTTGTTTGTCCTTTCAGTGACCAGTGAAAGCATGCTTGATTACCTCGTCAGTTTAGTGGCTGGCTTGATATGCGTCAAATACTTCTTTCGCGGGTCTGATATACCTACTGAGCATATATAAGTTGCGTGCGCGCCTGTGATTGCGTGACAAAGGAGAGTGTTCCCGCCAATCTGGCCTTCGCAGGTTGAAGCTGACTCTTCAGCTCCAACGACCTTCGTCTTCGATTGCATCGAATGATGACTGATCAGGTCGGCGTCAGAAGAAAAAGACACGCTGTTTCTGGAAATCTGGGAAACTGAATCACGCAGCTCTCAAAGCCAATTCGCTCTGGCTCGCCGAAAGTGAAGTGGGAAATCCGGTGCACGTTCTTCGCTTTGACGACAACAATCGGCAAAGGGCATGCAAAACTGTGAAAGAATCCGAGTTATCGCTCAGAGGCATATGAAAGATTTGAAAATATACGCGGTGAGTGCGCTAATAGCATTCGGAACAAGTATTCTTTCGCGTTTCGCAAAATGTAAATAAGCACTGGTTGGGGATCTTGGCGATTAGACTCCTCCTGATACGTCTTCATATTTTGAAAAATTCTACGATTGCTGTCCTGACGCAGCTATCTGACTGCCATTACGCATATTATTGTATTTGTCGTGTGCCTTTAAAGGCACAGTCGTCTCGACTCATCGCGAATTTCTTTCGCCGAGGCTCGCCGAATTTGCTTAAGTGAAAGTCTTGCGGACGTCGCTAACGGGAGAGGACCAAATCGGCTTAACATTATTGATTACTTACCTAAGCGCTTGAATTAACTCAAGTCTGTCTACAGTTTTTTCAATTCAGATTTCCTGATCAAGGTTCACGGGTCCGTACAATCCAACGGTTGACGAGAGAATACTTTAAAGTGGTGAAAAGCCTGATCTGAGATTAAGTACTTAATGGCGAATAGGATTAAAAAAAGCCCGATATCTCGGGCTTTTCTTGTGCCATTGGAAATTCAATGATTCGTCCAGCTAAATTTTGGGATTAGAAGAACTCGGCAACATGTTGGCAATTAATGACAAAAGCAAGTAGGTTTCGCCCACATTTTTACCCATTCATATGGGTGGTTTTCTAATGATGTTGGGCTTCTACAGTCTTAAACCTTACCATATTTATTTTTACCATAACTATAATTTTAAAATGACTGCTCATACAGGGAAGTACCGTGTCTTGTTAATACCTGGTTTTGGAACACGCTTCGACATAACATGCTGTTTCCAAAATGTGACAAAATTCATATTCATTATTCGTCCCAGCCCCTGGCAGTCATCAGGGTATCAATAATCTGATGAGCTTTAGACATGATCACAAAGGCGACTACCGCATCATCTAAGCTGGTTTCATCATATATCTTTACCTTATGGGCTTTAGGGTTCCTATACATATAAACGATGGTTTTGAAAATTGAAGATGCTGCGAAATACATGTCTTTTTCATCCTGTGTCGAAAGTCGATTTCCGCGTATGAAGAGAATTGGTGCTCTTAAATTAAACAAGTTATTTATCAATTGCGTTCCATCTAATGAAGATCCCGAAAGTCGCCGTAGACGATCTAGGACACCTTTGCTAGCCTCAAAGATTGCATGAAAATAATCTTCATGTAGAAGCTCTTTAGTACAATACTTCGTCACGTGAGAATCCAAATGCAAGGGACCTAATTGTTCACGAAACGTTTGAAGTCGGTTTAGTGCCTCAGACATGGTCGTTGCAGCTTTGATTTTTGTCACCAAACCATCATCACCAAGTGCAAAGCCAGTGAAAATCAAGACTGAATTGATAGATTTACGAATTGAGGACCATTGATTTGGTGTAGAAATATAATTCACAGGTTTTAGCAGATACTCAATTACCCCAAATACCGGTTCGGGCGAACCATGATGATTTTGAATTTCATAGCGGAATGTCTCATAAATTCGTTTCCACTTAGTTGTGTGAGACATTTGCGGAAATTCATCCAATCTTTGCTCATCAAAGTCCTTCAAATTTAGGTCATGAAACATTGAGCTAATTCCATTGGTAGTTGTTTCCTGGGCTAAAATTTTTGAAATATTTTGTAAGAATTGATTATCAAAAGTCACGTACATAACTATCTCCTAGTAAAATGTGTGTTACGATTAGTCTTTTCTGGTGGGATTCTGTTGCGTCTCGGTGGTTTGCTGACGTAAGAATTCTATTATGCCAAGCTTATTCCACTGAATGTGGTTTGATTTGTTGATGGACAGGAAAAGTTTTCTAATCTCTCTATCTCTTATTAATCCTGACGAATCAATCCAGAGTTTGCTTAAGGGCAGCCACCATTTTGATTGTGAGGCGGTCTGCCAGTCATCAACTTGCGAAGAAAGAATAGACTCAATCCTGGTATTTCCAGCCTTACTCCTTGGTTTAATTAACACAGTCAATAGTATTGGACTTAAATTGTCATTTTTCTTTAGGTATTTCGAGACTACAGTCGACGTTTCTCTAGACGTGCCAGCCTCAGATAGAACGTAGAAGTACCAAATCTCTAAATCCGTGTCTGAATAATTTTCTCTAATATATTCGAACTCAGCGTATAGTCTCTTCCAGCATCTATGACGGATTGCGGGAGCAATTGTATTTACGATTTCTGCTATCAACTTATAGGTTTGCATGCAAACAAGAGGAAGAACATAAGCGACCTTAATTAGAAATTCCAAAAATGAAAGCACAATCTGGTCATTCTTGAATTGAATTTTTCCTCTTACAATCTTATTTTTAAAGCCGGTTAAGGCTGCCTTAAGCGTTGGAATGTCAGCATTATCTATCATCAACGATAAATTTTCATGAATAATCTGATATTTATCGAAACTAAATGAGGTACGCCAATTACCCTTAATTATTGGGCGTAATGCTGGGTAATTTTCAAAATGAGCTTGCTTTTGGACTTCAAATCCTTTGAACAGCTTGATTTTTGCTTCGTTGAATGATAATTCGTGACTGCGAAAAACTTTTACGAGCATATTCCTGACCAATTCAAGATCAGTGATTGTCTTCCCAAAGAAACGATAATCGTCTACATACCGAGTAAAGCCCACATCAAGTCCCAATGAGGATAACTGAGTTGAGATTGTATTATCCAGAGAAAGTTGAAAAATTTCAGCTCCCCAGTTTACAATTCAAGTGCAACACCCTGACGACTAGACCAAAAAGGCCATGAAGACCTATTCTTGTTAGTACTA
>NZ_RHOL01000004.1 GCF_003946465.1 Lacticaseibacillus hegangensis | reverse complement strand
TTCATGATATCAAAAAATGCAGGAAAACCGACAATTTCAAATCGCCATTTTCCTACATTTTATAGCCGCCATGCACAATTGTCTTTACCGCGTTCCGCTCTTTGAGGCTGTAGTGTGAAATGAAGAAGTCCTGGATGGTCTTATTCAAGCGATCACCCAACAGTGAAACCAGCGAATGGCTATCGCCATCGATGCAGATAAAGGACATCATGTTTTCAGTCGAACGAAACTCATCAAAGCAAAGATGCTCTGGAAGTTTTTTTGCAGGGCAATATTTGACGTTGGTATTCAGAATGCGTTGAACGGACGAGGCAGAGATCCCACTGATGGCGGCAATCGTCTTCAGAGGTAGGCTCTTCATTGAAAGCTTTAACACGGAGTCCTGGATTTCTCTGGCAATCGAGCGATTGAGCTGGACCAAGGGGGTCGTCGCAATCGTTGAGTGATGACAGTTAGTGCCCCACCAACGTTGCTTATTTAAATCCAGAATGGTTGGAATCTCAGTGGCCCCTTTGACATGAATGTGGGTCAGTTTGTGACCGTTAGGCCGCAAAGCTTCAAAACCACAGAGTGGACAGCGTTTCAACGTATAGGAAAGCGTCGCAAAGATTGTATGGTATTTGCGGCGTCGCGCATCCGTTCAACGATATTCATCGCGATCGTTTGAGACATGGATATTTGCATCTGGTATTCCTAAATTCGACAGTGTAGGATTGAACTGGGACATCGACAAATCGCCTCGCTAGCTTTTGGTTTGGACGCTTAGAGCATAGCATGGGGGACCTTATAGGTGCCCTTTTAATTTTGTCATTAAAAGAAGGACCTACACTCTCGGCGTTGGATTTCTCCAACACTAGAAAGTGTAGACCCGTTTTTGTGTTCAATGGTAATTGTGTTTCAGACGATGGTGGGCCACATCATCTTGTTGAGTCAGTGCGCGAATGGTTTTGGCTGCTGGTGATCATCAACAGGGAGTCACCAAATTTTTCGTGCTGAGTCGTATTTCTTGCGAGTGTGATTAACACCACTTAGAATTGGCAACTGGGTGGGGGAAGGGTTGTTAGTCCCTTCCCGCCGCTCCGCTCAAAGGGGGTGATGATCACCGAAAATACAGCGTCGGCTGCATCATCCAAGTGGCCGGCAATGAAACAAGCCAGTTGGCGTCCAGCTTGACTACTGTTGGATTTCACTCGTGGGTCTCACGGATCCGAGACCCACATCAAAATCTGTGTGCAGCCCATGAATGAGCAGTTCCCCCAAGAATCGCTATTCATGCAAGAAGGACGCCCACGGCTTGTTTCACCATTCTGATCGGAGATACGAAGACCTTGACCGGCATCGGTACAATGCCCGTCAGGGTCTTTTTGTTTGGGAAGGATGTCTGGCTTGTCTGATGGTCTGAAGGGGTTTTAAGCCGAAGCTCAGGAGTCAGAGCTTTCGGGGCTGCGCGGCTGGCACAGCAGGTGGTTGGCCGACCGAACACGTGGTGATTGCAATTAATTCCCCAAGCGATGGTGCCATGATCAACATCGATTGAAAGCTGATAACAGTCACAGTAGCGGGGGCGTCTGCAAAATTATTTAGTACCATTTTTGCGTTGACGGCGGAATCTCTTAGCGGCCGAGTTGATGAGGGCTAGGTGCCGGTTGAAGCCTGACTTCGGACAACAAGGGGGTGATTGTCAGTCGAATTAGCGGCCGAAAGCAGAATATTTGAGAAATGCGACGAAAAGATTGAAAAAGCCTATTGTTGGACAAAAATAACGATTTTGTCCAACTCACTCATGTGAGCGTAATCCGTTCATGGTCCCATGCTGAGCCGGATACTGATAGAGCCTGAAGCCACGCTGAGGGTGTGAAAACTAGCGGATTGTCCCTGATTCGCCCCCCAGAAGTGATTAAAGGGTGGTCCATTGTGGCACAGGATTAGACGCTGGTTGACTTGGACCTAAGCGAGGGATGGCGATTGTTTAGACACAGGGAGTGGATACCGGCTGTCGGTTGTGAAAGTAGCGCACCTGAATGTTTGGCTCGGCCCGGGTTCCCAATCCTGATAGATTCCCACGGCGTGTGATCGCGCAATTTTGCGTCCGCTGAAGCCGGCCGACTGAGCGGCAAGAACAGGCAACTATCCTTGACGTTCTTTGTTCGCCGGAATTGATTTGCGCCTTGGTGAGATCTGCCCAGACGGGGGTAAAAATAACAGCTGAGGGAAACGTTATTTACTGAAAACGGTCTCGCCTGTTTTAGCTTGCTGGTATTATTTTACCCTGAATGGTGTACCATCGCTTTCCTCCATTGTCTTTTAACCAGAAAAACGGTAATCTCCCCTTGATTAGGGCAATCCTTTATTTATCAGCGACTTAGCGCTTTCACACTGGCCTTTAAGAACGGTTTTGTGCGATGCTTATACCCCAATTTTTTCGCCCCAATCTTCGTCAATTCTGATATTTGCCGACGAAATATTTTCTGAAAATGCTCTTGCGCTTTTCTGCAAATCCCTGTATATTGGTCAGGTTGTCAAAAACACGGAAACAAATGGTTATCGGTTTTTCGAGTGAGTAGACAGGTTAATTGTTTCACGTGACCATTCGGGTCATATCGGAGTTGTAAGTCAGTAATAGCGGTGGGACGATCTCTGCTGGGAAAAGAAGAGAACGTCAGCATTTGGCCGCGCATTATGTAGGAGACCGGGGGGCTTCCTGCAGGTTAGGGGAATCTTTTTGAAAATCAATATGAAATTCTTGTCTCTTGGTGCCGCTGTCGTGATTGCGGGGGGCTTTGGTGCGGTGAACATCGTGACCAATGCAAGCAATGGCGATGTGGTTGACGCGTTAGAGCTGTCGACTACTGGCCACGGCAAAAGTGCCGCAGCGAGTACCAGTGCTCACCGGGCAATGCCTGCTTCCAGCAAGCAGGTCTCGGTCGCTGCAGCCAAGGACAAGAAGACGGCGCACCAGGCTGCGGCTAAGGCCGCCAGTGCTAAGGGTGCCAGTGCGAAGCCAGCGGCCGTAAAGCCGACCACGCCTAGCACCACTGCCGCTGCCAAGCCAGTTGCGGCTGCGCAGTCGCATCCGGCTGCACCAGTGCGTCACGTCGCAGCGCCCGTCCAGCACACTGCGGCACCAACTGCCGCTCAAAGCGCTGCGGCCAAGGCGGCCAGTATTCGTGCCACCACTGGGGAAACCTATGTGGGGACGATTTCTGGTTTGGGCCATTCGACGGTCGTCGTTCAAGGCAGCCGCAGCCGCACGAAGGCGCCTGCGCAGGCCGGCATGGCCATGACCTGGGGTGGGGCCACTCACATGACCACCACGGATGGCCTGACCTCTGAGATCGCGGGCCACGCGAAGAGCAACACCTTTTCCTGGATCATGGGCCTCGGCATTGGCAGCCGCGTCTCTGTGACTGATGCTAATGGTCAGTCGCGGACCTACACGGTGTACATGACTGATGACGTCAACGATGAGAGCTATTCCGTCAAGAACGGCGCAGACCGCTTGAACGCGATCCTCAGCCCCAACCAGGGCGAAGCGGTCGTCTTGCAGACCTGCATCTCGCAGACGGTCAACCGGCTAGTCTGGGCCCACTAAGGATTTGGTCGAGGCTGTCTCAAAACTCAAAATAGGATATGTGATCAGCCAACTTAAATCCCGTTAATGCTTACTCGCAAAAACTCTTCGAGAATAATTTCTCGAGGAGTTTTTTTGCTTTTATTAGATGTATGCGCCCGTGGAAAGGCGCTGGGCGGGCATCTGCAGATCGAGGCTGAGTTTGTGAAGAGCCTGAATTTGAAATATATTTGAGTCAGATATGCACATTACCTGACTTTTTCGGTGTTTGATTGTACAGTATACGTTGAGTGTATGACAATTAGCGTCAACGACGAACAGTTGAACTAGGTGTGAGCGGCAGATGTGGTAATTGTGGTCGCTGTGGGGGGACCGCTTGATGGAATCATCCTAGTCGGGATTTTAGATAAGAGGGGGAATGCGATGGGCAGAGCGATTGACATCACCGGTCAGGGGTTTGGCCGGCTGGTCGCCTTGCTAATGACGGGGCATTCGCAAAGCGGTAATGCGTTGTGGTTGTGTCAGTGTGACTGTGGCAATCAGATTGTGACGGATTCGAACCATCTGCGGCACGGGCTGGTGAGAAGCTGTGGGTGTCTGCGGCGAGAGCGGTCCCGGGAGAATATCTTGACCAATCCGAAGACCTTGGCGCGGATGAAGTGTGGCTCACCGACGCCCTACGACCCGGAGAAACCGATCCGCGTCAACCACCTCTGACTAAAGTCAGAGGCTTGTAAGCGCGTCGCCTAACGGCGGTGCGACCACAATTTGCTTAGATACAGCGATTGCCCGCAAGCGGGTCTTACGTGCTAATTACCAAAGCCTTTAGAGTCCGCAGGTTGCTAGACGGACTTGGCGCTTTAGCGCCTTAGTTCCGTCGGACACCGAAGGGCCAGACGGACTGTTTGGCTATTTGACGGCTAATCCTTTAGCCAAAATGTTTTTCGCGGCGTTATGGTCGCGAATGTGGAAGGCCCCACAATGCGGGCACGTCCATTTTCGGTCGGCCAACGTGAGCTTCTGGTCGCCAGTCATTACGAAACCGCAGGCGCTACACGTTTGCGTGGTGTTTCGCGGGTTGACCGTCACAAACGAGCGACCGTACAAGCCAGCTTTATATGCCAGCATACCCAAGAACGTTCGCCAGCCAGCATCGGCAATGCTCATTGCCAGTGCGTGATTGCGCAACATATTCTTGCTTCCCAACTCTTCCGCTACGACTAAATC
The DNA here is from genome assembly GCF_003946465.1 of Lacticaseibacillus hegangensis. Taxonomy (GTDB): domain Bacteria; phylum Bacillota; class Bacilli; order Lactobacillales; family Lactobacillaceae; genus Lacticaseibacillus; species Lacticaseibacillus hegangensis. Next base: position 103,174 of record NZ_RHOL01000004.1, on the reverse strand, counting down.
GTGGTTCTTGATCAGTGCCGTAGACACAAGGTGGAGAAAAGCATTGCGGCGGTTAGCTACCTCACGTTGGAGATTGGCGACAAGCACCCGCTGCTTCTGGTAATTTTTGGCACTTCGCAGTGAACGATGTTCTTTCTTGGCCCGCAGTTGGCGGCGTGCTAACTTGCGTTGGGCTTTCGCCAACTGGCCTTGGATTGATCGATAGTAACGAGGATTAGCAACGACGTGGCCAGCCGAGTCAGTCAGGAAGTTGTCGGTATTCAAATCAATGCCTACCGCCGATTGAGCGGGCTTAGTGGCTTGCACGAACGGTGTGTCGGAGCCTAGCTGCATGGACAAGAAATACCGCCCAGTGGCGTCACGACGGATGGTGATGGTGCCAACACGGATAGCGTCAGCGTGATCGAACAGCCGCTTTTGCGAACCAGAGACACGAATTTTACCGAGGCCGCTGAGGGCAACATGTTTCTTGTCGAGAAAGCGGTTGGAGCCACCCGCAAGTCCTACTCCGTTTTTAGTGTAGCGGGTCGGCAGTTGGTAACTGCCATCATCACGCTTGCGGTGAAAGACTGGCACGCCTGAACGGTGCACCTGCCGAAACAGCCGCCATGCGCTCTGATAAGCTCGGCGGGCTTGGTCAACCACGTCGGTCCCGACGCCAGTGCCAGCTAACCAAGGGTGGATGGCAAACAGCATTTGAGTATTATTCTTGCGTCGTTGTAAGTAGGCAATCCGGTCTTGAACGATGGCGATTGGAATTTTGATCTGATGGAGCGAGTACAGTTCCTTGTCGATGGCGACCATTTCGTTGTAAGCAAAGCGGCTGGCATTAATGTTGTTGTCGATTACGCGCTTTTGTTCAGACGATGGGAAAAGACGCATTTTAAGCCCATAGTGATAATTCAAATCTGCCATTTTCTTAGCCACTTATTTTCACCTCCTCGCATCCATATTATACTACGCATGGTATAATACTGGCAACGAATCTTGAGCCAATAAAGGAGGTTACAATAATACTTATGGTAGAGAATCATGCAATTCATGAATGCGGCTATGTCTACAATTTTCACTATCATTTGGTTTGGGTAACTAAATATCGCTGTGCGGTCTTTACTACACCACAGCTTGTCGCAGAAATGCTTGAGATTTTGACCTCGGCCGCCAGCGACAACGACATTAACGTTGAGCAGGCAGAAGTGATGGCAGACCATGTGCACCTACTTTTAAGCTTTAAGCCAAGGTACGCCCCGGCTAATGTGGTCAAAATTCTGAAAGGTGCATCGGCACGTACTTGGTTTGTTGCTCACCCGGAAACTAAGAAGCTCCTCTGGGACGGGCACTTATGGTCGCCCAGCTACTACATGGGCACGCTAGGAGATATGTCAAAAGAAACCGTCGCTAACTATATTCAAAATCAGAGAACAGAAAGGGGAAAGGCGGGACGCCCAAGCAAAAAGGCTAACTAATTTTAGCCAGTGCGGGCTTACCTCCCCTGACTAAAGTCAGGGGTTTCTCGCCCAAAACATGTAATGAATTCTCGCAATGTCTCCGGGGTAACCGGCGTCAGTTGGGATGCGATCGCTAACCGCTGGTCCGCCCGGTTGACGGTGGGCGGAAAGCTGGTTTTGAACAAGGCCTTTGCGACCTTCAGCGACGCGGTTGCCGCGCGGCGGGCCGCGGAAGCCAGCTATCACGTTGCGCCGCGGAAGCCACGGCATTAGGCCGATTGGCTCAAAATTAGATTTGCGTGATTAGCTGATAAGAGAAAAATAATTTACTCTCCGAAACTCAAGCAGACGAAATAAACCTTGGGGGCTGGGGAGTTTTTGTTGGTATCAGTGAATTTATAGGCTGAGCGGGGAGTGCATGATTGATGGGGCGTGAGGACAACGTTATTCGCATAATTTATTGATTACCGTCCGTAATTTCTCATTCAGATGGAGAATTGATTATCCCAAGTGACCGGACACATTTTTATACTTACTTTTTCATGGTTTCAATCATTGTTTTCACCCGATATACTCATTGAGACAGGCGATACAAAATAAAGACTGTCGTATATGCCTGCCAACAGAAGTATGACGCAACTTGTACCGACGAGTTATCACTTTATAGGGGGAATTTTGATGAAGAATCGTTCCAACACGCTGAAAGCCGCTCGCTCCAATAAGGCCTGGTTCACTGCTGGGGTCGTTGCAGCTGGCTTGTTCAGCGTTTCTGCGATTGGGAGCACGACTGTTTCGGCTGCGACACTTGCGCAAGCCTCTGCGGCAAATACGCTTGCGGCGCCGAACCAGACAGGGAAGGTCCAGGCAGACCTTGACGCTTACGCCAAGGGTATGCAGATTGGGAGGACTGGTGCGATCTCGCTCCCGGCCCACTTTACCGATGGTCAGCGCGCCGACTACATTGAGGCGATCATGGCCGGGTTCAAGGCCGGCCAGCTAATGCACCAAAGCAAGCTGAACCACATCGACACCATCGCCGAGACCCCAAACAAGTCGACGCAGGCTTCTGATGACGCCGCAGCCAAGGCCAACAATGATGTCAATAATCAGAACCCAACCGATCCAACAGGCAAGGTCAGTGAAGATCTTGATGCTTACGCCAAGGGTATGCAGATCGGCAAGACTGGCGCGGCTTCGTTGCCGGCCCACTTTACCGATGGTCAGCGTGCCGACTACATTGAGGCGATCACTGCCGGGTTCAAGGCCGGTCAACTGATGCACCAAAGCAAGCTGAATCACATTGACACGATTGCCGAGACCCCGAACAAGTCGACTCAGACCTCAGATGACGCCGCAGCCAAGGCCAACAATGATGTCAATAACCAGAACCCAACCGATCCAACAGGCAAGGTCAGTGAAGATCTTGATGCTTACGCCAAGGGGCTGCAGATTGGCAAGACTGGCGCGGTTTCGCTGCCGGCCCACTTTACCGATGGTCAGCGTGCCGACTACATTGAGGCGATCACTGCCGGGTTCAAAGCCGGCCAGCTGATGCACCAAAGCAAGCTGAATCACATTGACACGATTGCCGAGACACCAAACATGTCGACTCAGGCGTCAAATGACGCCGCAGCCGAGGCCAACAATGATGTCAACAACCAGAACCCAACCAACCCGACCGGCAAAAGCGAGGAAGATCTTGATGCCTACAACAAGGGCCTGCAGATCGGCAAGACCGGCGCGGCTTCTCTGCCAGCTCATTTCACGGATGGGGAAAGCGCAGATTACATCGAAGCAATTAAAGCTGGGTTCAAAGCCGGCCAGCTGATGCACCAAAGTCAGCTGAATCACATTGACACCATTGCCGAGACGCCGAACATGTCGACGGAAGCCTCTAACGCGATGGAACAGGCGGTCAACAACAATCTGAACAAGATGGAAAACCTGCCGAACCTGTCGACCTTGGCCTCTGAGAAGGCCCGTGCAGAAGCCGAAAAGAACGGCGAGGACGGGGCAGAGGAGCCAGATTTTCCGGCCGCACTGATCATGCCAGCTGCGGACGTCACCACGCCGCGGCCAACTCCTGCACCCAACCCTGGTCATCCGGTCCATCAACTTGGCAAGAAGGCCGCAAACAAGCGTGTCTTGCCGCACACCGGCGAGAAGCCCAATGTGGCCGCTGCTGGGCTGGGCGTCTTTGCGACACTAGGGGCACTGTTTGGCCCGAGCGGGATTGGCCGCAAGCGCGCCTAACTGACAAGAATTTCATGGCCCTCAAGTGCTTTCAACTCTCTGACATGTCTGCTTCGGTGGGCATGGTTTTTGCTGTGAGACGGGCTCAAAAATATTTTTAAATACACCGAGAAAAATAGTTGACAGCGGTTTCATTGTGTGCAATACTAATTATGGATGACGAGTGGGTAGGGAAGGAACAACCCCATCAGCACTACTCGCCGACTACCGGGCGATCCGACCGTACCAGGGTTGACCCGGCATGCTGAGCCGCCAGCTGGTTGGCTATGAAGACCCTATTCGAATATAGGGGGTCCTTTCAGGACGCATGGCAGGATGCTGCTATCACTTTCCTAACTTAATAAAGAGACTCGAAGCGGCAACGCAACGGGGATAGCAGGCAGGGGCAACCCTGCAATAAAAAGCCACCGGGGCAACCACGGTGGCAGGGGACACCATTTCGAATGGAATGGTGTTCTTTGCGTGCCTTTTTTCGTCTGCGCCGCATTTGACCGCCAATCATTGGTCAATTAATTAGGTCAGTTATGCCCCTTTTGAACTATATTCGGCGTTTTAACTGTAAACTGATGATGATTAATGATCCAAGGCAGGGGTCCCACGATGAGTGCGCCATTAGACATTACTGGACAACGCTATGGCCGGCTAGTCGTGCTTGAGCGGGCCGGGCACAGTTCAAATGGTAATCTGCTCTGGCTGTGCCAGTGTGACTGCGGCAACCAGACGGTCGTCGATTCATATCGGCTACGGCACGGCGGCGTGCGGAGTTGTGGATGCTTGCGCCGCGAACAGTCGCGGAAGAACATTCTGGCCAATCCCAAAACGGCGGCCAAGATGCGCCGCGGTGACGCCCATAAGAAGCACATGGGCTAATGGCGGCCGTGCCTGACCCTCAGGCCCGTTAGCTAGACGCCTGAGTGGAGAAAGCAATTTAGCTCACTTCGAATCATGAGTTGAGCCGTTATTTTAGCATGTCCATTCACTTGGGCATGCCTTTTTATTTGGCGACGCAAAAGCCCCACTCGCGTGACACGAGTGGGGCTGAGCAGACAAAAAAAGCGCCACATGGACGCGATTTTTAATCGGGATTAAACCCGGGTCACTTTACCTGACTTGAGGGCACGAGCTGAAACCCATACGCGCTTCGGCTTGCCATCGATCAAGATGCGGACCTTCTGAAGATTGGCCTTCCAGGCACGACGGCTTGAGTTCAAAGCGTGTGAACGCTTGTTGCCAAAAGTCGTGTGACGGCCGGTAATGACGTCTTTTGCCATAACGAGGGACCTCCTTTGCAATCGCATGTTGCGATTTTTTTCACTCAACTAATTTATCATACGGCCGCGGGGAATACAAGGGCTAGCAAGGAAAATTACTTGACAGCTGCCGCCTTCCTTTCAAATAATGGGTTGCTATGCTAAACTATTTGGGAAATACCTAGTCAAATAGGAGGTTATCGCATGGCGGTAAAAATCAAGACCAAGTATGGCACCATCGATATTTCGAACAATGTCATCGCAACGGTCGTCGGCGGTGCAGCCACAGATATTTATGGCATCGTCGGCATGGCTTCGCGCAACCAGATCCGCGATAATTTGAATGATATTTTAAATCGGGAAAATTACGCTCGCGGGGTCGTCGTTCGCCAGGCGGACAACGGCGTCACGATTGAAGTCAACATCATCGTCGGTTACGGCACCAAGATCTCGGAGGTCTGCCGCAACGTCCAGGAGAAGGTCAAGTATAACCTGGAAACCATGCTCGGGGTCACCACTAATGAAGTGACGGTCATCGTGCAGGGCGTACGGGTGTTGGCTAACGACTAGCGGCGGCGCGAGGAGGACTGAACAGGTGGAAGTCACAGAAATTACAGCAGCGAAGTTCCAGGACATGATCCGCGTCGCTGCACATCGCATTAAACAAAACGCAGAATTCGTCAACTCACTGAACGTGTTCCCGGTGCCGGATGGCGATACAGGGACCAACATGACGCTGACCTTCCAAAGCGGTGCGAAGGCCGTGCTGGAAAGCGATAGTCAAAGCGTTGGCGAATTGGCCCAGCATCTGGGCAAAGGGCTGCTCATGGGGGCACGGGGCAACTCAGGCGTCATTTCTTCGCAACTGTTCCGCGGGTTTGCCAAGAACGTCGAGAAGAAGTCAACGCTGTCAGCGCAGGACCTGGCGGATGCTTTTGCCGCCGGGGTCGAAACGGCCTATAAAGCGGTCATGAAGCCGGTCGAAGGGACGATTCTGACCGTCGCGCGTGAGGCGGCCAAGGCCGGACTTAAGTCTGCGGCTTCATCCGATGATGCAGTCGTCGTGATGGCGGCTGTCACCAAGGCGGCCAAGCGCGCGCTGGCGAAAACGCCGGAGCTGCTGGCAGTGCTGAAGGAAGTCGGCGTCGTTGATTCCGGTGGCCAAGGGCTGGTCTTCTTATATGAAGGCTTCAGCGAAGGGCTCTCCGGCGAAGCGGCCGACGACGCCTATGTGCCGGACGAAGAAGAGATGGACGAAATGGTCAACGCCACGCATCACCAAGGCGCCCAAGCCCAGCTCAATCCGGACGACATCGTCTATGGCTACTGCACGGAGATGATGGTCGAACTTGGCAAGGGGGATAACCCGAAGTCATTTGACTATGAAGCCTTCCGCAATTACTTGAACACGCTGGGGGACTCCACCCTGGTCGTGACCGATGACGAAGTGGTCAAGGTGCACGTGCACACGGAGCACCCGGGGACCGTTTTCCGTTACGGCCAGCAGTACGGGACGTTGGCGAAGATCAAGGTCGACAACATGCGGCTTCAGCACGAGTCGATCATTGAGCGCGAAGAAGCGATTCAGCAGGACGACAAGCCGCAGCCGCTGGCAGAAATCGGCGTCGTGGCCATCGCGGCCGGTTCTGGGCTCGGCGAGTTGTTCAAGAGCCTGGGCGTCACCACCGTGCTCAGCGGCGGGCAGACGATGAATCCAAGCACCAACGACATTTTGGATGCCATCACCAAGGCCCACGCCAAGAACGTGATCGTGCTGCCGGATAACTCCAACATCTTCATGGCGGCTGACGAGGCGGCCAAGGCGGCTGAGGTCAACGTGGCAATCGTCAAATCCAAGACGATCAACCAGGGGATGACCGCGATGCTCGGGTTCAACCCGGACGCGCCGCTGGCAGAAAACCAGGAGCAGATGACCGAAGAGCTCGCCAATGTGGTTTCCGGATCGGTGACCCGGTCGATTCGCGACACCGTCATCGACGGCCTCGAAATTAAAAAGGACGACTGGATGGGCATCATTGATAACAAGATCAAGGTGTCCGAGACGAATCGCCAGCAGGCTGCCATCGACATGATCGAAGCCATGCTGGACGATGATTCTGAAATCATCACGCTGATTATCGGCGAGGATGGCAGCCGGGAAGAGGCCGACGCCATTTCCAAGACCATCACAGATGCGCACGAGGACCTGGAAGTTGAGATCCACGAAGGCGACCAACCCGTTTATCCATATTTGGTTTCAGTTGAGTAGTTTGATGCAGACCGGAGACCACGTCCGGTCTGTTTTTGTTCAAGGTGCAAAGGGTTCGCGCACTTAGGGGGACAGCTAGCCTAGCTCAAGGCATTGCCAGCGTCTTTTGCTGGCGAGGCCTTGAGCGTAGCTAGATGCTCCCCCGTTGCGAACCCGTGCCCGATTCCGCCAAGCCGTAGCCCGATTCCGTTGCCCGTTCAGAAAGGAGGGAACCCCATGTCACTTACCGATCCAGTCACCGTCCTACCCGGCGTTGGCCCCAAGCGTCAAGCCGCACTGGCTAGCTTAGGCCTGGAAACCGTCGGCGATGTGCTGTTTTATTTTCCCTTCCGGTATGACGACTTGCAGGTCAAGGACCTGGCCGAGGCGGCGGACCAAGAAAAGCTGACCATCAAGGGCGTCGTCGTGGCGCCGGCAGTGGTGGCCCGGTTTGGGGCGCACAAGAATCGGGTGAACGTGCGCCTACAGGTCGACCGCAGCGTGGTGATGGTCACCTTCTTCAACCAGCCGTGGCTCAAGGACAAGTTTGAGCAGGGCAGCGAGGCGGCCATTTACGGCAAGTGGGACGCCAAGCGCCACACGATGACCGGAATGAAGGTCCTGGCCACGCAGACGCAGGATGCGCCGTCTCTGGCTGGCATCTATCCGGTCAACAAGAACATTCGTCAAAGCACGCTGGTCCAGCTGGTCAAAGACGCCTGGGCGCGCGACGCCGACAACATTCAAGACGTCGTGCCCAGCGCGGTGCGGGCGAAGTTCAAGCTGATGTCGGACCGCGAAATCGTCCACGGCATGCATTTTCCCGATACGCCGCTTGAGGCCAAGGCCGCCAGGCGCAGTGCCGTGTTCCGCGAATTTTTCCTGTTCGAGACGCAGATTCAGGCGCTGCGCGAGGACAATCAAGGTGAGGCCAACGGGCTGGCGATTCCTTACGACAACCAGGCACTGCGGGGGCTGATCAAGACGCTGCCGTTCGAGCTCACCACTACCCAGAAGCGGGTGGTCAACGAGATCTGCGCAGACATGCGCTCGCCGCACCACATGAACCGTCTGCTGCAAGGCGACGTTGGGTCAGGGAAAACCATTGTCGCTGCCATCGTGATGTACGCTGCGGTCACAGCGCGGTATCAGGCGGCACTAATGGTGCCGACCGAAGTGCTGGCCGAGCAGCATTACGCCAAGCTGACGAAGCTGTTCGCCGATTTTCCCGTCAAAATCTCGCTGCTGACCGGCGCGACAACCGCGGCGGCGCGCAAAACCATCAAGGCCGACCTGGCCAGTGGGGAGTCCGACATTGTCATTGGCACGCACGCGCTGATTCAAAAGGATGTCGACTTCGCCAACCTCGGGCTGGTCATCATTGACGAGCAGCACCGCTTTGGGGTCAATCAGCGCAAGATTCTGCAGGAAAAAGGGCTGAAGCCGGATCTGCTGGCCATGACGGCCACGCCGATTCCCCGGACGCTGGCCATCACCGCTTACGGTGAAATGGACGTGTCCACGATCGACGAGCTGCCGGCGGGCCGCCAGCCGATCACGACCACCTGGGTCCGCAAGAATCAGCTGCGCGAGGCGCTTTCGCGCATCAGCACGGAACTTGCCGCCGGCCACCAAGTCTTTGCCATCACGCCGCTGATTGCCGAATCGGAGAAAATCGACCTGCAAAACGCCGAGCAGCTGTACGAGGATCTGAACAAGGCCTTTGGGGCCAAGTACCAGGTCGCCCTGCTGCATGGGCAGATGAAAAACGACGAAAAAGATGACATTATGCGCCGGTTCAGTCAAAATGAGATTCAGGTGCTGGTGTCGACCACGGTCGTTGAAGTCGGGGTCGATGTGCCGAACGCGACCGTGATGATGATTTTTGATGCGGACCGGTTCGGGCTGGCCCAGCTGCATCAGCTGCGGGGCCGTGTCGGGCGAGGCAAATCTGCGGCCTACTGCATTTTGGTGGCGGACCCGAAAAATGACGCAGGCGTTGAACGCATGACCGTCATGACGGAAACCACAGACGGCTTTAAGATTGCTGAAAAGGACTTGGAACTGCGCGGCTCAGGTGATATTTTCGGTGAAGCGCAAAGCGGGCTGCCGGAGTTCAAAATTGCCGACCCGGTGGCGGATTACGCGACTTTGAACGCGGCACAGCAAACGGCGGTGGGTCTGTTCAAGGCCGATCCGACACTTTCGGCGCCTGAGTTTGCGCCGCTGCGTGCGTACCTGGCGCGGCGCCAGCAGGCAATCGGCAGCTTGGATTGAGAACAGTGTGAAGAGGAGAATAAAACGATGAAAATTGCTATCGATGCGATGGGCGGCGATCACGCCCCTGAGGTTGTGATTCAAGGGGTTGAACAGGCCCGCGACGAGCTTCAAGACGTCGACTTTCTGCTTTACGGGGACGAGAACAAGATTCGGCCCCTGCTGAAAAACGATTCTCACGTGACGATTATTCACACGACTGAGAAGGTCAACTCCGACGACGAGCCAGTGCGCGCGATTCGCAGCAAGAAGCAGGCCTCCATGGTCCTGGCCGCCCAGGCCGTCAAAAGCGGTGAGGCCGACGCGATGATCTCGCTGGGCTCAACTGGGGCGCTGCTTGCGGCCGGCCTGTTCATTGTGGGCCGCATCAAGGGCATCGACCGGCCTGGCCTGATGCCGACTTTGCCGACCACGGACGGCGCGGGTTTTGTGATGCTTGACGTCGGCGCCAACGCCGAGAACCGGGCGTCGCAACTGGTTCAGTACGCGATTATGGGCGACTTTTATGCCCGTGATCTGCGCGGGCTGAAAAATCCCAAGGTGGGGCTGCTGAATAACGGCACCGAAGCCAATAAAGGCAACGAGCTGCATCAGGAGACTTACAAGCTGCTCAGTGCGCTGGATGGGATCAATTTTGTCGGCAACGTCGAATCTGACTCGATCCTCAAGCACACGGCAGACGTGGTGGTGACTGACGGCTTCACCGGCAACGCGGTGCTCAAGACCATCGAGGGCTCGGCCCGCACCATTTTGGGGCTGGTCAAGCACGCCATCATGGACAACGGCGTGAAGGCAAAGCTCGGCGGGCTGCTGCTGAAGGATGGCATTCAGTCCGTGGCCAGCACGTTTGACGTGTCCAGTTATGGCGGGGCCGTCTTGCTGGGGCTCAAGGCCCCGGTCGTCAAGGCGCACGGCGGCGCGGATGCCAAAGCCGTTTACTACACGGTCAAACAGGTCAAGCAAATGGTGGAAACCGGCACCGTCCAGAAAGTGGTCGATTACTTCCAGGCCCATCCAGCGACCAAGGCGTGACAAAGCACCCCAAATCAGGTATGCTAAATTGCGTGAAAATCAAGGAGGCGCACTATGTCAGAGCAGGAAGTATTTGATAAAATCGCCGGGCTGATCGAGGACCACTTCCAGGTCCCGGCGGCCAAGGTCACCAAAGAGTTGAACTTTAAGACCGACCTCGATGCCGACTCAATTGATTCCGTTGAGTTTGTGCTTGAGCTCGAGGATACCTTTGGGGCCGAGATCCCAGACGAGGATGCCGAAAACATCCAAACCGTCGGGGATGCGGTGCAGTACGTACTCGATCACCAAAATAAGTAAGCAATCGATGACCACCTGGCAGGCCCGCGCTCACCAGGTGGTTTTTTAGTGCGGAAGTTCATGGGTTTTTAATTTTCGCTGGGTTTATTGTTGACAGGGCCTTGCATTCAGGGTTAGAATTTTCACAACATTAAAACGCGATTAAAAGATGAGTAACCGACGAGTCTGGAACAGAAAGCCGCAGGGGATGAGAAGCGGTGCAGGCAACTCGGCGAAGATGGTCTTTGCTGCCGCGGCCGGCTGAGCATTTGCAAAGTTGGTCTGGGTGCGCCCATTACAGCGCCGAGTCTCACCGCAAGGTCGGACTGATCGAGGCGGCTGGCGTGAGTCAGTCGTGTATACAAGGTGGTAACGCAGCCAAGCTGCCCTTGCACTCTCTAGGAGTGTGGGGGCGGCTTTTTTTATCGCAAAAAGGAGCAAAATCATGACAACAACAATTATTGGTTATCCGCGCATCGGGGCCCACCGTGAGCTCAAGTTTGCGACCCAGCACTATTTCAAGCAGCGCATCTCCGCCGAGGAGCTGCAGGACACGGCGAAAAAGCTGCGTCAGGCCAACTGGGCAACCATCAAGCAGGCGGGGATCGACCAGGTGCCGACCGGTGACTTTTCATTCTTCGACACCACCTTGGACACGGCCTTTCTGCTCAACATTGTGCCGCAGCGCTACCAGGACCTGAAGCTGGCGCCTCTAGACGAGTACTTTGCGCTGGCCCGCGGCTACCAAGGCGCAGCGGGCGACGTCAAGGCGCTGTCCATGAAGAAGTGGTTCAACACGAACTACCATTACCTGGTGCCTGAATTTGACCGAGATACCCAGATCAAGGTGCGCGACTGGCAGCTGTTTGCCCAATTCAAGGAAGCCAAGGAGCAAGGCATCAACGCGCGGCCAACGCTCGTGGGGCCGTACACGCTGCTGCACCTGAGCCGCTTCCTGGATGGCAAACAGCCAGCGGACTTTGTGGACGCGCTGGTGGCGGCGTACGCCGAAATCATCAGCCGCCTGGTCGGCGAAGGCGCCGAGTGGATCCAGCTGGATGAGCCGGCGCTGGTGTTTGACCAAACGGATGCGGACAGGGCGCTCTTCAAGCAGCTTTACACGGCAGTTCTGGCTCAAAAAGGGCCCGCGAAGATCCTGCTGCAGACGTACTTTGGCGACGTCACCGATTCCTACCAGAATCTGACCAGCCTGGCGTTTGACGGGTTTGGCCTGGACTTCATCGAAGGCAAGGTCAACTTGGACTTGCTGACGACGCAAGGCTTCCCGAAGGACAAGGTGCTGTATGCCGGGGTGATCAACGGCAAAAACATCTGGCGCACCAACTACGATAAAACGCTGACGTTGCTGTCTCAGCTGGACGAGGTGGCGGACCAGATCGTGCTTTCGACCTCGACGTCGCTGCTGCACGTGCCATACACCACCAAGAACGAGACGAAAATCGACCCCGCAGAGTTGCGCTACCTGGCGTTTGCTGAAGAAAAGCTGACTGAGCTGCGCGAGCTGGATGAGGCGCGGAAGGCCAAGCGCGACACGCCGGCGGTGCTGACGAACCGGCACCTGTTTGCCACGCCGCGCTACGATGAGGACCCGGCCATCAACGCCAAAATTGCGGCGTTGAAGCCGGAAGATTACAAGCGGCTGCCGGCACGCAAGGAGCGCCTGGCGATTCAGGCCAAGGAGTTCAACCTGCCAATTTTGCCGACCACGACAATCGGGTCATTCCCGCAGACGGCGGCGGTGCGTAAGAATCGCGCCGAGTTCCGCAAGGGCAACATCACGGAAGAAGAATACACTGCGTTCAATCACAAGGAAGAGCGGCGCTGGCTGAAGATCCAAGAGGACCTCGGACTGGATGTGCTGGTCCACGGCGAATTTGAACGCAACGACATGGTCGAGTACTTTGGCGATAACCTCAAGGGCTTCCGCTTCACCGAAAACGGGTGGGTGCAGTCCTATGGGACCCGCGGGGTCAAGCCGCCGATCATTTGGGGTGACGTGGTGCGCACGCATCCGATCACCGTGGCGGAGTCGGTGTACGCCCAGAGCCAGACGGACAAGCCGGTAAAGGGGATGCTGACCGGGCCGGTGACGATTCTCAACTGGTCGTTCCCGCGCGAGGATGTTTCGCCTAAGGTTTCCACGGAGCAAATCGCACTGGCGCTTCAAGGCGAAGTGCTGGATCTGGAAAAGCACGGCATCAAGATCATCCAGATCGATGAGCCGGCCTTGCGGGAAAACCTGCCGCTGCGCAAAAAGGACTGGAACAGTAAGTACCTGGACTGGGCCGTGCCGGCATTCCGGCTGGTCGGCGCGAAGGTGCAGCCAGGGACTCAGATTCACACCCACATGTGCTACTCCGAATTTGGCGACATCATCGAGGCCATTGACGCGCTGGACGCGGATGTGATTAGTTTTGAAGCCGCCCGCGCCGACATGACGCTGCTGGATGTGCTGCACGACGTTCACTTTGAGACCCACGTCGGCCCTGGCGTATACGACATTCACTCGCCGCGCGTGCCGTCCAAGGACGAAATCGTCAAGATCATTCACGAGATTCTCCGGCGCATTCCTAAGGAGAACGTCTGGATCAATCCTGACTGTGGTTTGAAGACCCGCGAGGAGCCTGAAACGGTCGCGAGCCTGCGCAACATGGTCGAAGCGACCAAACAGGTACGAGAGGAGCTCGCGCATGAAAGTCAACCGACTGTTTAATGATCATCAGGTCCTGTCCTTCGAGTTGTTTCCGCCGCGCCGCCGGAACACTGATGATGACTACCGCCGCATTGATGACACCATCAGTGCCGTTTCCGAGCTGAATCCGGATTTTGTTTCGGTGACGCTTCACACCGGGGCCAAAGATCAGCGCCGCGTGACGCTGGACCTAGCTGACCGGATCCAGCAACAGTACGGTCTGCCGGCGGTTGCGCATCTGCCTGCGGTGCAGCTGACGACGGCCGAGGTCGACAGCCTGCTGGATGACTTCAAGGCGGCCGGCATTGAAAATATTTTGGCCTTGCGCGGTGATATTCCTGATGGCGGCCGGGTTGCCAACGATTTTCCGCATGCCAGTGACCTGATCACGCACATTCACGAGTACGGCGACTTTAACGTCGTCGCGGCCTGTTACCCCGAGACACATCCCGAGGCGACCAGCCCCGAGGCTGATTTGCGCCACTTGAAGGAAAAAGTCGACGCTGGGGCCTCTCAGCTGATCTCGCAGCTGTTCTTCGATAATCACGTCTTTTACGACTTTGTGGCGCGGGCGCGGGCAGCTGGCATCCAAGTGCCTATCGAGGCCGGGATTATGCCAGTGCTCAGCCAGCACCAGATCGACACGATGGCCTTGACCTGCGGGGTCAGCTTGCCGGAAAAATTTCTCAGCATGATGAAACACTACGAGGGGCGCCCCGAAGCCATGCGTGACGCTGGCATTGCCTACGCCATCGATCAAATCGTTGACCTGATGGTGCACGGGGTCGATGGCATCCACCTTTACACCATGGACAACCCGACGGTCGCCAAGCGCATTGTTGAGGCGACGCGGTCCCTGGTGCGTCAGTAATTTAGCTTAGACGGCACGCCTGCAAGCAGCAGGCGTGTCTTTTAAGCTCATCCGCGTCATTGGGCGGCTGGTGTTAGACCCAGTCGTTCTGTATAATGGATTAGAGTATGTTTAGCCAAATTACAGGAGGTCAACAATGGTCGCATCTGAGTTCGTCAGTGAGTTACGCCAGCGGTACGAAATCGAGTTCAAAGACTTGAGCCTGCTCGACGAAGCGTTTACGCATTCGTCCTACGTCAACGAGCATAAGGAGCTCGGCCTCAAGGACAACGAGCGGCTCGAATTTCTCGGGGATGCCGTGCTTGAGCTGACGGTCTCAGATTACTTGTACCGGAAGTTTCCAGACCTGCCGGAAGGCGACCTGACGCGGATGCGTTCGGCGGCAGTCCGCACGCGCGCGTTTTCAGGCTTTTCCAAAGAAGCGCACTTTGACCGCTACATCAAGCTGGGCAAGGGCGAGGAACGCGCCGGGGCCCGCAAGCGGTTGACCTTGCTGGAAGACCTGTTTGAAGCCTTTAACGGTGCCTTGTACCTGGACCAGGGCCGCGAAGCCAACATTAAGTTTGCCAAGCAGATCATTTTTCCTAAAATTGACGCCGGCGAGTTCTCAGCCGATATGGATCACAAAACCGCGCTGCAGGAGTACGTCCAGCAGGATGGGGAAGTCGACATTGAGTACCACTTGCTGGCGGAATCTGGCCCGGCGCACGCCCGGCAGTTCCAAGTGGACGTTGCGGTTGACGGCACCGTGCTCGGCTCTGGTGTAGGCAAGAATAAAAAAGCGGCGGAGCAGGCCGCGGCCGACGATGCGTTGACCAAGCTTCGCGCAAAGTGAGTGAAAGTGCATGCAGTTAAGACATCTGACAATCAACGGCTTCAAATCGTTCGCGGATAAAACCGAGATTGATTTTGTGTCCGGCTTGACCGGCATCGTCGGGCCTAACGGGTCAGGCAAAAGCAACATCACCGAGGCCATTCGCTGGGCACTCGGCGAACAAAGCGCGAAGTCTTTGCGCGGCGAGAAAATGGGCGACGTGATCTTTGCCGGCACCGCCACCCGGCCGCCGCTCAACCGCGCCGAAGTGACGATGACGTTTGATAATTCAGACGGCTATTTGCCGAAGCAGCCGGCCGCGGTCACGGTGACCCGGCGGCTTTTTCGTGATGGCGAATCGGATTTTCTGATCAACAATCAAAATGTCCGGCTTAAGGACATCGTCGACCTGTTCATGGATTCGGGGCTGGGCAAGGAGAGTTTCTCGTTCATTTCTCAGGGCCGCGTCGAGGCGATTTTTAATTCGAAACCAGAGGACCGGCGCGGCATTCTTGAAGAAGCCGCCGGTGTTTTGAAGTACAAACAGCAGAAAACCAAGGCCCAGGCGGAGCTCAAAGAAACGCAGGACAATCTGGATCGCATCAACGACATCGTGTCCGAGCTGCACAAGCAAGTCACGCCGCTAGCCGAGCAGGCCTCACTGGCTCGCGACTACGAACGCCAGACGAAAGACTACCAGCGCATTCATAAAGAAATTCTGGCCCTGGAGATCCAGCAGTTGGCTGACGAGCAGACCAAGACGCAAGGGGAAGCCACGGTCACCAAGGAGACCGTGGCCGCGCTGACTGCCAAGGCCAAGCACCTGGAGGGCCAGTCGGAAACCCTGACGGCGACCGACCAGGAGCTGGACGCCAAGCTGACCAAGCTGAACGATTCGCTGCTATCTCAATCGATGAAGCTGGAAAGTCTCACCGGTGAGGTCAACGTGTCGTCCGAGCGCGCCAATAACGCGCAGGAGACCTTGAAGGATCTGCAGGCGCAGTTGGCGCAGGCGCAAACCGACCTGGCCGATGCGAAACAGCGCGTGGCAAATCTGACGCGCACTCAGACCGAACAAGCGGCGCAGCGCAAGCAGTTAGCCGAAAAGTTGACGGCTGCACGCGCCGGCGCGCAGTCGCCGGAAGCACTGGCCAAGCAGCTCGATGCAGCCCAGGCCAAATATATTGACCTGCTGCGGCAGCAGGCGGACACCAAGAATGCCCTGGCCGCTGCGCAAAAGGATCAGCAGGTGGCGCAGAACCAAAGCGCCGCCGACCGGGCGCGGCTTTCCGAGCTGAACAAGCGCCAGCAGGCTCAGCAGGAGACAGTCGATCAGCTGATCGGGCAGGTGGCCAAACTGACCGCCGCCAGCGAAGATGCGCGCACCAAAGCGGCGGCGGCGCATGAACAAGCGGAAACCGTTCAGCAGGCGTTTGCGGACGCCCAAGACCGCCTCAACCAGGCGACCACGCTGTACCAGCGCGCCAACTCGCGCTATGAGACCCTGCAGGAGCTGAAAGATGATTACGCCGGATTCTATTCCGGCGTGCGCGCCGTGCTGAAAAATAAGGCGCAGCTCGAAGGCGTCATCGGCGCCGTCGCCGAGCTGCTGGCTGTGCCAAGCAAGTACCAGCAGGCCTTTGATGTGGCCTTGGGTGGCAGTTTGCAGGCGATCGTGACGACTTCTGAGCAGGCCGCCAAGCAGGCCATCACGTACCTCAAGCAGACGCGGGCCGGGCGGGCGACCTTTTTGCCGACCGCTGTGATCCGGCCGCGGAACCTGCCGGCGAGTGTTGCCGCCGAACTGGCTGGCCAGCCTGGGTTCATCGGCGTCGGCGTCGAATTGGTGCGCTTCCGGCCCGAAGTGGCGCCGGTCATGGAAAACCTGCTCGGCAGCCTGATCGTCGCCGAGACCTTGGACGCCGGGATCAAACTGGCCAATTTGACACACCATCGCTACCGCATTGTGACGCTTGACGGTGATATTTTGACTCCCGGTGGCGCCTTGACCGGTGGCCAGACGCGCAAGCAAGGCGTGTCGCCGCTGGCGCGCACCCAGGAGGTCACGCAGCTGCACGCGCAGCTGCGGCAGATGAAAGATGCTTTGGCCAAGCAAACCGACTTAGTGCATGGCCTGCAAGCCAAGCTGACTACCGCCCAGACTGCAGCCACGGAAGCCGACCGCGCGGTCAATCAGGCGCTGGCGGATCTTTCCGCCCAAAAAGCCCAGCTGGATGCCCAGCAGGCTAGTTTGACCCAGCTTGACCGGCAGCGACAAGCCGCAAAGCTGGCAACCGGGACCGCCGACGATTATGATCAAAAGATCGAGACGTTGACCGGTCAGGCGGAAGCAGTGGCCAAGGCGTTGACCGAGACTCAAGACCAAATCGACCGCACCAAGGCGCAGCAAAGCCAGGCCGAGGCCAGTGCGGCTGAGGTCCAAGCAAAAGTCAACGACTTGCAGACGCAACTGGCGGTGCTTAAAAGCACGGCCGAAACCACCAAGACCCAACTGGCGCAGTGGCAAGATCAAGTGCAAACCAGTACCCAATCCTTGGCTCAGCTGAAGGAACGGATCGCCAAAATTCAGCAGGCGGCTGAGGAAAGTGCGACTGACAAGCAGACCCGGACGCAGACCATCGCCCAGTTAAAAGTCAGCACCAAGGCATTGCGTGAGGAGCAAGACAAACTGACCAAGGAGAAAGCCACCAATCGCGGCAAACTCAGCAGCGTGTCGGCCGAAATCACGACGACCTACACCCAGCAGCACACGGCGATGGCACAGGCCGAGCAGCAAAGCGCCTCGCTTTCGCGGATCAAGGTTAACCTGGATAATCGACTGGCCACATTGTCGGAAGATTACCAGCTCACTTATGAAGCGGCCCTGAAGGCCACGACCAGCAAGCCGGCAGAACTGCCGCAGCTAAAATCGCAGCTCAAGCTGTTAAAGCGCGGGCTGGACGAGTTGGGCCCGGTCAATCCGAACGCGATCACTGAATACGAGAATGTCAAGGAACGGTTTGATTTCTTGACCAAGCAGCAGGACGACTTGATCGCCGCGAAAACCCAGCTGGAAGCCACGATGGGTGAGCTGGACGAAGAGGTCAAAAGTCGCTTCAAGGACATGTACGAGGCCACCAACGCCGCCTTTGAAGCCATTTTTCCGCAGATGTTTGGCGGCGGAGAGGCGCACCTGACCCTGACCGCTCCGGACGATCTGCTCAATACCGGGATCGAGATCTCAGCGCAGCCGCCTGGCAAGAAGCTGACGCGGCTGTCCCTGCTGTCTGGGGGGGAGCGCGCGCTGACGGCCATTGTGCTGTTGTTCGCGATTCTGAAGGTGCGGCCGGTGCCATTTTCCATTTTGGATGAAGTTGAGGCCAGCCTGGACGACGTTAACGTCGATCGCTTCGGCCACTTCCTGCGCGATTACAGTTCGGACACGCAGTTCATTGTCATCACGCACCGGCGCGGCACCATGCTCGCCGCCAACATGCTGTATGGCGTGACGATGCAAGAATCCGGTGTGTCCAAGATGGTCGCCGTGTCCTTGGATCAGGTTCAAGATGAAAATACCGAGCCAGTTTCAAAATAGGAGGCAGTCATGGGATTATTCGATTCGCTGAAGAAAGCATTCGGCGGCGGCCAGCAGGAAACCGCTGAGGAAGAAAAGTACGACGCTGGGCTGGAGAAAAGCCGCAGCTCGTTCGGCGAAAAGCTGAACGCGCTGTTTGCCAATTTTCGCTCGGTCGATGAGGACTTCTTCGATGACCTTGAGGAAATGCTGATCGGCGCCGATGTCGGCTTCGAAACCGCCGAGCAACTGACCGATGAACTGCGCGATGAGGTCAAGCTCAAGAACGCCAAGAGCAAGGATGAGGTCTCCCAAGTCATCGTGCAAAAGCTGGTCGACATTTACGGCGAGGCAGGCGAAGGTGAAGACAACTCGCTGCACTACGCCGAAGCCGGGCCGACCGTCTTCCTGTTTGTTGGCGTCAACGGTGCCGGCAAAACGACGACCATCGGCAAACTCGCCCACCAGCTGCAGCAGGATGGCAAGAAGGTTCTGCTGGCGGCCGGTGACACGTTTCGGGCCGGCGCCATCCAGCAGCTGCAGGAATGGGGCAAGCGCGACGAGGTGCCGGTCGTGGCGACAGAACCCGGTGGTGATCCCGCCGCGGTCGTGTTCGATGCGGTGAAGCGCGCCAAGGACGACAACTTCGACGTTCTGTTGGTCGATACCGCCGGCCGCCTGCAGAATAAGGTTAACCTGATGAAGGAGCTCGACAAGATCAAGCGCGTCATCGTGCGCGAGCTGCCGGATGCGCCGCAGGAGGTGCTGCTGGTACTCGATGCCACCACCGGTCAGAACGCGCTGAGCCAGGCCAAGGAGTTCAACCAGACCACGAAGATCTCCGGCATTGTTTTGACCAAACTCGATGGCTCCGGCAAGGGCGGCATCGTGCTGGCTATTCGCAACTCGCTCCACGTGCCGGTCAAGCTGGTTGGCCTGGGCGAAAAAATGGACGACTTGCAGGTGTTTGATCCAAACAAATTTGTCTACGGGTTGTTCAAGGGCCTGATCAAGGAAGAAAATTAGCACAATAAAACCGCTGTGAATTTCACAGCGGTTTTGTGTTCAGCAGACTATGCGGTAGCCGCTTCTTTCTTCTCGCGGCCCAAGATGAGCTGCAGGACGATCAGGACGACATAGGCGATCAGGATGTAGCCAAGCCACGGCCCAATCTTAACGGAGCTGTCGAACCAGTACTTCTGCCAGGCGGTGTTGCTCATCACCCACAGGAAGATGGCACCGAGCAGTGCGCCGATCGCGTTGAGAATCGCGAAGAACCACAGATTTCCATTTTCATGGTTGTGCAGATAAATGCCGGAAAAGACAATGTTCCAGAGGAACCAGCCGCAGAACGCGAGCACGATGCCCCAATATAGAATGGTTGCAACCATAATTATTCCCTCCAATTCATTACCTCTCTAGTTTACCACGATGGAAGCGGAATTTTGACCTTTTGTTCCGAATCGCCAAGTGCGGCTGCCTGCATTGACGCGGCCGCGGCTGACCGGTATTCTGTTATAAGGAAGAAAAGGCGGGACAACTAATGGAAATTGAGAAGAATAACCGCATGAATTCGCTGTTTGAATTTTACGGGGCGCTGTTGACCGACAAGCAGCATTCGTACCTGGAGCTGTACTACGGCGACGATTACTCGCTGGGCGAGATTGCCACCGAGTTCGACGTGTCGCGCCAAGCCGTGTACGACAACATTCGCCGCACCGAGGCGAGCCTGGAGGAATACGAAAGCAAGCTTCACCTGCTGGCAAATTTTCAGGCGCAAAACGAGGCCGTTGGCGACTTGGTGCGCTATGTGAAAAGTAAGTATTCCGGCGATCCGAAACTGAATGAGTTATTGGCCCGTGTCGCTGACCAAGCTGCGCGGTAGGAGGCAAATTTATGGCATTTGAAGGATTATCAGAGCGTCTGCAAAAGGCCCTTTCTGGCCTGCGGCGCAAAGGTAAGGTATCGGAACAAGACGTGCGCGACACCATGCGCGAGATTCGTTTGGCGCTGCTTGAAGCCGACGTCAATTTTGGCGTCGTCAAGGACTTCGTCAAGAACGTCCGCGAAAAGGCCCTGGGTGCCGAAGTGCTCGACAGCCTGACGCCGGCCCAGCAAATCATCAAGATCGTCAACGATGAACTAACCGCGACAATGGGCGAGGCGGCGGTGCCGCTGAACAAGTCCGCGCACATTCCGACGGTCATCATGATGGTCGGGTTGCAAGGGGCCGGGAAAACCACGACGGTTGGGAAGCTGTCCAAGTACCTGATGGATAACGAAAAGGCGCGGCCGCTGCTGATTGCGGCTGACGTCTACCGCCCGGCTGCGATCGACCAGTTGAAGGTGATCGGCGAGCAGCTCAGCGTGCCAGTCTTTGACATGGGCACCGGCACCGATCCGGTCGAAATCGTCCGCCAGGGGCTCGCACAAGCCGCGCTGCAAAAGAATGATTACGTCCTGATCGATACTGCCGGCCGTTTGCAGATCGACGAGCAGCTGATGACCGAGCTGGCCAACATCAAGGATCTGGCGCATCCTGACGAGATCCTTTTGGTCGTCGATTCCATGACTGGGCAGGCCGCCACCGACGTTGCCAAGGGCTTCAACGAGCGGCTCGACATCACGGGCGTTGTCCTGACCAAGCTCGATGGCGACACCCGTGGTGGGGCGGCGCTGTCGATCCGCGCCGTCACCGGCAAGCCGATCAAGTTCGTTGGTCAAGGCGAAAAGATGGACGCCCTCGATGTCTTCTATCCGGACCGCATGGCGAACCGGATCCTGGGCATGGGCGACATGATGACCCTGATCGACAAGGCGCAGAAGAACTACGACGAGAAGCAGGCCCAAGAAGTCGCCGAGAAGATCAAGGAAAACACCTTTGACTTCAACGACTTCATCGACCAGATGGATCAGGTGTCCAACATGGGCTCCATGGATGAGATCATGAAAATGATCCCGGGGCTGGCGAATAACCCGGCCATGAAGAACTTCCATGTGGACCCAAAGGACATCGCGCACCAAAAGGCCATTGTGTACTCCATGACGCCACAGGAACGCGAAGACCCTGATCTGTTGAACCCGTCGCGGCGCCGGCGCATTGCCGCCGGTTCCGGCGTGCCGATCGTCAAGGTCAACCAGATGATCAAGCAGTTCAACCAGGCCAAAAAGATGATGAATCAGATGTACAAAGGCAACTTCTCCGGCATGGAAGGCATGATGGGCAATGGCATTCAGGGCCGTCTAGGCAAGATGGCCATGAACAAGATGGTGCGCAAGCAAAAGAAAAACAAAAAAAAGCGCCTGAAGACCAAGCACTTCCACTCTTAATTAGACCAAAATCGCGCCGTGGACTAATATCCATGGCGCGATTTGATTTTTATTGCATCAGGTAAAGGGCGAGTATAGTCGCATTGGCCAGCCCGGCGATCAGGGGCCCGTATGTTTTGAACTTGCTGACATGCTGGCCAATCATGGCATCGAATAGTTGCACGCAGGTCATCGCCACTGCGATGGCCGCCAGGTATTCTGGACTGCGGAAGATGAGCAGGCCCAGCGTGGCAATGGCCAAGGCGCCGCTTCGTGCCAGTGCGTAACGCGCGTTGAGTCCGTCAGCGGCGTAACTCGCTTTGCTTTGCCGATAAGCGGCGATCGCAAAGCCGAGGCTCACTGCCGCACTAATGGCGGTGATGATGGCGCATAGTTGATATAACATGGAAGGACTCCTATCCGGTGCGTTTTGCCACAGCTTAACATAGCCCCGGGATTTAGAACAGCAGTTGGGAACTACCCCTTAGTCGACTCAAGAATGACCCGGCAGTCTTTTCCCAAGGCCATTTTGAGGATGTAAAGAAAAAACTCTTTACACGTCAAGTATTCTTTGCTATGATTTTGAAGTTGAGAAATTTACAGGAGGTGTACTTAATGGCAGTAAAAATTCGTTTGAAGCGGATGGGTTCCAAGCTTAAGCCTTTCTATCGCGTTGTCATCGCGGACTCACGGTCCCCACGTGATGGTCGGTTTATCGAATCCGTTGGCTACTACAACCCACTCTCAGACCCAGTTGATTTGAAGCTGGACGACGACGAGATCTTGGCATGGTTGCAGAAAGGCGCTCAGCCTTCCGACACAGTGCGCACCTTGCTTGCTAAGCACGGCATCATGCAGAAGTATCACGAAGCTCGTTTCACCAAGAAGTAGGCGTTAATCAGTGGACATCACAGCGCTGATCAAAGCAATCGTGACGCCATTAGTCACACATCCAGACGCCATTGAGATCACACGGCACGAAACTGCCGAGTACATGGCGTTCGATTTGAGCGTTGACCCGGACGATGTTGGTCGGGTCATCGGCAAAGGCGGCCGGGTCGCGCAGGCGATCCGCACCATTGTCTATGCGGTCAAATCCCCGTACGACAAGCGCGTGCGGCTGAACATTTTGGATGCCTCGCATTCAGAAGCGTAAAAAGATCGGCGGATGCCGGTCTTTTTTGATAAGGAGGAATTATGGCAGAGTTATACACGGTCGGTAAGATCGTTAACACGCATGGCATCAAGGGTGAGCTCAAGGTCATGCCCGTCACCGATTTTCCGGAGCAGCGCTTCGCCCCTGGCAGCCAGCTGGTTATCGAAGGCAAAACGCCGCTCACAGTCACGGTGGCCGGCGCACGCAAGCAAAAGGCGATGTACCTGCTGAAGCTCAAGGAATTCGACGACATCAATGACGTTGAGCGCTTTAAGGGGCTGGCACTCGGCGTGGCCGATGCGGACGTGCAAGATCTTTCTGAAGGCGAATACTACTACCACGACATTATCGGGCTGACCGTGATCGACCAAACAGGCGCCTCGCTCGGTCAGGTCAGCGAGATCCTTAGCCCTGGCGCGAATGACGTTTGGGTGATTCCGCGGCCGGGCAAGCCAGACGTCCTGTTGCCGTTTCTGAAGAGCGTGGTGCTGCGCATCGATCTGGATGCCAAAGTGGCCCACGTAGACGTGCCAGAGGGGTTGATCGACGATGCGGATTGATGTGCTGAGTATTTTTCCAGACATGTTTGCGCCGCTGACACAAAGCATGATTGGCAAGGCCTTGGAAAAGGACTTGCTGCAGTTTAACGTGACCGATTTTCGAAAGTACTCGCATGACAAGCACCACCATGTTGACGATACCCCGTACGGCGGTGGGGCGGGGATGCTGCTGAAGCCGGAGCCGATCTTTGAGGCGATGGATGACATCAATGCGGCTCACCCGGGCAAAAAGCGGGTCATCCTGCTCGATCCGGCAGGCAAGACCTTCAACCAAGGCGAGGCTAAAAAGCTCGCCAAGGAGGATCACCTGGTCTTCATCTGTGGCCACTACGAGGGTTACGACGAACGCATCCGCAGCCTGGTGACCGACGAGTACAGCCTGGGTGACTTCATCCTGACTGGCGGCGAACTGCCGGCGATGGTGATGATCGACGCGGTCGCGCGTCTTTTGCCAGGGGTGCTGGGCAACGCGGAAAGCGCCCCGACCGACAGTTTTGAGAACAACCTCTTGGAGTACCCAGAATACACGCGTCCGCCAAGCTTCCGCGGCATGGACGTCCCGTTCGTCCTGCAAAACGGCGACCACGGCAAAATCGATGACTGGCGCTTGAAGGAGTCCCTCCGCCGCACCTTGCAGCGCCGGCCGGACCTGCTCGAGCACGCTGACCTCGACAAAAAGGCGCAGAAGCTCTTGCGTGAGGTGAAGCGCGAGCAGCGAACCAAGTATACAGATGAGCCAGACTAGTTAAGCTTGTGACTCTGTCTATTTGGGCGCAGAAGGGTGAATTGGCCGGAGCGGGCATGGGCTCAGCAGTGAAATTGGTGTTAGCGGCTCTGCCGCTTACACCAAGCCCCGACTGAGAGACTCGCTTGCGAGGCTCGAAGCGGTGGCCACTGCGTTCCAGCCCATGCCAGCGGAGGCCAATTCACCCGGACCATCGGCTCGTCAACATTTTTTCTTTACACCGTTATGCCACTATGCTAGAATTACAACTTGTGATAACTCACATAACAACGATGTTCCGCTGGGCGGGATGCTTAAGAATGTCGACAAAGGAGCAGTTCTGATGAACCCATTAATTGAAGAAATCACCAAGTCCCAGCTGCGCACCGATATCCCAGACTTTCGGCCTGGCGACACGGTTCGCGTTCACGCGAAGATCGTCGAAGGCGACCGCGAACGTGTTCAGCTGTTTGAAGGCGTTGTAATCAAGCGCCGCGGCGTTGGCGTTAGTGCAACGTACACCGTTCGTAAGATTTCGAACGGCGTCGGCGTTGAGCGGACGTTCCCACTTCACACCCCGCGTGTGGAGAAGATCGACGTTGTCCGTCACGGCCAAGTCCGTCGGGCAAAGCTTTACTACCTGCGGGCACTCCGTGGGAAGGCTGCGCGGATCAAAGAGAAGCGCCGTTAATCCGAGAAGGCCGCAGTTGCGGCCTTTTTTGATGCCGCGGAGGAACTATGGAAAAAATCATCACTGTCATTTACTATCAACAAGCCACGACTTTTCGGCTGATCAAGGCCTTCTCCTCGCCATCGCGCGCGGCGGATTACCTGCACATGATCCAGCAGGCCCCGTTCCCCGGTGAGGAGCCGAGTGGCTATCAGCAGCAGATCCTGCATCTGAATTAAGGGGTGAGCAGCATGGCACAACAACCACAAGAACGCATTGACCGGATCAACGAGCTGGCCCACAAGGCGAAGGCCGAAGGGTTGACCGACGAGGAAAAAGCGGAGCGCAAACAGCTGCGTGAAGCCTACCTGCGTGATTTTCGCGCCGGGTTTGCCGACCAACTTGAGACGACCCAGTTTTTCGATAAGCAGGGGCATGAAATCACGCCCAAGAAGGTCCGCGACCTGCAAAGAAAACGCGGTCTGCGCAAAGATTAGGCTTTCAATCAATCCGAGCGTTTTGTACAATGAGAGAGTTGAATCTCACATGAAGGGGGGAATTTGAGATGATGTTCGCAATTGGGCTCGTCGTTGGTCTGCTGGCCGGCGCCGTAGCCGGGTTCTTCGGGGCCCGCGCATATATGAAGAAATATTTCCAAGACAATCCTCCTGTCAATGAGGAAATGCTGCAGAGCATGATGATGTCGATGGGGCAAAAGCCATCCCAGAAGAAACTCAACCAGATGATGGCGCAGATGAAGCAGCAACAGAAGAAAGCCAACAAGAAGTAGGCTTTGGCGTCAGACTTGGAAACGGTCCGGTCAATTTTTGACTGGCCGTTTTTCTTTTGGCGCGCGGCCGCGATTTCTCACGGATTCACTTGCAAATTCTTATCATTTAATCATATAATTTTCAGACAGTGCGTTTTTGAGGAGGGCTGCTTGTAATGGGTATTTTTAAGAAATTGGGTTGGTATTTTAAAGAGGAATGGCGAAGGTATTTATTCGGGGTGGTCTTCCTTCTGCTGGTTGCCTTGGTCAACTTGATCCCGCCGCGCGTGATCGGCAGCCTGATCGATTTGATGGATGGGCACCAATTGACGTCCGCGAAGCTGTTCTTCATGCTGGGGCTGCTGGTGTTTGCCGGCGTCGGCCAGTATGTGTTCCGCTACGGCTGGCGCACGGCGATTTGGGGCGGTGCAGCCAAGCTCGAAAAAACCTTGCGCTCTCGTTTGTTCTGGCACTTCATGAAAATGGATGCGACGTTCTACCAGCGCCACCGCACCGGGGACCTGATGGCCCACGCGACCAACGACTTGAACGCGATTCAAAACGTGGCCGGGGCTGGGATCCTGACCTTATTTGATTCGATCATTACTGGCTCGACCACCATCGTCGCCATGATCATGTTTGTCGACTGGCGCCTGACGCTGCTCGCGATTTTGCCGATGCCGCTTCTGGCCATCATGGCCCGCAAGCTGGGCATGCGCCTGCACCGCGAGTTCTCGCGGTCCCAGGCCGCCTTTTCGCGCCTGAACGACAAGACCCAGGAGTCCATTTCTGGGATCAAGGTGATCAAAACCTTTGGCCAGGATAAGGAAGACACCGCGGATTTTGACAAGATCGTCGACAAAACCATCAGCATCAACAAGCGGGTCAACTTCATCGATTCGTTGTTCGACCCCACCACCAGCTTGATCATGGGCATCACGTACATCATCACCATTATTTATGGTGGCAATTTGGTCATGAGCTCAGCCATCACCATTGGCCAGCTGGTTTCGTTTGTGTCGTATGTCTCTGCGCTGGTGTGGCCGATGTTTGCCATTGGCCGGCTGTTCAACGTGCTGGAGCGCGGGAACGCCTCCTATGACCGCGTGGCGAGTCTGCTGCGCGAAAAGAGTGCCATCATCGAGGCCCCGGACGCGATTTCGACGCCGGCGCACGGCGACCTGCGGTTCAAGGTCAACAAGTTCAGCTACCCGGATGACGATCACGCAACCCTGGTCAACGTCCACTTTACGCTGCCGGAAGGGGAGACCCTGGGGATTGTCGGCCGCGTCGGCGCCGGCAAGAGCACGATTTTCAAGCTGCTGCTCCGTGAGTTTGACAACTACGACGGCGAAATCGATTTTGGCGGCCACAACATCAAGGAGTACACGCTTGATGCGCTGCTGGACTCGATTGGCTACGTGCCACAGGATAACTTCCTGTTCTCCACGACCGTTGCCGACAACATTCGCTTCTCTTCGTTCGATAAGCAGCAGGAGGAAGTGGAAGAAGCTGCCCGCGAAAGTGCCGTGCACAACGACATCCTCGACTTCACCGAAGGGTATGGCACCCTGGTCGGCGAACGCGGGGTCAGCCTGTCAGGTGGGCAAAAGCAGCGTCTGGCGATTGCCCGGGCGGTCATCACCACGCCGGAGCTCTTGATCCTCGATGATTCACTGTCTGCGGTCGACGCGAAGACGGAAGCCGAGATCCTGCACAACCTGAAGCAGGAGCGGCAAAACAAGACGACCATCATTGCGGCCCAGCGGCTGAGCTCGGTCATGCACGCCAACCAGATTCTGGTTCTGGCAGACGGCCACGTCATCGAGCGCGGCACGCATGAGGAGCTGTTGAAGAACGACGGCTGGTACGCCGAGATGTGGGCCAAGCAGGAGCTGCAAGGCGAAATCGAAACCAAGATTGAAGGTGAGACCCTTGGCTAAATATCAAAGTGCATGGTCCAAGAGCATTCCGGTGCGCGAGCAGGTCCACATTTTTGGCCGCTTGATGAGCTACACCAAGAAGTACTGGAAGCAGTTCACCGGCGCGCTGGTCGGCGCGGCCTTGCTGGCGGGTATGAACATCGCCTTGCCGTACGTGCTGCAGGTCTTCATGGATAAGTACCTGACCAACAAGAGTGCCACGGTCCAGATCATCCTGATTTTTGCGGTCGTTTACGCGTTTGGGACGGTCATGAAAGGGCTGTTTCAGTTCCTGCAGAACTTCGCCTTTCAAATGGGCGCCGAGCGCGGCCTGGAGGACGTTCGCCGGGCCTTGTTCAAAAAGCTGCACACGCTGGGCATGCGGTACTTCGACCAGGTCCCAGCCGGGTCAATTGTCAGCCGTGTCACCAATGACACGATGACGCTGGCCGATTTTTGGAACGTCATCTTGTCGGTGATTGTCGGCATGTTCTCGGTGATTTCCAGCTTTATCGCGATGTGGACGCTCAGCCCCCGCATCGCGCTGTACGTGCTGGCCTTCATGCCGCTGCTGATTTTTGCCATTTGGTATTACAGTCAGTACAGCTCTAAGGTCTACCGGCACATGCGTGAAAAGCTGTCTGAACTGAACACCAAGCTGAACGAGTCGATCGAAGGCATTGGCATCATTCAGCAGTTCCGGCAGGAGAACCGGATCACCAAGGAATTTGAAACCACCAACAACGACTACCTGCAGACGCGCAACGCGATGATCAAAACCAACTCGCTGCTGCTGTCGCCGATCATCAATTTGCTGTACAGTTTAGGGCTGGTCGTTGTGCTGTGGGCGTTTGGTGCGATGTCAATGGACGTCGTGGTCAAAGCCGGGGTCGTTTACGCCTTCACGCAGTATGTCGCGAACTTCTTCAACCCGATGACCAACATGATGGATTCCCTGTCCTCGCTGCAGGATGGGATCGTGGCAGGCAGCCGGATCTTCCACATTCTGGACGAAACAGAGTACGCGCCGGCGCAGAATCCTGGTGCCAGCGCCACCATCACGCAGGGCAAAATCGAGTTTCGGCACGTGTCGTTTGCCTATGATGGCAAGCACGACATTCTTCACGACATCAGCTTCGTCGCCAATCCCGGCGAAACCGTCGCGCTGGTCGGGCACACCGGTTCCGGGAAGAGCTCGATCATTAACGTGATGATGCGCTTCTACGAGTTCGGCACTGGCGAGATCCTGATCGATGATAAGGACATTCGCGACTACCCAATGGCGGAGCTGCGTCAAAAGCTCGGCCTGGTCTTGCAGGATTCGTTCATGTTCTACGGGGACATTTCGTCAAACATTCGTTTGTTTAACGAAAATATCACTGACGAGCAGGTCGAGGCGGCGGCCAAGTTTGTGCAGGCCGACTCTTTCATCGAGAAGCTGCCGAACAAGTACCACGCCCGCGTGATTGAAGGTGGGGCGCAGTTCTCCAGTGGGGAGAGGCAGCTGCTGTCGTTTGCCCGCACCATTGTGACTGATCCAAAGATTCTGGTGCTGGATGAAGCCACCGCGAATATCGATACGGAAACCGAAGCGCTGATTCAGGAAGGGCTGCGGCGGCTGCGCAAAGGCCGCACGTCGATCGCCATCGCGCACCGGCTGTCGACCATTCAAGATGCCAACTTGATTCTGGTGCTTGATGCTGGGCGCATCATTGAACGGGGCACGCATGAGGAACTGCTGGCCAAGCACGGCCGGTACTATGATATGTATGAGCTGCAAAACGGCTCGAAGACGGAATAGAATAAGGGTGCTGCGATTAGTCGCAGCACCCTTTTCTTTTTGCCAAGTCGTACAGATACAAAATAAAAATGTCACACTTCGTAGCTGGTATTACAGCATTAAGGAAAAATATGCTTTTCATTATGAAACAGATGTGCTATTCTTTGAAACAGACATTTTGAAAGGAAGTCTTCGCCATGTCCAAACGTTTTGGGGCCGACCTTGTCGTCGAAAGCCTGATCAATCATCATGTTCCCTTTGTTTTCGGGATTCCCGGTGCGAAAATCGACCGCGTGTTTGAGCGGTTGGAACACCCAGTCGCACAGGACACCCCCAAGCTGATCGTGACGCGCCACGAACAAAACGCGGCGTTCATGGCTGCGGCTGTCGGCCGGATGACCGGCGAGCCTGGCGTGGTGTTGACCACTTCCGGGCCAGGCGCGGCGAACCTGGCGACCGGCCTGGTCACCGCAACGGCCGAAGGCGATCCCGTATTGGCGCTGTCCGGTCAGGTTCAGCGCAAGGATCTGCTGCGCTCCGCCCACCAAAGCATGCGCAACGCGGAGATGTTTGCGCCAATCACCAAGTACTCGGCGGAAGTCCAGGACGTCGACAATATTTCCGAACTGATGGCCAACGCCTGGCGCACGGCGGCATCCGGTAAGCAAGGGGCCAGTTTCATCTCGATTCCGCAGGACGTGACGGATGCGGAAACGGAGAAGTCGGCACTGGCCGTTAGTGAAAAACCGAAGCTTGGTCCGGCGTCGCTCAACGATATGGTCGATTTGGCGCGGCGCATCAAAGAGGCGGAGCTGCCAGTTCTGCTGCTGGGCATGCGCGCGTCTGCCCAGGACGTCACTGATTCGGTGCGCGACTTGCTGAAGACCGCGGCCATTCCGGTTGTCGAGACCTTCCAAGGCGCGGGCATTGTGTCACACGACCAGGAGGCCAACTTCTTCGGCCGCGTGGGCTTGTTCCGCAACCAACCGGGCGACCAGCTGCTTCAACGCAGCGACTTGGTGGTCGCCATCGGGTATGACCCGGTCGAGTACGAACCGCGTAACTGGAACGCCGATGGCAAGGCTTCAATCGTGGTGATCGACTCACAGGAAAGCGAACTTGATCAGCATTTTCAGCCGATCGAGGAGCTGGTCGGCGACATCTCCCAGACCCTTGAGCTGCTGATCCCGCAGGTGCGCGGCTATCATGTCGCGCCAGGCTCCCAGCGCTACTTGGCGAACCTTCAGGGGCAGCTGAAGGCCAGTGATGTGCCGCCGGTCGAAACCGGCACCCGCGTGCACCCGCTGAGCATTGTTGCCGCCCTGCAGGCTCGCGTCACGGATCACATGACAGTGACCGTCGATGTTGGCTCGCATTACATCTGGATGGCGCGGCACTTCCGCAGCTACGAACCGCGCCGTCTGCTTTTCTCTAACGGGATGCAGACCCTGGGGGTCGCACTGCCATGGGCCATCGCTGCGACGCTGGTGCGGCCCGGCGAAAAGGCCGTCTCAGTGTCCGGTGACGGCGGTTTTCTCTTCTCGGCTATGGAGCTGGAAACAGCCGTGCGCCTGCACGCCAACCTGGTTCACGTGATCTGGAACGACGGCCACTACGACATGGTCAAGTTCCAGGAGGAAATGAAGTAC
Source organism: Lacticaseibacillus hegangensis (assembly GCF_003946465.1). GTDB lineage: Bacteria > Bacillota > Bacilli > Lactobacillales > Lactobacillaceae > Lacticaseibacillus > Lacticaseibacillus hegangensis. Next base: position 71,876 of record NZ_RHOL01000004.1, on the reverse strand, counting down.
GGCCAGGCAGCAGGGGTCGACTTTGGCCCGGTGGACTTTGTGAAGTACGCTGAAAGTTTCGGGGCCAAGGGGCTGCGCGTCGAGCGGCCGGATCAGCTCGGCGCCGTCTTGGATGAGGCATTTGCGACAGATGGCCCAGTGATCGTCGATATCCCTGTCGACTACGCGGACAACCCCAAGCTGGGTGAAGCCATGCTGGCCGATCAATTCTAAGGAGTGCATCGCCAATGAAAACAGATATTTTGTATCAACACGGCACCCTCGGCGCGCTGGTGCCCGGATTATTAAACGGGACCCAGAAGCTCAGCGAACTCTTGACTCACGGTGACTTTGGCATCGGCACACTGACCGGTTTGAATGGGGAACTGATCATTTTAGCCGGGACTGTATACCAGGTGCAGGCTTCGGGGCAGGTCGTTGTCATCACTGATGGGGATGTCCCGTTCGCCAATGTCCATTTTGCGGCGTTCGGCGCCTCAAGCCCGGTGGCGGTGCAAACCGCCGAAGCGGCCGAGGCGACCATGCTGAGTCAAATCGGCACGCGCAACCTTTTTGCCGCGGTATCGATTCACGGGCAGTTTGACGACATGACGACTCGCGCGGTCAAAGCCCAGCACCGCCCATTCCCAGGTCTGGCCGCCACTGCGGCAGATCAGGCCGTGTTCAGCCGCGACCAGGTGACCGGCACCTTGATGGGGTACTGGTCACCGCAGCTGTACGCGGGGATGGCCTCACCCGGGTTCCACCTGCATTTTCTCAGCGACGCCCACGACTTCGGCGGGCATGTGCTCGATTTTGCCGGTGCCGCCGGCGATCTGGCCACGCAGGTCTTCAGTGATGTGCAGCTGCATCTGCCAACTGCCGATCAAGAGTTTCTGCAGGCCGATCTCGACGGGGATTTGCTTGCGGACATCACTAAAGCTGAACACTAATTGATCAAAACCATCAACTCGTCAGTTGGTGGTTTTTGCTTTTGACGCCGGGTTCAGGTATAAGGGAGTTAGACAAAGGAGGGCATGCCGATGATTCGAGCTGCGACTGTCGCCGATCTGCCAAAGGTGGTCAGCCTGTTTCATGATTATTATCAGACCAGCACGGTGCCCCATGAATTTGACGACGACCGGATGCTTGGGTTTCTCAAGGAGCGCCTGGCCAACCAGCAAGCCGGGCTGCTGGTGGCCGAACAAGGCGGTCAGGTGGTGGGCTTTGCGCTGCTGTACGTGACCCAGAATACGCGGGATCTCGCGCCACAAGTGATCATTAACGATGTGTTCGTGGCCGCGCAGGCTCGTCGGCAGGGGCTTGCGCGTCAGCTGATGACGGCCAGCTTTGGTTGGGGCCGCCAGCACGGGGCGAAGCACGTGAGCTGGCAGACGCGTACCACAAACGCTGCGGCCCAGCCGCTGTATGATCAGCTGGGTCAGCGGGAAAACGGCTGGATTCATTACGACCGCGATTTGACCGACTAAAAACGCCCGCCAACGAATTGGCGGACGCATGCGGCGCAGTGAAAGCTGCGCTATTTATTTGCCATGGCGGTAGCCGTAGCCGAAGTAGATCAGAAGACCAACGCTGAACCAGGCCAGGCTCATCAGCCAGGTTTCTTTTGATAGCTGGCTCATCAAAAGGAGGCAGAACAGAAACGAGACGATCGGGATGACCGGGTACCCGGGGACCTTGAACCCCGGGTTGTGGATCTGCTCGTGCTTGCGCAGCGGCAGGATGCCCAGGCTGACAATGGCAAAGGCAATCAGGGTGCCGATGTTGACCAGGTTGACGAGCTGGGTCAGCGGCACTAACCCGCCGAGCACCGCGATGATCAGGGTGACAGTCGTCAGGGCGTGGCGCGGCAGCTGCTGCTGGACCTCGCCGAACCACTTGGGCAGCAGGCCATCACGGCCAATCGCGTACACCAGCCGCGAGCTGGAGTAGATCATGGTGACCATCATCGTGAACATGCCGGCCAGCGCGCCGATGGCAATGATCCCGGCCAGCTGCGGCTGATGAATGAAGTTCAGGGCAAACGAGACGGGGTCGGCCACGTTGAGGTGGGTGTACTTGACCATGCCAGTCAGCACAATGGCGACCAGCACGTACAGCACCGTGGCGATGATCAGCGTGCCAATGATGCCGCGCGGCAGCGTTTTTTGCGGCTTTTTCACCTCCGGGGCACTGGCTGAGACAGCATCAAAGCCCAGATAGGCGAAAAACACGAGCGAAGCGCCGGCCAAGATTCCCTTGACCCCAAACGGCATGAACGGGTGCCAGTTGACCGCCTTGATGTAAAAGGCCCCGACGATGACGAAAATGCCGATGATGAGTAGTTTGACCAGGACCATCGCGCGGTTGACGGCCATTGAGGTATTCATCCCGCGTGACAGCATGCCGCCGATCAGCAGAATGACCAGCACCGCAATGAGGTTAATGTAGGTGCCATGAGCCGGGTCAAAGGCGCCGCTGAGCGCCTGGGGCAGGTGCCAGCCAAAACCGCTGATCAGGCTGGCAAAGTAGGCGGAGAAGCTGGTCGACACCGCGGCCACCGCCAGCATGTACTCGAGGATCAGCGCCCAGCCGATCACCCAGCCCACCAGCTGGCCGAACACGATGCTGCCGTAAGCGTAGGCGGAGCCGGCCACGGGCAAAGCCGAGGCAAACTCGGCGTAGCACATCGCCGCCAGCGAGCAGACCACCGCGGCCAAAACAAAGGCCAGCGTGATGGCTGGCCCACTAGTCGTCGCGGCGACCGTGCCTGGTAAAATGAAGATCCCGGTGCCAATCACGGCCCCGATGCCCAAGGCGATCAGGTCCCGGGTGGTCAGCGTGCGCGCCAGCTGGTGGTCAGCATTCAGGGTACTTTCCACATCCGGCTTGTGCGTGATGCGCTGCCAAAAACTCGGTTTATTCATTTGACCTTGCCAGCCTCCTTTTCGGCTAAGTACTTCTTTTGATCCGGCACGTATCTGAAGGTCGGGTCGATGGCCTTGTCAATGGCGTCAAAGGATTGCTGCATCTGCTCGCCGACTTGCGCGGTCAATTCATCCGTCACGCGGCCACTAGGGACCGTGATGGGGTCCCCAAACCGCACCGTGATCCGCTTGCGCAGAAAAATGTGCGAGAACTTGACCGGGCCTTGGTAGACGGCCGGCACGATTGGCACCTTCGCCAGCTTGGCGATCAGCACCGCGCCGCCTTTGAGCTGCTGCGAGTAGCGGGAGCCTGATGGGAAAATCATCACCGCGAGCTTGCCTTCTTTTAGTGTCCGCACCGGGACCTTGATGGTACTTGGCCCGGGATTAGCGCGGTTGACCGGAAAAGCGTTGGCATGGTTCATGATCCAGCGTAAAATAGGATTCTTGAAGAGTTCTTCTTTGGCCATGAACGAGAACTTGCACGGGCTGCCGGCCAAGGCGAAGAAGATCGGGTCCCACCAGGTCCGGTGGGGGCCGACGAGCACGTAAGGCCCATCTGGCAGCACCTGTTTATTTTCATAATGCGTGTTGCCGTTGATCAGCAGGACAAGGACCCGCACGACCCAGCGGATGAATGAATAAAACATGAAGTTCATTCCTTCCATAAAATGCCGCTTGCGGCTAGGATATTGTTCGATAAATTATACCACAAACACTTAAGGGCGTTAGCAGGAGGCGCAGGCATGAGTGAAGTCACATTGGAACCAGACGAACGGATCGACGTGCTGCAAGGCGTGGGCATTCGCATCATCCAAAGCCCGCGCGTGTTTGCCTTTTCACTGGACGCGGTGCTGCTGGCAGGGTTTGCGCAGGTCAAACGCCGCAGCCGCGTGGTCGATTTGGCGGCTGGCAACGGCGCGGTGGGGCTGTTCGTTGCGCGCCAGACAACCAATCAGGTGACGCTGATCGAGCTGCAGCCTAGGCTCGCCGACATGGCGCAGCGCAGTGTGCAGCTCAACGACCTGAGAAACGTCGACGTGCACCAGCGCGACCTCAAAGACGCCGCGCAAATCGTGCCCAAAGATTCGGTCGACGTGGTGACCTGCAACCCGCCATACTTCAAGGTGACCGATCAGTCCCTCACCAACCCGAACGACCATCTGGCGCTGGCCCGCCACGAGCTGACCACCAATTTTCAAACCGTCTGTGAAACTGCGGCGGGACTGCTGAAGTATCAGGGCAAGGCGTTTTTCGTGCACCGACCGGAGCGGCTTGAAGAATTGCTCTCAACCATGGCGGCGGCGGACCTTGCCCCTAAGCGCGTGCGGTTCATTCACCCTAAGGCGGACCGCGAGGCCAACATGGTGCTGCTGGAGGGGATTCGTTCTGGCAAGCCGGCGGGGATGCGAATTTTGCCGCCGCTGGTGGTCTACGGGCAAGACGGGCAATATGGGGAAGAGGTGCAGCACTTACTTTATGGCTAAATACTTTTTCTACGTCCTGCTGTGTGCCGACGGGACGTTTTACGGCGGCTACTCGACGGATGTGACTGCGCGGGTGGCGACGCATAATGCGGGTAAGGGGGCCAAGTACACCAAAGCGCGCCGACCCGTCCGTCTGCTTTATTCGGAGGGGTTTGCGGATGAACATGATGCGCTTTCCGCCGAGTGGCACTTTAAGCACCAGAGCCGCGCGGCGAAAGAGGCGTTTTTAAGCGCGCATGATGTTCATTGGGAGGAGTCTGACGATGGCCACGCTTAAAATTGTGCCAGTGACCCCGAAGAATGCGCCGCTTGCAATCGCGCTGACCGTCGATCCCAGCCAGCGCCAAATGATTGAAACCAATGCGCAGTCGCTTTCAGAAGTCCAGCAGGACCGGCGCTTTGACTGGCATCCATTTCTATTGGTCGCTGACGACACCCCAGTGGGGTTTGCAATGATTGGCGCCTACAATCGGGAAGAACGTTACATCTGGCTGGACCGGTTCATGATTGCCGCGCCGTATCAAAGGCAAGGGCTGGGCAGCCGCTTCTTGGAGCTGCTCAAAAGATTGATCAGCCGGCAGTGGGATGTGGTGGACATCGTGCTCAGCTATGATCAGGCCAATCTTGTCGCAGCTCGCTTGTATCAAGCACATGGGTTTGTGCCGGTAGAAATGAAAGACGGCAATGATCCGATGGCGGTTTACCATGTCGCACAACCATGAGCGCCGCGCACAAAGAGACTTTTGCCGAATTAAGTTGCACCGCGCCGGCTTTCTCTGTATAATATTTTAAGTGTGAAAAACACACAACCCACATCAGGGGAAGATCGTGGTGCCGGTGCTTCGGGAGAAGTGGCACAGCGAGTTGACGCCTCTGAGAGGAATAAAACCATATGGAGGACTACACATGTCTGTATTAAGCATGAAGCAACTGCTTGAAGCTGGTGTCCACTTCGGTCACCAGACCCGTCGCTGGAACCCAAAGATGAAGCCATTCATCTTCACGGAACGCAACGGGATTTACATTATCGACCTGCAGAAGACGGTCAAGATGATCGACGATGCCTACAACTTCGTCAAGGAAGAGGCCGCTGACAACGGTGTGTTCCTGTTCGTCGGCACCAAGAAGCAGGCACAGGATGCCATCCAAGAAGAGGCCACTCGCGCCGGCCAGTACTACGTCAACCACCGTTGGCTTGGCGGCACGCTGACCAACTGGAACACCATCCAGACGCGGATCAAGCGCCTCAAGGACATCAAGAAGATGGCCACCGATGGCACCTTCGACAAGCTGCCGAAGAAGGAAGTTTCCCTGCTCAAGAAGTCTCAGGCCAAACTTGAGAAGTTCCTCGGCGGGATCGAAGACATGCCTCGCATCCCAGACGTGATCTTCATCGTTGACCCACGCAAGGAAAAGATCGCCGTTCAGGAAGCACAAAAGCTGAACATCCCGATCGTTGCGATGGTAGATACGAACTCTGATCCGGACGACATCGATGTCATCATTCCTTCTAACGATGACGCGATCCGTGCCGTTCGCCTGATCACCGCGACGATGGCAGATGCCATCATCGAAGGCAAGCAGGGCGAAGATCAGGCTGAAGACGCCGATGCTGACCAACAGCCAGCAGACGACGCCCCGAAGGCCGATTCGATCGAAGACATCGTGAACGCCGTTGAAGGCGACAACACGAAGCCTGACGCCGAATAATTAAATCGTCAGTTAGACTCAGCCGTCTGTGCTTTGCAGCAATTGCAGGCGCAGGCGGCTTTTTTAAAACAAATTTTAGGAGGAATTCAAGAAATGGCTATTACCGCAAAGCAAGTCAAGGAACTGCGTGACCGCACTCAGGTCGGCATGATGGATGCGAAAAAGGCGCTGGTTGCTGCCGATGGCGACATGGACAAGGCCATCGACGTCCTGCGCGAAAAGGGCCTGGCCAAGGCTGCGAAAAAGGCAGGCAACATCGCCGCCGAAGGGCTGACTGCCATTACCGTTGACGGCAACGCCGCAGCCATCATCGAAGTGAACTCAGAAACCGACTTTGTGGCGTCCAACGACAAGTTCCAGAACCTGGTGAACGGTGTTGCCAAGGCCATTGCTGCCGGCAAGCCGGCCGACATGGATGCCGCTCTTAAGCTGGACGTTGACGGCCAGACCGTTGACGAAGCAGCCAAGGCGCTGACCGCAGTCATCGGCGAAAAGATCGACCTGCGCCGCTTCACGGTGGTTGAAAAGAACGACGGCGACCACTTCGGCGCTTACCTGCACAACGGCGGCCAAGTCGCAGCGCTGGTCACCATCGAAGGCGGCGACGACGAAACGGCCCACGACATTGCGATGCACGTGGCGGCCATCAACCCGCAGTACCTGGATCGCACTCAGGTGCCAGCCGATGAGCTGAAGAAGCAAACCGACCTCTTCACCAAGGAAACAATGGACGAAGGCAAGCCGGAAAAAATCGTGCCGCGGATCGTTGAAGGCCGCGTGAACAAGTGGCTGTCCGAGATCTCACTGGTCGACCAGGAATTCGTCAAGGACTCCGACAAGACCGTTGCCGAATACGCGAAGAGCAAGGGCGCAACCGTCAAGGGCTTTGTCCGCTACGAAGTCGGCGAAGGCATCGAGAAGAAGCAGGATAACTTCGTTGATGAAGTCATGGGTCAAATCAAGGACTAGTTTCTTTTATGGGTCACGCCTAGTGCGTGGCCTTTTTTCGACTGCAGGTCGTGCTCGTTAGGGCAAGGCCCGGCCTGGTATGGTAAACTAGTAACAGCAATTCAAGAAGGGACAACACTCATGATCAAATACAAACGCATTGTACTGAAAGTTTCCGGCGAGGCGCTTGGCGGCGAAACCGGTGCGGGAATTCAGCCCCCGGTCATTAAGCTGATCGCCGAGCAGATCAAGCAGGTTCACGACATGGGCGTGCAGATCGCCATCGTTTGCGGCGGTGGCAACATCTGGCGCGGCGAGACTGGTGCGGCCATGGGTATGGAACGAGCGCAGGCGGACTACATGGGGATGCTGGCCACGGTGATGAACGGCCTGGCCCTCCAAGACAGTTTGGAGAACCTCGGGGTGCCAACGCGCGTACAGACCAGCATCGAGATGCGCCAAATTGCTGAGCCTTACATTCGGCGGAAGGCGGTTCGGCACCTGGAAAAAGGCCGCGTCGTCATTTTTGCCGGGGGCACTGGGAACCCATACTTCAGCACCGACACGACGGCCGCACTGCGCGCCGCCGAAATCGGCGCTGACGCCATCCTGATGGCGAAAAACGGGGTCGACGGGGTCTACTCCGCGGATCCGAACAAGGATGCCAGCGCGAAGAAGTTTGATCACCTCAGCCACATGGACATCATCACCAAGGGCCTGAACGTGATGGATTCCACCGCCAGCACGTTGTCGATGGACAATGACATCCCGCTGGTCGTGTTTAATTTGAATGATCCAGACAACATCAAGAAGGTCGTTGAAGGCGCGCACATTGGCACAACGATCCAAGGAAAGGACTAATCATGGCGAACCAAATTATTGATGACGCCAAGGCGTCAATGAAGAAGTCTGAAGAAGCACTGTCTCGCCAGCTCGGTACCATTCGGGCAGGCCGCGCCAATGCCAGTTTGCTCAACCGCATCGAGGTCGAGTACTACGGCACCAAGACGCCGCTCAACCAGATCGCCGCGATCACGGTGCCAGAAGCCCGGGTCTTGCTGGTGACACCTTACGATAAATCCAGTTTGAAGGATATCGAGGCCGCGCTGAACGCGTCTGACCTGGGCATCAACCCGGCCAACGACGGAAATGCGATTCGCCTGGTCGTGCCGCAGCTCACCGGTGAGCGCCGCGCGGAGATCGCCAAGGAAGTCGGCAAGTTCCAGGAAGAAGCCAAAATTGCGATCCGCAACATTCGGCGCGACGCCTTGGACAAGCTGAAGAAGCAGGAAAAGGCCGGCGACATCACCGAAGATGACCTGCACCGCGGTGAAAAGGACGTACAAAAGGTGACCGACGATTCCGCCAAGCGGATCGAAGCCATCGCCGCCGAAAAAGAAGAAGAAATCAAGGAAGGCTAATCACCGGCCTTTGCCCGCGGGTTTGCCGCGGGTTTTTCAATGTCGACTAAGCGCATCACTGCCGGTGCAGGTGGCGGGTTGCAACCTGGCCGGCTTTTTTGACCGAGGGATTTCTGCTACAATACGTGAGATGTGACTAGTTTCACGATGGAGGACTTTTTGTTGGCAAATCAACCACTTGATCCCACGCGGATCCCGGCGCACGTCGCCATCATCATGGATGGCAACGGGCGCTGGGCCAAGGCCAGACACCTGCCGCGCGTGGCGGGTCATAAGCAAGGCATGGAGGTCGTCAAAACGATCACCAAGGCGGCAAGTCGCCTCGGGGTCAAAGTATTGACGCTTTATGCTTTTTCAACGGAAAACTGGAAACGCCCCACCAGCGAGGTGTCCTACTTAATGCGCCTGCCGGTGGATTTCTTCGGCACGTTTATGCCGGAGCTGATCGCCGAAAACGTGCGCGTGCAGGTGATGGGTGAGCTGGATGCGTTGCCCGCAAAGACGCTTAAGGCGGCGGAAGACGCGATGACTGACACGGCGCAAAACACTGGGATGATCCTGAACTTTGCGCTTAACTACGGCGCCCGCGACGAGCTGGTGCAAGCCGCTCGCACCATGGCTCATGAAGCTAAAAGTGGTCAGCTTGACCCGGATCAGATTGACGCGCAGGTGGTTGCCGATCATCTGATGACGCGCCACCTGGGGGCCTTGGCCGATCCCGATCTGCTGATTCGAAGCAGCGGCGAAGAGCGGTTGTCCAACTTTTTGCTGTGGCAGTTGGCCTATTCCGAGCTGGTGTTCACCGATACGTACTGGCCTGACTTCACCGGGGCTGTGCTCGAACGATGCATCGCGGAATACCAGGCACGTGACCGCCGCTTTGGCGGGTTGACAAGTTAACGGAGGGTGTTATGAAACAACGAATCATTACCGCAGTCGTCGCGCTGATCATCTTTATTCCGATTCTCATCCTTGGCGGCTGGTGGATCGAACTAGCTGGGTGTGCGCTAGCGGTCATCGCACTGTCAGAAGTGTTCATCATGCGCAAGAAAATCATTGTCTCGTTTGATTTTCTCATTTCGGCGCTGGGCGTGTTGGCGGTGGCTGTGCCGGACAGCATGCTCAAGTGGCTGCCGGCGTACATCTCTCGCCTCGACGTCATCTACCTGTTTGTGGTCCTGCTGCTGTTAAACACGGTAGCCAGCAAGAACAAAACCAGCTATGACGACGTCGCCGTGTCTGCCTTGTCGATTTTTTACATTGGGACAGGCTTTCACTACTTCATCATGCTGCGCAACGATCCGAACGGCGGGCTTGATACCTTGTTGTTCGCGATGCTGATCGTGTGGCTGACGGACTCCGGGGCGTATTTCTGCGGCCGGGCGTTCGGCAAGCACAAGCTCTGGCCGGCCATCAGCCCCAATAAAACCTGGGAAGGCAGCATCGGCGGCAACGTGACGGCGCTGATCTTCGCGGCGATTTACCTGAACTTTTTCCCGCAGGCGTACAGCTTCTGGCCGATGATGGGCATCGCGCTGGCACTGTCGATTATCGGCAGTCTTGGCGATTTGATCGAGTCTGCGCTGAAACGCTACTACGGCGTCAAGGACTCTGGCAAGATTCTGCCTGGTCATGGCGGGATTCTCGATCGGTTCGACAGCATGCTGCTCGTGATGCCGATGATTCACTTCTTTGGCATTCTCTAACCGCAGTCGCACAGTAAGGAGCGTCTATGACAACAATTATTGAGTTCTTGGTCGTCTTTGTGATTCTTGTGCTTGTGCACGAATTTGGGCACTTCATTTTTGCCAAGTGGTCCGGCATTTTAGTGCGGGAATTTTCTATTGGCATGGGCCCCAAGCTGGTCGCTTGGCACAAGAATCACACGACGTACACGCTCCGCCTGCTGCCTTTGGGCGGTTATGTCCGCATGGCGGGCTGGCAGGACGAAGACGACGAGATCAAGCCGGGCACCATGCTCGCCATTGAGGTCAACGACCAAAACGTCGTTGAGCGGATCAACCTGTCGAGCAAAACCACGCTCCAAGGCGGCATCCCGGTCCAAGTCGACAAGGTAGATCTGCAGCATGACCTGACCGTTGTCGGTTACGAAAACGGCGATGAGTCCGAGCTGAAAACCTGGTCCGTCGATCACGACGCGACCATCATCGAGGAAGACGGCACCGAGGTCATTATCGCCCCGGATGACGTGCAGTTCCAAAATGCCAAGCTCTGGAAACGCATGCTGGTCAATTTTGCGGGGCCAATGAATAATTTTCTGCTGGCGATCGTGGTGTTCATTGGCGTCGCGTTGGTCAACGGCGTCGCGGTGACCAACACCAACCAAATCGGCAAAATCGAACCGAATTCACCGGCAGCGGCGGCAGGGCTAAAAGCTGATTCGCGCATCGTGTCGATCGGCGGCGATAAAATCGCGGCGTTTGACGATATTCAAGGTGCCGTGGCCCAGTACCGCGGACGCACCACCACGCTGGTGGCGACTAAGGCGGGGAAGACGCAGAAGCTGATGATTCGGCCCACCAGCGACGGGACCATCGGGGTTTACGCCAAAACAACCAAGGCCCCGATGGCGGCGATCAAGTCCGGCTTCACCACGACCTGGGCTTATGTCACCGGGATTTTCCATGTTCTGGCCCAAATGGTGACGGGGCACTTCTCCCTGAATCAGCTCGCGGGCCCGGTCGGCATCTACACGATGACGGCCACCGCGGCCAAGGGCGGGCCGATGAACCTGATCCTATTTTTAGGCGGCCTGTCGGTCAACCTCGGGATCATGAACCTGATTCCGATCCCCGTGCTCGACGGCGGCAAACTTTTACTCAACCTGCTTGAAGCCATACGGCGCAAGCCACTCAAGCAGGAGCACGAAGGCGTGATCACGTTGATCGGCGCCGGGCTGATGTTTGCGTTGATCATTGCGGTGACCATCAACGACATCATGCGCAGTTTTTAAACCCTTTGGAGGAAAGTCATGAAACAATCTCGAATGTTTATTCCCACTGAAAAAGAAGTCCCCAGTACTGCTGAGGCCAAATCGCACCAGATGATGCTGCGCTCCGGCTTCATCCGCCAGGTGGCGGCCGGGGCCTATGCCTACCTGCCACTGGCAGAGCGGGTCCTGCAAAAAATTGAGGCCGTGATCGATGACGAAATGAGCAAAATTTCCGCCGTCAAGATGCAGATGCCAAGTTTGCTGCCGGCTGAGCTCTGGCAAGAATCCGGCCGCTACGAAACTTACGGGCCGAACCTGTTCAAGTTGAAGGATCGCCACGATCGCGACTTCATCCTCGGCCCGACGCACGAGGAAACTTTCACGGATCTCGTGCGCAACGACCTGAACTCGTACAAGAAGATGCCGCTGGTGCTGTACCAAATCCAGACCAAGTACCGCGATGAGGATCGCCCACGCTACGGCCTGCTGCGTTCGCGTGAGTTCATCATGGAGGACGTTTATTCCTTCACCGCGAACACCGAGGATCTGGACACCATTTATACCCAGATGGAAAAGGCCTACACCAACGTGTTCAACCGGTTGGGGTTAAACTTCCGCGCGATTGTCGGCGACGGCGGCGCGATGGGCGGCAAAGATTCCAAAGAGTTTTCGGCCATCGCGGATATCGGTGAGGACACGATTGTTTATTCAGATTCCTCCGATTATGCGGCTAACCTGGAAATGGCGACCAGCATGAACGTGCCGGCCACCACGCACGAAGACGCCGCGCCGCTGGCCCCGGTTGACACGAAGGACGCCAAAACCATCACCGAGGTCGCCGAGTTTCTGAAGGTGCCGGCCAGCAAGCTGATCAAGGCGGTCTTGTTCATTGCCGACGAAAAGCCGGTCCTGGCACTGGTTCGCGGTGACTACGAGGTCAACGACGTCAAGCTTAAGAACCTGTTGAACGCGGATTACCTCGACATGGCCACCCCAGAGCAGGTGCAACAGTACATGCACGCCGAAATCGGCAACATCGGGCCGGTCAACGCGCCGGAGGATGTTCAGGTCATTGCCGATAACAGTTTGACGGGGCTCGTCAACTTGGTCGCCGGGGCGAACAAGGCCAACACACACTTGACCAACGTCAACCTTGAGCGCGACTTCACCGCTGACCAAACGGCGGACATTCGCTTTGTTAAGGAAGGCGAAGTGTCGCCTGATGGCCAAGGCGTGCTGAAGTTCACCAAAGGTATCGAAATCGGTCATATCTTCAAGCTTGGGACCCGGTATACTGAGGCGATGGGGGCCAACTTCCTCGATGAGAACGGCCGCGCTAAGCCGATCATCATGGGCTCCTACGGCATCGGGGTGTCTCGGCTGCTGTCGGCCATCGCTGAGCAGACGCTGGATGAGCACGGCCTGGTTTGGCCGCGGGCCGTTGCGCCATTTGACGTGCATGTCGTGCCCGTTAACTTGAAGAAGCAGGCGCAGGCCGATCTGACGGATAAGATCACGAAGCAGCTGGAAGACGAAGGCTTCGCGGTACTGGTCGATGACCGCAACGAGCGGCCAGGGGTCAAGTTTGCGGATTCCGACCTCATTGGGATTCCTGTGCGCGTCACGGTCGGTAAGAAAGCCGAGGATGGCATTGTTGAGCTGAAGCTGCGCAAGTCCGGTGAGACCCTTGAGGTCAAATCTGAAGAGCTGATTTCTTCACTAAAGATCCTGCTTGATCACGCAGAATAATTAAATCTCCAGTAAGCGGCGCCGAGTCCGACTCGGCGCCGCTTTTGCGTCCTGTGCCGCCTTGTTTGCACCGCGCATTCGGGGTAACATTGTTTCATCATCAAAAAGGGAGTGGCTTTTTTTGGCGCTATCAAAAGCAGAAATGTTTCAAAAGCTGATCGAGCAGGCACACTTGCCTGACCCGGTCAGACAAGACCCGGCCCTGGCCAGCGCGACGGTCGAGGCCGTGACCATTCACAGCCGCTCTAAACGTTACGAGTTTGTGCTCGGCACGGCGGCGCTGTTGCCTTATGCCGTGTTTATTCAGCTGGATTCGCACATCAAGTCCGCGTTCAAGGGCATTGCCGAGGCCAGCATTCGCGTGCAGCCGCAAACGGTCGACCTGCAGGCCAAATTTTTGTCCGCCTACTGGTCCTACGTGGTGGCCAACGCGCAAATCGAGTCGGCCATCGTCGCAGAGACCTGCATGAACCAAACCCCGCAGTTCGAGGACGGCAAAGTCACGCTGCTGGCGGAAAACGAGCCGGTGCGCCAGTTTTTGATTCAGCAGGGCCTCGGCAAACTGGCCGAAGCCTACGCGCAAGTCGGGCTGCCTGGCGTGACCGTGGACGCGGCCGTTGATGCCAGCGAATCGGAGGCGAACCTGGCGGCCTTTAAGGCGCAAAAGGCCGAGGAAGCCGCCGCAATGGCCAAGCGGGCGCAAGCAGTCGTCGCCCAGCGTGAGCAAAATCCTGGGCCAAGCGGGCCAGTTCAGCTGGGCCGCGGTTTGAAGAATAACGAGACGCCAACGCAGATGGTCGCGATCACCCAGGAGGAGAACTCCGTTTTGATCGAGGGCTACGTGTTTGACGTTGAGGTGCGCCAGCTGCGCTCCAAGCGGTCGCTTTTGATCGCGAAAGTGACGGACTACACCTCGAGTTTTATCGTGAAGAAATTCAGCAACGGTGCCGATGATGAAGCGGCGTTCGGCCAGATCAAGGTCGGCATGTGGCTGAAGATTCGCGGCAGCGTGCAGGAGGACACCTATTCCCGTGAGCTGACCGTCATGGCCCGCGACATGGTGGAAGTGCACCATGATCTGCCGCAGGAGACGGCGGAAGGCGAAAAGCGCGTTGAGCTGCATTTGCACACCAACATGAGTCAGATGGACGCCCTGCCAAGCATCAGCGCTTATGTTGCGCGCGCCAAGGCCTGGGGGCAGACCGCCATTGCCGTGACCGATCACGCCGGGCTGCAGGCCTATCCGGAGGCCCACACTGCGGCGACTCAGGCCAAGCTCAAAATGCTTTACGGCGTCGAGATCAACCTGGTCGACGACGGGGCACCAGTGGCGTACAACGCCGATGCACCGCGAAGCCTCGCGGATGCGACGTACGTGGTGTTCGATATTGAAACCACCGGGCTGTCTGCGGTGTACGACAAAGTGATCGAAGTCGCCGCCGTCAAGATGAAAGACGGAAAGGTTATCGACTCGTTTGAAGAGTTGATCGACCCGGGGTTTGCGCTGTCTGAATTCACCATCAACCTGACCCACATCACCGACGAGATGGTGCGCGGGTCCAAGACTGAAGCCGAGGTGCTGAAGCTGTTCCGGCAGTTTTGCGCCGGCACCATCATGAGCGGCCACAATGTGACGTTCGATGTCGGCTTTTTGAATAAAGGCTATGAGCGCTTGGGCGAGGAACCGATTCAAAACCCCGTGATCGATACATTGGAGCTGTCGCGGATGCTCCATCCTGAGCGCAAGAACCACAAGCTCGACACGCTGACTAAGGCGTACAAGATCCCACTGAATCATCACCACCGGGCCAATGCGGATGCCGAGGCGACCGGGTACCTGCTGTACGCGCTGGAAAAAGAGGCGCTCAAGCAGTACGACATTGAGCAGCTCAATCAGCTGAACTCGCGCATCGGTGAGGACGAGGCCTACAAGCAAAGCCGGCCGACCCATGCGATCGTGTTTGCGAAGACTCAGGCCGGGCTCAAGAACCTCTTTAAGCTGGTCAGCCAGTCCAACATTGATTACTACTACCGGCTGCCGCGGGTGCCGCGGTCCGCCTTGCAAAAGCTTCGCGAGGGTCTTTTGGTCGGGTCGGCCTGCGACTCCGGTGAAGTCTTTATCGCGGCCATGCAAAAAGGTGCCGCTGAAGCCGCCAACAAGGCGAAGTTCTATGATTACCTGGAAGTGCAGCCGCTCGCCAACTACCAGCCGCTGATCGATGGCGGCCTGGTTCAAGGCCAGGCGCACCTGCAGGAAATTTTGAAGACCATCATCAAAATTGGGCAAGATCAAGGGAAGCTGGTGGTTGCCACCGGCGATGCCCACTACCTAGACAAGAACGATGCCATTTACCGCAAGATTTTGATTCACAGCCAAGGCGGGGCCAACCCGCTGAACCGTCACGAATTGCCGGATGTGCACTTCCGCTCAACGCAGGAGATGCTGGACGCCTTCGCCTGGCTCAAAGATGACCAGTTGGCTCACCAGCTGGTCGTGGAGAACACCCACAAGGTGGCGGACCTGATCGATGGGGACATCACCCCGGTCAAGGACAAGCTTTACACGCCGAAGATCCCAGGGGTGGAAGAGCACCTGCGCGCCGATGTGATGAACACCGCGCATCAGATGTACGGGAATCCCTTGCCTGAAATTGTGCAGTCACGGCTGGATAAGGAGCTCAAAAGTATTATCGGAAACGGGTTCTCAGTGATTTACAACATTGCCCAGCAGCTCGTGCTTAAGTCCAACAAGGACGGCTACCTGGTTGGGTCCCGTGGGTCCGTCGGCTCCAGTCTGGCGGCCACGATGTCTGGCATCACGGAGATCAACCCGCTGCCGCCGCATTACCGCTGCCCCAAGTGTCAGTATTCCGAGTTCTTCACCAAAGGCGAGTACGGCTCTGGCTTTGACCTGCCAGACAAGGCCTGCCCCAAGTGCGGGACCAACATGATCAAAGACGGGCAGGATATTCCGTTTGAAACATTCTTAGGCTTCAAAGGGGACAAGGTGCCTGATATCGATCTGAACTTCTCCGGGGACTATCAGCCGATCGCCCACAACTACATTAAGGTGCGGTTTGGCGAGGACCACGCGTTTCGCGCTGGGACCATCGGCACGGTGGCGGATAAAACGGCTTACGGTTATGTCAAAGCCTATGAGCGCGACACCGGTCAGATGCTCCGCGGGGCGGAAATCGACCGCTTGGCCAAAGGCGCCACTGGCGTCAAGCGGACAACTGGCCAGCACCCGGCGGGGATCTTGATCGTACCGGAAGACATGGATATTTACGACTTTTCGCCGATTCAGTACCCGGCGGACGATCAAAACGCCGCATGGAAGACCACCCACTTTGATTTTCACTCGATTCATGACAACATTCTCAAAATGGATGTGCTGGGGCACGATGACCCGACCATGATTCGCATGCTGCAGGACCTGTCCGGGGTCGACCCGAAAAGCATTCCGATGGACGACCCTGGCGTCATGTCGCTGTTTTCCAGCCCCGATATCTTAGGGGTGACCCCAGAGCAGATCAATTCGAAAACCGGGACGCTGGGCGTGCCGGAATTCGGGACGCGCTTTGTGCGGGGGATGCTCGAGGAGACGCACCCTAAAAAATTCTCTGAGCTGCTTCAGATTTCCGGCTTGTCTCACGGCACCGATGTGTGGCTGGGAAACGCCGAAGAGCTGATTCAAAACGGCACTGTGACCATCAAAGAAGTGATCGGCTGTCGTGACAACATCATGATGGATTTGATTCACTGGGGAATGGACGACTCTTTGGCGTTCAACATTATGGAGCATGTCAGAAAGGGCCGCGGGATTCCAGATGACTGGCAAAAGGCCATGCGCGACAACCCGAAGGTGCCAGACTGGTACATCGATTCCTGTCTGAAGATCAAGTACATGTTTCCGAAGGCCCACGCGGCCGCGTACGATTTGATGGGGCTGCGCATCGCCTGGTTCAAGGTTTACTTCCCGCTGGTTTACTACGCGTCTTACTTCTCGGTGCGCGCCGAAGACTTCGACCTGGTGGCGATGAGCCACGGCAAGGAGGCCACCAAGGCGGCCATTAAGGCCATCACGGACCAGGGCAACGACGCCTCGGCCAAGGACAAGACCCTGCTGACAGTATTGGAGCTGGCCAATGAGTGCCTGGAGCGCGGCTTTACCATTAAGATGGTCGACATTAACCAATCCGACGCGCATGATTTCCTGATCGTGGATGATCACACGCTGCTGGCGCCGTTCCGCGCCGTTCCAGGGTTAGGCGACAACGTGGCCAAGCAGATCGTTGCGGCCCGCGAGGAGAAGCCGTTCCTATCCAAGGAAGATTTGGCCAACCGCGGCAAGGTGTCAAAGACCCTGATCGATTACATGACTGAAAAGCATGTCCTCGACACGCTGCCTGATGAAAATCAGCTGTCACTGTTCGACTCGATGTTCTAGTCCCATAGGGTTCACCGCGATTCACTGTTGCATTGGAAAGGGTTTTATGCTAGATTATCCATAGTAGTTAAATCCTTTGAGGAGGAGTGAGCAGAGATGCTCACTCCTTTTCTTAGGAGAGGTAACGGGGGCCAAATTGGCCGCCAGCACAACAACCTAAAAGGGGGGAAAGACTTGAGCACGGTTGTCGAGACAGTGAAACAAATCGTTGATCCGATCCTTGAAGCCAACCATTTCGACCTGAGCGATATCGAGTTTGTTAAGGAAGGCGGCAGCTGGTACTTGCGGGTCTACATTGATAAGCCGGGTGGCATCACGCTTAACGAGTGTGTGATGGTCTCAGAGGCCTTGTCTGAGAAATTGGACGCCATGGACCCTGATCCCATTCCGCAGGCCTACTTCTTGGAGGTTTCCTCACCAGGTGCCGAGCGGCCACTGAAAACTGACCAGGACTTTAAAAACGCGGTTGGTGAATACATTCATATTTCCTTGTTCACGAAGCTCAACGGTAAGAAAGTGTTCGAAGGCACCTTGAAGGCGCTGGATGACGACACCCTGACCTTGGAGCTGAAGGATAAGGCGCGCAGGTTCGAGCAGGCATTTGATCGCCAGACGATCGCAAACGCTCGCCTGGCCATCGAATTTTAAGCGGCAATCCCGCTGGCAAAGGAAGGAACAACATGTCAAAGGAAATGATTGAAGCCCTTGACGCCCTCGAGACCGAAAAAGGCGTCAAAAAAGAAGTTGTGATTGAGGCGCTTGAAGACGCGCTGGCCTCGGCGTACAAGCGTAATTACGATCAGGCACAAAACGTCGACGTCGAGTTCGACAAGGACCAAGGCGATATCCACGTGTACGCGGTCAAGGAAGTCACTGAAGAAGTGTTCGACTCCCGGCTGGAAGTCAGTCTGAAGGACGCGTTGGCCATCAACAAGGCTTACGAGGTCGGTGACAAGATCAAATTTGAGGTCACCCCGAAAGACTTTGGCCGCATTGCGGCGCAAACCGCTAAGCAGGTCATTATGCAGCGGGTGCGTGAGGCCGAGCGCGGCATTATCTACGATGAGTACTCTCAGTACGAAAACGAGATCATGACCGGCGAAGTTGAGCGGCGCGATAACAAGTTCATTTACGTGAACTTGGGCAAGATTGAGGCTGTGCTGGGCCGCGGCGATCAGATGCCGAACGAGCAGTACGAGCCCCACGATCGCATCAAAGTGTTCGTGTCTAAGGTTGAAAACTCAAGCAAGGGCCCGCAGGTCTTTGTTTCCCGCACCAATCCTGGGCTGGTCAAGCGCCTGTTTGAACAGGAAGTGCCAGAAATTTTCGACGGCACGGTGGAAATCGCCGGGATCGCGCGTGAGGCTGGCGATCGCACCAAGATCGCGGTGCGCTCGACGAACCCGTCTGTCGATCCGGTCGGCACCACGGTTGGTCCTCGCGGCGCCCGCGTCCAGGCCGTGGTCAATGAGTTGTCCGGTGAGAACATGGACGTTGTGCAGTACGAGGAAGACCCGGTGGATTACATCGCCAACGCGTTGAACCCGGCGCAAGTCATCGCCGTTCAATTCAACGACGAAGACAACGACCGGTCCTGCACGGTCATCGTGCCCGACTACCAGCTGTCTTTGGCCATCGGCAAGAAAGGGCAAAACGCCCGGCTTGCCGCCAAGCTCACCGGTTACAAGATCGACATCAAGGCCGAATCAGACGTTGAATTTGTCGATGATGACGAGCTTGAAGAAAACGACGAGCAAATCGAAGAGACCCAGGCGGATCAGTCTGGTGCTGACGCGCCGGCTGAAGACGAGGCGGCCGCTGCGCCGGCAACTGAGGACTCAGATGCAAAAGCCGCAGACGACGCGGCCGAAACCAAGTAGGAGGCAGCCATGAAAAAGCGCAAGATCCCGATGCGCAAGGACCTGCTGTCGGGAGAAATGTTTCCGAAAAAGTCCCTGGTGCGCATCGTGCGGCAAGCGGATCAAACCGTTGCCATCGATCCCACCGGTAAAGCTCAGGGCCGCGGCGCGTACGTGGCGCTGGATCCTGCGGCCGTCAAGAAGGCCCAGAGCAAGCACATCATCGAAAAAGCGTTTGACGTCAAAGTGGCCGATAGTTTTTACGATGAGTTGTACGCCTACGTCGACCACCAGAAGGCTCGCCAAGAGCTGTTCGGCGACCAGGCATGAAAAAGCAGCAAGCGCTAAACTTGCTGGGGCTGGCGCAACGGGCCAACCGGCTAACGGCCGGTGAAGGCTTTGTGCTGGCGGCGATTCGGGACCAGAGTGCCAAGCTGGTCCTCGTCGCCGCTGACGCCTCAGCGAACACCAGAAAAAAGTTTTCCGATAAAGGCAGCTTCTACCAGGTCCCAGTCAACTTAAACTTGACGAGCCTGGAGCTGAGTTCTGCGATCGGCCGTAAGCGGTCCGTGATCGCGGTGCAAGATCGCGGCTTTGCAGAGAAGCTGGTCAAGCTGCTCACCTAATGAATAGACAGGGAGCGTGAAGAAATGGGCAAACAACGAGTTTATGAATTTGCCAAAACGCTCGGCATCCCGAGTAAAACCGTGATCGACGCGGCCAAAGCTCAGGGCATCGAGCTCAAGAACCACATGTCAACGTTGGACGATCAGCAGGAAGCTGCTTTGAAGTCCGCGCTGAAGGGTCAGTCCGCCAAGGCGGCAAAACCTGCCGCAAAGGCGAAAGCCGAGGCGAAGCCGGCAGCCAAGGCCGCTGCTGAAACACCTGCGACCAAGCCAGCCGAAAAGCCTGCAGCTAAAGCTGAGGCCAAGTCTGAAGCCAGCGCTGAATCTAAGCCAACTGCCAAGCCAGCAGCGAGCGCTAAGCCAGCCGTTGATCAGTCAGCAGACGCAAAGAAGGTGCCAGGGACTCACCACATGCCGCAAAAGACGGCAGATGGCAAGACCCTGATCTCCAAGTCCGCGATTCGCCGGCCGCACAACACCCAGGCTAATGCCCGCGGTGGCCGCTTTAACCGCAACGACAACCGGGGCGGCCAAGGTCAACCCGCCGGGCAGCAGCCGGCAGGCAATCGCGGCAGCAACCGGCCAAATGACAATCGCGGCGGTTACAACAACCGCTCGACTGATAACCGCAACGATAACCGGCGCAGCGGCAACAACCGCAACGACAACCGGCGCGGCGGGGATCGCTTCTTGAACCAGACCAGCGCTAGCCCAATGCCGCGTGCCGGTCGCCGGACTCAGGCCAATGGGAATCCGCGGCCAGTGGCTGGCAACGACGAGAAGTTTATCAAGCAGCTGGAAGAAAAGCGCCAGCAGGACAAGGCGAAGGCTGCAGCCAAGCGCGAAACCGAAAAGGCGCTCGAAAAAGTCGCCGAGGAAAAGCCAATCGCGGCCGCCTATACGGCCCCAGTGCCGCCTGCCGCTGAAAAGCCGGCAAAGCCAAATGACAATCGGCGCACTGCGGATCACAGCAGCAACGACAATCGCGGCCGCAACAACTTCCGCAACAGCCGCGGCGGTTACAACAATAACCGCGGCGGATTTGGTAACTCGAATCGGCGCAACAAGAAGAACAAGCGCAGACAGCAGACGCAACCCAAGAAAGAAATGCCACAGCGCAAGGAGCGGCCATTGCCAGAAAAACTCATCTACACTGTTGGAATGAACGCCCAGGATCTGGGCAAGATCCTGCACCGCGAGCCAGCCGAGATCATCAAGAAGCTGTTCATGTTGGGTGTGATGGTTAACCAAAACCAGAGCCTCGACAAGGACACCATTGAACTGGTCGCCACCGATTACGGCATTGACGCCGAACAAAAGGTTGAGGAAGATATTACCGACCTCGACAAGATGTACAACGCTGAAGTCACCAACAAGGATACCCAGACGCCGCGGCCACCAGTGGTCACCATCATGGGCCACGTTGACCATGGTAAAACCACCTTGCTTGACCGCCTGCGTCACACGCATGTGACCGAAGGCGAAGCAGGCGGGATTACACAGCACATCGGGGCTTACCAAGTGAAGCTCAAGGATCGTCTGATTACGTTCCTGGACACCCCAGGGCACGCGGCCTTCACCAACATGCGGGCGCGTGGCGCGGATATCACCGATATCATTGTGCTGGTGGTTGCGGCCGATGACGGGGTCATGCCTCAGACTATTGAGGCCATTAATCACGCCAAGGCGGCGAACGCGCCGATGATCGTTGCCATCAACAAGATTGATAAGCCGGGTGCAAATCCACAGCGCGTCACCGAAGAGCTGATGAAGTACGATCTGGTTCCTGAAGACTACGGTGGTGACACCATCTTCGTCAACATCTCCGCCAAGTTCGGCAAGAACATCGACGAGCTGCTGGAAATGATTTTGCTGGAAGCGGACGTACTGGAGCTCAAGGCTAACCCTGACCAAAAGGCCATCGGGACCGTCATTGAAGCCCGTCTGGACAAAGGCCGTGGCCCTGTTGCTACGGTGCTGGTCCAGGAAGGCACCCTGCACGTCGGCGACCCGATCGTCGTCGGCCACACCTTTGGCCGCGTGCGGACCATGACCAACGATCATGGCCGCCACGTCAAGGATGCTGTGCCAGCGATGCCAGTTGAGATTACCGGTTTGAACGACGTGCCGCAGTCGGCGGACAAGTTTGTCGTCTTTGACGATGAAAAAACCGCCCGCGCGGCCGGCGAAAAGCGGGCCCAACAGGCACAAGAACAGGAACGTCAACAGACGCATCACGTCACCCTCGACAACCTGTTTGAAACCATGAAGGAAGGCCAACTCAAAGAAGTTGACATCATCATCAAGGCGGATGTGCAGGGTTCGGTCGAAGCGCTGGCCGGCAGCTTGAAGAAGATCGAGGTCAAGGGCGTACGAGTGAACATCATTCACCAAGCCGTTGGGGCGATCAACGAAAGTGATGTCACCTTGGCTTCTGCTTCCAACGCGGTCATCATTGGCTTCAACGTGCGGCCAACGCCGCAAGCGAAGGCTCAGGCCGATGCCGATGATGTGGATATCCGCTTGCACCGCGTCATCTACAAGGCCATCGAGGAAGTCGAGTCTGCGATGAAGGGGATGCTGGAACCGACTTACGAAGAGAAGGTCACCGGCAACATCACTGTGCGCGAGACCATTCCGGTGTCCAAGATTGGGACGGTGGTCGGCGGCTACGTCGACAGCGGCTTCATTCGCCGCGACTCCAAGGTCCGCCTGATCCGCGACGGCATCGTGAAGTACGAAGGCGAACTGGGCTCCTTGCGCCGGTTCAAGGATGACGTGAAGGAAGTCCGTCAGGGCTTTGAACTCGGTTTGACCATCGATGGTTACAACGACATCAAGGTCGATGATCAGATCGAGGCGTACACGATGGAAGAGGTTCCGGTCAAGTAACCTCAGGCCATCTGAAGAGGCACACATGAAACATCGCATAGGCCGCGTGGAGACCCAGATCCAGCGTGAAATCGATGACATTTTGTTGAAAGATGTCAACGACCCGCGGGTTCGGGCAGTCACGATCACCGGCGTGAAGTTGACTGGCGACCTCCAAGAGGCCACTGTCTACTTCAGCATTCTCTCTGACGATCCCAAGGCCCTCACCGACGCCCAAACTGGGCTGGATAAGGCCAAAGGGCTCATCCGCAGTGAGGTCGGCCAACGTATCAAGCTCTTCAAGGTGCCAACCTTGACGTTCAAGCAGGATACCTCGGTTCAATACGGCGCTCACATCGACGAGCTGCTCAACGAAGTGAAACACGAAGGCCTTGAGTAAAGGCTGTGCGGCCCACCAGCGATGGTGGGCCGTTTTTTGTAAGGTGTGTCGGGGTCGCGGTTTTAGCCCGATGATTAGCCGCTACGCATGTCAGACTGTACGCCGTACACGGCAACAGTCTGATCATAGCCCGAGGCATTGCCGCCGTTCTTTGGCGGCGAGGCCTCGGGCGTAGCTAATCATTCGGGCGTTGCGACCCTGGAGCCCAATTATGCAAGGTGTGTCGGGGTCGCGGTTTTAGCCCGATGATTAGCCGCTAGGTATGTCAGATTGTACGCCGTAAACGGCAACAGTCTGATCATAGCCGAGGTTTTGCCGCCGTTGTTTGGCGGCGAGGCCTCGGGCGTAGCTAATCATTCGGGAGTTGCGACCCCGGAACCCAACTCCGGTTGAACCCAAGCTGGCTTACGCTGCGGGTGCAACGGTGCCAGAGGAAATGTATAATAGTAAAAATAAGGCGGTGGCGACGTGAGTCTGATCGAGAAATTGTACTTACCCTTTTTTGAAGCGAGTGACTGGCACCAGGCGGTGATGACTACCCAGGGCTGGGTCACAATTCTGACGCTGGCGCTGCTGGAATGCCTGCTGTCGGTGGATAATGCGGTCGTGCTGGCCGCGCAGACCAAGTCGTTGCCAGACAAAAAAGACCAGCATCACGCGCTGATTTACGGCATGTGGGGGGCGTATCTGTTCCGGTTCATCGCGATCGGCCTGGGCACGTACCTCATGAACTTCTGGGGCGTCAAGGCGCTAGGGGCGGCATACCTGGTGTGGATGTCGCTGCATTTCTTCTACGAGCAGCGCCACCCCAAGGACGGGCCGCAGCCAAAGACCTTAGCCAAGCCGAAGCAGACCCATTTTTGGCGCACCGTGGCCTCAATTGAGGCGCTCGATATTGTGTTTTCCGTCGATTCGATCCTGGCCGCGCTGGCCATCGACAATAATCCGGTGATTGTGCTGATTGGCGGGTGCCTAGGTATTTTGGCGATGCGGTTTGTCGCCCAGATCATCACCGACTTCATCACTAAGGTGCCCGAGCTGGAAGTGATGGCTTACGCGCTGATTTTCATCATCGCGGTGAAGCTGGCGCTCAGTCTGCCGCAAATTGGCATCGAGGTGCCGAACTGGGCCTTTTCACTGATCGTGGCGTTGGCCTTCCTGATCACCTGGCTGGTT
This sequence comes from Lacticaseibacillus hegangensis, assembly GCF_003946465.1. Taxonomy (GTDB): domain Bacteria; phylum Bacillota; class Bacilli; order Lactobacillales; family Lactobacillaceae; genus Lacticaseibacillus; species Lacticaseibacillus hegangensis. The sequence continues at coordinate 47,320 of NZ_RHOL01000004.1, read as the reverse complement.
CACCAGCGGCGCGCGGCCCACGGCCAACAGCAGAAGCGAGGATTTTGACATGGATGGGATTTTACCAGTATACAAGCCGACGGGTATGACTTCGGCCGATGTGGTCAGCAAACTCCGCTACTTGTTGCAAATGAAAAAGGTGGGGCATTCGGGCACGCTTGACCCCAGCGTCGATGGCGTTTTGCCAATCGCGCTGGGGGCGGCGACGAAGGCCGTGCCGGCGCTGATGGCGCTGGGCAAAACCTACACGGGCAAAGCGACGCTCGGCTTTGCGACGGAAACTGAGGACCTCGAAGGGGCTGAGGTGTCCCGCGTGACCTTAACGGCCCCGTTTACTGATGCACAGATCGACGCCGCGCTGTTAACGTTGACCGGCGAGATCACGCAGACGCCGCCGATGTACTCGGCGGTTAAGGTCAACGGGCGCAAGCTCTACCAGTACGCCAGAAACGGCGAAACCGTCGAGCGGCCGACTCGCCAAGTTCACGTTTACGAATTTAAGCGGACTGCGCCCAGCACGTTTGATGCGGCAAGGGGGACGCAGGACTTCACGTTTGAAGCCAAGGTCTCAAAGGGGACGTACATTCGCACCCTTGCGGTGGATGCCGGCCGGGCGCTGAAGGTGCCGGCCGTGATGGCGCAGCTGACGCGGATTCAAAGCGGCGGGTTCAGACTCAGCGACACGCTTGATTTACGGCAGTTGACGCGCGACACCGCCCCGGCAGCTGCGGCCGCTCATTTGCGGCCCATCGAATTCGCTTTTCCGGACCTGCCGCTGATGGCGCTTTCGGCCAGCCAGTGGGACGCGGTCAAAAATGGGCGCGGCTTGCCGCTAAGCACTGCCGCGACTGATGAAATCGGCCTGACGTATCAAGGCGTCTTTAAGGCGCTGTACCGCAAAGAGGCGGCCGAGTTTCGGCCTGCCATGATGTTCTTGGCTAATGCCGGCATTGGCCAAGGTTGATGAGGAGATAATTATGCAAGTGATCGATATTCACCCGCCGCTTGCGGCGGCAGCAGTTCCCAGCCAGCCCATCGTGCTGGCGTTGGGGTTTTTCGACGGCGTTCACCTGGGCCATCAGGCGGTGATTGGCCGCGCGCGGGCAGAGGCTGATAAACGCGGCCTGAAGCTTGCGGTCATGACGTTTGATGTGCACCCGGCGGTGATTTACCGCGGCGTGCCGGCCAGTTCAGTCAAATACCTGTCCCCGCGGCCGCGGAAGAGTGAACTGATGGCGCATTTTGGCGTTGATCTGCTGTACTTCATCCACTTTACCCCGGCGTTTTCAAAACTTTCGCCCCAGGCCTTTGTCGACCAGTACCTCGTTGGCCTGAATGCCGCGGTCGTGGTCGCTGGCTTCGACTACACGTACGGCAAACGCGATATCGCCAACATGAAGACACTGCCGCAGTACGCTCAGGAGCGGTTTGAAATCATTACGGTGCCCAAGACGGTTGATGCCGGCGAAAAGGTTTCCTCGACGCGGATTCGCGAGGCGCTAGACCTTGGCGATGTGGATCTGGCAAACCACTTGCTGGGTTATCGCTATCAAACCAGCGGCACGGTGGTGCACGGCGAGGCGCGCGGTCGCACGATTGGCTACCCGACCGCAAACGTCCAGGCGCCGGCCGAAGAGCGCATCCCCGGCATTGCCGTGTACACGGTGCGCCTGCAGGTCAACGGCCAGTGGTACCCGGGGATGGCGTCGGTCGGCCGCAACATCACCTTTGGCCCGGGGCGCCCGGTGACGGTGGAGGTCAACCTGTTTGATTTCCACCAGGATATTTATGATGCGCCGGTGCGCGTCGAGTGGGTGCACCGCCTGCGCGGGGACATGATGTTTGATTCGGCGGCGGGGCTGGTTGCCCAGCTTGCCCAGGACGAAAAGGACGCCAAGGCGTTTTTGAAAGGGCTGACGGATTGATGGCTGGGGCTTATGTGCATATTCCCTTCTGCTCTCACATTTGTTACTACTGCAATTTCAACAAGGTCTTCATCGAAGGTCAGCCGGTGGACGATTACGTCGACATGCTGATTCGCGAGATGCACCTGGTGATGGCCAGTCATCCCGATGAAAAAATCGAAACCGTGTACGTTGGCGGCGGCACGCCGACCACGCTGACGCCGGTGCAGCTGGAGCGCTTGATCTCCGGCATTCGCCGCGAGCTGCATTTCGACCACGGCGAGTTCACCTTCGAAGCGAACCCCAACGATTTGCTCGAAAAGGATAAGCTGCGCGCGCTGCATGAAAATGGGGTCAACCGCCTATCAATTGGGGTGCAGTCGTTTAACGACGCCATTTTAAAGGCGATTGGGCGCACGCACCGGGTCGCCGATGTCTACCAGGCAATTGCCAATGCGCGGGCAGTGGGGTTTGACAATATTTCCATCGACCTGATTTTTCGGCTGCCCAAGCAGACGCGCGAGGACTTTTTGGCGAGCCTGCACAAAGCCTTGGCACTTGATCTGCCGCATTATTCGACGTATTCCCTGATTTTGGAAAAAAAGACGATTTTCTATAACCTGATGCGCTCCGGGCGGCTGCAGCTGCCGAATCAGGACGCGGAAGCCGACATGTACCAGGACGCGATCGACCTGATGGAAAGTACCGGGCGCCACCAGTACGAGATTTCTAATTTTGCCAAACCCGGTTACCAGTGCCAGCACAACTTGCTGTACTGGCGCAACGAGCATTACTTCGGGTTTGGCGCCGGGGCCTTTGGTTACGTCGGCCGCGATCGGTACCACAATTTCGGGCCGATCAAGCAGTACCTTGACCCGCTCCACGACCACAAGGTGCCGGTGATCGAGCATCACCTGGTGCCGCTGGAAGAGCAAATCGAAGAGGAGATGTTCCTCGGGCTGCGGACGCGTGAAGGGGTGTCTCAGAAACGGTTTGCAAAGCGCTACCACATGACCATCAATGAGGTGTACGGCCAGCTGTTGAAGGACCTGAGCGACCAGCAGCTGCTCACTGTCGATGGGGATGCTGTGCGCCTGACGAACCAGGGGCAGTTTCTCGGCAACGAAGTCTTTCAGCAGTTTTTGCTGGATGATCCGCTGGTTTAACGCCTTGCGGCAGCCCCGGTTTTCAGAAAAACGTTTATCGGTCTCAGTCCTGGGGCCGATTTTTTCGTGAAAACGGCGAAATTAGCAGACGTAGGTTGACATTGCTAACGGCCATTGGTATATTAAGTATTGTACTTAGCACTCAAATGGTTTTAGTGCTAAAAGAAGGTGGGATTATGTTGACGAAACGCCAACTACTCGTCTTGAAGCAGATCATTCGCTCCTACACCGAAACCGGCCAGCCGGTCGGTTCCAAAGCGTTGATGGCGCAGTTGCCGGTGCATGTCAGTTCGGCAACGATCCGCAACGACATGGCGGCGCTGGAAGACGAGGGTCTGATCAGAAAGACGCATAGCAGTTCTGGCCGCGTCCCATCGACTAAGGGTTACCGTTTCTACTTGGACAACCTCGTCGAGCCAGCCGCGGTCACGCCCAACGAGATTGCTGCGATTCAGCAGGGCTTCGGGGGGCATTTTTACAAGATCGATGAAATTGTCGCCCAAAGTGCGCGCATTTTGTCGAACCTCACAAACTACACCGCAATCACCTTGGGGCCTGAGGTCACCAACTTAAAACTCACGGGGTTTCGGTTGGTGCCACTGGGCAATCATCAGGTGATGGCGATTTTGGTCACGAGCAATGGCAACGTTGAAAGTCAGCTGTTCACGCTGCCTCCGGAAGTCGGCTCTGACGAAGTGGAGAAGGCGATTCGCATCATCAACGATGAGCTGGTCGGCTTATCGCTCGGCGAAGTCGCCCAAAAGCTTCAATCAGAAGTGCCGGGTCTGCTGTTCAAGTACATGACCAGCCCGGACGGGTTCCTGGACCTCTTCGGCAATGTGCTTCGCAAGGCGGCTGAGGAACGCTTTTATGTGGGCGGGCGTCTGAATCTCATGGATTACCTGGGCGACTCGGATGTGGATCAGCTCAAGCGGCTGTTAGCCATGATGGATAATGATCAAGGCAGCCAGCGCCAGGCGTTCAATACGTTGCTTGGCCCGCTTCACGATTCCCATATCAAGGTCAAGCTGGGCTCGGAGCTGACGCCGGATGTGCTTGAGAATCTGAGCCTATTGACCGCGAACTACTCAGTCGGCGAGCACGGGACTGGGATGATCGCCCTGATCGGGCCGACCCAGATGCCGTACTCGAAGATGATCGGTTTGCTCGATGCCTTCCGCGAAGAACTCGCAAAACGGCTGACCGATTACTACAATCATTTTGATCAGTGACAGGAGGCATGAATTTGACAGAAAAGCAAACCAAGAAAGCGCAACCCGCAAAGCAAGCTGCAGCCAAGGCTGAACCAAAACCTGAGGCCAAACCAAAAGCGGCCAAGCAGCAGCCAAGTCTGCGCGATGAAATCGAGGCAGAGATGAAGGACGACCTCGAGGAAGAAGTCAGCGACTCTGGCGTGGATGTTGAAGCCCTGAAAAAGGACCGCGACGAGCTCGAGGATAAGTACCTGCGCGCCGCTGCCGAGATCAACAACATGAACAAACGTTTCAACAAGGAGCGCGAGGACATGGCCAAGTATGACGGGCAAAAGTTGGCCACTGCGGTGCTCCCAGTGCTGGATAACCTGGAGCGCGCGCTGGCCACCGAGGTCACGGACGATGCCGCGCAGTCTTTGAAGAAGGGGGTCGAGATGGTGTACAGCCACCTCGACAACGCTCTCAAAGAGAACGGCGTGACGGAGATCACGGTGACCGGGAAGTTTGATCCGAACCTGCAGCAGGCGGTGCAAACCGTGCCGGCGGATAAGGACCACGCGAAGGATACCGTGGTTCAGGTCCTGCAAAAGGGTTACAAGCTCAAGGACCGGGTCCTGCGGCCAGCGATGGTCGTCGTTGCAAATTAGTTAATCAAAACTGTTAAAAGAAGGGATTTTACTATGAGTAAAGTTATTGGGATCGACTTAGGGACTACCAACTCCGCGGTCGCCGTGCTCGAAGGCGGCCAGCCAAAGATCATCACCAACCCGGAAGGCAACCGCACCACACCATCTGTCGTCGCGTTTAAAGACGGCGAGATTCAAGTCGGCGAAGTCGCCAAGCGGCAAGCCATCACCAACCCAGACACCATCACCTCAATCAAGCGTCACATGGGCGAGGCCGGCTACAAGGTCAAGGTCGGCGACAAGGAATACACGCCGCAGGAAATTTCTGCGATGATCCTGCAGTACATCAAGAAGTTCTCTGAAGATTACTTGGGCGAAGAAGTGACCGACGCGGTCATCACCGTACCGGCTTACTTCAACGACTCGCAGCGTCAGGCCACCAAGGATGCCGGCAAGATCGCGGGTCTGAACGTTTCCCGGATCGTCAACGAACCAACTGCGTCCGCTCTGGCCTATGGCCTGGACAAAGGCGACAAGGACGAAAAGGTCCTGGTTTACGACCTTGGCGGTGGGACGTTTGATGTTTCCATCCTGCAACTCGGCGACGGCGTGTTTGAAGTGCTGTCAACGAACGGGGATACGCATCTTGGCGGTGATGATTTTGATAACAAGATCATCGACTGGCTGGTTAGTGAGTTTAAGAAAGACAACAACATCGACTTGTCCAAGGATAAGATGGCGATGCAGCGCCTGAAGGATGCCGCTGAAAAGGCGAAGAAGGATCTGTCTGGCGTTTCCCAGACGCAGATTTCCCTGCCCTTCATTTCTGCCGGTGCCAATGGCCCGCTGCACTTGGAGCGGACACTGACGCGTGCCCAGTTTGACCAAATGACGGCCGACCTGGTTGCCAAGACCAAGGTTCCAGTGGATAACGCGATGAAGGATGCCGGCTTGTCTAACTCAGACATCGACAAGGTCATCCTCAATGGTGGGTCGACCCGGATTCCGGCCGTTCAAGACGCGGTCAAAGAGTGGACCGGCAAGGAACCAGACCACAGCATCAACCCTGATGAAGCCGTTGCCCTTGGCGCTGCCATTCAGGGCGGTGTCATTTCCGGTGACGTCAAAGACGTTGTCCTGCTCGATGTCACCCCATTGTCTCTGGGGATCGAAACGATGGGCGGCGTGTTCACCAAGCTGATCGACCGCAACACCACGATTCCAACCTCCAAGAGCCAGGTCTTCTCGACTGCGGCTGACAACCAGCCGGCCGTTGACATTCATGTCCTGCAAGGCGAGCGGCCGATGGCTGCGGACAACAAGACGCTTGGCCGCTTCCAGCTGACTGACATTCCGGCGGCCCCACGGGGCGTTCCTCAGATCGAAGTCAAATTCGACATCGACAAGAACGGCATCGTGCAGGTTTCCGCGAAGGATCTTGGAACTGGCAAGTCTCAGAACATCACGATCAAGAGTTCGTCAGGCCTGTCCGACGAAGAAATCGATCGCATGATGAAGGAAGCCAAGGAAAACGAGGAAGCCGACAAGAAGCGCAAGGAAGAAGTCGACCTCAAGAACGATGTTGACCAGCTGATCTTCCAGACCGACAAGACCCTGAAGGATCTTAAGGGCAAAGTCTCCGACGATGAGATCAAGAAGGCGCAGGATGCAGAAGACGCCCTCAAGAAGGCCCAGCAAGAAAACAACATCGAAGACATGAAGACCAAGCGCGACGACTTGAACAAGATCGTGCAGGATCTGACCGTCAAGCTGTACGAGCAGGCGCAAAAAGAGCAGCAGGCTAAGGGCGGCGCTGATGCCCAGGGCAGCGGCGCAGCCGGCAGCACCGGCACTGCTGACAAGGGCGACGACGGCAAGACCTTCGATGGCGAGTACAAGGACGTCAACGACGACAAGAAGTAACCGTCTGTCCGTGAGAAAAGCCAAGGCCAACTGGCTTTGGCTTTTTGTTTGGTGAGGCAGTTTTGCGCGCCTTGCCCAAAATATGGTATCCTGAATAAGCTTTTTTGGGCGCGAGCACCCAATTCAAGGAGGCAACAATGGCAGACAAGGATTATTACGAAACACTCGGTGTCGCCCGGGATGCCAGCGATGACGAAATCAGGAAGGCCTTTCGACAGCTTTCCAAAAAGTACCATCCCGACATCAACCACGCGCCGGGTGCTGAGCAAAAATTCAAGGAAATCAATGAAGCGTACCAGGTCCTGTCCGACCCGCAAAAGCGTGCGGCGTATGACCAGTACGGCTCAGCCGATGGGGCCCAGGGCGGTTTCGGCGGTCAGGGCTTTGGTGGTCAAGGCTTCTCCAATTTTGGTGGTGGCAGTGCGCAAGGCTTTGGCGGGTTTGACGACATCTTCAGCCAGTTCTTTGGCGGCGGCCAAGGCGGCGGCCAAGGCGGCGGCCAAAGTGCCAATGCCCCGCGCCAAGGCGCCGATTTGCAGTACCGCATGGACTTGACATTTGAAGAGGCGGTGTTTGGCAAGGACACCAAGATCTCTTACGATCGCGAAGCCGTGTGTCACACCTGCAACGGCTCTGGCGCCAAACCTGGGACCAGTCCCGTGACCTGCTCGAAGTGTCACGGCTCTGGCTACATTCAGGTTCAGCGCAACACCCCGCTCGGGGCCATGATGACGCGCGAAGTCTGCGACGTCTGCCACGGCACCGGCAAGGAAATCAAGGAAAAGTGCCCAACTTGCGGCGGCACGGGTCACGAGAAGCAGCGTCACACCATCGACGTCAAGATCCCTGGCGGCGTTGAGGACGGCCAGCAGATCCGCGAGCGCGGCGCCGGCGAGGCGGGGACGAACAACGGCCCTTACGGGGACTTGTTTATCGTGTTCCGAGTCGCCCCAAGCGATAAGTTCCAGCGCGACGGCACGACGATTTACTACAAGCTGCCGATCAGCTTTGCGCAGGCCGCCCTTGGCGATACGATCAAGGTCGACACCGTGCATGGGCCGGTGGAGCTGAAGATCCCAGCCGGCACGCAAACCGAAAGCAAGTTCCGGCTGCGCGGCAAGGGCGCCCCGAACCCGAACCGGCCAAACGCCGGCTTTGGCGATCAGATGGTCACGGTGACGGTCAAGACGCCAAAGGGCTTGAACCAGAAGCAAAAGGACGCCTTGATGGCCTTTGCCGCTGCCAGCGGCGAGGACGTCACCCCGCATGAAGGGTCGCTGTTTGACCGGGTCAAGGACGCCTTCAAAAATAAGTAACAAGGCTGAAACCGCTCGTGATGGGCGGTTTCTTTTTGCCTTGCCGCAGCGGGTGGTTTGAGTCAAGCTAGGCCGCTTGCTATAATGGGTTAACGAGCAATTGACAGAAAGTGGGCACTTATGGCTGACATTGATAAACAGGCGTTGCGCGAACGCCAGAAGCACATTCGAAATTTTTCCATCGTGGCACACATCGACCACGGCAAGTCGACCCTGGCGGATCGCATTTTGGAGCTGACGGATACCATCGCCAAGCGCGACATGCAGGCGCAGGTCCTGGACGATATGCCGCTGGAGCGCGAGCGCGGGATTACCATCAAGCTCAATGCCGTGGAGCTGCATTACACGGCCAAAAACGGGGAGACTTACATTTTTCACCTGATCGATACGCCGGGGCACGTGGACTTTTCTTACGAAGTCAGCCGCAGCCTGGCGGCCTGTGAAGGCGCACTGCTGCTGGTGGATGCCGCTCAAGGCGTTGAGGCCCAGACGCTGGCAAACGTCTACCTGGCGCTTGACGATGACCTGGAGATCGTGCCGATCATCAACAAAGTCGACCTGCCCAGTGCCCAGCCGGAAGTGGTCAAGGAAGAAATCGAGGAAATGATCGGCCTGGATGCCTCGGACGCGATTTTGACTTCGGCCAAAACCGGTCTGGGTGTGCCGGAAGTGCTTGAACGCATTGTTTCCGACATTCCGGCGCCGAGCGGCGACCTCGACGCGCCGCTTAAGGCCCTGATTTTTGACTCGGTTTACGATGCCTACCGCGGGGTCGTGCTAGCGGTACGCATTGAAGACGGCATCGTGCAGGTCGGTGACACCATCGAGCTGATGAGCAATCAGAAGCGCTACGAGGTCACAGAGGTTGGGGTGATGTCGCCTAAGGCCGTGCAGAAAGATTACCTGATGGTCGGCGACGTGGGTTACATCACGGCGGCCATCAAGACCATTCAGGACACGCGCGTCGGCGACACCGTCACGTTGGCCGACAATCCGGCGGATAAGCCGCTGGATGGGTTTCGCCAGATCACGCCAATGGTGTATTCCGGCCTGTTCCCGGTCGATAACGCGAAGTTCAACGACCTGCGCGAGGCTTTGGAAAAGCTGCAGCTGAACGATGCGGCGCTGGAATTTGAGCCCGAAACTTCGCAGGCGCTGGGCTTCGGCTTCCGGGTCGGGTTCCTGGGGCTGCTGCACATGGACGTGGTGCAGGAGCGACTGGAGCGCGACTTTGACCTTGATCTGATTATGACGGCGCCGAGTGTGGATTATCAGGTCGACAAAACCGATGGCACCACCATCACCATCGACAATCCGGCCGAGCTGCCGGACTCCAGCGAAGTCAAGGAGATCCGTGAGCCGTACGTCAAGGCCAGCATCATGGTGCCAAACGATTACGTCGGTCCGGTCATGGAAATCGCCCAGCGCAAGCGCGGCGAGTTCGTCACCATGGATTACCTCGACAAGTACCGCGTCAACGTCATTTACAACCTGCCGCTGTCGGAAATTATTTACGACTTTTTCGACCAGCTGAAGTCCTCGACCAAGGGCTACGCGAGTTTGGACTACGAGGTCACCGGCTACCGAGCGTCCGATTTGGTCAAAATGGATATCCTGCTGAACGGCGACCCGGTCGACGCGCTGTCCACCATCGTGCACAAGGACTTTGCCTACGACCGCGGTCACAATATTGTGGCCAAGCTCAAGGAGACCATTCCCCGGCAGCAATTTGAGGTGCCGATTCAGGCGGCGATCGGGACTAAGATCATCGCCCGCAGCACCGTGAAAGCATACCGGAAGAATGTCTTGGCGAAGTGCTACGGCGGTGACATCACCCGCAAGCGCAAGCTGCTGGAAAAGCAGAAGGCCGGCAAGAAGCGCATGAAGGCGGTCGGCTCCGTCGAAGTGCCGCAGGAAGCGTTCATGAGCATTCTGAAGATGAATGAGGACGACAGCCGCGGTAAATAGGTATCCGTGAAGTTCGTAACTCGCTGAAATCACTGTTTTGCCTACCATTTGCCTACGCGAGGTTAATTTGGTAGGCAAAAACAAAGAATTATTGATGGGCTGGATTCGGTTTGTTTGGCTGCTTGCCAACGGAGGGGTCCAGCCCCTTTTTGCGTTTGGCTAGGTAGTCCTCAAATCTGATTGCGGTATCGTTTCGCATCTCTTCGGTGACGTGCATATACGTGTCGGCAGTGGTGGACAGCTTGGCGTGCCCAAGGCGTTCCTGCACCACCTTGAGCTTCTCTCCTGCCTCTAGCAGCATCGTGGCATGCGTGTGCCGGAGGGAGTGGAACGAGTAGGGGAACCCAAGGTCATCTGACAGCTTACGTGAACGATACTTGATATAGCCTGGCACTACCGGGTTGCCGTTGTCCCATGTGCAGACAAAGTTGCTGTCGTTGTATAGCTTCCCGTATCTCATGCGCATTTCGCTCTGGGATTGGCGCTTAGCCTTTAGTTCGTCGATGAGTTCTTGGCCAATGCTGATGGTACGATAGCCCGCCGCACTCTTTGGCGAGTCCAGATCATAGACACCGTCGCCTTTTTGAATCATGTTGCGCTCGACGCGGATTGTTCCAGTTTCTAGGTTCACCATGTCCCACTGGAGACCCAAAACTTCACCGCGACGCATGCCGGTATTAAACGCGATTACCAGCGGCATGTGATAAGGGTCGGCAGGTGGGCAGGCTGCGAGCAGCTCATCGTATTGATCCAGTGAGATGATTTTCAAGTCTTGCCGAGTGCGTTGCGGTACGGGTGCATACTTTGGCATGTCGACATAGCCTGCTGGATTCTCGTGTAGCACTTGATAAGGGTACACAGCGCGCTTGAGTGCCTCTTTGAGCACTGTGAGGATAATCTCCACCGTATGCTTAGAAGGCTTCTTTTTGGTGCGCTCTAGAGGCGTATCGGCGACCTGGTTGATGAAGTCCTGAATTACAGCAGGGGAGATCGTCTTGAGCTTGTACTTGCCGATCATCGGCTTGATGTAGTTATCTGCAACGTTCTTGTAGTTTTTCCGTGTGTTGTACTTGAGATTCTTCTCGACGTAGTTCTTGAGCCAATAATCTATGTAGTCGGATACGGACATGTCAGAAAGCTTCACGGATAAACCACCACGCTCATATTCATCGAGCGCTTTTCGCAGAGCTCGCTCGGCATCTTTCTGGGTGTAGCCGCCGACCCGCTCGATACGCTGCCGGTGACCGCCAATCTTGGCTCCCTCGAATGAGTAGTACCACTTTTCTCCGCGTTTTCTTACGTGTCCTTCAGTCAATGAAATCTGCCTCCTTGAATAATCAATATATTGACAATGCACAAACTTACGTTCGGCTATGCTGTGAAATAAAAGCCCCGAAATGGGGCCTTAAAGCTGTAAAGACGACAATCACAGTTCGAACAAAGCGATAATATATTGGCTATCCAATATATTTGCCAACAACGTTCAGCTTGCTGAGAACCTTTTTTCCATGAGGGGAAACGTTGGTAATTATATCAGTGAGATCCTGTCCGGCAACATTACCATGATGGTTTTCGCCTGCCCAGGCTTTAACGGTGGTCAGATCGTAAACAACACCGTCTACTGCCACATATTTGTGAGGATCGTCTTTACCGTTGTACTTTGACAACTCTTCTTTAGTAAAAGTTCTTTCTGTCATTATATGTTCCTCCATTGATTATTTGATTATTTTGCCAGCATTGAGCCGGCAACGTGGCCGGCGGGATTCGAACCCGGTTACAGCCAAATGACACCAGTACTGATTATCGCCTTTCATGTGTCACTTCCCAAGCCTCGCAACCGGGGCTATTTTTCTGCCAATAAAAGCCCCATACTGGGGCACGCAAAAGGGCTACTTCATATTGGATTGAGTTTTACCGGACAAAGCATCGTTCGTGAATGTGACGTTGAAAGTTGCACCAAAGTCGCCTTTAACGCCTGATGTATACCCCGCTGTAACCGTCTTGCTACCGCCAATCAAGGATTCATCGTAGTAATCGGGTTGACCGTATTTGGCTGTGAAATCTGCATATTTCATGCCGTTCTGCCAGCTATTAAAAGTGGCCAAGTCGATTTTCTGCTTGCGCGAAAGCTTGAACCCAGTCAAGTTCTTCCCGAAAGCTTTGCCGTTTGTAAATGAAACAATTATGTTGGCACCGAAACCGCCCTGAACGTTGTCCCAAGTTAGGAGATCGGTTTTGACATCGTTTGTCGTGTCGGAAGATGATGAGCTTGGCTCGCCGAATTCTTGCTTGAGTTGATCTAGTGTTGCGCCGCCTTCGGCACCTTGCATTAAATCTCCAAGCTTGATTGCATCAAACTGAGCACGGGTGATTTTACCATCATCCTTTTTCGATGATACAGATGAGGACGCCGACTTCCTCGAAGTCTGTGATGACTTTGCGGTACTGCCATCCTTCTTATCGTCTTTTCCGCCGCCCATTGCGCCGCCAATTGCAGCGATAATAATAATTGCAAGTACCCAGAACCAGATACGCTTATAGAATGGCTTTTTTACCTTGTATTGCTTCCCATCTGCGCCAATAACTTTCTTTGCCATTTTTATTCCCCCTAAGGTGTCAGCTTTTACCGTCATCAGTATTTGGACGTAAGTTACTTTATGAGATCGAAGTACCGAGACATCCACTCCGGTAGTTGGTGCTGGTACAGGAGTCGGTGCCGGTTGAGTGGGTTCACGCCACCCCTGTCCCCAAACATGACTTGAAACATGAAGCAGTTAGCGATGTACTCAGCAGAACCCACAGCCGCCACTCCAGCGTTCCTATAGAAGTAGTTTGCTCCGGAGTCTCTGGTGAGTAGGGCGTGACCAAGTTCATGGGTCAAGATGCTTTCTGCCGCCGTCGTTTCAAGCCTGCTGTTAAGGTTTATGATTGAAAATTTCCGGTCGGTGATTGTATACCCCAGTACATTCTTCCCGAGGTCAAAAGACTGAACTGCTACATTGGGGAGCCTATCGGATAAAGTCCAAGGGTCTCGGGAGTTGTATTTGCGAACTGTAGTGCGTGCCTTCTCAATGGCGCAATCTGCATTGTATCCCATTTTGGTGCCTCACTCTTCGGACCCACGGTACTTCTTCGGTGTGTACTTCTTTTTAGCAAGCTCCTGGGCGAGGGCATAGGACTGGCGTAATGATACTGCGAGCAAACGCTTATCCTCATCGCTCAATTCGGCATCATTTTTGAAGAAGTCCGGACCATCAGGATCAAGTCCATCAATGATATCCTTTATTTTCTGATCAATGGCACGTGTGTCCTTTTTGGTCAGAGAATAATAGTGAGGCTTGTCTGACTTACCAAGTAGGTAATCTATAGAAACATCATAATACTGCGCAAGCTTCTTGAGCGTATCGTTATCTGGCTCATTCCTATTGTTTTCAAAATGAGAATAGGCCGCTCTTGAGACGCCAATTGCTTTGGCAACGTCCTCTTGTGTACGGCCGTCACCTCTTAGCTTTTTTAATCTATCGCCGAGCATAGCAACGCCTCCTTAAAGTGATTTTAGCACCCATGTGATACAAAAAGTATCTAGGATACAAAAAGTTTCAAAAATGGGTTGACGATACAAAATGTATCGTGGTATATTATCTATGTTGATACGAAATGTATCAGAAAAGAGGTGATCAAATGGTTCGAGATGAAGTAATCAATCTTCGGGAAAACGCAGGGTTCACGCAAACTCAACTTGGAGATAAGCTCGGCATATCAGCTGTTCATGTTAGAAAAATCGAAAAAGGCACTCGTAATCCAAGCAAAGATTTGACGGAACGCTACGTTGCACTCTTCGGATTGCCAGCCGATAAGATTTTTCCGGATATTTATGAGAAATTAATTGATACAAAACGGATCATGTCTAAACACATTCCCGCCCAGCGAGAGGAGGCATCACGATGAATGAAGAGCTGAAGCAGCACGCCACGCGAATTGCTGAAATATTGCAGGAACAAGGCAACCCATACAAACGAGTTGAGATTGATCATGGTGGCATAAAAATAGTCTCCACCGATGCGTTCGAGCCAATTAAGCGTTCCCAGCATCACAAGTGTTTCATTTGTGGCGAGCCCGCAGATTTGCAACTGGACGACGGGCAATGGGAATGCGGTAACTGCGCCCAGATTGCCGCTGAGCTTTCAGAGGAGGACGAACGATGATCAATCAGAAACTGGTCGGAAGTCTAGTTGAAGTGGCTGGCGAAACGGTTGGTATCGTAGTATCAGCTGACACAAAAACACTGCTGATCCGCAAAGGTTCTGTCTATTGCTTGGACGGCGAGACTGATACCTTTGTAGCCGGATCAAATGCAGTGTTCATAGACAAATCGGTTGTGGAAGACTGCTACTGGATCAAGCTAAAGCCAGCCACGCTTATTACGAAATCCATCAACATTAATGACGGCAGACAACTGGTTAGCAAATTTCTGAACGTGGATGTTGGGGCCGTCAAAACCGCTAACGAACTCGATACGATGTACTAGATATACGGGTAATTTGGGATTGACGTTTGAAATCAAATCACCGCGCCTTGGAACTTCAGGGAGTTCTAATTGGGTTTCACGCCGTCCTTCGACGATCAAGTTGCATGTAATCATCATAATCACCTCCTTTCAGAGGCGATTATCTCACATGTCAAAGAACGAAAGGGGGTGACGCCATGAACCGCAAAGAGAAAATCACCGTGATCTACGAGTACTTCCAGCGCGCAGGACGCGACTACACCATCAAGCAACTCGAGCGGAAGTCAGACCACTTCATCGACAGTGCGCTTCTACTAATCGAAAACGATGAAGAAAACGAGCTGGACGAACAGGTCGCCAGCATCTAAGCAAATCATACAAGCGTATGAAGGTATTTGTGAGAGGGGTGTTATTCATGAAGACAATGCCACTACAAGGCCGCTACACAATACGGCGGTCAATCAGAAGCCCGCGCACCTTGCGCCACGAGATGCAGCGGGTAGGCATGACCGGAGTCAACACGGCAAGGATGATTGGGGTTTCTCAACCGTCAATGTCACGCATGATGAATGGCAAGCAAGACATTCAACTTGAAGACGCGGCCAAGATTGTTGAGCAGGCGCAGGACGCGTTCCTGGCGCTCGACATGGCGCATCAGTTCGTGCACGTCACAGCGCCGGTTATCAATGGCGATGGGATTGTGAAGGAACCACTGGCAATGGCAATCAGGCTGGTGCCAGAAATGCAGCAAGCCATCGAGGCGGTGCAGAACTCATTTGATGAGCTGACCACACCAACCGACAAGGTGAAGGACACCAGCGACCCGCTGAACGCGGTCAATCAGCTACTTGATGCTCTGCTGTACGGGAGCAACGCCGTGGCCTTCATCTGTGAGGAGTTCGACTGGTCAATGCAGGCAATGATGAGCACGCGGGTAAAGGAATGGCAGAGATTAGGAATCGTAGGTGAATGAAATGAACACAAACACAAAACGTATCGCCTTCAAGCGGAAAGTTGACCGGCTGACGTACAGCGAAGTTGACGCAGCAAAAGCACTCGGCGTTGATGTGAACAAGCTTCGCGTATTGGTCGAGATGGGCGAGATCAAACAGCTCAAGCTAGGTGCGAAGAAGATTCCGAAGGACGAGATTAGGCGGTTCATTCATGAGGGTGCTGAATCTGGCACGGACTACAACAAGCTGATTCAAGACTATCTGAACAGCAAGAAGGAGATGCAAGAAGCATGATCGGATTGGCAATCGGAACCATAGGAGTACTTGGCGGTGTCGGTGCGCTGGCATACATCAGCCAAGGCGCAGCAGACAAGTTCATGACGAAGCACCCACGGGTCGCAGAGTACTTTGACTACTTTGCAGAAGACGAACCAGAAGACGACAAAAAAGCCCCAGCGGCGGCGACCGCGGGGACTAAAAACTTTGTCAATAATATTTATACGGTAAGTGTAACACGAAAGGTGGACAAATTGAATGCCAGAACAAAATGAAGTGTTAGCACCGCAAGACCTCACTTATACCGTCAATTTCAAGAAAAGCTCTATCAGCATTGAGAATTACGATCTGCTAAAAACCAAGGTCAGCGAATACGCGGCCAAGTATCAAAATATGATTGTCAATGACAACACGGTAACGGACGCCAAAGATGTACGGGCAAATCTCCGCAAGCTTAAAACGGCGATCGACGATAAGCGCAAGGAAGTAAAGCGCGAATATGACCAGCCGCTCAAAGAGTTTGAGGGCAAGGTTAAGGCTTTGACCGGCCAGATTGATGCGGCCATTGCGCCGATTGATAAGGCAGTGAAGTCTCTCGAAGTGGCGGAACGCGAAAAGCGGCACGCCGATTTAATTGCTCAAATTGCAGAGATCGCGCCAGCTTACAACATTGAGCCAGAAGCCGTTGAGCCTGATCCGTCATGGGAGAACGCGACCATGTGGACGAAAGCCGGTAAACCGACCGTTGGCTTGACCCGCGCCATTGGTGAACGCCTCAAGGGTATGCAACTGCAACAGGAACGCATGAAAGCCGATAAGGCGGCCACAGAGGCATACGCCAAGGCCAACAGCCTAGACCCGTACTCATGGTTGCAACAGATCGAAACCGGCGCCACGTTCGCCGACTTACGTGTACAAATGGACGCCGCACTGATGCAACGCAAACAGGCCGAGGAACGCGCTCAGCACGAAAAAGAAGCGGCCGAGGCCATTGCCAAGGCTAAGCAAGAACAAATCGGCGGCAAGACAATCGACGGCGAAACTGGCGAAGTGATCACCAGCTCTGAACAAACCACGCTTAACACTGCCGCGCCAAAGACATACACCCGGGCTTTCCGGGTGACTTGCACAGAGAAACAGATGTGGAGCCTAGCCGATTTTATGAAGTCTAACGGTATTCAATACGAATCAATTAAGGGGGCCTAGACATGGAACGATCAGAAAAGGTCATCGACTTGATCAAAGACCTTCGCAAGTTTCGCGAGCAGGTCAAACAGCCAGAAAAAAATGCGTTCAATCCATTCACCAAAGGAAAGTACTCCGACCTGTCGGCGGTCATTAAGTCGATCGACGCGGCCACTGCTAACACCGGCCTCTCCTGGACGCAAGATGTCCGTAACGATCCCAACGGCGTCACGGTTCAAACAATCATCTTCCACGATTCGGGCGAGTTTATCGAATTTTCGCCCCTGACAATGCCAACCGGCAAGGGCACGGCGCAAGACGTAGGAAGCGCCGAAACATACGCCCGCCGCTATACGCTACAAACCGCTTTCGGGTTAGTGGGGGACGCCGACGACGACGCGAACAGTGCTTCCAGCCGCGCGCCAGAGCAACGCCAGCAACGGCCACAGACCCGCCAGCAAGCGGCGCCACGGCCAGCGCCTCGCCAAGCACCACAGGCCAAGCGGCAAGCACCAGCCGATCCACCGGCAACGGCCGACGAAAAAAACAAGTTACTTGATTCGTTGAAAGAATTTGCACGGGTACGGAACCTAGACGGCAACGCTGTATTTACCTCGGTTGTCCGTGATTCGGGACTAGGCCAGGTCAAGTGGGGGCAGATGACCCAGTCACAATACAAGGCAGTTTCGGACGCTTTCCACCGCATGTCAGCGGTCGCGCCTGATCCAACGCCAGACACCAGCGCCGCCCCGGAACCGGCAGAGCCGCCGCTTCCATTCTAGGGGGCAGCCGATGAACAAACAAAATAAAGCGAGTTAGGGGGTGACGGCATGGACTATTGGAAGCAACGACGGGCTTACCGCTCATTGAAAATGATTCAACTGAACATCTCTGCTGGTCAGAACAACTTATACCGCGAGCTTTTGGATTACGCGAACGATTCTTACCAGCTAGACGATTGGTTCACCATGAAAAATGAGGCGCTTGCTAGTCTAACTGGTTTATCCGACCGAGGCATGAAAGACGCGCGGAACGCGCTTGTTCAAAGTGGCTTGGTCGAGTATAAACCGGGCAAGAGATCAACCGTCAACCCTAGCTATAAAATTATCTGTTTGTACTCTGGGGCACAATCTGGCGAAGATAATGCCCCACAGAGTGCCTCACGGAGTGCCTCAACAGTGCCTCACGGAGTGCCCCAGGTAGTGCCTCACGGAGTGCCTCCAAGTACTTTACTTAAACCAACTAAAACTTTAGATACTAAACCCTCTCGTGCGAAGTCCGAAAAACGGACTTACACGCCAGAGAGTGACGAAATGAAATCGGCCTCTCGTCTGTGGTCGAAGATCCAAACCAACAACCCGGAGACCAAAGCGCCGAACTTGCAACACTGGGCCGATGATTTGCGCCTAATGCACGAACGGGACGGGCGAAGCTGGGAGAAAATCAATCGCATGATTGACTGGTCGCAAGCGGACGCCTTCTGGTCTGGGGTGATCCTGTCAGCAAAGAAGTTGAGGGAGAAGTACGACCAGATGGCAGCCAAGGCAAATGCAGAGGCTAGAGAAGCGGCTCAGCCTAAGACATACGTCAAACCAGCACGGGTCGAGGCCAAGCCCGACTGGCTAGATAAAGATTACCATCCGAGCGAGCAGCCTGAAGACCAGACCAAGGCGGAGGAAATCGCGGCTAAGCTGGCGAAACTGAAAGAAATGAGGAGAGACAATGCTGACACCAAAACAACGTGACGAGCGGGCGATGAGGATCTTGAGCGTGATTGAGTTGTCGCTTGATGCCACAGGAGAAGTGCCGACGGCGCTGCAGATGAGCCGGCAGCTCAGCATGGCGAAGTCATCGCTGCATGAGGCGCTAGTGCGCATGCAGCGTGACGGCCTGGTTGAGTGGGACAAGCACGCTATCAAGACGCTGTACGTGACCGACTACGGAGATCTCACGTACGAGCGTGCTAAGCGTGGAAAAGAACTGGGGGAACTAGTATGACGAGCAAAACATTGGAGCCGGGGCAGGTGGTGACCGTGAAGGAGTATGGCCCGAATGATCTAACGGGTCGGATGCCTTGGCGTCACCTCACGGGCCGCGTCTTCCGGGTATACGAGCACTCGGCAGTGATTGACGTGACTGATTGCAAAGGGCTATCAGCCCGGCAGAAGACCATCGTCAACAACCGCATCAACGTGAGCTTTAAAAACATTGCACAGGCAAGCGCCTACACCAAGGGAGTCGCACACGAGAGTTCGTTCAACGGCAGAAAAGGCCACGTACGGTATCAGGCGTCGAAAGAGCTTCAGCAACAACGAGCCAACCGTGTGCGGCACTTTCTCGACCTGGGCTATCTACAGGCCGATGCCGCGAAACTTGCCAAAATCAATCTATACACGCTGCATACGATAGCTCAGCAGTTTGACCTCACACCGCAGCCGCGGCTTTCCGTGAGGTGGACGCACCCGAACGGAATCACAGAGTACGTTGATACGCTGCACGGGGCCGAAGACAGAGGGCTCATGCGGCCCGGTCAGCGCGGTCACATCGTCAACGAAAACGGCACGATCGACACCGGCAAGTGGGTACGGCTGAAAGACGGCAGCTTCATTCCTGCGCCACGGGTAGAAGGTGTCGCTGTTGGCTAAGAAACCTTGGACGTTTTGGGCGCTGTTGGTGATCGGATGGGTGTTCGTGATCATCGGCCTATACAGCTTTTTCTATGGGTCAATGTTCGTCGCGATGGGCGCGCTGTGCTTCTCGGCGCTGTCGCTCACTTGGGCAGCGTTTGAAGGCTGGGCAGACTGATGGCGGAGAAGATGGTCATGATTCCGATGCCGCTTCTCACGCTGAATCAATACATCGAAATCGAGCGTGGAAATCGTTTTGGAGGTGCCGCTGAAAAGAAGCGGACTACGACAATCGCAACGGAATACACCTTGCTGGCGATGCGAAAGGGAGTCCGGTTCGACTGGGGCAAACCGCTACGGTTCGACTGGTTCTGGTATGACCGCAGAACAGACCCTGACAATATCGCGTTTCAGCACAAGTTTGTGTTTGATGGAATGATGGCGGCCGGGTTTCTGACCAACGACAACTGGGACAACATCGTAGAATTGCGGGACAGGTTCTTCATCGACAAGGTCAACCCACGAGTGGAGGTATATGAGATTGATTAGTGACGTATTGAACGACAACCAAAAGCGATTGGCACGGTACTTGGCGAGCCAGCACGACAGCAACCCAGAAATGTCGATATTCGAGATCTATGGGCGGCTGTGGGTCGGTGACGCACGGGTGCCATCAGATGTGATGACGGCATTCACGCTGTTATCCGCAGAGGAACAGAACACGGTCGGGGCATACATGGCACTGCCATTTTAGGAGGACTAAGCATGATCAATAACGTGAGCTTGACCGGGCGTTTGACCCGGGACATTGACCTGCGATATACGCAAAGCGGCACGGCAGTCGGCACGTTCACGCTGGCAGTTGACCGGCAGTACAAGCGGGACGGCGAGCCAACAGCAGACTTCATCAACTGTGTGATCTGGCGCAAGAGCGCAGAGAACCTCGCGAAATTCACCAAGAAGGGGTCGCTGATTGGGGTGGAGGGACGCATTCAAACGCGCAACTACGAAAACCAGCAAGGAAAAACGGTATTTGTGACGGAGGTAGTGGTCGAGAACTTCGCGCTTCTGGAGCCGAAGAGATCACAGCAGGCCGCACCGGCCCCACAGCAGCCACAGGCGGCGCCTCAGCTGGCTGGTGGGGCAACATACCAGAGCCAGCCTAAACCGGCGCAAACGGCACCACAGGTGGTAAATGACCCGTTCGCAAGCAATGGCAAGCAGCTAGACATCTCAGATGATGACCTGCCGTTCTGATAGGAGGCCCCGAATGATTAAGACGATGCAAACGGTAAGTTATAACGTCATGACACTACTAGGCCGACAGGGGCTAAGCAAGACTACGTTCTGCCAGCGACACGGACTGAGTGAGAGTACGCTTGAACGTATCCTAGACGGCAAAAACGTGAGTGTCGGAATCATTGAAGACTACGCTCGCGTGTTCCACGTAGAGCCGTGGCAACTACTAAAAGAGGGCGGCATGGAATGAACAAAGGAGTAATCCGTGCACTGGTATGGCTGGCGGCAGTCTTAGCACTGTGGGGGTCGATCGTGGTGGACGATATGAATGAGGCGAGAAAATGAGTATGTACGCAGTGAAGAATGACGTTGGCAGTTGGTTGGCCGTTGACGGAATGGACGACTTCTGGTGCGACTTCCCAGACACGTTTTCGAAAAACGAAGCCAAGCGCCAAGTCCAAATACACGATGCTCACGTGGTCGAGCTAGTCGAGGCCCCGGCGAAGGTCGTGGTGAGCGAAGAAGAAGCGAAGATGCTGAAAAAGGCTAAGGACACAACCGTATGGCGCCCCGCAGCAGTCATTAGTAAGTATGCGTACAATGCCGCGAAAGATTCCGACCAAGAGGTATTACTCGAAGACCGCCTCATGCGCGCCTACGTGATCGGCTGGACGGTCGAGAAACCTAAGCGGTACGTGCTGCCAATGCCCGGCACTTACTACCACAACTATCGGATGCACGGAAACGCTCAATATTACGCAGTCAAAGGAACTGGAAACTGGCGGCCTGACGCAATTGCTTTAGACACTGACGATGCCGTCAAACACGGATACACCGTCACCCAGTCGGACATCGACGCGACGCCTGACTGGGTTAAGGCGATCACACCTATGGAGGTGACTGATGATGAGCAATGAGCAAAAGTTCGACGGGGACGGTTTCGATTGGTTAATTGGACGACGTATCGTGAAGGTTGAAGATGCAGTTTCGCCAGCGGACACGTATATGGAGACCGGCGGGTATTTGCTGACGTGCGATGACGGCACCCAACTGTTGACCTACACGAATGAGGGCTGTGGCGGTTGCGGTAATGGCTGGAGTAGCCTGCCCGACCTGGAGCGCTTGGCAGACCACGACAACGCAATTACCAATGTTGAAGCGGTGTATGACGATAATCGTGACGATTTTGATGACGAAGATTGTACATTCCGTTTGTTCATCTACTACGCCGATGAGCGCTTTGATGTCGGCGAGGGTGATGACGGGTATGGCAACGGCTATTATGGCGGCGGTTTCTACTTGCGAGTCATCGAACCAACGGAGGTGAATGACGATGAGCAATGAGACGAAGCGGGACGTGTTCGAGGATTTGCTAGACGCATATGGTGACGCGATTTCTGGCGGAGGTCAGGGCGATAATGGCCACCCAGCAGAGTATCGGTTACGTTATTCCTCCGCCTTGCCAGATGATCTGCCGGTGATTCCGAAATCGGTGGGAGAGTATCTAAAGAGATACAAACTGATGTTCACGTTATTCGGTTTCCTTAGAGATGCCGTCAGTCACATTGATACGCCGCTCGATGCCCTAAACCAGACGAAGTATCACTGGATTGCTAACAATCAGAACACATTTGCTCGTGCATGGTTGCTAGGTATCTGGCGCGTTGAGGAAACCGGTGAAATCGTGAAATTGGAGGAAGAGGTGCGCGATGAGTGACAGGCAGAGCACCACGGAATATTTAAGCAACCTAGTCGTCAAACGGATGCGGGCGCAGTCCTCCTACTGGGCACCAGAGGTCAACTTCGACAAAAACACTCCGGCCGAGCGGCGAGTGGACTTTGTGAGTTTTAAGCCCTACACACCGGAGTACATCACCGAGCCAACCTCGGTAGATCTGGGCAAGTTTGTCTTCTACGAGGTCAAGTCTAGCATGAGCGACTTTCTCAGCGGTCACGGACTGACCTTCTACGGTGATGAAAACTGGCTGGTGTGCACGCAAGAGTTCGCGCTGGTATTGCTACAAAGCATTGGTAAGCCAGGGATTTCAAAGCCAAAAAACATAACTGGCATACTAACTCCTGACAGTTCCGGCAAGCGGCTGTACCAGCGTCACCTGTTTGCTGGGCCGGGATATGCGCCACACCGCAAGCGCCCCGCGTCAGAAATCTTGTGGAACATCGTTCAGGCGCATGAGAATGCACACGGGCTGAGCGCAGCAAGCAACTTAGACGAGGAGGTGACAGAGCATGACGAAACCTGATATTGCCATTTTTGCGGTGAAGAAATACAACGCGCCGGTTAATCGCCTTGTGACATACAATGGCAAGCCAGTAGCGCTTGCAAGGTCGGCAAAACGGGCAGGCTTAATCGCAGCATATCTTGATGGAGCAAAAGTTGAGCTGAACGACAAGCGGCTTGTGAAGATACTGGACCGAGCAATGGAGGTGGCCGAGCATGACGAAGACTGAAACGGTGCTGGACGTTATCGAGAGCATGCAGCATGAAGTCGAGCAACTGCTCAAGAGCGGCGAGAGCTTTGGCTTCAAGCGCCAGATTCAGGCTGGCAACGAGCTGATGTACTGGGCGGACCGGCTGGGGACAGCTTGGCGTGCAGAACACAGTGTTGCCCTTGCGGACGCCGCCATTCACACCGACCCGGACGGCAATCAGTACCAGCTCATGACTGGCCGTGAGCTAATCGCTGGACTGGCCGATGACGCGATGCAGGACGAACCGCTGGGAGAGTCGTATGGGGCCGTTGATACCATCGTGCCAGGCAAACGCTATCGAGCCTATCTGGACGCTGGCGGTAGCGCGCTGAGCGGCGAGTGGGAGGTAGAAGAATGACAGTACACAAGTACTACAAGCGCGGCCTTGTGACCGCAGAGCAGTTTGACGGTACTAATGTAATGGCAGATAAATATGGGCTTGGCTCAAATTGGAAACATCCACAAAGCTCAATGTGGTGGGCAATCAACACGCTAGAGGGCCAACTGACGGTGCAACCCGGTGACTGGATTGCCACCGGCGTCAACGGTGAGCACTGGCCGATTGCAGACGACATCTTCAAGAAGACGTACGCTGAGTTGCCGGTCATTCCGCAGGCGGTGGCGTATGTGATTGAGTGGTTCCAGCAGAACGACGAGACCATCGGCGAAATCTGGCGGAACCTGTACGAAGACGTTGATGATGACTGGAAAGAGGTTCCGAACCTTCGTGAGCCGGAGGAATGGATGCTAGATCACCAAGATACATTTACCATGGCTTGGTCGCTTGGAGAGTGGGAGGTGGCGGAATGACTGAAACCAAGCAAGACGTATTCAACGCCGCGGTAGAGAAGGCTATTGGCATGACACTGGTGACCGGATATACCGCCTATGGAGACAAGTACCGCGAAGACATGCAGAAACGTTACGCCGCAGCCTCAGACGGCGACCGGGAGTGCCCGTACTGCCACGAAACGAAATAAAAAAATAGCGCACCACCGGCACGCTGATTGGATCTCGTCAATTCAATTCTACCACAAAGGGAGTGCGGAACGATGGGGCGTCTGGTACAGACATACTTTCGACGGCTGGATCACGAAGAAACCGCCAAGAATGCAGAGCGGTTGCTGAGTGACTTCAGGCACCGCGAAGCGAAATCAAAACGGGCAGAAGTAATGGGGCTGAAGTCACCGCTCATGGACGGCATGCCCCGCAATGATTCGGTTGAAAACGGAACAGAAACGAAATTAATTGCCGAGCTTTCTGATCAGGAGTTTGTTCAACGCGTGCGTCGGGCGATTGAATGCATCGAGAGCGAGGAATCGAGAGTGATTCTGCGCTGCCTATACATTGACCGACCGGTGACGGCAGAGAACATCATGATCAGACTCAGCATGAGCAACACGGCCTACTATCATGCCAAAGAGGAAGCACTGGTGGCTTTTGCTGAGGTGTGGCCACCAGAGCCAAGTGAACTGTTGGCATATAGAACAGTAAACAATGGCTAAAAAACGTTGCAAGAGCGACGCAACAACGATGCAAGGGCGACGCTGGGGCGATGGTTCCGTAAGTATCATGATAGTGTGCAGTAAATGTATGAAGGCAGCTGAAGCTCAACAGGCGGAGCATAAAGGTGTGGGTTCGAGTCCCACCGGCTGTTTTACCGGACCCCTACCCGGTAAGCTCCTTTAGGATGTTCTTTCACTTTTACCAACCTCCAAAGTAGCCGTCTAGCCTTCAAAAGCTAGGCGGTCATACCGGCCCTGAGCCGGACAAAAGGAAAGAGGTGAAACCACCTCGTTTCTTCTTCTGATCGAACATCATACTGGCCTGTCGACGAGACGGGTCTTTTAGTTATCCACAAATGCCACAGTAGCCATACTGTATCTGGCAATAATCTCCATACCGCGTATCATTGCCCATGGAGGTGAATGCTTTGCAACTTGGATCATGGACCGAGCTGGTGTCTGGAGTGATAACTGGGCTTGCGTTGGTTTACACGCTTTTATCTGACAGGCGACACCAAACAATAAAGTTTAAAGTTACTTTTATACCGGGCGCGGGTATAAATAGAAGTACTGGCAAGGGTCGCGGCTTTTGGATTAATGTCAAAAATACTTCTAGATACCAAAAAGTGCAGATCTCTTTGCTTGCAATCTGCGTTAAGACTAGCAACAGACGAAGGCACATATTACCAGATTCAATTCCAGTTGTTGGATCTGAGCCGAACCTGTACCGAAGCGATGAAGACGCAACGTTGATTCCAGGGCAAACATACTTTGGATTTGTGGACGGATCTAACTTTGCCGAGAGTGTTAACCGTGTGGTGAATTTTGACGATTCTTTAAACAAATCTGAGCTTCAATATATAGCGATTGCTCAAGATCGTTCTGGGCAACTTCGTTATACCGAAATAAAGGATTTGGGATATGACTGGTTCATGAGCGGCGCTCAAGACCGCAACAGAGAGATAACTAAGTCATAGATACAGCAATGACGCTTCGGCGTCTTTTTTAATACCCTCAGGGAGGTGTGGTGGTATGTAATGCGAAAGTTGACACCAAAACAGCGGAAGTTCGTCGATGAATACGTGAAGACCGGAAATGCCACCAAGGCGGCCCTGGGTGCAGGTTACAGCAAGAATTATGCAATGGCCCAGTCATCCAAAATGTTGGTAAATGTTGGTATCAAAACCGCCATCGACGAGCAGATGAAAAAACTTGAGTCGAGCAAGATAGCCAAGGCCGATGAAGTGTTGCAGTTCCTGACATCGGTGATTCGTGGCGAGGCCAAAGAGACCATTGTCGTCGGTGGTATGGGTGGTGCTGATACCGTTGAGCGAGAGGCCGATATCAAGACCAAAATCACGGCAGGTAAAGAGCTGCTTAAGCGTTATCCCGCCGACGATGCGGTGCTTCAAGCACAGCTCAAGAAGCTGCAAGCCGAGGCTGATATTGCTCAGGCTAAAGCTGATATCCTGACCAGTGCCAACGGTCAAGAGGGGACGGTGATCATTGATGATATCCCCGACGACTAAGCAGCGGCCAAAGATTAAGCTCACCCGGCTAATTCAGCCACACTTCTATGACTTTTGGCGCAGTAAGGCAACATATTTCATCCTGAACGGTGGCCGCGGCAGCTTTAAGTCGTCAACCGTCAGCATCAAGCTAACTACGATGATGAAGCGCGAGACGCAGCAGGGCCACAAGGCCAACATCATCATCGTCCGCGAGAATGCCAACAACCTGCGTGATTCGGTGTACAGCCAAATCACCTGGGCACTGGATAAGCTTGACATGACTAGCGAGTTTGTCTTCTCAGTTTCACCGATGAAGATAACCCATAAGCGCACCGGCTCGGCTTTCTATTTCTACGGCGCCGATAAGCCCGAGAAACTCAAGTCCAACACGGTTGGCGATGTGATCGCGTTGTGGTATGAAGAAGCTGCTAACTTCAAGAGGCAGGACGTCTTCGACCAGAGCAACCCGACGTTCATTCGTCAGAAGTCTCCATGGGTCTCAAAGGTGCCGGTCTTCTACACTTACAACCCGCCCAAGAATCCGTATGACTGGATAAATGAGTGGGTCGACAGTTTCAAAGGCGACCCCGACTACTTCGTCGATAGCAGCACGTACCTAGACGACAAGCTTGGATTCACCACTGAACAGCAGTTGAAGCTCATTGAGAAATACAAGGCCAACGATTACGACTATTACCGCTGGCTGTATCTCGGCGAGGTCGTTGGGCTGGGCACAAACGTCTACAATATGGACTTGTTCCACAAGCTGGACGCGGTGCCTGCTGATGACCCAATCATCTATGAGCTGGCTGCTGCCGATACTGGGCACATGGAATCTGCTACGACTATCCCAATGGTCGGCTTGACGGCCCAAGGCAAAGTTATCGTAGAGGACACCTATTACTACTCACCGGCTCACCAGAGCGTCAAGAAGGCGCCTAGCGAGCTCGTGGTTGAGATGCACGACTTCATCGCTAAGATGCTCAATCAATACAGAGAAGCCGCGCTCAAGAACCGCACGATTGATTCTGCCGAGGGTGCGATTCGCAACGAGTACTATCACCGCTATCAAATAGCCTGGCATCCGGTGGTCAAACGCAAAGAAGCCGACATGATCGACTACGTTCAAGACCTGCTCGCACAAGGGCGGGTCTTTTACTTGGATACGCCAGGCAACAAGATATTCATTGACCAGCATCGGAAGTACCAGTGGGACGAGAAGACGATGCAGAGCGATGACCCCAAAGTCATCAAGGAAGATGATCACACGGTCGATGCCTTTAAGTATCTCGTTATGGATAATGCCCGCCTACTCGGGCTCAAACGCTAAGGAGGTGAGCACATGGGTCTCATCGACACAATCAAGAATCTGTTCCGGAAAGGGGGCGCGGCCATGGGAGTTGTACAATCGCTTAACTCGATTACTGATCATCCAAAAATCAACGTTGACCCGGCAGAATATAACCGGATTGATCGCGACATGCATTACTTCAAAGGCGACTTCAAAGCGCTTAAGTATCGCAACACATATGGAGACACAAAAGAACGGCCTTATGTCACGCTCAACATGATGCAGGTGATTGCTCGTCGCATGGCCTCGCTGCTATTCAACGAACAGTCGAAGATTAGCGTTGAGACGCGCCCACCGAAGACAGATGAGAATGGAGATAGCATCGACTATCAGGAGCCGGATGTTGCTAACACGTTTGTCCAAAGCGTCCTTGATGCTAACGACTTCAACAAGAACTTTGAGCGTTACCTGGAGTCTGGCCTAGCGATGGGTGGCCTGGCTATCCGACCATATGTTGACGATGCCACTGGTGAGATTAAGCTGGCCTGGATTCAGGCGCCTAACTTCTTCCCGCTGCGCTCAAACACGTCCGATGTTTCTAGTGCCGCGATTGCGACGCCAACCAGGCGCACTGAGAGCGGCAAGACGGTGTATTACACGCTGCTTGAGTTTCACGAGTGGACGCCTGGCGGTTACACGATTACCAATGAGCTGTACCGGTCTGAGGAGAAGAACATCGTTGGCATTCAGGTGCCGCTCAACACGCTCTATCCTGACCTGCAACCGACCACAACACTCCAAAGCTTCAGCCGCCCGCTGTTCGTCTATCTCAAGCCGGCTGGATTCAACAACAAGAGTCTGACCTCACCGCTTGGTGTGGGCATCTGCGATAACGCACTTAGTACGTTGGCTCAAATCAACGACACTTATGATCAGTTCCATTGGGAGATTAAGATGGGGCAGCGCCGTGTTGCTGTGCCTGAGTCGATGATTCAGCTGGCAGCACCAGAGAATGGACAGCTTCAGCCACGGCAGTACTTCGACCCTGATCAGAACGTCTTCTTCCCAGTCGCTGGTAGCATGGATAATGACAAAGTCACCGACCTATCGACACCTATCCGCACAACCGAGTACATTGCCGCGATGCAGAACTTCCTCAAGACGCTGGAGATGCAGGTTGGACTATCGGCTGGCACCTTTAGCTTCGACAGCACAGGTCTCAAGACCGCGACCGAAGTTGTCAGTGAGAACAGCATGACCTATCAGACCCGCAACTCGCACCTGTCAATGGTCGAGCAAGCGGTCAAGGACTTGGTCGTGTCCATTTGCGAACTGGCTCAAGCCACCATGATTAATGGCAAGACGCTATACACTGGTCCAATTCCAACTCGTGACCAGGTCAGCGTCGACTTTGACGATGGTATCTTTACGGACAAGTCCGCGACTGCCGACTATTGGATCAAGCTGCAGGCTGCTGGTCTCTGCACGGACTGGCAGGCCATCATGCACGTCCAAGGAGTCACGGAAACGGACGCTAAGCGGCTTGCGGATGAGATTGCCGGAACTACTGCCAACCAGGCGGTAAACCCGCAGGATGCGCTGTTTGGCGGCAATGGCGACCAGTCTGACACGGATGATTCAGGAGACGAGGCAGGCGGCGGTGATGCTTAATGCCAAAGGTTACGCAGCATCAACTCGATACCAAGACCGCCTCAATCATCGACGTGTATCAGCACCTGGAAAGCCAGATTTTTGCCGATTTTGTGAAGCGGCTCAAGACGCACGGTATAGAAGACTATGACCAGACCACTGTGCTGCAGTGGCAGATGGAAGTCATGAACGACTTGCACCTGGTCAATGATTCAGTGATTGATGATGTGGCCAAGGCAACCGGCATTGCGCGGCAGCAACTAATAGATCTATTTCAGACTGCTGGCTATCAGGTGGTTGACCAGGAGTATGGCCGAGCATCTAAGGCGACCAAGAAGCGAGCAAAACCCGAGCAAATCAACATGACTCATCAGGTGCTCGATGGTTACTTGGCTCAAACCTTTCAGCAGCTCGACAACAACGTGAATCAAACGCTGCTGACGACAAACTATAACGAGAGTCCGGCCATGCGCACCTATCAGCAGATCGTCAAAGAAACGACTGCTGATGTACTAGCCGGGCTCAAGACACCTGACAAGGCGCTCAAGGACACCATCTACAAATGGCGGGATAAGGGTATCAACCTCAACCTCATCGACAAAGGTGGCCATGCCTGGAGCCTTGAAACATATGCCCGCATGGTGATCAATACGACCACCAACCGGGCATTTCAGGCCGTCCGTGACCAGGCTGCCAGTGACAATGGCATTGATACCTTTGTCATGAGTAGTCACGAAGCCAGTCGACCGGCATGTGCACCGATTCAAGGCCACCTGGTCACCACTCGCCGCCAAAGCTTCACTGCTCCAGAGTCCGGCGAGTTTTTCGAGAGTCTGTACAATCACGGCTACGGTGAACCAGGCGGTACCTTTGGTATCAACTGCCACCATATGAAGTGGCTGTATGTGCCAGGTGTGAATACCAACAACCAGCCGCAGTATGACCCCAAAGAAGCAGTGGCCAAGGGCGATGTTGTCCAGAAACAACGCGAACTTGAGCGCCGCATTCGAGGCTACAAGAACCGCCTGGCCGTGGCTCAGCAAATGGGTGATGACGAGGGCGCTCAGAGCAATCAACTGCTGATACGCAAGAATCAAGCGGCTATGCGGAAGCTGGTCAAAGACCACGACTTCCTGCACCGCGATTATGAACGAGAACAAGTATTTACTAACTGAAACCTCGACCTGAGCAAGTCGATAAACTGCTCATTTATTATGCCTAAATCCATGCGGGAGCCGACCCGCTCACCAACGGCTTAGGAGAACGGTATGAACACAGAAGAATTGAAGTCACTGGGATTAACCGAGGAACAAATCAAAGGTGTTATGGCTGCGCATGGCAAAGTTGTGAACCCGCTCAAAGAGCAGGTCAACACACTGACGTCTGAGCGTGACAGTGCCAAGGAACAGCTCACTACGGTCAGTGGTCAACTGGACACGCTCCAGAAGAATCACAAGAGCGACAAGGACCTCCAGGCCGAGCTTGAGAAAGCCAAGCAGGAGAATGCTGAAGCTCAAAAGAAGGCTGCGGAACAGCTGAACCAGGTACGCCTAGACAGTGCAACCAAGCTCGCACTGACTCAGGCGGGAGCGCTGAACGTAAAGGCGGTTGAAGCCTTGCTCGATAAGGATTCGTTGAAGCTTGACGACAAGGGCAAGCTCAACGGCCTCGACGAACAGTTGAAGACACTGCAGTCAGCTGACGACAGCAAGATGCTGTTCAAGGCTGCTGCGCCAACAGAGCCGACCAAGCCAAACACGCCAAAGATTACGACTCCGGGTAATCCCGATCCAAACCCAACCGGAGACACGACAATCGTCGATAAGATTGCCGCTCGTCTCTCCGACAAATAATAAAGGAGGGCATACACTATGCCATTAGTTCTAGATAGTAAAGACCTTGCCACGATTGACAAGGGGTTCAAAGCTGACTCCCAAGTATGGGACGTGCTGTCTCAAGGTGCTAAGTCCATCACTGCTGCGGACTTTGTTGGCGCGAATGAAGTCCGTGTCAACAAGATGTCTGGCTTCATGGACGCTGCACAGTACAAGCGCAACGGCGACAACACCCGCAGCCAAATCAACATCGACAAGGAAACCGTTAAGCTGACCCACGAAGACTGGTTCGGCTATGACGTTGACCAGCTCGATGAGTCTGAGAGTGCTGCACTGACCATCAACAACATTGTCACCGAGCACCGTCGTCTGATCACCGTGCCTCATCGTGACCAGGTTGCC
This sequence comes from Lacticaseibacillus hegangensis, assembly GCF_003946465.1. Taxonomy (GTDB): domain Bacteria; phylum Bacillota; class Bacilli; order Lactobacillales; family Lactobacillaceae; genus Lacticaseibacillus; species Lacticaseibacillus hegangensis. The sequence goes on along the minus strand of NZ_RHOL01000004.1, from coordinate 15,732 downwards.
ATTCAGGCTCTGTACGACAATGCCGGCAAGAAGGACGCTACTGTTGCGACAGCTGACAACGTCCTGGACCTGTATGACGCTGCCGAAGAGTACATGACAGACAACGAAGTGCCTGGCGGTTATGTGATGTTTGTTTCTGCTGCCTTCTACCGCCTGCTCAAGAACGCCACTGGCGTTACCAAGTCCTTCACGGTCAACCAGCAGTCCATCAACGGCATCAACCGCACGGTTGCCCAGATTGATGGCGGCGTTCCAATCATCAAGGTTGCCAAGAACCGGATTCAGGGCATCGACATTGATGACACGATTCAGTTCATCATCACACCGCTGACTGCTGTAGCGCCTATCGTTAAGTTTGGCTCCGTTGACACAGTTCCGGCTGCACAGGATCGTTCTGGCTACCGCGACACCATCAAGGGCCTCGACTACTACGATGCCATCGTCTTTGACAACGCCAAGAAGGCCATCTACGTGAGTGCGGTCCCAAAAGCGTAGTGCCGACGCCGGCCACGGGGCTCAAGATGAGCCAGCAGACGGCCAGCATGAAGGTCGGCGACACTAAGCAGGTGACCGCTGCGGCTGAACCAGCTAACGCAAGTGATGCGGCTACCATCAACGGCGCCATCACGTACGCTTCTGATAACGAAGCCATTGCGACGGTAGCGGCTGACGGCACCATTACGGCTGTAGCTGCGGGAACGGCCAATGTTACCGCCACTAGTGGCAGCTTCACGGCTTCCGTCAAGGTGACCGTGGCTGCTGCTGCCTAGGCGGTGATTAGATGACCAATACACTCTACGTTGGAGCGGAAGACTACATTCAGGCGATGCACGTCACGGAGGTACCCGATGACTTTGACGGATTGTCGGCGCTCGCCGGAATGTACTTGGACGAAATCACCAACAACTACTATCAGACACACACCATTGATGATGATCCGTTTGATTTGCGTGTAACGCGGTTCAAGCGAGCTGTCATGCTGCAGATTAAGTACATGGCCGACACTGGTATAAAGTCGAGCGCCCAGTACAAGGCGGCACAGGCCCAGACGGTTAGCCAGTCCATTGGTGCCACTACAGTCTCCAAGACGCTCGGTGATGCGGCTGCTAATGTGTCTGGCACAATTGTCTGCGACGATGCGTTGCGGTCGCTGTCTGGAACCGGTCTGCTTTACAGGGGAGTGATGCACCTATGAGCGCAATCCAACCGGACCGTGCGTGGCTCAATGACACAGTGACGGTCGAGCGGTTCCTCGGTGAAGGCGACTACAACAAGCCGACCTACGACAAGGCAATCACGCTGGCACCTGTGCGCGTTGACCTTACCAAGGACTTCTCTGGCGTGGGCGCAAATCGAACGATCGTGGCGAATGCTACGGTCTTTTTATTTGCTGCATACACTGCCGGATATCCGGACGCCATCGACGACAGTTGGCTGCAAGCACGGCTCACGTTCAATGGTCACCCGTACAAAGTGGTCGACTGGTCGAGTCATGAGGAGCCTGACAGCAGCACCCCGTTCAGCATCGAATTGAAGGTGATTTGATGGGCTTTTCAGTACAGGTCAATGACCGCGGCCTAAAGCGTAAACTCAGCCGTCAAGGCTTTCAGCGTGGCATGGTCGTTATGGCCAACCAAGCGGCTGCGGACATGAACCAGTTCGTTCCGAAACGTAACAATCACCTGCGAGAAAGCTCTGTCGTGGCCAGTGATGGGTCTAACATCCGTTACGTTGAGCCATACGCTCATCGTCAATGGGTCGGCGGCGTTGGTTGGCACTACACCACACCAGGCACCGGTCCGAAGTGGGATGAACGAGCCAAGAGCTTGTACATGAGCAAATGGCAGCACGCATTCGTGAAGGGGGCACAGCTCTAATGGATTTCAACGACCGTCTCAAGGAGGCCATCAACAGCCAGAAGATGCCGCTCCCGACAAGTATCGGGTTGCCAGGCACAGCCGAGTCGGCGTCATTCTATGCGATGCCAGGCGGGCAGGTCACAAGGGAGTATATGGACGGGGAGAAGGATGTCGCACTCGCCTATGAGTACGTCATTCACTCTCAAGACCAAGAGGCGGCTAATGACCAACTCTGGCAGGTTCAGAACTACCTTGAGACCTTGTCTGACCTAGACAGCCAGGATGGTAGCTACCAATTCGGCGGCATCAGCATCACAAGTAAGCCTGCGTTCTCTCAAGCTGAGGAGCCGGGCTTTTTCTATTGGGTCGTGGACTTTACCGCGAACCTGACAACATTTAAGTGAGGAGGAACATTATGCGTAAAAAGAACGCAAAACGCCTGCACTACATCGCCCCATACACGAGCGATGATGCACAACCAGCTGAGGATGGCTGGCTGCCTTTGGCGCACTTCATCCAGACCATTGAGGATGACACCAAAGAGGACACAGACGATCAGGGATTCTATGACGGCGACGGCAATACCGAAACCGTGCTTAATGGTCGGTCTGAGGTCTGGAACTTCTCGGGCTTCTACGATCCAGAAGACCCCGCTCAAGAATTGCTGGCCGGGCTTCGTCGCAAGACTAACGACGACGAGCGAAAGATTTGGCACAAGATTGTGGAGACCAATGGTGACACCGTTATTGGTGTTGCGAAGGCCATGGAAATCAAGGCAGGTGGCGGTGACGCTACGGACTACGAAGACTTCGAGGGCCATCTTGACTTCGTTCAAGCTCCGAAAGTGACACCTGCTGTCCCAAAATCGTAGCGGTGTCAGGGGTGGCTTTGGCACCGACCTCGGCAAGCGTTGAAGTCGGTAAGACCGTTCAGCTGACCGCTACAGTTGCACCTGATGATGCGACTGAAACCGGGACGACATTCGCGTCCAGCGATGATGGTATTGCAAAAGTAGACGATCATGGCCTGGTAACGGGCGTGGCCGCCGGCAGTGCTGACATCACTGTTACCACCAAAGACGGCGGTAAGACTGCGAAGTCAACGGTTGAAGTAACGGCTGCAGCAGAAGGCTAATTGAGCAAATCGTCGCCTAATAAAGTCACAGTACGGGCAACCGGGCGGCGAATCACTAGTAGCTGAATGGCGGAGGGAGCGGCAGTAGCTTGCTTCCTCCGCCTTTTTTAGGAGGCATTCATGGAAAAAATAGTTCTTGAGTCTTCAGTGGTTAAATTCGCCATTGAAATCGAAAACAAGAATGATGGCAAGACCACCGAGGTCGTTCTCGGAGTTGACTTCTCAGATGAGGCATTGATTGCCGAAAAAGCCAAGGCTGATCTGCGAAAAAAGAAGATTGCGCAACTGGAAGATGAATACAGCGATGTTGTCGGTAGCGAGCTGACTGATGACAATATCAAACGCGCGCTCGAAGCATTTAGCAAGACGTTGCAGCTTGCCTTCGATACCGATTTTGGTGCAGGCACTTATGACAAGCTCGCAAAAGCAAGCGGCGGCAATAGCTTTATCAATCTGCTTATTCTCTACCAACGCATTGACCAAATCGTGTCGAGCAAGATTGAAGCCAAACTCGCCAACATTCAGCGCAAGTCTGATAACCGCAAAGCCCACTACCTCAAGAACCGCAAACGGCACTAAGGCGGTGATGAGGCATGAATCTATATGATCCATGGCCAAACGAGGTGACTGTCAACCATCACACTTACCGGCTAGACCTTAGTTTTGACAATGTGCTCTATGCGCTCGAAGCGCGTGGTGATGAAGGCATGACCATGATTGACCGCTGCGAGACTTTCCTGCAGTTGGTCATCAAGCAGGACATGCCGCCGGTGGCCGATTGGGTAGACGTGCACAACGCCATCATCGACCTGATCACCACAGCTAAGCAGAGACCAATGCGATACGACATCAACGGCGACCCCATCGAGCCAAAAGGCGATGGCGAACACATCAAGGCCGACTATGACTTTGACTTCGACGCATCTTACATCTATGCGGCATTCCGCCAGACGTATGGCATCGACCTGGTCAAAGAGCAGGGACAGCTTCACTGGCTGAGCTTTGTGGCGCTATTCGATGCGCTGCCGGACGACACGGCGTTCGTGCGGATCAGGCATATCCGGTCAACCAGACTTGGCGACATCAAAGATAAGAAACAGAGAGACGCCGTCAGAAGGCAGCAGCGCGCACTAGCGTTGCCTGATGACGAAAACGAAGAAGAAGGAGGTGACAGCTATGGCAGCTGACGGCACGGTTGTAATTGACATTAGAGCCGATGGCGGCAACGAAGCGGTCGGCACGATGGACAAGCTCAAGAGCGCGATGAAGGGCCTGATTGCGCCTGGTGAAAGCGCAGGGAAGGTCTTCGGCGGGCTCAAAGATAAGCTTTCGCTGGGCGCTGTCATGGGGCTGGCACAGAAAGGAATTGAATCACTAGTCGGGGGCCTAGGAGATCTAGGCAGCCAGATTATTGACGCAAGCGATGCCATCGACAAATTTAAATCAACGATGGACTTCGCCGGCTTCACGAAGAAGCAAACCGCAGAGGCAACCAAGTCCGCAAAGGTGTACGCCGATAAGACCGTCTATGATCTCAACACCGTGCTCAACACCACCGCTCAGCTGGCGGCCAACGAGATCAAGAACTACACCGGCCTGACCCAGGCCGCCGGTAACCTGAACGCAGTCGCCGGCGGGAACGCTGACACCTTCAAGTCTGTGGCCATGGTCCTGACGCAAACAGCCGGGGCTGGCAAGCTGACCACTGAAAACTGGAATCAGCTGACTGACGCCATTCCCGGTGCCTCTGGCAAGCTGCAGGAGGCCATGAAGAAGAACGGTGCCTACACCGGGAACTTCCGTGACGCGATGGAGAAGGGGCAGATCAGCGCCGGCGAGTTCAACAAGGCAATCGAACAGCTGGGCATGACCAAGGCCGCCAAAGATGCCGCAACCAGCACCCAGACCTTTGAGGGGGCTATTGGTAACCTTCAGGCGGCCTTTGTCACCGCTGGCACTGAATTTTTGAACAAGTTCAAGGCGCCCATTACGCAAGGTATTACCGACGTGGCCAACGCCGTCCCAAAGATTACGGCAGGCATTGGCAATGCGCTGGGGTCAATCGGTAACTTGGCCAGCAAGGCTAATCTCGGGCCGATTATCAGCTCGCAGTTTGACAACATTTCATGGGATTCCATTTTGCGGCCGTTTCAGTCCACCTGGTCGACCATTCAGCAGACTGCCTCGCATCTTGACTTCAGCGGGGCCAAAACGGCGCTATCTTCCCTTGGCTCGCAGTTCTCCTCGTATGCGGCCAATTGGGCACGCATATGGGCTCCAATCACTGACGGTCTTGTAACTGCCTTAGGTAATGCAAACAACGCTCTGCAGCCGTTCTTCGCGTCATTCGCGAACATCGACTTCACTGCAATGTTTGCCCCGTTTCAGGGCATCGCCAACACGATCAAGACGACCCTATCTGGACTCGATTTCAGCGGCATTCAAGCGCTTGGCTCTCAGATTATCCCAGCATTACAGGCGGGCTTCCAGTCGTTCATGACGGTGGCCGGCCCAGCTATCAACGGCGTGGTCACCGCGTTCGGCAATTTATGGAATGCGGCGCAGCCGGTGGTCTCGACAATCGCCTCGGTACTGGTGCCAATCTTTCAGGTGCTCGGTGCTTATCTGGGCGGCGTGTTCTCGAGTGTTCTAAGTGGTATCTCGACTGCATTCAACTTCTTTGCTGGAGTGCTGAGGTTCATTCAGTCGCTGCTTAATCTGCTGGCTGCAGGGTTCCGCGCGTTGTCACCTGCAATAACAGTAATCGCAGGCTGGGTTGGCAAGCTCTCCGGCGTGTTCACTAACCTTGGAGGCGTTACAAAGAGTTTGAAAGCCGCCGTTTCAAACGCATGGAACGGTATCAAATCAGCAGTTCAAACCGCTGGCGCTGGTGTAAAGGCAGTCGTGTCCATTGTATCCGGTGTCTTCAAGTCGCTGGGTTCGGCCGGCTCTGGTCTGAAATCAGCTTTGTCTGCTGCTTGGTCTGGAATTGTTGGCGCGGTACGAACCGCAAAAGCGACTATCTCTGGTGTCATCGGCGCCATTAAGAGTATCTTTACTGGACTTGGTCACATTGACCTAGGCAAGGCCGGCCGGGCTATCATGGATGGCTTCGTTGGCGGTTTGAAAGCCGTGTGGGAAAAAGGCAAGAAGTTCGTTGGCGGCATTGCTGACTGGATTAAGAAGCATAAGGGGCCTATCCAATATGATGCCCGTCTGCTTGTACCAGCTGGGCACGCAATCATGGAAGGCTTGAACAACGGACTGCAGAAGTCCTTCGTGGCAGTCAAGAATACGGTTGGCTCGATGGCGGGCCAGTTGTCGGATGCTGCGATGGTTACTGCCACCGTGGGCCTATCAAGTGCTGTCCAGCCTGAGGTGCTCGCCGGCAGTCGCTATACAGCAATTCCTAGTGACCAGGTCATTAACAACTACAGTACAACGACAAATGTGGGCGAGATGCAGCCTCGAGTCATCGAGGTTCACGTCAGTGCAAACATCGACAAGCGAGAATTGTCTCGCGAGATAGCTGAGCCGGTCAAGATTGAGATTGACCGCATGCAGCGTACAAGTAATCGCATAAAGGGTGTGAGATAGGTGACTTTTCAATGGTGGTTTAACGGCCAAGATATGAGTAAGTATCTCGAGACAAATAATGTCGAGCGCAATATCGGCCAGAATCGTAAGGCGATCCTCCAGAAGCTCGGCGTATCATCGGGCAAGAGATTTCAATACACCTCTGCAGATGAAGGCAAGGTGACTGTGTCCTTCCTGGTTCGGAGAGATATGGTGGCCAAGCGCCGGGAGATTGCGGGGCTGTTGTCCTCAAATGAGCCGCAACAGCTAATCTTCGGTGACGAACCCGACAAGTATTATCTAGCAATCGCAGACGGCCAGATCAGCCTCTCGGAGAAGTTTCGACATGGTAATGGTGAGGTAACGTTCATCATCCCCGATGGTGTGGCACATTCACTGACAACGAAGACGGCTGATAACATCGCCACTGACGGCACGCTGGGCGATGAATTGGTCGTCCAAAACGACGGCACTTATCCAGTATATCCAGTCATTGAGGCGACGATGCACAGCGACAACGGTGTGCTGACGCTGATAAACGAATCTAATGGTGGCGTTATTCAGCTCGGTAATCCTGGAGAAATCGATGGGGTCCAAGCTCCAAATTCGGAAACTGTGTTTCATTACAATCTGCTATCAGCTCCGAGCGGCATAGCGGTTAATACCGGGACAATCAATTATCCCACCTATCCATATGGCTCTAATCCAGGGCCAAACACGATTGCGGGTAGCTGGGACTATGCTAAGGCTCCAGATGCAGCAACACCAGTCTTGAATCGTACTCCAGCTATGCACTGGGCGGGGCCCACTTATCATGGCCCAATAAAAGCCAATGCGGCTGGCGTGAATACTGGTAACCTGATCTGGTCAAATCGCTTTAACGTTAGCACCAATGTAGGTGCACTGGGCAGGGTTGAATTTAACTTGCAATCTAATGATGACATAGCTGTCTGTTTTGTGATGCGTGACAGTACCCAAGCTGCGGACGCGTTGACCGTTGAAGGGTGGGTCAATGGCCAGAATGTATTTAGTCAGGACCTCAACCGAAAGCTGTTCACCAATGGTATGTATGGAATTGTTGAGTCAAAATTGGGCAATACAGTTTCATTCACACTGACCAAGATTAAGCAGCTGTCTCCGAACGGCATCATATCATCGGCGCAAACCATGTTCCCACCAGTCACTATTGACGGGGTGGCAGATACACCGATTGATTCATTCACGGTTTGGATGGCAGGATTTAGCAACAAGACGGGGTGGACGATTAATTGGTCCGATAGTCAATTTCAGTGGGTTAATGTTGACTACTGGAAAGACTTGCCTAATCGATTCACGGACGGCGATACCTTGCTAATCGATCCGTCGCAGATCAAAGTCTTTGTCAACGATGTGGAAGATCGCACCATTCACGCCATCGACAATGATTGGGAGAAGTTTCAGCTTGATCCGGGGGAAACGAAGATCAAGATCATTGCTTCTGATTTCGCAACCACACCAACGGTAGTTGCCACATATAGGGAGGCGTTCCTGTGATTCTTTATTTTGCAAAGCACCCGACATTTGACCTCATCGGTACTGCATCAACCAGCCAAACGGATTCCATCTATTTTTCAGATAATGGTGGCCAAGAGGGCGAGTATCAATCAGTTGCTGGTGGCTATCGCTCATATGGTGCTACCGTTTACTTCAGGCCAGATCAGTCTGCGCATGTGAAGGAAATGACCGCCCCTGGCAATTATATTCTCTACAAAGATCGTAATGGAGATTCGGCATGGCTGACCATTCTGACGTGTGAACACGACCCACTGTCCGGCTATGACACCATCACGGCGGAAGATGCCAGCATGGATTTAATTAACGAGACGGTTGATGCCTACTCAGCGCCAAAGGCCATGACAATTGCCGACTATATCAACTTATTTGTTACCGATTCCGGCTTTGAGATTGGCGTGAATGAAATCCCTGATCTGGCCAGAACGCTAAGTTGGGAATCCGAGGAAACGACTGCACTTGCCAGAATTCTGTCAGTTGCCACACAGTTCTATGCTGAGCTCAATTTTCGTTTTGAAGTCAGCGGTATTGCTGTCATCAAAAAGTACATTGATATTCGTAAATCGCTTGGCAGGGACCGCAGAGAAGAACTGACTGTTGATGCACAGATCAATAGCATTGTCACGAATACAGATGTTAGCGATTTATACACGTCCGTATATGCTATTGGAGCAACGCCAGAAGGTAGTGATTCAGCCATTACCCTCAAAGGATACAATTGGACAGACCCTGATGGACGTTACGTCCTACTTGCTGACGGGTCACTTCGTGATCCAGTAGCCAATCAAACGTGGTCTCGCTTGGTTGATAGAACAGCTCTCACCAGCGGCTTTATTAACCGAATAAAGACGTATGAGGCGAAGACACAAGCCACGCTGCTTAACTCTGCGCTCGATGGATTGAAGAAAAGCAACCATCCGGCTGTTACTTACACAGTCGATATTGCTATCTTGCCTAATGATATTCAGGTTGGCGATACGGTTCATCTACGTGATGAGAAAGAGGGACTTTTCCTGTCGGCACGTGTACTAGAGCTGACGTACTCGTATTCGACCGAGACGGGAACAGCCACGCTGGGCGACTATCTAATTGAATCCAGCGAAATCGACCCTCAATACCGTGCACTAGCACAAGAACTGGCCAAGCAGAACAAAGGCAAGGACGGCACGGACGCCGTTGTGTTGAGCGTTAGCAGCGTGAATGGCAACATGTTCAAGAATACGGGGATCTCGACCATCCTAACGGTGTCTATTTCGGTTGGCGGGTCGATCCTTGATACCGCCGAAAAGATGCACGCGGTGTTTGGTGCCAAGGCTTATCTGCAATGGCAGGTGAAAAACGTCGGTGAACTGGAGTTTACAGACGTATCCTTGACCGACACACGGCTGTCAGACGAAGGGTTCTTGTTTACCGTTGGTGTGGCAGACGTTAACAACAAGTCGACTTTCAAATGTGAACTTTACTACTAGGAGGAAATTTATCAATGGCAACAATCAAAGCATCAAGTCAAACCGACCTTATCGATCTTACCGATGGTTACAGCGTAATCTTGTCTAATGAGTCACACGTCTTTAATGGTGATACTGATAGCGTGGACAGCACACAATCAACCACTACGACTGTCATGGCACTATGTGGTAGCGAACAAGTTCCGGCTACTGTCGGTACAATCACAGGTGCAACCGGCATCACAGGAGTATCTGATGGTAAAACACCAGCGCCAGTGATTACGATTACCGCGACATCGGCACTCAAGACTGCAGGCACGCTCACGATTCCGGTACAGATTGGTGACATTACAATCAATAAACAATTTAGTTATTCGATTGCATTCAAAGGTGCTGCTGGCAGTGACGGGAAGAACGGTACCAGTGTTACTGTATCAAGCACATCGACCACCTATCAAGCCGCGGCTGATGGTACGAACACACCTACGGGAACGTGGGCAACTTCAATGCCAAATGTGCCCGTTGGAAACTATCTCTGGTCAAAGACTGTCGTAACCTACTCAGACGGTAAGAGTACCACGACATATGGTGTTACCTACTATCCTAAAAATGGTACGAACGGATCAAGCGTGACCGTATCATCAAATGTCACGGAGTACGTAGTCGGTTCTGATGGCACGAACACACCCACAACTGGCTGGACGACCACGATTCCAACCGTTGCCGCGGGTAAGTATTTGTGGACACGTGTAACGGTCAAGTATTCGGATGGCAAGTCAACGGTATCATATAGTGTTGCGCGTCAGGCCACTGATGGTGCTGATGGTGCGGACGCAATCACGATGGTAGTGTTGTCAAGTGCGGGAACTATCTTTAAAAACACAGCTGTTGCGACTACACTGACTGCTCACGTGTACAAGGGTGGGGCAGAAGTCACTGGCAATGCCCTGGCAGCACTTGGCACGATTAACTGGTACAAAGATGATGCGACTACCGCTGTTGGAACCGGCGCCTCGCTCACAGTCAATGCCGGTGACGTCGCTAACAAAGCAACTTACACGGCAGAACTAGAGGATTAGCCATGGTAGTTAAAGCACTCGAAACAATCACTCTAGCACGAGTAGATGATGGCAAAGTTGGGGTGCCGGGTAAAGCAGGTGCAGATGGTAAAACACCGTACTTCCATATTGCTTATGCAACAAGCGCTAACGGAAGTAGTGGCTTTAGTACAACCGATAGTGTAAGCAAGACTTACATTGGTCAGTACACCGACTTTGTTCAGGCAGACTCAACTGACCCTACTAGATACGCTTGGACACTTATTAAAGGTGAAAAAGGTGATACAGGACCATCTGGAAAGGACATCACCAGTTACGACAGCGGCATGGTGCTTCCAGACACTGTAGCACCTAAGAACTCGCAGTTTTGGGTGGTTGATAAGGACGGCATCGTCACGGCTTTTTACAAGTCGGACGGAACAAAGTGGGTATCACAAGAGATCTCTGCCAGCACTATTAACGCCGCAACTTTCAACGGACTTGAGTTCAACGGGGTTAACTTCAACGGGTCAAATTTTGTCAGCAGGTTTACTAGCAAACCGCTTGAAGACAGTCGTTTGACTGCTGACGATGGTCATACAGAATATATTGACAAGGGCACCGGTACCGCGAAACTTGCCAATGGCTATTTGACCATCGAAGGAACTGTAGACGGTTCAAGCACGCAGACTTTTCATGTTGAAATTGGTCCATCTGGGATAAGCAGCGAAATCAGGGACACCAATACACTTGTGGCCGGGTCTTTAAGCAAAGGCGTATTAACCTTGGCATACAAAGATGGCGCGACATTATATCAAGGCACGATTGATGCTCAGATTGCTTCACAGATAGACAACGTTGGCACTCTTGCATGGTCAGGAGCCCTGTATCCAAGTGCATCAGATCGCGCAATCTGTTCAATTCCACTAAATCAGACCCGCACTGGTTGGCTTATTCGTTGGAGTTACTACGCAAAGGGCAACCAAAATAACTACTACAACTATACTTTGCTACCAAACATTGTTAATCAGGGTAAAATAAACAATCTATATGTCACAATCTCGATGCCAGGATTAGGTACCTTCTTCAAACGACTTTGGTGGGATAATACAGGCATAACTGGCAGTGCTGACAACGTAGCCGGCAGCCAAGCACCGCATGCCGTTATGGATGCTATTTTTGCAGTATGAGGTGAAGAGATGGAAACCAAAAACAAAATTTTAGCTTCATTTATGACGAACACAGATGGCTACATCACCGGCTACCAGCAGGAGTTTTTTGATGGCAAAGAATGGCAAACACCATTCGATACCACGAACGCGGTGGAAGTGGCTCCGGGTGACCTCGACACAATCGTCATGGGTGCTACTAAGTGGGTTGATGGCAAGCTGACTGTGGACGCGGATAAGCAGAAAGCACTAGCTGATGTTGATGAACAGGACACGCAGACTGACCCACAGGTAGCAGCATTACAAGCCAAGGTGGACACGCAGAACGAAGCAATCACACAGCTCACCAACCTAGTGGTTGCGGTGGCAGACCCAGACAAACTGAACAAAGCACTCGGACTTTAATAGGAGGGAAACACATGGTAAACGTTTCGGCAATCGTACAAGTATATGGAGCACAGGTTATTGAGGCGTCGAAGGAAGACAAGACGAAGACGTTTGAACAGCTTCTTGACGAACAGGTTCCTGGCATCTTTCAGGACAAAGTGCGCGCTTTTTTCGGCGACAGCGTAGACGGCAAATCAGACGCCGCGTCATCACAGCCACAGGCTTAGTAGTGGCTTTCATCATTGGATTACTAATCTAATCGGAAAAGAGGTGAGGAAAAATGTTAGCACGAATTTGGACGGGGTTAAAAGAGCATCCGCTACACGATATCATCGCGCTTGCCTTGATTGGTATCGGTGTCAATATGGCTCTGGTGCCACAGCCGTTCGTCTGGCCGCCATACGTGCGGGACATCGCGAACGATCATGGTTTCGACTATGCCTTCGTAGTTGTTGGCATTGTGATGTTGTTGTGGGTGGTGAGCAAATCACACCACGAAGAATGGGATGCCGCTACGCTCGCGCTGGCGGCTTTTTTGATGGGCACATTGGCCGTCTATCAGTTTCTGCACGTAACGCATACCGGTGGTTTCATGCCATGGGTGCAGGATGCGGCAATACTCGCACTGATCATCACCCTCGCAGTCAGGAGTGATGCGGATGACGTGGACTGACTATCACCAGCTCATCAAGGACTTAACGGACTTTGTCAAAGCGGTGGCTCCAATTGCGGTGGCCTACATCACTTACCACTGGCGCAAGAAGCCAAGCGCAGCTCAACGCAAAAAGAAAGAGGTATCGAAAAATGGAAAATGAATTGCTTCAGCTAACCACCATTGCAATCGTGCTGGCACCTATCACAGCCGCCCTTGTGCAGGGTATCAAGTCTGCAACAGGGCTAGACGCGAAGAAGAACACGCTGGTGAGCCTGCTTATCGGCATCGTACTGGCTGGTTTATGGGCGCTGACCTTTGGCCACGTAGACCAAATTGGCCCGTATCTCATGGCAGGTCTGCTTTCTGGTCTATCGGCATCAGGCCTGTATGATCTCGCCAAGAAAACGGAGGCAAAGTAATGACATCAGCAAATCAGGTTCTGACTGAGGCCCGCAAGTATCTCGGCATTAGAGTTGGCTCGGCTGGCCATCATAACATTGTGGACGTCTACAACGCCCACAAGCCGCTGGCCCAGAACTACCGCGTCCGGTACACCGACAACTGGTGCGACACCTTCGTCAGCTTCGTGATGATTAAGCTTGGCGCCACGGCGCTGACTGACACCGAGTGCGGAGTGCAGCGTCATGTAGCCTTGTTCTCCAATCATGGCATCTGGATCGAGGACGGTACCATCACACCGAAGCCTGGCGACATCATCGTCTACAACTGGGACGATACCACGCAGCCAAACGATGGCTTCGCTGACCACATTGGCTTCGTTGAGAAGGTCAATGGCGGCATCATCACCACCATCGAAGGTAACAAGGGCGTGCCTGGCACCGTAGCGCGCCGTCAAATCAGCGTGGGTAACGGGGTCATTCGTGGCTATGCGCGTCCTCGCTATGCTGGGGCGTCCGCTTCGGCTACAGTCGAGAATGCGGGCGGCATCAGCGCGTCCGCGGCGAAGCTGACCGTTGACGGCTACTGGGGCCCGCAACTAACCATTGCGCTCCAGCGGTTGTACGGCACCACCGTGGATGGCATCGTGTCCAGTCAGTACAACTGGCACAACGCCGGCTTGACTGGTGGCTGGGAGTTTGTCGGCAAACCGGTGGGCAGTCTGCTCATCGCGGCGATCCAGCGCTCTTTGGGTGTCAAGGCGGATGGCAAGCTCGGACCCGCTACCATCAAGGCGATGCAGCGCAAAGCCGGCACGCCAGTCGATGGCAAGATTAACGCACAATCTCTGCTGGTCATGTACATGCAGAAGTGTGCCAACGCTGGGAAACGGCCATTCTAGCTCATCAACTCTCATAACAGCTCATCAATAACCTCACTCGCTTCGGCGGGTGGGGCTTTTTTTGCGCTCGTAAACAAAAAACAGGGCTGATTATTCAGCCCCGTTTTGGTCTTGCCTACGATTTGCCAACGCAAATATGCTCCGATATAAATGCACATAAATCAAATTAAACCGCCATCAATATTTAAGCACCCATGACGGCAATTTGAAATATGTATATAATAGAAGGAAACACATATAATCGGCATAAAAACCGGGTGAGATAAGAAGCGTTCATGAGCATTCTCAAGATGAATGAGGACGACACCAAGGGCAAGTAACTTGGCAGCCTGACACGCTGAGGCTGCGACAAAAAGTACTGTTAGCCTCAAAAAGACAAGCGCCCCGGCGCCGCGATTTGGTCGTAAAATCGCGGGGCCGGGGCGTTTTGGGCGTGGACTGATAAATCGCGCCTGGGCAAGTTGGCCTTACTTTCGTTTTCGGTTCGCGGCTGCCGCTTGCGTGCAGGCTGAGTCAGCGTAAACTATAGATCAAGCGGAAAAAGGGGGCGGCGAGGATGAACAGTAATGCACGAGTCGCGGATTTGCTGGCGAAGCTGATGGCGGGCCAAACCGTGGGCTTTGACGCGGGGGCCGGGGTCTCACTGCGGACATTTCAACGTGACCTCGCGGCTATCAGAACGGCACTGGCGGCGCAAAACGCCGGCCGTTTGGTGGAAACGAAGTCGCACCAGTTTCAGCTCGTGCAGGGGGATGAGGCCGAAAACCTCGCGCTGATCACTGGCATTTCTTCAGTTTTGCTAGGCAGTCGCGCGTTGTCTGCTTCTGAGATGATCAAGGCGTTGCGATTTTTGCAGGCGCGCCTGACGCCTGAAGACACTGCAACCGTCAACTTCTGGCTCAAGCAGGAAAAAGAAGACTATGTGCCGCTGGTGCACACAAAACCGCTGCTGGCACTGATGACGCGGCTGGAGACTGCCATCGCTGCCAAACTTCAGGTGACCTTCACTTATCGCCACTCAGGTCAGCCGCAGTGCTCAGAAATTAAAGGGCAACCCGTGACCATCTATTTTGACCGCTTCTATTTTTACGTCGTCATGTTTGTCGAAAAAAAGCACCGCTACCAGCTGTTTCGCCTGGATCGGATTCATGAAATCATCCAAACGGCGAAGGGCCAGCCTCTACCGCATGGCGAGCGCTACTTCCTTTCCGAGCACCGCCGTCACAGTTACCTGCTCGATATGGGGGAATTCATGGCGTTTCGATACGAGTGTTATAATTCGCCGGATAACGCCCTTGATATTTTTCCCGACAGTCGCGTGATCCGCAGGACGGCAACCGGCGGGACAATTATTGAGTCATACGCCTTCGTCTTCGGGGCGATGCTGTGGCTGCGCAGTCAAGGCGACTTGGTGAGGGTCATCTCGCCGCCGTCTTTGGTCAACCGCATGCGCGAATCCCTAACGGCGGCACTGAAGCGGTACGATGAAGGGGGCCAATGACGCTGCCCGATGATCACGCCAAAGCGCCAATTTCACCTACAAAAAACTATCTGAGGGCGCCGCTCTGCTTTGCCCTCGTAATCATGATATGAAACAGCCGCCATCGCCGATATAA
>NZ_RHOL01000039.1 GCF_003946465.1 Lacticaseibacillus hegangensis | reverse complement strand
TCGCAACGCTCCAAACGTTGCTTTCAGACCGGCCAGATGCGATTTCATGTCCCAAATACCGAGGTGAATAATCCAGGTTGAAGAAAGTGTGCAGGGCCTCAAGGTTGGCTTGATGGGGCCGCTGGCCGGCTTGGGTGATTCGTTCTTTACCGGCACCTGGCGTGTCATCACGACCGGGATTGCTTTGGGACTAGCCACTCAGGGCAACGTCCTGGGACCGATTCTCTTCCTGCTTTTGTTCCACCTGCCGTACTACTTCGTTCGTTACTACGGCGGCGTCCTAGGTTACAAGGTTGGGGCGAACTACATTTCTGAAGCCCAAGAAAGTGGGCTCCTCACCTCTATCACTAAAGGTTGCTCCATGCTGGGACTGATCATGATCGGTGCCATGAGTTTCCTCAACGTGCCCCTAAAGTTCACGGTCAACACCAAGTTTGGCGGCGTGCCATTCAAACTGCAGGATACCCTGGATGGGATTCTCAAGGGAATCGTGCCCCTGCTTATCATCTGGCTGATGATTTGGCTGCTCCGGAAAAAGAAAGTCTCCACAACCGCACTGCTGATTGGGGTCATCGTGATCTCAGCGGTGCTCGGCGGCTTAGGAATCATGATTTAGAGGCTAAATGCACATGATCATCGAAGGAAGTTATTTTGCGCCTGCACTCTCTCGTCATCAGGATTATGTCGCGGTGCTACCCAAACAGTTGTCACCCGAAACACACATCATGTTCCTACTGCACGGCGTGAATGCCAACGAAAAGGCATGGCTCGTGAACACGCCCCTGCCAGACCTCGCCAATCAGCACAATCTCGCGTTCTTTTGCCCCGCTGGTGAAAACAGTTTTTACACGGACCACATGGACGGCGAGGACTACGGTGTGGCAATCGGCGAGCAGTTCTACCAAGCTATGAAGGCCACGTTTAACCTGCGCTTCACTTACGCCAACACGGCCATCGCAGGCTACTCAATGGGCGGCTATGGCGCGGTCAAGCTGGGACTGCAATTTCCTTACTACAGCCAGATTGGCGGCTTCTCACCGGCGTTCATCTTCTATAAGCGCCACCGCGACGATCCCGTCTTCAAGCACGTCTTCGTCAAGGGCCTTGAGGGCAGCGAGAACGATGCCGTCTATCTGTTTCAGCAGCGTCAAACCGCCGGCGGCCCGGTGCCAGAGATGCATCTGTACTGCGGCGACGCTGACCCGCTCGATGCGCACACACGGGCGTTTAAACAGGCGGTTGATGCGATTACCCCTGGAACGGTGACTTATAAGCAGCAGCAAGGGTTTCATGACTTCTCGCTGTGGCGGCCAGCGCTGGTGGATTTCATTCAAACCATCTGGCGCTAACTGGAAAGAATCGCGGTGTTGAAGACTGCGATTCTTTTCGCGTTCCAAGAAAAATGACGGCTCGATCCGGTTATGCCAGACGTTCCCCTGCAGATTCGTCTTTGAACGATGGCATAAGACAATGCAAACATTATGCCGCATCTTCCTGCTTAGGGTTAAGTGGCGTATTTGTTTGCTATTTTTTGGCTGGCTGAAAGTATCCCCCTTCAGGCTGTCCTGCACACCATCGTGTCCATTTCGAATCAAAAGGGCTTCAACGTCTTTCAATCCCATGATATAATGAAGACAGCAAAAAGGGACGCCAGGCAAGACGTCCCCCCTGCAGAATCGTTTTGAACGATGGCATAAGACAATGCAAACATTACGCCGCATTCCCCTGCTCAAGGTTCAGCGGCGTATTTGTTTGCTATTTTTTTCGGCCGCGGCCGAATTCTTTCATCAGCAATCGCCATGCGATAACTAACACCGTGATCACTTGGATCAACGCTATCAGCTCGCTGATGAAAGTAATGATCCACGTCATGACGTCGATCAAAAGCAAACTCGTACCTCCTTTCTACTTGAAATCAAGGTTATGAACCTTAAGCTCATAAGCCTCACCTTCTTTCGAACGCAAGATACCACCGCTCTAAACGCTTCTGCTCCAGACATTATACCGGGCAGCAGTGCCCACTGCCTAGCCGTTCGGGCGCAGTCTAATCAAACTATCCTGAAAGCATCATCACCGCGCCAGAATCGCTTTTTTCCCCTAAAGACACCTGCTATAATCGGCGGCGCCACGCACTCCGTGGCAAAAACTGGTCGGGCTCATGTCGGCCTGCTTTGGGGGAATTGCATTGATTAGGGACTTGATCCTGGAAATCGCCTTTCTGGTCACACTGATCTTTATCTACATTATCCTGTTGATCCTCACGGGCTACGCGCTGATTGCGTTTCTGTTCACCGGTGACTGGCACACTTTTCTCGGCCGCAGCCTGATTGTTTGGGGGCTCTCGCTGGGTGTTGAAGCCTTCCAAAAAGCGGCACTGCCAGACGAGCTTTGACGACGCCACCACGCAAAAATGCCCTGCTCACCACGCGCGTGAGCAGGGCATTGCTATATCCAGGCCTACTGCGGCTTGACGTCGCTCAGATTTTCGCCATTGGTTTGGATGACGTGCTGGTACCAGTAGAAGGAATCCTTGCGGCTGCGGGCCAGCGTGCCTTCGCCTGCGTCATTTTTGTCGACGTAGATGAAACCGTAACGCTTGTCCATCTGGCCGGTGCCCGCGGAAACCAGGTCGATGCAGCCCCATGGCATGTAGCCGAGCAGGTCGACGCCGTCCTCGTTGACGGCCTTTTCCATTTCGGCGATGTGGGCGCGCAGGTAGTCGATGCGGTACGGGTCGTGAATGCGGCCGTCCGCTTCGACCTGGTCGACCGCACCCAGGCCGTTTTCAACAATCATCAGCGGCTTTTCGTAGCGTTCGTAAAGCCAGTTCAGGCTCCAGCGCAGGCCCTGCGGATCGATGGTCCAGCCCCATTCCGTCGTCTTCAGGTGCGGGTTCGGCACGATTTCCTTGTCGCCGACAAAATCGTAAGCCGGGTTGTCCGGCTGGTGCGCCACAGTGCTGGACGAATAATAGGAAAAGCCGACGTAATCGACCGTGCCGGCCGCCAGTGCCGCGCGGTCCGCGTCAGTGATGTCCGGCCGGTAGCCGGTCCGCTTAAAGTAAGCTTCCATGAAGGCCGGGTAGTGGCCGCGGACATGCACGTCGCTCCACCAGGTGCGCTTTTGCATCGCCTTTTCCGCCATAAACAGGTCTTCGGGCTTGCTGGAGGCCGGGAACATCGGCGTGAAGTTGATCATGCAGCCGATCTGGTTGGCCGGGTCGATCTCGTGGCCGGCCTTGACAGCGAGCGCCGACGCCACCAGCTCGTAGTGGGAAGCCTGGAACATCGCACTGGCGCGGTCCTCATCGGTGCTGCCCTTGGGGAACAGCAGCCCAGAGTTGGTGGCCATCGAGAACTCACGGTTGTAGTCACACTGGTTATCGATTTCGTTAAACGTCATCCAGTACTTGACCACGCCCTTATAGCGCTTGAAGCAAACAGTCGCGAACCGCACGAAGAAGTCGATCAGCCGGCGGTCGCGCCAGCCGCCGTATGTGTTGACCAGGTGCAGCGGCATTTCAAAATGACTCAGCGTGATGACGGGCTCGATGCCGTACTTGTGGCACTCGGCAAACACGTCGTCGTAAAACTTCAGCCCGGCCTCGTTGGGCTCTGTCTCGTCGCCGTTGGGAAAGATCCGCGTCCAGGCGATCGACGTGCGAAACGCCTTGAAGCCCATTTCCGCAAACAGCTTAATGTCTTCCTTGTAGTGGTGATAAAAGTCGATGGCCTCGTGGTTCGGGTAGTTCAGCCCTGGCTGCACACCATCCGGGGTGATCGTCCGTTCCACCCCGTTGGCGCCGGCGGTCATCACATCGGCGATCGACACCCCCTTGCCGCCTTCTTGCCAGCCGCCTTCGAGCTGGTGCGCCGCGACCGCGCCGCCCCACAGAAATCCATCAGGTAATTTTGCCATGAGTTAATTCCTCCCTTTTACCTGATTAGCGTAACCCACTCGGGAAAAATGGTAAACCGCTTTCGCCAAAAAGCCGCGGCACCAAAAAGGCCGCTTTCACCTTTAGGTAGAAGCGGTCTGAAAACCTCTTACTGCACCACCGGGGCGGCACTTTGCAGCCCCTGCTGGCGCTCTTCCTTGATCTTGTCGTCCGTGTAATACTGGGCCTGCGCGTTGAACAGCTGGCGGTACAGCCCGGCCTGCTTCATGAGCGACTCATGATCGCCATCCTGCACGATCTGACCCTGATCAAACACCACGATGCGCTGCGAAAAGCGGGTCGAGCTCATGCGGTGCGAGATGTAGATAGCGGTTTTGTCGCCCACCAACGCGTCAAAGCGCTGATAAATTTCGTACTCGGAAATGGGATCCAAGGCGGCGGTCGGTTCATCCAGGATCATGATCGGCGCATCCTTATACCAGGCCCGCGCAATGGCGATTTTCTGCGCTTCTCCGCCGGAAATGTCGATACCGTCATCGAACAGGCTCTTGGTGATCGGCGTGGCCAGGCCCTTTGGCATGGCCTTGACCCGGGCCGTAATGTCGGCCACGTCCAGCGCCTGCCAGACGCGGGCCGCGTCCACGTGCGTCGAGGCGGCGACGTTTTCCCCAATCGAGTAAGCAAACAGCCGGAAGTCTTGGAACACGACGCCGAGCAGGCTCTGGTATTCGGCTAGATCGTATTTTTGAATGTCGATGTCGTTGAGCGTGATCTCGCCTTCAGTCGGCGTGAACAGTCGGCACAGCAGCTTGACCAGCGTCGTTTTGCCCGAGCCGTTCTTGCCGACGATCGCAAGGCGCTCGCCGATGTGCAGGGTCAAATTGATGTGGTGCAGTGCCCACTCGTCGCTGTCCGGATACTTGAACGAGACATCGTGAAACGCGATGGCAAAGTCGTTGTCCGTGCGTTTTTCCACTGGCAGCGTGCCGCCAGTGTGCGAGGTTGGCATTTTCAAAAGCGTCACGTAGTACTGCAGGTAATTGACCTCGTTCACCGCGTAGCCGAGCTCGCCGATGAAGCCGTCAAACGCGAGCATGAACTGCTGCAGGTAACCCACCGCAATCAGCACGGTGCCGATGGCCAGGCCGCCGGCGTAGGCCTGGAGCCCCACCAGGACGAACAGGCCCCCGACCGCCAGCTGGATCACCGCACTGGGCACCGCCGTCGCGCCGAACATCCCCATCATGCCGTGCCAAGTCGCCTGATTGCCCGCATCCAAGGCCTTCTCCTCGGCGCGGGACATCATGCCGTCCGCATCGTAAAGCCGGGTCAGCTCGCCATTTTTAAAATTCTCGGCAAAATCGTTGTAGTACTGCCACGAGACGTTGTGCGCGACGATTTTCTGGATCATCTCGCGCTGCTTCACGCTCCCGCGCCGCATGCCCCAGACGCTGAGCAGCAGCGGCAGCGCCAGCACGGCCAAAATGACGACGAGGTACCACGGCGAATTAAACAGCCAGGCAAATTTGCTTTCAGCGACATGCCCGCGCAGCAGCGTGACCAGGATGCCAATGGCGAACCCGGCGGCGATCAGCATGTTAAAGGCTTGGTAAAACCCGCTTTGCACCAGCGCACCCAGATCACCGGAGAAACTGGCGCCGCGGCGGGCCGTGTCGTAGGCGGCGCGCAGGTCTTTGGACTCGAAGTCCTGATAATCCAGCCGCACCAGCTTCTCGGCCGTCAGCGCCTCCAGCCGCTGGCCCAGCAGTTGGTGATGATCGGCCTGGAGCTTCTCCACCACCCGCTGCAGCACCGTCAGCCCCAGCCGCACCGCCAAAAAGGCGAGGAGCAGCGCCACAATTTGCGCAGGGCGGGCGCGGCGCTGCAGCATGATCAGCAGCACCCCCAGAAACCCGGTGTTCAGATACGGCAGGATCCCGATCAGCAGCACGTAGCAGAACTGCACCGGCAGCATCCCTGCGTCGACTTGGTGGATCAGCCACACGATCCCGCGCAGCTTAGCCCAAAACGACTTGTCCTGATCCATCCTGCTTCACCTCCTTTTGGTAGTACTTGCTCTGGATCGCGTACATCTCGGCGTAGCGGCCGTGCGCGTTCAGCAGTTCCTCATGCGTCCCCTGCTCGGCAATCCGGCCGTCTGCCAGAAAAATGATCTGGTCGCAGAACCGCGTTGACGCCAGGCGGTGCGAGATAAACAGCGAGGTCTTGCCGGTCGTCAGCGTCGCGTACATCTGATAAACCGCACTTTCGGCAATGGCATCCAGCGCCGCCGTGGGTTCGTCCAGGATCAACACCGGCGCGTCTTTGTGCAGTGCCCGCGCCAACATCAGCTTTTGCGCCTGCCCACCGGACAGGTCCGCGCCGTCATCGTGCAGGTTCCGCGTCAGCTGCGTGTGCACGCCTTGCTTCAGGTCAGCCACAGTCTGCGTCAGATCGGCCTGCTTCAGTGCGGCTTGGACCCGCCGCGCATCCGGTTCCGCCGTCATCGCCACATTCTGCGCGACGTCCGCGGCGATCAGCGTCGATTCCTGGAACACCGGTGCGAACAACGCGTACCGCGTTTGCGGCGGCAGCGTGGCCGCATCGATCCCGTTGATTCGGATCGTGCCGCTGGTCGGGTCAAGCAAGCCCATCATTAACTTGCTCAGGGTACTTTTGCCGGCGCCATTAACACCCACTAATGCCAGGCGTTCACCGCCGGCCAGCGTGAAGCTGACGTCCCGCAGTGTCGGGTTTTCTGCCTCCGGATAGAGGTAGCTCACATGCTCGAATTGAATCGTCACCGGCCGCTTGGCCAACTGGCTTGCATCTGCGGCCGCCAGCGGTTGGGTGGGCGCTGGGGTCTGGTGATCAGTGAACGCCCGCAGTTCCTGCAGGTCCAGGCTGGCTTTTTGCAATTGATGCCAGTCCATCAACAATCCGTTGGTCAAGGCGACGAACTGGTTGGTTACGCCAAAGAGCAGCGTGAACTGGGCAATGGAAAGCGTCTGCGCCGCCGCGGCCAGTACCAGCATAGTGTAAGCCGCGCCATCACGGACGAACCCGGCCACGTCCCCGATCAGCTCCGCCACCGCCGTCCGCGTCGAATCGGCGCGCTGCCAGTGCATGCGCGCCTGAAGCAGCGCCTCATAGTGGCTTTGGTACCAGTCCCCAATATGGTAAAGCCGCATATCTTTGCCGTTTTCCAACGCGTAGGCGGTGCGGCCCAAGTAGCTGGTCTGCCGCCGCTGGGTGGCCCAGTTGGCCTTGTTGGTCTCGTACCACTGCCGGTAGCTTTGCAGCCCCCAGTAGCCGATGACGGCGGCCACCAGGACCAGGACAAACAGCCAAGGGGTGAACGCGGATAAAGTTGCCGTGAAAATCAGCAGCGTCACCCCGTCGGCCAAGAGGCCTTTAGTGCTGCGAAAAATGGCCTCGGCCCCGGCCAGCGTCCACGACAACGCGTTGCTAAACGACTGGTGAAACTGCTCCTGAACGTGCGGCGTCTGCAGCTGCTGGTACGGCATCTGATAGGTCAGCTGGTGCAGCGCCACGGCCAGTTTAGCGCGCAAGTTCGACCCCCAGGCATCCGCGTAAAACTTGAGAAAGGTGCTCGCCGCCCCTGCGGCTGCCAGCGCCACCGCCATGCCCAGCGCGACTTCAACAAAGTAGCTGAAGTGCGCGCGACTGGCGAGCAGCCCCACCAGCCAAGCCGGCACGATCACGCCGATCACCCCGGTCAATGCCGTCACCACGACGGTCCCGAGAATATCCCACTTGAGGCCGGGAAAATACCGTTGCACCTGCCTAAAGTACCAGCGCAGGTTGTTGACCAGTGAATACTGCGGCTTTTTCTTCGCCATGACGCCATCTCCATTCTTACTGCCTTCACTGTACAAAAAAAGTGGCCGCCGCGGGTCACTTTTTCGTTAATGGTCTGAATTCTCGCGCGAATGGTCATGGCTGAGCGGGAGCGCGATCTCGGTCACAAACACCTCATCTTCGTACTGGCGGTTGATCATCCCGCCGTACTTGGCCACCAGCTTGTTGATGCGGCGAATGCCCAGGCCACGCTTGTCATTCTTGGTCGAGGCATAGTGGAGGTCGATCTGCTGGTCGGCGGGCCGCGTGTTGGTGATCGAAATGTACAGCTGCTGCTTCAAGATCGCGATGTAAACCCGCAGCCGCCGCTTCTCCCCCGCGGGCTGGGCTTCGATGGCCTCCAGCGCATTGTCCATCAGGTTGCCGACGATGACGACCAGGTCAAGATCCTGAATCAACGGTGTCGCGCCGACGAACGCCTTGACGTTGGTCGGAATGTTTTCCCGCTCCGCCAGCGTCAGCTTCGCATTCAAAATCGCGTCCAGCATCGGGTTGCCCGAGTGCACCAAGGTGTCGACTGTATCCAGCTTGTCTTCCAGATCGTCCAGGTAGGTCCGAGCCGCCGCGGTGTCCTGGCTGTCGAGATAGGCCTTTAGCGCCTGCAAGTGGTCGTGGTAATCGTGGCGCCACCCGCGCATCCCCTCGTACAAGCCTTGCACCTCGCCGCTATACTGGGCCATCATCTGGTCCAGACCCTTGGCAAACACCGCGTCCTGCTGCGCGAAAAACTGCCGCACCAAGACGCTGAAACCGGTGGCGGCCAGCAGGGTTGCGGCGGCCACCACCACCTGGGCCCAGCCGGTCGTGAGGACCAAGGCCCCGGCAGCGCACAGCACAAACCCCAGCGCGATCAACCGCAGCCCCCAATGGTTCTGGGTCCGCCACAAACCTATGATGGCGGCCAAAATCACGCCAAAGGCAAGACTCGCTGCGCCGACCCAAATGGTCCCGGCCGCAGCCAAACAGAACAGCCCGGCCAAGACAACCGCGTTTTCTTTTTCACCCTTGCGCCACTGAAAGGCCGCGCTGACGGCCGCAAACAGAATGCCGGCGAGCCAGGCCAGGTGCCCCCAAGCGAGGGCGAAGGCCCCGGCGGCTAGGCCGAGCCCGGTGATGCTTTCCCGCCTCGCCGACCCGCCCAGGATCAGTCCCAAGCTGCCGCCGGCCAGCGCGGCGATTATCCCCTCAGTCATCATCAGCCAGCCTCCGATAGTGCGCAAAAAAGGCTTCGCGCGTGCGCTTGCGTTCTTGGCGGGCAATTGGGTAGTGGGTGCCGTCTGCCATTTCCACCTCGCTCGTCGTGACGCGGCGCACAAAGTTCAAATTCACCAGGATCGACCGGTAGATGCGAATAAAGCCGTCCTGTTCGAGGCTCAAGTAGTCTTTCAACTGACCGGCCGCAACCAGCGTTTGGTCTTGCAGGTGAAACGCCAGCGCGTGATCGGCCACTTCGATCGCGGTCAGCTCGTATAACGGAATGCGCTGCGCTCCTGCCGCCGTGGTCACCAGCAGCTGCTTGGCCGGCTTTTGGGCGCGGACTTTTGCAATAATGGTGGCCACTTTGGCGGCGGTCAGCGGCTTCATGATGTAGGCCAGCGCGTTAACATCATAGCCTTCAAACACGTATTCATCGTAGTTGGACACGAAGGCCAGCGGCACTGTTGAATCCACCTTGCGCACGGCTTTGGCTAACGTCATGCCATCGGCGCCGGGCAGCTTAATGTCCAAAACCAGCACATCTGCGGCCACTTGGGCAAACTCAAACGCCTCTGCGGACGCAAACGGCAGCACGTGAATGGGATCGGCTGTCGTCGAGGCAGCTTCAAACAGCTGCTCTGTGCGTGCTCTGGTTTGTTCGTCATCTTCAATTAACGCCACCTGCATGAACCCGCCTCCCCCTTAATTGGTACTGATTATAGCATAGGGTAGCGAGCCGGAATGGCAGTACAGCATTCCCAGATGCTCCGGAATCCTCGTCAGCCACACGATTGTGCTAGATTCTTGATCAAAACAGGTGACACCTAAATCCTGGCCATGCTATGATGAAAACACAAAAACGGGCCTCACAAATGAGACCTGCGCAGAGCCGGTGTTAACGGCCGGTGTTACTTTAAAGCGTAAAGACCGTCAGACTTCGCGAAAAGTCTACTGACGGTCTTTTTTGTCGCCACACGATTCGATTAGATGACCTAGTGGCCGATTGTCACGCAGAAAACTGTTGCAACTAGATTGTTAAGCGCGTATATTTATGGCCAAGATCCTAATGATACTATCATCGTAATTTAAGAACCGTGCTAATTAGTGTTTTTCACTCTTAGGGTGAGTGAGACCCAGAGTCTCACCGAGAGATGGAGATGATCAAATGAGCGAGTCACAACGTTATCAGCGCCTCGCGCGCCTGCTGAAACACGGCGCATGGCTCTACGCCGTTTCGTATCTGATCGTGATGGGACTATTCCTCAAGTTCCATCTGTACAAGTTGCCTTACTCGACGAAAGCATCCTACCTCGAGAAGCATAAGGTCGCTAAGTATGGCCTAACACGGTTGCACGGCAACCTGGCGAGCATCAATGCCTGGTGGCTGGTCCTTTTTCTCGCAGCTGGATTCATCCTCGGCTTGCTGATTTTCTATGCCGGGCGGCAGATTCATCAGCCGGGCTTCCCCGGCATCATCCTGGCCGTCGGGGCATTGATGCCACTGCTGCCGCCGTACAGCGAAAACGTCCTGGCGCGAATTATGATTGCCACCGGCTTTATTCTTTTTGGGGCAGGACTGCAGTGGTTTATCAACAAAACCCTGATCACCGGACCTTCACCCTACAAGAGCAGTAAACCGTTCTTCCCTGAGCATCAGATGTAAAACAAAAGCCGTGCAGCGCCCGATTTGAAGGCCCGCACAGTTTTTCGTTAGCTCAAAAACCCAATCACACAAGCAGGACTGCGCGACCAGTGCGATCGTTTCACGACAGAAAACTCACGACGCGTCAAGCGGGTGATCTGCGACCAAGCGCGACTGCAAGGTGATTCGCCACACGTGCTCAAAGAACCAGGCAATCAGTGCGGCCTGCCAGCCCGCGTTGAAAAGTGTGTCGGCCAGCCCGTTGGCCCAGAAATTCGCCCGGCCAAACACTCGGTACTGGGTTACTGACAGGACCGTATAAACAATGATCGCCGCAATGATCCCGCACCACCAGCTCCAGCGGTGCACCCGCTTTTTAACGTTCGGCAGCGTTGCGTCCGGAACCCGCTCGCTGAGATCGCCCACCCGGCTTGCGCGAAGAAACCAAACCAGCGAAAGCGCATAAAGGCCGAGCCACAAAATAAAGTCGGTGTCCGCATGCAGCAGCCGCAGCGGAATGACAAACGGCGAAACGCAAAACGCAATCAAAATACCCAGGGGGATAAGCATCGCTGGCCACCCTAACACACTGTCTGCATGTGCCAGCGCGTCGCCTTGCAGCACAGGCAAGCCGAAAATAAACCGATATCCCCATTTTTTCACTGGGCATCCTCCTCTAAAATCAATCACGGCACCTGATGAGCCGCTTTATTCCCTGCGCCGCGCCAGCGCCCCAGTCGCAATCACCAGAATCGTCGCGCCTTGGATCAAAAATAACGCGATGCCTTGATCGCCCACGATCAACGTCCAAATGGCCAAAAAGATAAGCAGCGCATCGAGCACAACTAAGGTCCAAACAAGCCAAGAGTAGGTGCTAAGAGTTTTCATCGCTGTCGCCCTTTCTCGGTGCGTTGCGACCGTTGTCTATCAGAACCCTCATCCGTTACGAAACCACAATTAGAACACCCCGTTAACAAGCCTTTGACAATCCGCCCTTATCATATATAGGCGTGCGCCCTAGCGCTTCTTTTTAAACCGGTTCCTGACCGCAATCAGCAGGAACGTCAGAACTGTGATCCCAACCGCATTCAGCAGCCCGACCCAAATGCCGTACCGCGAACCAAACCAAAGCCAACTAGGCACCACGACCAACCCCGTGATCAGGCCAAGCTGGATCAGCCTTCGTTTGAGCTTCAGCATGCGCATTTCAACGCCCTCCTTCACCTAGCAGCGTACGTGACTGATGACATCACCATACCCTCTTTGCCGGGTTTTGGAAGCAAAACGACTTGGCGCCGAACCTTTAGACACACACTGGCTCATGTGATTATCTTAAATGTATCTCCTTGGACAGTGAGATTGGCACCACTAAACTTATGGCCGAAAACTTAAGTGGATTCTGGTGTCCCGCTGCCGCTCAAACCAACCAAGCCCAACACTTTCGATCTTGTAGCGCCACTTATGATGGCAGTGGCAAATCAGACCGTTCATTGACAGCTAAAATATTCCAACACTATTTTCCAGTTTAAAGGTTTCCGTATTCGTTCTAAAACTCACATTGTCAACAGACTGTCCATGACGCCCACCTAACGTCTGAACAGAAGTAAACGTGCCATAGCAACTCCTCAGCGGAAAAAGCGTTGGACCAACAAATAGGGCCACTATCACTGCACAAAGCAATCCGACAATCGTGAGAAATCGGGTGCTGTCATAATGCATTGCGTTCATCATGCGCCACTTGGGTAGTGCGCTCAGAATATAATATTTGAATCAAACAGAGAAAGGCGATCAGTCTGACTTAGCAAACTTTCATCACCTCGCGCCAAAGCCCTGTGACTAGCTGCGGCGGGTCTTCTTAGCATCGAGTTCGCCCCGCTTGTGAGCCGCCATTGCCGTAGATCGATCTGCCAGGTAAATGAAGGCAAAACCACCGACCAGATACAAGATCGGATACACCGGACTGCCGCCATGGTGAATGGCGCTGACCAGCGTGTAGCCGCCCATCGTGCACAGCAGGATGCCCGTGATCACCAGCAGCCAGTACAGCAGCCGCAACTGTTTAAACATCTCGCGCCAAGAATCGGCCTGTGCTCGTTCGCAATCATATGGTGGGCGGGAAAACGGTTGACGAGGTTCGTTCATTAGACTTGGCCTCCTTAAACGTTGAAAACCATTACAGCATTTAGTTAATGCCATTATATGCTCAGTAGACGCGGATGGGAACTTATTTGTGCAGCGACGGCCAGTTTGGCTAAGACTTCGGAAAGCTGCGCTAGTGGGCAAGAAAATGGGTTGTTACTGGGAAAAATTTGACCAGACTCTTATCCGCTTTTCACGGGATTTCAACGCAAACCGCTCTTTTCTTCGGTACGCTAATGTCGCGACACCAAATCTCTTAGGAAGGAATGATTGCATGACTAAATTCAGTCAATCACTCTGGCTCCAGATTGTTCTGATCACCGGTTGCCTCGCCGTACTCTTTGGCATGTATCTGCAATGGTCCGGGCAGGCCTTGATTGGGAACAGTTTCCTGACATTCGGACTGCTCACTTGGCCGATCGACTACCTGGACAGCTACCGACACCGCCCAGCGGTGCTTGCAGCCGTCCTCGCGGCAATCGGCCTGATGATCATCGGCGCGTGGAGTCCTCAACCAGTCTCAACGGTCTGCTCGTTCATCGCGACCACACTGTTTCTCGCCGTTTTGTTCGTTCGCGTACGGGAACACAGGGCAAAGAAGCAGGCGCAGAACTAGTGACATCGTCTCAGTACAATTGGCAAATGACGGAATAATGACAGCAAAAAGGACGCCTTGCGCGGCGCCCCTGCAGAACCGTATTCGCAACAGTGGTTTATACCTCGAAGCTAATTAGCCGCGAAGTTTTGACCAAAACGTTGACGCGGCGATTAGTTTACCTTCATTTTCGGCGTGGGCCGAAAGCTAAAAAGCCTCTGCCGACAAATTTGTCGACAGAGGCTTCATTCGTTTAACGTTAGTCTTCAGTATCCATCAGGTACTTGGACGCAAACGCGGCCAGGACCGCACCAACTTCTGGCGCCACGATGTAGAGCCAAAGGTGGGACAGCGCGGAACCGCCAGCAAAGATTGCCGGGCCGATCGACCGGGCCGGGTTCAAGGACGCGCCGGTCAGGTTGACAGAGAAGATGATGAGCAGCATCAGCGTGACCCCAATGGCGAGGCCCGCAAAGTTCCCTGCGCCGTGGTCATTCGAGGTGACGTTCAGGATGACGACTAAGAACAGGAAGGTCGCCAGGGCTTCAACGAAGAACGCCGCGCCAACTGACAGCTTCGGAAAGTCGGTTTGCGCCATTTGGTTGCCCGGCAGCTTCAGTGCATCAACGACGACGCGGACGCAGGCGGAAGCCGCGATGGCACCGACAATTTGGGACACGATGTAGACCAGGCCCTCGCCGATCGAGGTACGCCCGTTGACCATGAACGCCGTGGTGACGGCCGGATTGAAGTGGCCGCCAGTGACGTTGCCGAACGCGTATGCGGAAATGGTGATCGCCAACCCAAAGCCGATCGCAATGGTCAGCGCGTCGCCCTTAGCGAACAATACGGCCCCGCTGCCAAGAAAGACCAGCAGGAAGGTCCCCATGAATTCAGAACAGATAGCTTTCAATGCAATTCCTCCAAAAAGTCGACTCGGGCAAAAACAATCTTCATCGGTGCGCTCAGGGTCGAGGTATTTTGTAACGATTACATTATAGCATATCGATGCCCAGAAACAGGCATTTAGCCTCTGTTTAATGGTGGCAAATTGAATCCCGCCCGATTGAACGAACGCCGCCAATCGCCTTCCAAAAAAGCCGACTAGCGCAGAAATCTTCCTGCGCCAACCGGCTGTTCGTTATTTACTTTGCTTCTTGACCGTTTTGAGCACCCGCAGCGCCCGCTTACGAGTCTTGATGTTCGGGCTGCGCATTTGGCGCCGCGCGGTGGCAGCATCGACTTTTTTCATGAGAACCTCCTGATTACCAGCTGGCCTTGCGCACACCGGGGATCTGACCTTTGTGGGCAAGGTCCCGGAAGTTCAAACGGGACAGGCCAAACTTACGCATGTACGCGTGCGGCCGACCATCCAGCGTGTCGCGGTTGTGCAAACGCACGGCACTGGAGTCCTTGGGCAGCTTCGCCAAGCCGGCGTAATCACCCTTCGCCTTCAGTTCCTTGCGGCGGGCAGCGTACTTCGCCACGAGCAGTTCCTGACGCTTTGCTTTTTCAATTTTTGATTTCTTAGCCAAACTAGACGCTCCTTCTTATTTTTAGTTAGTGAATCGACTCAATTACTTTACTGCTTCTGCTGGATTTTATCAAGCGCGCGGTACTGCGCCGTCATCCAGCTGATATAGGTCTTGCCGCTGGGCATGGTTTCGGTGACGTTGAGGACCGGCACGCCGGACCGTTTGGCCAGCGCGACCATGTTGGTGACGGTCGGACTTTTGACCTGCGTATTCTGAACGAAGAACTTGATCTTCTTGCCCTTGATGGCCGCCTGCAAGTCGCGGATGTCCTTGGGGCTGGGATCGGTGCCATCCTCGTTCGCCTTGGAAAAATGCTCATCCACGACTTTGTAGCCGAGGTAGTGCAGCGCGTTGTTAAACACCGGCTCACTGACGGCGACGGCTTCGCCATGGGCCTTCGCCCGCGTCTGGTCGATCAGATCCGTCAGCGGCGTCAGCTTCTTGATGTAGGCCTGCGCATTGGCCTCGTAGGCGCGCCTGTGCGCCGGGTCAAGCTTGCCGTACTGCTTGGCCAGCGCATTGGCCATCTTGATCATCATCTTGGGTTTGTACCAGATGTGCTCGTTCTCACCGTTGGCCACCCCGACGACCTTGGCCGCGGAAACGACCTTCGCATCGGTGTTGTTGGCATCAACCAGCCGCGTCATCCAGCCGTCGTAACCGGCGCCGTTTGCCACGATGACATCGGCCTTGGCGACGCTTTTGGCCACGTCAGTCGTCGGATCGTAGTCGTGCGGGTCGACGTCCGGATTATCGATCACCGAGGTCACCGTCCCGTGATTGCCGACGACGGCCTTCGCCACTTCGCCGTAAAAATTGACCGACGCAACCACGGTCAGCTTCTTTCTGCCGCTCGGCGTGGCACTGTGCCCGCTTGAACAGGCGGCCAGGCCAACGCCCATGGCGATGACCGCCAGCGCGGTGAGCCAATGCTTGAGTTTCATCAAATCAATTCCTCCACCAGCTTATTAGCTAATCGTAATCGCTACGATTTACATATAATAGTCTACCGAAACTCCGGATGCCTGTCAATCAGTCTGTCGAAAAAACGCTGATAGACCGGCGTTCATTACGATTTAGCCAGTGCTTAATTGTAACCGCCGGCAACGCATCAAAATGAGCAGCTCGCCAAAGCGACTCCTTTCACAAAACTGACACACGAAAAAACGTCTCATTCGTCCGTTATGAATGAGACGCCAGAGCCATTAACCAGGTTGTGGAAAGCGCTGTGTGATTCACGCCTTGAACGAAGAATTCCCCACCAGCTGATCAATCACACTGCGAGCCGGCACAAATTTTAGGTGCGCCGGCCGGCTAGCCGCCCACTGTTCGGCGGTATACAGTCCCGTCCGCTGCTGCAAGGCCGCGGCATCCAGACCCTGCGCATCGGCCCACGCCCACAACCTGCTGGCGCGATCCTGCATGGCCCGATTGATCGTCACACTTAACGCCGTCTCCCAAATCTGAAGCAACATGATGCCGAACAGAAATGGCAAGTGCCCGGACAGGATGACGAACACCACACCACCCAGTATGAGCAACTCAAACAGCATTTGGGCCTGCTGAAACCATTTCACGTTGAACCCGCGGGTGGTGAGCGTCACGTTTCGCCGGCTCGGCAGGCAGCAGATCACCGCCTCGATCAGAATCAGCGCAACCGTTGCCCAGTTGATCGCCACCATCGCCTGATCACCGACGGCAGCCGGCGTCAAGCGCGAAAAGACAATCAATAAATTCATAATCAAGGAGAGCCAGCCTGGGACCCCCGCATCACGGAAGCGCCGCATGCCCAGTGTCAACCCCGGCAAGAGGGTCACCGCAAAAGCAACAAAAGCCAGCAACAGAAAAGTGATGAGTGCAGCCACTTGGCCACCGTGCATGGCACCGGTGTTCCCACTTTTCAGCGCCGCCAGTGAGCCAAACATGGCAAACACCAGCGCACCGCCGACAATCGCCAGCACCAGCAGCGCCACGAGTTGCCACCACCAAAACTCTTTGCGTGAGCTGCGGCCCGAAAAGTTTCCAGTGTTCGCAAAAAAGGCCTTGATCGCGCGCAGCCCGCTGGCCCCGTAGTAGGAATTACCCATGCATATGGCCTCCGTTAACCCCGTAACCAACATCTCAGCACGCCGATTATCGCACGATTAGCAGGCGCTGTCATCAAAAACGTTTCAGGACACGCAAAGGGCACCATCTCTTGCGAAATGGTGTCCCCTGCCACCGTGGTTGCCCCGGTGGCTTTTTATTGCAGGGTTGCCCCTGCCTGCTATCCCAACCACTGTCACCAGGGCTGGTCGCTTTATTAAGTTAGGAAAGTGATAGCAGCATCCCTCACGCGTCCTGTAAGGACCCCATGCTCTTCACATGGTCTTCATCGCCAAACCGATCGGAAGGCTCAACGTGCCTGGCGGCCCCAAGGAACAGGTCGGATCGCCAGGAAGTTTCCGGGTGAATCTGACGAAGCGGTACCTGCCTCGCCCTCCCATCATCCAAAGATAGTATCGCACACAATGAAACCGCTGTCAATAATTTAATTGTCAATGTTTTGCAAATTTTTTCGGTAATATATTCACGAACTTTTCCTGGCTTTGCCCTGTCCTGCTCACCATATCAGGAGCCGATGCCGTTTCCCTAACTAAAGTTGATTTGTTAAAAATATTCAAGCAGATTATTTTGCTTTTACTGGGACCGGGATTACACTGAGCAAAAATAAGGCTAAGGATGTGGGGACCATGGTGAATAAAGGGTTCTACCTACAAGTTGAAGGCTGGGTCATGAACGGGCATAGCCGCTATGTGATCGATCCCGCGGGAGAAGTGATATCACTGCCATTGCTCACCATCTATGCTGACCAATTTTGGGACATTCGCGGTCATTCACTACCGCTGCCCAGTCAGCCAATCGAGATTGAATTTACCGAGCAGCTAGCTAAGCAAAAAAATGTCTGGACGCTCGGCGAACGCGTCAGGCTAACGGGCCAAGCGGTCGCGATTCATGTCATCCGGATTCGCCAGAAAAAAGCGGTTCAGGCCGTTCGGCAGCGCATCGCGACGCTCGACCGCAACACCCTCGCGCATTTTCGCACCGGCATGCTAACGCGCGAGGATCAGTTGGCGCGCATCGCCAAGTTTGGCGATCAATACCTCAAAGGAGAAATCGGGCTGAACGCCTTGCAAAATCATGAGAATCGCATTCTCTCCCACGCGCGCCACGTGTGGCTCGTGCAGTTGGCCATTTTGCATGACAAGCAACTCACGATGCGCCGCCGCGCGCTGCCGAGTCTGCTCGCAAATAGCCACACCGCTTACTTACTCACCGCCCCGACCGAAATCCATCACATCGTCTCCGGGCGAGCACGCACCGAATGGGCCAAGGGCAGGGGCCGCTCACAAAACGGCGGCAAGCAGACCATGTTCAGAGCGCTGCCGCTGGCCCCAGCAGTTGAGAAAAAGATGCTGAAGCGCCCTTCTCGCCGCGCCGAACTTCTGCTGCCGCTGCACCGCTTTCGTCAGGAATGGCTGAAGGCAGGGCGACCGGTGGCCCGCTTGCCGCCAGTCCCGCAGTCGCTGACCGTCAAGCAACAGGAATGGCTTACTTACGAGGAGGCCAAATCGTCAACCACCTCTGACTAAAGTCAGAGGCTTGTAAGCGCGTCACCTAACGGCGGTGCGACCACAATTTGCTTAGATACAGCGATTGCCCGCAAGCGGGTCTTACGTGCTAATTACCAAAGCCTTTAGAGTCCGCAGGTTGCCAGACGGACTTGGCGCTTTAGCGCCTTAGTTCCGTCGGACACCGAAGGGCCAGACGGACTGTTTGGTTATTTGACGGCTAATCCTCTAGCCAGAATGTTTTTCGCAGCGTTATGGTCGCGAATGTGGAAGGCCCCACAATGCGGGCACGTCCATTTTCGGTCGGCCAACGTGAGCTTCTGGTCGCCAGTCATTACGAAACCGCAGGCGCTACACGTCTGCGTGGTGTTTCGCGGGTTGACCGTCACAAACGAGCGACCGTACAAACCGGCTTTATATACCAGCATACCCAAGAACGTTCGCCAGCCAACATCGGCAATGCTCATTGCCAGTGCGTGATTGCGCAACATATTCTTGCTTCTCAACTCTTCTGCTACGACTATATCGTGGTTCTTGATTAGTGTCGTAGAGACAAGGTGGAGAAAAGCATTGCGGCGGTTTGCCACATTGCATTGTAGGTTGGCGACAAGCACTCGCTGCTTCTGATAGTTCTTAGCATCACGTAGTGCGCGGTGTTCTTTCTTGGCCCGCAGTCGGCGGCGTGCTAACTTGCGTTGGGCTTTTGCCAGCCGGCCTTTGATTGACCGGTAGTAGCGTGGATTAGTAACGACGTTGCCAGTCGAGTCAGTCAGAAAGTTATCGGTATTCAAATCAATGCCTACCGCCGATTGAGCGGGCTTTGTGGCTTGCACGAACGGTGTGTCGGAGCCTAGCTGCATGGACAAGAAATACCGCCCAGTGGCGTCACGACGGATGGTGATGGTGCCAACACGGATAGCGTCAGCGTAATCGAACAGCCGCTTTTGCGAACCAGAGACACGAATTTTACCGAGGCCGCTGAGGACGACGTGTTTTTTATTGAGGAAACGATTGGACCCGCACATCAGTCCCAGTGCGGTTTTAGTATAACGAGTTGGCAATCGATAGCTGCCGTCGTCACGCTTACGATGAAAGACTGGCACTCCTGAACGATGCACCTGCCGGAACAGCCGCCATGCACTCTGATAAGCCCGGCGGGCTTGGTCAATCACATCAGTCCCGACGCCAGTACCAGCTAACCAAGGGTGGATAGCAAACAGCAGTTGAGTATTGTTCTTACGCCGTTGTAAGTAAGCGATGCGATCTTGAACGATGGTAATGGGAATTTTGATCTGCTGGAGCGAGTACAGTTCCTTATCGATGGCGACCATTTCGTTGTAAGCAAAGCGGCTGGCATTAATGTTGTTGTCGATTAAGCGCTTTTGTTCAGACGATGGGAAGAGACGCATTTTCAGCCCATAGTGATAATTCAACTCTGCCATTTTCTTAGCCACTTATTTTCACCTCCTCGCGTCCATACTATACTACGCATGGTATAATACTGGCAACGAAAGATGAATTAATAAAGGGGGATTACAATAATACTTATGGTAGAGAATAATGCTATTCATGAACGCGGCTATGTCTATAATTTCCACTATCATTTAGTTTGGGTGACCAAGTATCGGCAGGAGGTTTTTACGACGCCAACACTTGTCGCAGAAATGCTTGAGATTCTGATCACGACCGCCCGTGACAACGAAATTACCATTGACCAAGCGGAGGTTATGTCAGACTACGTGCATCTACTGTTAAGCTTTAAGCCAAAGTATGCTCCGGCTAATGTGGTCAAGATTCTAAAAGGCGCATCGGCACGCACTTGGTTTGTCGCCCACCCAGAGACCAAAAAGCGCCTGTGGAACGGGCACCTATGGTCGCCCAGCTATTACATGGGCACACTTGGCGATATGTCGAAAGAAACTGTCACTAACTATATTCAAAATCAGAGAACAGAAAGGGGAAAGGCGGGACGCCCAAGCAAAAAGGCTAACTAACGTTAGCCAGTGCAGGCTTACCCCCCTGACTAAAGTCAGGGGTTTCTCGCCCAAAACATGTAAATGAAGACGTATTTCTTTGAAGGGTTGGTGGCGGATGGTCAATCGGCCGCCGTACTGACCCAGGATGGCCGCTACGGCACGATAGACCTGGTCCACTTCACCGTGACGGCCGCTGACCTCGATGATGATAATCCGTCTGAGGCGAGACTCGAGCGGGCGGCGCGCCTTGCTGATCCGCCGACTCGCAATCAGTTTTATTTTCCTTTTGGGCGCGAATTAGCCCAGTCCACGGCCCGCATCGGTGAGAAAATCAGCCTCATCGGCTCTCCACAGTCCATGGTCATGCTGACCTCGGCGAACCGGGACCGCGCGACCGCGACCATGAAGAAGATGCTGGCTTTAATGGACTGGTGGCGCGACCCAGACAGCTCAATGCGCCCCGCCCCCGGTGTGCTTCACATTAGCCAGGGCTTGGACACCCGGTTCACTGCGGGACAACTGACCTTCGCGTCCTACCAGGCGCAGTGGCGCGAGATCACGGCGGTCAAAGGCAAGGTGCCGCGCGAAGTGGGCCACTACCTCAGGGAGCAAAAGCAGCTTTGGGGTGACTTCATCAAGCAGATGCGCGCCGATCCCAACAATCAGGCCTACTACCTGATCATCCTCGACCCTGGCGCCGACATGCAGGTCCTGAAGGCGATCCCGGGCAACGAATTTTTGGTTGATGATCCAGAGCTATACGGTAATCCGGAAAAACGTCACGAACAGTTCAAGCGGTGGCTCACGCTTGGCCAGTAGGCTCGCAGGCCACCCAGTTTAATCGCTGCTAAAGTCAAATATCCCACTGCGATTCATTGATTTCCCCCTTGCTAACCAAATCGCAGTGGGATTCTTTTTATGTTTTTTTGTCCTCCAACTTTGTAAAGTGGTGAAGAAGCGAGCCCTGTATGAATATTGACAACATGTTATATTGAGATTAGATTAGCCTCAGTGTAAGAGCTTCCGTAGGCTCTAACAGGAACGCAGCTAGCTTTCCCCACTGCCGTTTCGTATCTTATTGGAAGAAGGCAAAGCATCTATGACAATTAAGATTCCAACTGAGAAAATCGATTCTCATCAGTCTTTAGCTGATCGGCTGCGGTTTAGTGTACTACCGACCAATTTGAAGTTTGATTCCCAGCAGTACCCTGATTCTTGGAAAATGGTGCGACCTAAGGACCTCTACTATCGAACAGTAAAACCTGTCGCGACCAATTTCTCTAATACTGGGGTATCAATTTCCGATTCGAAGCTAGAGTCGGTGAGCCTTCCTTACTCACAAATAAGGGAAGTTCAACTGTGCGCTGATGCCGCCAAGATGACACTCGGTGTTGGCTTCACCGGAGACTACGCATTCAACTACTTCAACGCGGTCATTGTCATCATGCAGACGAACAATGTGCCATACTTCTTAACGTTGCCCACCTTCAAATTTGTGCCGTCGTTTATCGACTTTCTGAAGGCGCACCAAGTTGCCGTTAGTGATCCGATGGGAATCGCAGACCACCTGACCGACATTGACGACTACCTGAAGGAACAAGCATCGGCCAAATCGTAGATCACTAAACAAACTGGATTCCTGACGCCATGACAATAAAGCGGTCTCCCCACATGGGCCAGACCTCCAAAGAAAAAACGATTCTCTAACACCAGTTGTTTAACATGCAACGGCCGAGGATTGTCCTTCATCGCACCACGTGTTAAAGTTGCGTTGGCTCTAGTTGGAGCACGTAGGAAAGGTCCTAATATTATGCATATTGGGGTTATATTATTTGGTGTTATCCTAATCATCATTGGCCTTCTTGAATTTGTTGAAGTCAAAAGAACGGTTCGCAGAATCCAAACGGAAGGCGGTAAGGACACTTCGTCTTTTATTGGCTATGCCCTTTGGTCTGCAGTCGTCGTGGCCATATTCCTCGTCATTACCGGTGTCACGGTAATCGTCCTATTCCATTAGCTCACAACCTCAATCGTGTCGGGGCTATAACCATTTTGGTGTGGAATTTTGGTGCTGGTACTGATACCGCCAGAGATTCTTGATTCCTTTCTGGATTTTTTGAACGTGAGTCGCAAACACGCGTCCTGAGCTGAAACTAAACCTCAGGGCGCGTGCCTTTTTTATCGGACTGTCACTTAGGGGCATTTTTCGCTCAAAGTGACCGTCCGTTTTTTTAATTTTCTGTCATTTATAGTTGACACCAGCAAAATCAGGAAGTACATTATACGTGACATAAAGTCAATTATAAATGACAGGAGGCGAGTCCTTGAATCGAGTGCGGCAGTACCGCCAGCTGCAAGGCCTTTCGCAGTTGGCGTTGGCGCAACAAATAGATGTGGCGCGCCAAACCATTAATCTCATCGAAAACAACAAATACAACCCGTCACTGGACCTGTGCTTGAAACTCGCCTGGGCCCTCAAAACGGACTTGAACACCCTGTTCTGGGAGGAGGAATCCAAATGAAAAAATCGTGGATGGACCGTTTCGTGATTTACTGCTGGGGCATCACTCAGCCGTATGATGAACACGCACGTGCAGAAGTCGGCCACATTTCAACCGTTGCGTTGCTTCTGCTGATCATCTCAGAGTTCCTGGTGCTGATGATTCAGGCCATCTTTAACATTGGTTGGCTGAACGTCGTCGCGCTGGTCATCCTTCTGATTGCCATGGTTTGGGTGAGTGTTGCAATCAGGAAGGCCGGGCTCACAGCGATTGAAACGACCCAGGCAAACCTGCCACACACCCTCCACCAGATAAAGCGAGACGCCGTCAAGTACGGGATCAGCTTCGGTTTAATCGTTGCTAGCATGATGGTTCTCATCGACGCGACCGAAGGGGATTCGGTGAAATGGGTGTTCGCCCTAGCAATGGGCGGAGTGGGTGGCATCTTTTTCGGCCTGGGAACCTATCAAAACGAAAAGAAGCAGATGCGCGTCTTACCAGACGATGACTAAAAAAAACTAAAAGCCAAACGGGTCAACCCGGTTAGACAAGCAACTTGTCTAGCTGAGCTGACCCGTTTTGATTACGCGCTGTTCTGCATCACTGCAGCCCCAATCAGAACTGCGCGTACAAGAAAATCGTATCGGTCGGCGGTGTTTTTTTAAGTGAATTGAGGATCTCGTTAAAGCGGTTGGCCCACTCGGTGAGGCCTAAATCTGAACACTGCTGGACGGCATACTCACAAGTGGCAATGCCGGCGTCGCGCTTGCCGAGTTTGATCTGCAACCAGCCGTTGAAGAAACCAGTGGCGATGACGCGGTTGGCGTTGCGCCGTTCCAAACCATTCATCATTTTCATGACCTGGACGGCGGCGGTCATCTCGGCGCGCGCCATTAGGCTTGTCAAAGCGGCAACCGACAATTGCAGGTCGATTTGCTCAAAACTCGGGCTGTGCTTAAGAAACCGACTGCGCTTGAGCCCAATCCGCAGCAGCTGAACCGTCATCGCCGGCGCCAGTGCCGGGGTAAAGGCAATGAAGAGGTAGCACTCATAGACGCCCCAATTATCCACTTGCTGGAGGTAATGCATGATCGGCGCCTGGATCCGCACCAGGCCGTCGTTATCGATCGGCTTCTGCAGGATCGCGTTCATCGACTGGTAAAACAGCCAAATGAAGTGATTTTTGCGCGTCGGCTTGGCGCGGTACGCGGCTTCAGCAGAGGCAATGTAACTTTGGATCTGTGAGTCGTCTTCGACCTCACTAATGGCCAGATACGGGGCCATGAAGGGCATCATCTTGCGCGCACGGACCAGCGGATAGTCTTCTCTCTCATTCGGAGCCATTGTCGCCTCGCGCATCCCCAGCAGAAACTCTTCAATCGCCACATTCAGCGCATTCAGCAGCGCGGTGAACCGGCTGACGGTGATGTCACTTTGCCCGCGCTCGAAGCGCGAGATAAAGCCTTCCGTCAGCCCAGTATCCGCCGCCAGTTCGGCCAGGGTCACGTTCTTGCTTTGCCGCAGCTCCCGAAAATACGGCCCGTATTTTTGCATGCGCTCAGCTCCTCTTGCATATATGCACCTGGATTATTCATAGAATTTCAAAAAAGCAGCGCAATCCCACGATTCACACGGGACTGCGCTGCTTTGGTGTTTCA
>NZ_RHOL01000038.1 GCF_003946465.1 Lacticaseibacillus hegangensis | reverse complement strand
AACCGCCGTATACGGAACCGTACGTACGGTGGTGTGAGAGGTCGGTAGCCGAATTAATCGGCTACCTCCTACTCGATCCCTTACCGAAGCTTGCAAACGGGCTGGCAGGGGCGGGGGCGAACACGGCACCCGGCCTTGGCTTTCCCGGGCGCCGCTTGTGTATCAGGCTCATTCATGGTAAGCTATTCCAGATGCTTTTCTGAAAAGGCATTTCAAATACAATGAATTTTACAAATGCAGGGCCCTCACGCTTCGCTCTGATTTGTAAACGAGCGAAGCAATCGCTTCAAGGAGGAACTGCTTGAAATTTAACGAATTAGGTTTAGATCAGGACATGCTCAAGGCCATCGAACGGTCAGGGTTTGAAGAGGCAACACCGATTCAGGCTCAGACCATTCCGCTGGTGCTGCAGGGCAAGGACGTGATCGGCCAGGCGCAAACCGGGACCGGTAAAACGGCCGCGTTTGGTCTGCCACTGATCCAAATGATCGACAAAGAGGACCGCTCAGTGCAGACGCTGGTGATTTCACCAACGCGTGAGCTGGCCGTCCAGACTCAGGAGGAAATTTACCGCCTGGGCACGGACAAGCACATCAAGGTGCAAGCCGTGTACGGCGGCGCTGACATGCGCCGTCAGATCCGCGGCCTAGCGGATCACCCGCAGGTCGTCGTCGGGACCCCCGGCCGTTTGCTCGACCACATCAATCGCCACACGCTGAAGCTGGCTAACCTCAAGCACCTGGTGCTCGACGAAGCCGACGAAATGCTTGACATGGGCTTCATCGATGACATTGAAAAAATCGTTGAGCAGGCGCCAGCCGGTCGTCAGACCTTGCTGTTTTCCGCCACTATGCCGGCGCAGATCATGCGCCTGACCAACAAATTCATGAACGACCCGATCACCGTCAAGATCAAGTCCAAGGAGCTGACTGCGGACACCGTCGATCAGTACTACGTTCGCGCGAAGGACTTTGAAAAGTTCGACGTCATGACGCGGCTGTTCGACGTGCAGTCACCGGAAATGACCCTGATTTTTGGCCGGACCAAGCGGCGCGTCGATGAACTGACGCGCGGGCTCAAGGCGCGCGGCTACAAGGCAGAAGGCATTCACGGTGACCTCAGCCAGCAAAAACGCATGAGCGTGCTGCGCCAGTTCAAAGCCGGCGAACTCGACTTTCTGGTCGCCACCGACGTTGCGGCGCGAGGCCTGGATATTTCCGGGGTCACCCATGTTTACAACTACGATATTCCACAGGACCCGGATTCATACGTGCACCGCATTGGCCGGACCGGCCGAGCCGGGCGCAAGGGTGTGTCGGTTACCCTGGTGACCCCCAACGAGGTCGAATACCTGCGCACCATCGAGGCGCTGACCAAGAAGCGGATGACCCCGCTCAAGCCGCCGACCGAAAAAGAAGCCTTCATCGGCCAAGTGTCCACTGGACTTGAAACCATCAAGGCCCAGCTCGCGGACACCGACGACTTGGAGAAATACCAGCCGATGGCCGAGGCACTGCTCGAGGAATACACCCCACTTGATCTGGTCTCCGCGTACATCAAAGCGGTCAGCCCGGATGACGCCAGTGCGGTTCCAGTCAAGATCACGCCCGAGCGGCCACTGCCTCATCATGGCCATGCCGGTCATAGTGGCGGCGGTTATCGCGGCAAGGGTAGCCATTCTGGCTACCGCGGCAGCAGCAACCACAATGGCGGCCGCAGCAGCTCTCGGGGCAAGCGCGACTTTGATAAGTCGCACCGGTTCTCCGAAAAACGCTCTGAACGCCAAGGCGCCAAGCGCACCTTCCGCAGCAAATAAGTTTTTTCACCGAGTCCAGGCCTAGTGCCTGGGCTTTTTGCTTGGCTTGTTTCATCTCAAGGTGACCAAGTTTCAGCCGGCGACTGGCGACAAGCGCCACTTGCTAGCCTATAATCAAACCAGAAAGGGTGTGACGGGATGATACATGGGATCGGCGTCGATCTGACAGAGCTTGGGCGGATTGAAGCGGCGCAGGCGCGCAATCCAGACTTTGCCAAAAAGGTGCTGACAGACGCCGAACTGGCGGTTTATCAGCAGTTCTCCGGCCAGCGGGCGACTGAGTACCTCGCGGGCCGCTTTTCGGTGAAAGAGGCCTACGCCAAAGCGTACGGCACCGGAATCGGCAAAGTCGCGTTGCACGCCGTGGAAACCCTGGATGATCCGGCCGGCAAGCCGGTGGTGACGAAGCACCCATACGCTGGGCGCGCGCTAGTGTCGATTTCCCACACCGCCAGTTTAGTGATGACAGAAGTGATTCTTGAGGAGGCTGCACAATGAGTATGGTCACGGCAAAACTGCGCCCCAGCCAGGTGCTGATCAATGAGACGGCAATCGCACACAACGTTCAGCATGCAATCGCGGGGCTGCCGCAGGGCACCGAGCTGTTTGCAGTCGTGAAGGCCGACGCGTACGGCCATGGCTTGCTGCGGGTGGCGCGGGTGGCGCAGGCAGCTGGGGCGACCGGCTTTTGCGTGGCCGTTTTGGACGAGGCGTTGGCGCTGCGGCGGGCGGGTTTTACCCTGCCGATTCTGGTGCTTGGAATCATCGAGCCGGCCTATGCGCCGATTGCTGCAGCCAATCACATCGCCGTCCCGGTGGGCAGCACGGAGTGGCTCACGCAGGCGCTGCCTGGACTGACTGCCGGTAGCGACCTGCCGCCGCTGCATGTGCACCTCGCACTGGATACCGGCATGGGGCGCATCGGTTTTCGCCAGGTGGCGGACTTGAAGGCGGCCGCCGCACTGGCGACTGACCATGGCGACCAGTTCAAAATCACGGGACTGTTCACCCATTTTTCCACGGCTGACGATCCAGATCCGGCGTACTTTAACCTGCAAGTGGCGCGGTTTAAAGAATTTCTCGCGGCCCTGCCAAAGCGGCCGCGTTATGTGCACGTCGCCAATTCCGCGACCAGTTTGTGGCATGCGGCCTGCGATTGCAACTTGGTGCGCTTTGGGGTGGCCATGTACGGCTTGAACCCCTCCGGGCGTGCGATTGAAACCACACCGTACCCACTCGAGCCGGCGCTGACGCTGACGTCGACGCTGAGTTTCGTTAAACAAATCGATGCGGGTGAGGCGGTGTCCTACGGGGCAACCTACCACGCCGAAAAGCCGGAGTGGATCGGGACCGTGCCGCTGGGTTACGCGGATGGCTGGCAGCGCCGCCTGCAGGGCTTCCACGTGCTGGTCAACGGCACGTTCTGCGAAATCGTGGGGCGCGTCTGCATGGACCAGTTCATGATTCGGCTGCCCGGTGAGGTGAAAACCGGGACCCTGGTCACCCTGATCGGGCGCAGCGGCGCGAACGAAATCACCCTGCAGGATGTCGCGGACTATGCGCACACAATCCATTATGAAATTGCCTGTGGGTTGAGTGAGCGCCTGCCGCGCGTGTCAGTGGC
Organism: Lacticaseibacillus hegangensis; assembly: GCF_003946465.1. Classification (GTDB taxonomy): domain Bacteria; phylum Bacillota; class Bacilli; order Lactobacillales; family Lactobacillaceae; genus Lacticaseibacillus; species Lacticaseibacillus hegangensis. The sequence continues at coordinate 21,387 of NZ_RHOL01000038.1, read as the reverse complement.
ACCGTTTCCCGAGCAGGCGTAACGCCGGCCAAACAATCATGACTATTCAGTGAGATTGACATTAGAAAATGGTGTGGTATCCTGAGACACATAAATCAATACTTGAAACGCAATCGCGTGAGTAACGCGCTGAGGCCTGAACAGAAAACCCGAGCAGATGGAAGCGGGCCAGGCCGCCGCGTGTGAATATGGCGCGATATCTGGGCCGCTGGATGAATCCGAAGGCGGCTGGTCGGCACCCATTTTCGTGCTCCCAGTTGATTGACTGGTGAGGATCGCCTTTGCGATCAAATTAGAATGGTACCGTGGGCCCGCTCACTTCTAACAAGAAGGAGCGGGCTTTTTGCGTTTCATAAGGAGGAAAAAGGATGAAAAAAGGTCAATGGTTTGGTTTGGTATTGGCATTGGTTGCGGTGTTTAGTCTGACTGCATGCGGCAAAAGCGCGCAGAAGGAAACCACGGTCAAGCTCGGCATTGTCGGGTCGGATAAAGGCGGCGTGTGGAAGACGGTCGCCGGCAACCTCAAAGAACAGGGCATCGATTTGAAAATTGTCCAGTTCTCGGATTACAACCAACCCAACATTGCCTTGCGCGATGGGGACCTGGACCTGAACGCCACCCAGCAGCGCTCGTTTCTTGCGACCTGGGATAAGGATCACAAAAGCTCGCTGACGCCGATCGGGGACACCGTGATTGCACCACTGGCCGTGTATTCCAAGAAGCTGACCAGTTTGAAGCAGCTGAAGAAGGGCGCCAGCGTGGCGATCCCCAACGACTCGACTGACGAGACGCGCTCCCTCGAACTGCTGGCAGACGCCAAACTGATCACGCTGGATAACAAGGCGCTGCCGACGCTTCATGACATCAAAAGCAACAAGCTGGGGCTGAAAATCAAGGAACTGGATCCAAATCTGATTCCGACCTCTTTGCCGGATGTCGACATTGCCATCATCAACTCAGGCATTGCCGCTGACGCCCGGCTGAATCCGGACAAGGCCTTGTACCGGGCTAAAGTCACCAAGGCCAGCAAGCCGTGGATCAATGTGGTGGCGGCGCGCAAGGGCGACGTTCACAACAAGACTTACCAGAAAGTGGTCAAGGCTTACCAGCAGCCGCAAATTGGCAAGCTGATCAAGAAGGTCAACCGTAATACAGTCCTGCCAGCCTGGAACCTCAAGCTATAGCAAAAAACACGCCAGCCGCATTTTTGCGGCTGGCGTGTTCGCTGTTTGGTCTAACGGGCGCCGGCAAGGAGCGCTTGGATGTTGTTAAGCGCATCCGTGGCAATCTGCATCGCGTCCGGATCGATTCGGAACGGCGGCAGGGACTCGTCGGTGTAATGTAAAATTCCGGCGGTGCGGGCAAGAATATCGTACCAGCTCTGGAACGGCATCTTGTTGATTGTCCCGGCGACGGAACCCGGCGCGATCTGTAGCAGCTGATTGACCACCAGCTTGGCCTGCGCGAAGGTGTCTTCTGGTACGTCGGGCATGTCGGCCGCCTTTTCGGCGAGGTGCGTCATGCGGTCGGCCGCGTTGAGCAGCGGATTCTTGAACGGCTGCGGCGCCTCATCCTGGACGGGACCGTCGTCAAGCAGGTACTTCTGCAGGCCGACCATGGCAAACAACTGCAGCTGATCGCCCAGCTGGGTGCCGATTGCCGGCAGCTTGTGAATGCCGGCGTTCTTGATCTGGTCAGGGCCGAAAATCATGGCCGCGTGGGAGACGAAGTCGGAGTACTGCACACCGATGGTTTGCTTCGAATCCGTGGTGCGGAACATGAAGATGACGTCGTTGCCAGTTTGGGCCTTCACGTACGCGTGCAGCATGCGGGCAGCCATCGCCAACTGTTCGTCAGTGATCTCACTGCGCTGATCCATCGCGACGCGCACTTTAGTCGGCAGCGTCGGCAAGGCGCCCAAAATCCGAATCAAGGCGGCAACGTAAGGATACAAAATGCCGAAGCTCAAGGAGAAGTTACCAGTGTCGGAAAGCGGAGAGTACACCGCGTAAGTCGCGGCGCGGTCGGTGTTGGCGTGCTGCAGCATCGCTTCCAGCTGCTCACGCGCCTTGCCGCGGGCCTTGACTTCGTCGCCTGGCTGCCAGCCAAACGGGTACAGGGTCTGCATGAATGGCTTCAAGGCTTCTTCGTCATCGGGATCCACCACCGTGGCCCCAATCGACATGTTGCGCTGATAGTCCGAGCCGCCGCCAAAGGATTCATCCATGTAAATCAAAATGGTGTGATCTTGACGGGCGGGGCGACTATCGGGGTGCGCAGTTTCGCGCGGTGCCTCAGCCTTGGTGGCAGCGACCACCGGCTTGGCGCTTGCCGTGCTGCTTTGCGTGCTTGCACTTGGCACCGTAGGGGTGTTTGGCGCAGACTCCACGGCCGCGGACTGCGGGGCTGCGGCCTCGCTTTGCGGCCGCGGCTGATCAGCGCGGGTTTTCTGCCGTCTTGAGGCGCGGCCTTGCGCGGTTTTGGCACTGGTGCGGGCCGTTTGCTGCTCCTCGACCGAGGCCTCGGCTTTGCGTGCGCGGCGGCTTGGCCGACTCTTTTGCTCGCCGGCAGACTCCTGCGTTGCTTTGGCCGTCGTTTGCGGCTGTGTCTGAGCTTTAGTGGTCATTGCGCGGCGCTGCTGCGTCGCCTTTTCGCCTTGACCTTGGGCCTGCTTGGTCTGAGTCTGCTTGCCAGGCTGCGCTTGAGCGTTATCCGTCTGCTGACGGCGTCCGCGCCGGCGCGGCTTTTCGCCTTGGGCGTCGTTTTTCGCCGCTTGATTCTTGGCGTTTTGCGACTGCTTGGCCGGCTTTTGCGGCTGCTTTTGGCTGTCTTTCTGCGTGCCTTGTTTTACTGCCTGCTTAGCTTGCGGGTGTGATTGTGCTTCGGTTTTTGATTCTGGCGAAGAGGTCTGCGTCTGCTTGGCCGCTGAACGAGTTTTCTTCGGGGCTGCAGATTTTGCTTCTTCTTCGGCAGAGTCAAAGATGGTGAAGCTGTTCTTAGCTTGTTGGACCGGGTGCTCTTCGATGAAGCGGTTGATCTTAAACGTGATGGGCCGGCTCATCGTCGTGTCTTTCAGCACTTTGCGCATGCTGGAAGCCGAGATCCCAATCTGCTTTGCCGCCTGGGTCAGACTCAGATGTTCTTGAGTCATGATTTGTTTCAGCCGGTAAGCTGTTGCTTCTGTCATCGTATGCCTGCTTTCTTTGAGATGTTTGTGGCGCTTTGCACCACTCCCTTTCAGTGTACGGCATAATGCAGTTAATGACCAATCACTTTTCAGAAAAAGCGGTAATTCAGTGGACAGCGCGCCGCATTCATGGGAAACTGGGTAGTCGTGGTTCGCAATCCATCCCACGTAAAAAAACTAGGAGGTATCATTGATGAATAATCAGACAAGGACGCGCACGCTGGTCGTGAACGCGCTCGTCGCCGCGCTTTACATTGTGCTGTCGGTCGTGCCGGGCGTGTTCAACCTGGCTAGCGGCGCGATCCAGTTCCGCATTTCCGAGGCGTTGAACCACTTGGTCGCCTTCAACCGCAAGTACCTGTTTGGGGTCGTGATCGGCGTGGTCATTTACAACGCCCTGTTTTCGCCGATGGGCTGGCTGGACGTGCTGTTTGGCGGCGGGCAAAGCCTGATTGGGCTGGGCCTGGTCGCTGCGCTAGGGCAAAAGTTAACGAAGGTCTGGCGGCGCCAGTTGCTCACCGTCTGCACGATGAGCCTGACCATGTTCCTGATCTGGATCGAGATCGTGCTGACCGGGCACATGGCCTGGTTCGGTGGGGCGTCGATGCTCACGTTGGGCGAGCTGATTTTGTCCGAGCTGGTCATCATGGTCATTTCCTGGCCGGTGATGTACTTGATTGACAAGGCCGTGCACTTCTCCAAGCGGGTGCAATAACGCAACAATTAAAAAGCACGCCGCCAACGCCAGCATCACTGGGGTTGACGGCGTGTTTGCGTCTGTCTGAAATTATAGTTCCTCGTCGACGCGCAGCGGTTGGCCACTTTGCAAGTCATCGATTTCGGCGACCCGGAACCCCTTGCGCTCGAGCTTGGCCACGCAGGTGTTGAGGGTGGCCTCGTCAATGCCAGCAGGAAGAGTGAACAGGGTGCGGCGCACGATTTCTTCCTGCTTGGCGTCCAGCGTTAAGCAGCCGGAAATTGAGACATACTTGGCAAGGATCTTGCTCATGGCGGCCAAGTCGCCACGCTGCCCGGAGGACATGACGGTCAGCACATACGAGCCAACGTCGATGTTCCAGGATTCGGACAGCATGGCAAGCAGCCGCGAGTGGGTGAGAATGCCGTAGAAGTTGGCGTTTTCGTCCAACACGGCGATGTACGGCAGGTCCTTAATGTTGAAAAACACCTTGAAAAACGGTGCATCAACCGGAATTGTCTTGGTAGCGTTCTTCAGCAGGTAGGTCACTGGCAGCGACATGTCGCCGCCTTGGGATTTATGGCGGTAAATGTGCATCTTGTAAATGTTGCCGCGGAAGATCTGGCCGCTTTCGTCCAGGATCGGTACGCAGCGGAAGCCGGAGTCTTCCAGCGTCGCCAGTGCCTGTGCCAGCGTGTCCGTCTCCTTGACTGTCGTCAGATCAGCTTTCTTTTGAACCAGTGACTTGATCAACATACTTATTCCTCCAAGTTCCCCGTATTGGATCGCATTCTCATTGCTTTATCATACCACAGGACAATGGTCATCGTACCTAGCAAAAAAAGCGCCACCCGCAGGCGACGCTTTCGTTTGAATGCGAATCAGAATTACTGACGAGTCTCGATGTCGTTCTTTGCGAACGCGTCGTCGATGATCTTCTTCAGCTGAGAAGCACTCTTGTTCATGGATTCTTGTTCGTGGTCGGTCAAAGGAATTTCAAGAATGCTTGAAATCCCGTTGGCGTTGATCACGGCAGGAGAACCAATGAAGATATCGTGCTGACCGTACTGGCCGTCCATGTATACGGAAAGTGGCAGAACGGCATTTTCATCGTCCAGAATGGCCTGAGAGATCCGGGCCAGGGCAGTGGCGATCCCATAGAAGGTCGCGCCCTTCAGTTCGATGATCTTGTAAGCAGCGTCGCGGACATCAGTGAACATGTCAACCAGCTTGCTTTCATCGATTTCTGGGTGTTCCTTGACCCATTCAGAAATCTTGATACCACCGATGTTGGCGTGGCTCCATACAGGGAATTCGGTGTCACCGTGTTCGCCCATGATGTAAGCGTGGACCGAACGTGCGTCAACGCCGACCATCTCAGCGATGGACTGACGGAAACGTGCGGTATCCAAGGAAGTACCTGAACCGATAACGCGGTTCTTCGGGAAGCCGGAAAGCTTCCAGGTCGCATAAGTCAGAATGTCAACAGGGTTAGCAGCCACCAGGAAGATCCCGTTGAAGCCGCTGTCGACGATTGGGTCAACGATGGACTTCAAAATCTTCAGGTTCTTGTTAACCAAGTCAAGGCGAGTCTCGCCAGGCTTCTGCGGTGCGCCGGCGGTGATAACAACAAGGTCAGCGTCTTTAGCGTCGCTGTACTCAGCAGAATAAATGGTCTTCGGCTGGGTGTATGGCAGCGCGTTGCTCAAGTCAATCGCGTCACCCTTAGTCTTGTTCTTAACAACATCAACGATCCCAATCTCTTGGGCAATGCCCTGCAATACCATTGCATAGGCGTAACTGGAACCAACGGCACCATCACCAACAAGAATTACTTTTTGGTGATCTTTCTTTGTGTTTGCCACGGTGATATCATCCTTTCATGTGTGCAGTGTGCAATTCAGTTTAAAGTATACCACACTCGCTCATTGATGCACGGATTTCCAGAAAATTAATCGTCCCTTAATGGAACGCTCAAAATGCACGTCGGCGGCATCACACCGCACTCTCGTGAAACTATTCACCAGCGTCCGGGCTGGGTTGTTCTGCCCAAAATGCGTAAAATCCGTTGACTGAAATGAAGCGTTTTCATTCCACTCCCAGTTTCATTTTACGGGCATAGTGCGGTGTGGACTTGGCAGCTCTGGTATAATGAGAAACAGACAGCGGGCCTGGCAAGCGGAGCTCCCGCTTTTTTGCGTGCTTTGGCCAGGCGAGGAGGAAAATTTTGAAAATGATTGTAGGCCTGGGTAATCCAGGCAGTCAGTATGCCAAAACCAAACATAATATCGGGTTCATGGCCGTGGACGCGCTCGCTAAACGCTATGACACCGCGATTGCCAAGCAGGAGTTCAACGCCCTCACTGGCACAGCCTGGGTCGACGGTGAAAAGGTCCTGCTGGTCAAGCCGCAGACGTTCATGAACGACTCCGGCCGCGCGGTGGGCCAGCTCAAGGCCTTCTACCAGTTCCAGCAGGATGAGATCTTGATCATTCAAGACGACATGGACATGGCGATGGGCCGCCTGCGCCTGCGGCAAAAAGGGTCGGCCGGCGGGCATAACGGCATCAAGTCGATCATCAATGTGCTGGGGACGCAGGACTTTTACCGCGCCAAGATCGGCATTCAGCACCCGCAGAAGCAAAAGGTTGTGGATTGGGTCCTGACCCCGTTCACGCCGGCTGACCAGGTCGAGATCTTGAACGGGCTGGACAAGCTCCAGTTGGCGGTCGACGACTGGGTCCACGGGACGAGCTTTGACCGGCTGATGAACAAGTATAATTAAGGCTTAAACCGGACGCCGCCGCTGGGGTTTTGCCAGCCAGCGTGGCATACTCACCCCAAAGTACGTTTAGATAGGAGATAACATGGATCTCATCGAGTTGATGATGCAGACCGCCGAACTCGCCCCGCTTTGGCCAGGACTCGACGCTGGGCGTCACCTGGTCACGGGCCTGGATGGGTCGGCGAAGACGCTGTTTTTGGCGGCCGCGTTAAAAAAGACCCAGAAGCAGCTGCTTGTGATTGAAAATAACCGCTACCACGCAGATGAGCTCACGGCAGACCTGACCGGCCTGCTGGGAGCTGATTTGGTGTGGCCGTTTCCGGTTGAGGACGTGCTGGCCGCGGAAATTGCGGTCAGCTCCAAAGACACTGTCAACGATCGCATCAACACCCTGAATTGGCTGCAGCAAGGCAAGCCGGGCGTTGTGGTCACGAGCCTCGCCGGCCTCAAGCGTCAGCTGGTGCCCCAATCGACCTGGCAGCAGGCCAGCTTGACACTCGACATGGATTCGGCAATCGACCCGGCCAAGCTGGCCGGCCAGCTGGTCGCGATGGGTTATCAGCGCAGCGACCTGGTGGCCGCCCCTGGCGAGTTTGCGATCCGCGGCGGCATCATCGACATTTACCCACTGAATCAGGACGATCCGGTGCGCATCGAGCTGTTTGACACGGCGGTCGATTCGCTGCGCCGCTTTGACATGGCAACTCAGCGCAGCATTGAAAACCTTAAGCGGGTGACCATCGCGCCGGCCACGGACCTGATTGCCTCAGCGGCAACGCTGAAGGCGGCGGGGGAGCGGCTGGCGGCTCAAGGCACCAAGGCCAAGGCCAAAGCCAAAACAAAGGAAGCCAAGCAGGCACTGACCGCTGAACTGCTTGGGGCGGCGGACCAGCTGAGCCGCGGCGAGCGGCCCGATGCGTTGGCGCTGTACATGCCAGCGCTGTACCCAGAACCATCGCGCCTGAGCAGTTATTTAACCAAAGACGCGCTGGTCGTGTACGACGATTACACCAAGCTGGCGGACGCCGATGTGTCGCTGCTGCAGGAAACCACCGACTGGTACGCCAGCCTGCAGGAAGGCGGCAAGCTGGCAGAGGCGCCAGCGGCCGTGACCCTGCAGGAGTTGGACCGCGGCGAGCACCGGACGCATCTGTACTTGTCCCTGTTCCAAAAAGGGATGGGGAACATTCGCCTGAAGTCGCTGACCAATGTGGCGACTCGCAACGTGCAGCAGTTCTTCTCGCAGATGCCGCTGCTGAAAACCGAGGCCGACCGCTGGCGCAAGCAGAAGCAAACGGTCGTTTACCTCGTGGCCGAAAAAGCGCGGCGGGAAAAGCTCAGCGAGACGCTGCACGATTTTGACATCGATGCCGTTATCTCAGAGCCCCAAGCGCTTTTGCCTGGGGTGCAGCAGGTCGTGGCCGGTACGCTGGCCAACGGCTTTGAGCTGCCGACCGCGCACCTGGTGGTGGTGACGGAACACGAGCTGTTTAACGCCAAGGTGAAGCACCGCGCCCGGCACCAGACCCTGGCCAACGCCGAGCGGCTGCGCTCCTATACCGACTTACATCCAGGAGATTACGTAGTGCATGTGAACCACGGGATCGGGGAGTATGTCGGCATGCAGACACTGGAAGTCGACGGCGTCCACCAGGATTACATCACGATCTTGTACCAAAAAGGGGATAAGTTGTTTATCCCGGTCAGTCAGCTGCACCTGGTTCAAAAGTACGTGGCGGCGGACGGCAAGCGGCCGCGCATCAACAAGCTGGGCGGCAGCGAGTGGCAGAAAACCAAGAAGAAAGTCGCCGCCAAGATCGAGGACATCGCCGACGATTTGATCAAACTCTACGCCGCGCGCGAGGCCGAACCCGGCTACGCGTTCCCGCCGGACGACGACTTACAGCGTCAGTTTGAGGACGAATTTCCTTATCCGGAAACCGAGGATCAACTGCGCTCGGCCAAGGAAATTAAGCAGGACATGGAAAAACCGCGGCCGATGGATCGGTTGCTGGTCGGGGATGTCGGTTTCGGCAAGACTGAAGTGGCACTGCGGGCCGCCTTTAAGGCCATCGAGGCCGGCAAGCAGGTCGCCTTTTTGGTGCCCACCACAATCTTGGCTCAGCAGCACTACGACACCATGCTCGACCGCTTCGCCGATTTTCCGGTTGAAGTGGGGATGCTGTCGCGCTTTCGCACCCCTGCACAGGCCAAAAAAACGCTGGCGGATCTGGCGTCAGGCAAGCTGGACATCGTCGTCGGCACCCACCGGCTGTTGTCCAAAGACGTGCACTACCATGATTTGGGCCTGCTCATCATTGACGAAGAGCAGCGCTTTGGCGTCAAGCACAAGGAAAAGCTCAAGGCGATGAAGGCGAAAGTGGATGTGCTGACGCTGACTGCCACCCCGATCCCGCGGACGCTGAACATGTCGATGCTCGGCGTGCGGGATCTGTCGGTGATCGAAACGCCGCCGACTAACCGTTACCCGATTCAAACCTTTGTTATGGAGCAAAATGCCGGGGCCATCAAGTCGGCAATTGAACGCGAGCTGGAGCGTGGCGGGCAGGTGTTTTACCTGCACAACAAGGTGGCGGACATCGAGCGCACGGTGGCCGAAGTCGAAGCCCTGGTCCCAGGCGCAACGGTGACATACGCGCACGGGCAGATGACGGAAAGCCAGCTCGAAAATGTCATCTACGACTTTGTGCACGGCGATTTTGACGTGCTGGTCACGACGACCATCATCGAAACCGGCGTGGATATGCCAAACGTCAACACACTAATTATTGAGGACGCCGACCATTACGGCTTGGCGCAGCTGTACCAGCTGCGCGGGCGGATCGGCAGGTCTAGCCGCGTCGCCTACGCCTATTTCATGTACCGGCAAAATCGCGTCTTATCGGAAGAGGCGGAAAAGCGCCTGAGTGCTATCAAGGACTTCACCGCCCTGGGCTCCGGCTTTAAAATTGCCATGCGCGACCTGTCGATCCGCGGCGCCGGCAATCTGCTGGGCAGCCAGCAGCACGGCTTCATCGACGCGGTCGGCTACGATCTGTACACGCAAATGCTGCAGGATGCCGTTGCGGCCAAGCAGGGCAAGCGCAAACAGGCCAAGCTGGATTCAGAGCTCAGTTTGGACATTGAGGCTTACCTGCCGGATACTTATGTGAATGACCCGGCGCAGAAGATCGAGCTGTACAAGCGGGTTCGTGAGTCTGCCAGTGACGCGCAAGAGCGCGAGCTGCAAGATGATCTAATCGACCGGTTTGGCGACTACCCGGCGCCAGTCGCCAACTTGCTCGCAGTGGCCCACCTGAAGCGGTTTGCGGATGCGGCGCAGGTTGAGAAAATCACCCGCGACGCGGAGCGACTCAGCGTGCAGCTGAGCGCCAAGGCGTCTAGCGTGGTGCAGGGTGAAAAACTCTTCGCGGCGCTGGCCAAGACGACTTTGAAGGCACGCGTCAATGCCGATGGGCCGCTGGTCGTGACCTTGCTCGTGCCTAAGGGCATGGCACCGCTCGACTGGCTGGGCGAGGTGACTGCATTTGTGCAGGCGCTGGCCAAGCAGGTCGGGGAGGGCAAAGATGGCAACTAAGAAAATGTCCAAGGTCATGCGCGGTGCCTGGATCCTGAGCCTTGGCGGGCTGGTGGCCAAAATCCTGAGCGCCGTTTACCGGGTGCCGTTTCAGAACATGGTCGGCGATACCGGCTTTTACGCCTATCAGCAGATCTACCCGCTTTACGGAATCGGCATGACGTTTGCGCTGTCCGGTTTTCCCGTTTATGTGTCCAAGCAGGTGGCCCAGGCGCGCGACCCGCTTGCGCAAACTGAAGTCGCGCACCGCGCCTTGGTGCTCATGACGTGGATCGGGCTGGGGATGTTCGCGGTGCTCGAGCTGGGGGCGGATCTGATCGCCCGCGCAATGGCCGACGCCGGGCTGGCCCCCATCATCCGGTCAGTCGGATTAATGTTTTTGACGATGCCGGTGCTGTCAACTGCCCGTGGCTATTTTCAAGGAACATTTGATATGTCGAAAACGGCGATCAGCCAGGTCGTTGAGCAGCTGATCCGCGTTGGCGTGATCCTGCTGGCTGCCTGGTATGCAGTGCAGCAAGCCTGGGGTCCGTACAAAATGGCCACCTGGGCGATGACCGGTGCATTCTTCGGCGGTGTGGGGGCGACCTTGATCGTCTTGCCGGCGTATCTGAAGGCGACGGCCGGCAGACGGGCCAAACCGACACCCTGGCGCGAGTACGGGCACCTGCTCGACCGCTTCGTCAAGGAGGGCGGCTCGATTGCACTGTTTTCGGCGCTTTTGATCCTGCTGCAACTGGTGGATTCGTTCACTGTCACGCGGGGGCTGATCGCGCAGGGGATGGTGCCTGAGGCCGCGCGGGCGCTGAAGGGCGTCTACGACCGCGGCCAGCCGCTGGTTCAGCTGGGGCTTGTCGTGGCGACGTCGTTGTCGACCACGCTGCTGCCCAGTCTCAGCCGGTCGGTCGCCCGCGGCCATTGGGCGGCGTTTAAGCAAACCGCCCGTCAGCTGATTCGCTTCAACTTCGGGCTGTCGCTTGCGGCTGCCGCCGGGTTGATCGCGCTGATGCCCAATGTGAACCGACTGTTGTTCGGTGACACTGTGCTGACCGGGACCCTGCGTGTTTACACGCTGTGCATCGTGCTGGTGGCGTTGATCAACGCCTTCAACGCGGTGCTGCAGAGCCTGAACCGGTTCCGCTACACCAGCTACGGCCTGGTGGCGGGGCTGGTGGTCAAGGTGCTGGCCAACCCGTTTCTCACCGTGCGCTATGGGGCGTTTGGGGCGGCGGTGGCGACGGTGCTTAGCCTGGCGGTGATCACAGTCCTGCTTTACATTCAGCTGCCGCACAGCCTGCAAGGCGTTGACCCGCGCTGGTTCAATCTGCGGCTGATGTTGGTGGTGGGCCCGATGAGCGAAGCGGTCCACCTGGTGGCGGTGCACATGCAGCCGCAAAACCGGGTGGAAACCCTGTGGGTGTTCATCGTTGCCGTGCCGCTGGGCGTCGTGTTGTTCGTGATCTTAGGGGCAATTTTTCACTTGTACACGGTGCGCGAGGTCCTGGCGATTCCGTACGGACGTAAGTTTATGAAGTGGTGGCAGCACCGCTTCGGGAAGGATACACATGCGATTAGATAAATTTTTGAAGGTGTCACGCATCATCAAGCGGCGGACCGTCGCCAAGGAGATCGCCGACAAGGGGCGGATCTCGATCAACGGCCGAGTGGCCAAGTCCAGCAGTGACGTGGCGATTGGCGACACCCTGGTGATCGGGTTTGGCAATAAAACCCTGACTGTCAAGGTGGCGGCGTTAAACGAGCTGACCAAAAAAGAGCAGGCCGGGGAGATGTACACGGTCGTTGATGAAAGTTACAAAGAAAGTTATTAAACTGTAACGCACTGACGCCGACGGCTTTGCTATACTGTAGCTATTAGTAGGATAAGGTGGGTTTTTGATGGCTTCAAACATTCGGCCGCTGCGGCCAACGCAAACAGTCAAACGTCCGGCTCAACCGAGCCGCTCTTTGCGTGTCCATAAACGCAGACTGATCACCTTCGGCGCCGCCTTGGTCATCATCTCAGGCGTTGGCGGCTACCAGTTGCTATCGACCAACAACGCCATCAAGACCCAGTCGACAGCGGTGGCTTCCGCGAAAAGTGATTTGGCTAAGGCCAAGGCCGAGAAGCAATCGCTGAAGGTCAAAATCGACCAGTTGAACAACGAGCAGTACCTAGGCAAACTGGTCCGAGAACGTTATCTCATGTCTAAACCGGGAGAAGTCGTTTTCTCACTCCCGTCCGTTCAAACCGACACGCAGAACTCCAAGTAACCGCGAGTTCGTCTGTTGCGTGGCGGTTTTTGCGTGGTATACTTAGAGTCACAAATCATTCAGGAGGACATCTTTTTATATGGCGATTGAAGTTGGCGAAAAGTTAACAGGTAAGGTCACAGGAATCACGAATTTTGGCGCGTTTGTCGACCTCGGGTCCGGTGCGACCGGGCTGGTGCACATCAGCGAAATTTCAGACGCCTATGTTAAGGATATCCACGACGTGCTCAGCGTCGGTGATGAAGTCACGGTGAAAGTGACAGCCATCAAGGACGGCAAAATTGGGCTGTCCATTCGCAAAGCCAGCGATCAGCCGGCAGAGGCTCATGCGGCCAGTGCCCATGGCGGTCACTTCAGCCACGCGCCGCACACCGAAAGTCATGGCGAACGCAGCTTTAACGGCCCACGTCCCCACAACGGCGGCGCGCGCAGCTTTGGCCATAGCAGCAAAGAAGCGCCGAAAGACGACTTTGATGCCATGATGTCCGGATTTCTCAAGGAAAGTGAGTCACGGCTAAGCGACCTGCGGCATAACACCGAGGGCAAGCGCGGCGGCCGTGGCGGCCGGCGCAGTTAAGCCCAAGCCGAGGCAATGGCCTCGGCCCTTTTTTTGTCGGTGATGTGACACGTTGTCAGAAATCAGTCTTTAGTATGACGAAGCACGCGGGTTCGTATGCTAGGCTGGATTGCATGCGGAAAGGAGCCTATTATGCGGTCTGCGGCGCAATTGCTTGCCCCATTTCATCTGCCGATCGGCCAGCGCGTGGTCGTGGCCGTGTCAGGCGGCGTTGATTCGACAGTGCTGATGCACCTGCTAAGCACCTTGCCGAAGGGTCAGCTGAACGTGACCGTGGCGACGTTTGACCATCAGCTCAGGCCGACGAGTGCGGCGGAGCAAGCCCAGGTGGCCCAAGCGGCGGCGGCGCTGCAACTGCCGGTGATCACCGGCAGCTGGCCCCGCCCAGCTCACCCGGAGCACGGCCTAGAAGCCGCGGCTCGCAAGGCACGGTACGCGTTCTTGCAGGCCGCGGCCGAGCAGGCTCATGCGAGTGTCCTGATGACTGCGCACCACGCCGACGACCAGCTGGAAACATTGCTGTTTCGGTTGGCCAGAAGCGGCCGGGTGGCCTCAATGACCGGCATCGCGGCTGATCAACAGTGGGGGTCTTTGCGCGTGATTCGCCCACTGCTTGGCGTGCCTAAAGCGGAGCTCGTGGCGTATGCGAGTCATGCGCACCTGACCTACAGCGAAGACGAAAGCAATCAGGACGTCCAGTATGCCCGCAACCGGCTAAGACGCGACGCGGTGCCAGCGCTCAAGGCGGTCAACGCTGGGGCGCTGGCGCACGCCGGGACGTTCGCCCAGGCCCTTGAGGCGACTTTAACGCTGGCCAACCGCCAAGTGGCGTTGATGCTGCCCAAGCCGTTGACCCTACCGCTTGATTGGCGGCCGTACCTGAGCGAGTCCGCGGCGGTGCAGCAGCTGCTGTTGAACGCCGCCTTGGCGCGGCTGCATCTGGTCGTTAAGCCAGCGGTGGCGGCTCAGGTGCTGATGGCGCTGGCGGCTGGCCAAGGCGCCAAGCAATTTGCTTTGAGCTCAGGAGGCCGCACGCTGGTCGCCGCTTATGGCCAGCTCAGCGTGGTGACGTCGGCGCCAGCGCCAGCGTCGGTTTTACTCACCGAATTAAACCGGTGGGTGCCAGTCGGGCCGCGGCAATTTGGCCGGTTCACCAAGCTCCCTTCCGGCGCTACGTTCCTGGCTTCGGCCCCCGCTCCTGTGGTGATTCGCACCCGCCAGCCGCACGATGAAGTTCAGCTGGCCAATGGGCAGCATCAGCTGCTGCGGCGATTTTTTATCAATCAAAAAATTCCGCAGCCGGAGCGCGGTCGCCGGCTGGTGGCGGCGGCCGCGGACCAGGTGATTTGGGTCGAAGGAATTGCGCCGCGTCAATTGTTTGCTGGTTCTCAAACTGATATACTGCAAACAGTATTGGCAATGAAATCAGACACAAAGGATGAGGCAGCGCATGAATGACGACATACTGAAGGTGCTTTACTCAAAACAGGATATCGATGCGATCATCAAGCGACTGGCCGGGGAAATTTCTCGGGATTACGCCGGCAAGAACCCGCTGGTCGTCTGCATCTTAAAAGGGGCGATCATGTTCATGACCGACCTGGTCCGCGAGCTGGACGAATACGTCGAGCTGGATTTCATGGACGTTTCCAGTTACGGCAACGCTACTGAAAGCTCCGGTGAGGTCAAGGTCATCAAGGATCTCGACACCAGTGTGGCCGGCCGCGACGTGCTGATCGTCGAGGACATCGTGGACACCGGCCGGACCCTGTCTTACTTGATCAAGATCTTCAAGACCCGCGATGCGAAGTCCATCAAGGTTTGCACCCTGATGGATAAGCCTGACCGGCGCATCAAGACGGTCGAGGCGGACTACGTGGGCACTCAGGTGCCTAACGAATTCGTGGTCGGCTACGGCCTGGACTACGCGGAGCGCTATCGCAATTTGCCGTACATTGGCGTGCTCAAGCCGGAGATCTACCAAAACTGAGACTGAGCACAGCCAAGGTGTATCATGTTACTATAAGTTTATTATCCACTACGTTGCTGGAGGTTATGCATGAAGAAAAAACAAAATGGGCTATTTGGCAGCACGCTGACCTATGTGGTTCTTTTTGTCGTTCTGGTCACCGTGTTCGCATGGTACCTGCGCGGCAATAGCGGCAGCACGACCCAGGAGTTGAGCTCAAGTCAGTTCATCTCCGAGCTGCAGAAGGACAAAATCAAGTCCTTCTCGATCCAGCCAAGTGGCGGTGTCTACAAAGTCACCGGGGAATACAAGAATGCGAAGAAGGTCGCCAACGATCAGACCGGGCTCGGCCTGATGGGCGCCACCTCAAGCACGACTTCCCACTTCTCGTCTTACGTGCCAACGAACAACACCTACATGCAGACGATCACCAAGGCGGCTGACAAAAACGATGTCGCCATCACCACACAGGAGGAAAGTTCTTCCAGCGTGTGGGTGACCCTGCTGATCACGGTGCTGCCACTGGTCATTTTCATGGTGTTCTTCTACATGATGATGAACCAGTCTGGTCAAGGCGGCGGCAACGGCCGAGTGATGAACTTCGGCAAGTCCAAGGCGAAGCCGGCGGATAAGAAGGCCAACAAGGTCCGCTTCTCCGATGTTGCCGGTGAGGAAGAAGAAAAGCAGGAACTGGTCGAAGTCGTTGAGTTCCTGAAAGATCCTCACAAGTTCTCCAAGTTGGGTGCTCGCATCCCAGCCGGGGTGCTGCTGGAGGGCCCTCCGGGTACTGGTAAAACGCTGCTGGCCAAGGCGGTTGCCGGTGAAGCCGGTGTGCCGTTCTTCTCAATTTCCGGCTCTGACTTCGTTGAAATGTTCGTCGGCGTCGGCGCTTCGCGTGTGCGTGACCTGTTTGATCAGGCCAAAAAGAGCGCCCCGTCGATCATCTTTATCGATGAAATTGATGCGGTCGGCCGCCAGCGTGGTGCTGGCATGGGCGGCGGCCACGACGAACGTGAGCAGACTTTGAACCAGTTGCTGGTCGAAATGGATGGGTTCACAGGCAACGAAGGCGTCATCGTCATCGCGGCCACTAACCGGTCCGATGTGCTTGATCCAGCGCTGCTGCGGCCGGGCCGGTTTGACCGGAAAATTCTGGTTGGTCAGCCCGACGTTAAGGGTCGTGAGGCGATTCTCAAAGTTCACGCGAAGAATAAGCCTTTGGCCGACGATGTTGACCTGGCTGAATTGGCGCGGCAGACCCCTGGGTTTGTTGGGGCCGATCTTGAAAACGTGCTGAACGAAGCGGCGCTCGTTGCCGCTCGGCGCAGCAAGGATAAGATCGACGCCAGCGACATTGATGAAGCGGAAGACCGCGTCATCGCTGGGCCGGCCAAGAAGAACAAGGTCATCGCCCCGAAGGATCGGGAAATCACGGCCTACCACGAAGCTGGGCACGCCCTGATTGGACTGGTGCTTTCTGACTCGCGGGTCGTGCGCAAAGTCACGATTATTCCTCGCGGCCGGGCCGGCGGTTACGCCATCACCCTGCCGAAGGAAGATCAGTACATGCTGACCAAGAAGGACCTCAACGAGCAGATCATTGGTTTGATGGGTGGCCGTGCGGCCGAAGAAATTATCTTCGGTATCGAAGCGACCGGCGCCTCAAATGACTTCGAGCAAGCCACTCAGCTGGCCCGGAGCATGGTCACGACTTATGGGATGTCCGATCGCCTGGGGCCAGTGACCCTGGAGCGTGAAGGCGGCCAGCCGTTCGTCGGCGCCCAATACGGGCAGTCCGCGCCATATTCGCAGCAGACCGCCACCGCGATCGACGACGAAGTGCGCCGGATCCTCGAAGAGGACCATCAACGTGCTCACGACATCATCGAGAGCCACCGCGACCAGCACAAGCTGATCGCCGACGCTTTGCTGAAGTACGAAACGTTGGACGAAAAGCAGATTCTGTCCTTGTTCAAGGATGGCAAGATGCCCGAAGACCAAAGCGAGTTCCCAAGCGAAAAGGCGGAAGCGGCAACCTTTGAGGAAGCTAAGAAGGCCTTGGAGCAAAAGGATAAGGCGAAGCAGCAAGCGGATAGCTCTGCCAGTGCCGAATCTGATGCCGCCGCGGCCAGTGCCTCGACTGCTGCTGACAGCAGTGCTGCTGAAGTGCCTGCCAGTGCGGAAAGCAGCGCCGCGACGCCTGAGGCTTCAGCGAGTGCTGAAAACATCACCAACGGCAGTGACGCTAGTGAGGCTCCAGTCTCATCTGCATCTGCTGCGCCAAGTAGTGCGGCGGATGCCGACAAGCCAAGCGACGCGTCCGATGCCAATCACGACGATTCAGAAAATTAATGCAGAACGGTCACCGCTGGTGGCCGTTTTTGGTTTCACGGCCTTGCCGCTGTTTTCTGCAAAAGTGGCGGGGCTGTTGGTTTTCTGGTATGATACTTGCGTTTAGTCACAAGGAGATGCCAAAATGTCTGATCAATTGATCACCGCCGTATCCAAAGATGGGGCCTTCCGCGTGTTTGCGGTCGACGCCTCAAACACAATCGCTGAAGCCCAGCGCCGCCACGACACTTGGAGTGCCGCCAGCGCCGCTTTGGGCCGCACCATGGTGGCCACGCTGCTGCTGTCAGCCGCGGGGCTCAAAGGGGATAATGACCTCCTGACCGTGCGGCTGAAAGGCGATGGACCAGTCGGCGCGATCGTCGTCGACGGTACCAGCCGGGGAACCGTGCGCGGCTACATCGAGCAGCCTCACGTGACGCTGCCGCTGAACGTGGTCGGCAAGATTGACGTCGCCCGGGCGGTGGGCAGCCGCGGCCTGCTGGCGGTCACCAAGGACCTGGGGTTCGGCCAGCCGTTTACCGGTCAAGTGCCGCTGGTGTCCGGTGAGCTGGGTGAGGATTTTGCCTATTATTTGACCCAATCTGAGCAGATTCCATCGGCAGTTGGGCTATCGGTGTTCGTCAACGCGGACAACACCATCCAGGTGGCCGGCGGGTTCATGATCCAGGCGCTGCCGGATGCGAGCCAGGCGGAAATCGCGGCAGTCGAGACCACGGTCAAGACGCTGCCGCTGACTTCAGAAATGCTGCGCCAGGGGCTGACCCCGACTGAGATCGCCACGCGAGCGATGGGCAATGTTGCCCTCGACGTGCTTTCAACCAAGCCCGTCAGTTTTGAATGCACCTGCAGCAAGGCTCATTTTGGTCGGATCATTAAGACCTTGAGTCGCCATGAGTTGACGACCATGATCGAGGAAGATCACGGCGCTGAGGCCGTCTGCAAGTTTTGCGGGCGCAAGTACCAGTATTCCGAAGCAGAATTAAAGGTATTTTTAAAGGAAAAGGATGAAGATAATGGCAACTGATTCACTGAGCTGGAAAATCGGCGACATCACGATTCCTAATCGCGTGGTCGTCGCGCCAATGGCGGGCATCACCAACGCGGCGTTTCGCGTGACAGCCAAGGAGTTTGGCGCGGGGCTGGTCGTGTGCGAAATGATCTCCGACCGCGGCATTATGTACCACAACAAGAAGACGCTGAGCATGCTGTTTGTGGACCCGCGCGAACATCCGATCTCGATTCAGATTTTTGGTGGCAATAAAGAAAATCTGGTGAATGCGGCTAAGTTTATCGACCAAAATACCGAGGCCGACATTATCGATATCAACATGGGCTGCCCGGTGCCCAAGGTCACCAAAACAGATTCTGGTGCCCACTGGCTGCTGGACCCGAACAAGATCTATGAAATGGTTGCGGCCGTGGTCGACGCGGTGCATAAGCCGGTGACGGTCAAGATGCGGACCGGTTGGGATGATGATCATATTTACGCGGTGGAAAATGCCTTGGCCGCTGAACGTGCTGGCGCATCGGCGCTGGCCATGCATGGGCGGACGCGTGAACAGTTATACCGCGGCCATGCGGATTGGGACATCCTCAAGGAAGTCAAGCACCAGTTGCATATTCCGTTCATGGGCAATGGTGACGTGCGCTCGCCGCAGGACGCCAAGCGAATGCTGGACGAAGTGGGCGCGGATGCGGTCATGATCGGCCGGGCCGCGCTGGGTAATCCTTGGATGCTGCGCGGCGTGGAGACTTATCTGCGCACTGGTGAGCTGATTCCTGAACCGACGCCGCGTGAGAAGATTGAGACCGCAAAGTTGCAGCTTCACCGCCTGGTGGAGCTCAAAGGTGAGCATCTGGCCGTGCGGGAGTTCCGCAGCCAGGCCGCCTACTACCTGAAGGGCATTCCTCGGGCCGCACGCACCAAGGCCGCGGCCATGAGTGTGGACACCGAGCAAGAGGTAGACGATATATTTGACCGCTTTGTCGAAGAGACCGAAGCCCGCGATAAGGCGCAAGCAGCCGGCTAGCCGGTTGCTTTTTTACTGCGACATTGGCAAAATGGCTAAGGACAACGACAGGAGGAAAACATGGCTAAAGACACAGAAATGAACGATCAGATGCGCGCTCGCCGGCAGAAGATGGACGCGCTGCGCGAAAACGGGATCGATCCGTTCGGACACCGCTTCGACCGGACCCATCTGGCCAAGCAGCTTCACGATCAGTTTGATGACACCGATAAGGATGATCTGGCAAAAACGCCGGTTGAGGTCACCATCGCCGGGCGCATGATGGCCAAGCGCGGCAAGGGTAAGGTGGGATTTGCTGACCTGCGCGACCGCTCGGGCCGTATTCAGATTTACGTGCGCAAAGACGTGGTCGGGGAAGAAAACTATCAGATATTCAAAAAGGCCGACCTCGGCGACTTTTTGGGGATCGCCGGTGACATGATGAAAACCGATGCCGGTGAGCTCACCGTCCGGGCGACCCACCTGACTTTTCTGAGCAAGGCGCTGCGGCCCTTGCCCGACAAGTACCACGGCCTGACCAACGTCGAGCAGATTTACCGGCAGCGGTACCTTGATCTGATTGCCAACCCGGACAGCTACGATCGTTTCGTCAAGCGTTCGCACATTGTCACGGCAGTGCGTCAGTATTTGGATCGTAACGACTTTCTGGAAGTGGAAACACCAGTACTGCACACTTCTGCCGGTGGGGCGTCGGCGCGCCCGTTCATCACGCATCACAATGCGCTGGACATCGACCTGTACCTGCGAATCGCCCTGGAGCTGCACCTGAAGCGCCTGATTGTCGGGGGGATGGAGCGCGTGTACGAAATCGGCCGCGTGTTCCGGAATGAAGGCCTGGACACCAAGCACAACCCGGAGTTTACCGAGCTGGAAACCTACGCTGCTTACTGGGACCTGTCCGATGTCATGGAAGAAACTGAAGGTATGTTTCGCTTTGTTGCCAACCAAGTCCTGGGTACGGGCAAGTTTACCTACCAGGGCCAGGCCGTTGACTTGGATGCGCCGTTTGCGCGCAAGCACATGGTCGATGCGATCAAGGAAACCACTGGGGTGGATTTCTGGCAGCCAATGAGTACCGAGGACGCGCGTAAGCTGGCCGACGAAAAAGGGGTGCACTACGAGCCGTTTTGGCAGACGGGGCACATTATCAATGCCTTCTTTGAGACATTCGTTGAGCCGACTTTGACCCAGCCGACATTTATTTACGGCCACCCGATCGAGATCTCGCCACTGGCCAAGAAGAGTCAAAAGGACCCGCGGTTCGTGGATCGCTTTGAGCTGTTTATCCACGGCAACGAGTACGGCAACGCCTTTACCGAGTTGAATGATCCAATCGATCAACGTGCGCGGTTTGAAGCGCAGGCGGCCGAGAAGGCTTCCGGCAACGACGAGGCCCAGCCGATTGACGAGGACTACATTGAAGCTTTGGAGTATGGCATGCCGCCAACCGGTGGTCTGGGCATCGGTATCGATCGCCTGGTCATGTTGTTGACAGACGCCGCCTCCATTCGCGATGTGTTACTATTTCCAACGATGCGTCCATAGCGAGAAATTAAAGTCGCTGCTTCCAGCGGCTTTTTGTTTTGCGCGGGGCCTAAATAACTCCGGATAAAGCACAGCTGAGGAGTGAGGATTCGTTCTAAAACTCTAACGATTGGAAGAGGGCCGCCAGCGGTTGTTCGTGATTGTGAAAAAGATACGAAATTTGTTGACGCTCTGTGGTGTGGCTGATATGATAAATAGCGTCGTTGAGGCAATCAGCACGATTGCAGGCGGCCTTCAGCCAAAGCATTTGGTTGACAGCCTATGAGCAATCTGATATGATTTCAGAGTTGCCTTTTGGACAAGGTAGTCCTTTGAAAACTGAACAAAGTTTCGTAAATGTGATAGGGCTTTTCAATGAAAGTTGAAAAGAATTAAT
>NZ_RHOL01000037.1 GCF_003946465.1 Lacticaseibacillus hegangensis | reverse complement strand
TGAAACACCAAAGCAGCGCAGTCCCGTGTGAATCGTGGGATTGCGCTGCTTTTTTGAAATTCTATGAATAATCCAGGTTGAACCAATTCCGGCAGCGCAGCCTTGTAATCGGCCAAGGTTTTGAGCGCCTCCAGATGCTTCAGGCGCGGCAAAATTGGCGCGATTCCCAGTGCGTCGCGGGCCGCCTTGTCGCTGGCTTTCACGTAGAACTTGGCGGCGTACTGCAGCGCCGCGTCATCGGTCGTCTGCTCGCCGTTAGCCAGTGCGGTCAGATCTTTGACCAGCTTGGCGCGAATGTTATCAGTCAGGTCGGAGTCGGCACTGACCATGGCCTTGTCAGGCGGGATCACCGTTTTTTCCTGCCAGTCGCCGTTGACGGCCATGTAGAGATCATCTTGAATCCGTGGTTTGTCTGTCATGTTTCCTCCTCGTGATTTCACTGTTTTCTCGCACTGCTTTAATCATAGCCAACTGCTGCGGGAGAAACAACTGCAACGAAAAAGCCGCCGCAAAACGCGACGACTCAATCAGTTAATGGGTGCGCAGGTAATCCAGTGCATCCTGTAGCGTCTTGACCGGGACGATTTTCATTTTGGTCTTGATCTGCTTGGCGGTGCGGGCGGCCACGGCGTAATTATTTTCGTAACTCGGGTCGAGCTTGCGGATCTGCTTGGTGGCCGGCTGGTCCGGGGCAAAGAAGACCTTGGCGCCTTCCTTGTCCGCCATGTAGACCTTTTTGTCGATGCCGCCGATTTGACCAACGTTGCCGTCGCCGTCGATGGTGCCGGTACCGGCGATTTTCTGGCCGTGGCGGAAGTGCTGACTGGTCAGTTCGGTGTAGACCTGGACCGCAAACATCAGGCCAGCGCTTGGGCCGCCAATCTGGCCAGCGTCGATCTTGACCTTCGGCGTTGTGCTGATGGTCGTGTGCTCGGTCAGCTCAATGCCGATGCCGGCCTTGTTGGTGCCAGGCAGCTTCATCAGCTTGGCCGTCGCCGTGTGCACCTTGCCCTTCCGTGTGAAAGTCAGCGTGAGCTTGGAGCCAATCTTGCGTGACTGAATTTCTTTAATGTACTGGTTAGCCGTGGTGTAGCGCTTGCCGTCCAGCGCGGTGATGGTGTCGCCCACCTGGAGTTTGCCCTTAAACGGCGACCCTTTGACCAGCGACATCACGTAGATACCGAGGTGGCGCATTTTGGCCGGCTTGCCCGCCGCTTTGAAGGCGGCCTGGACCGCGTTGTTGGCGGCGCTTTTAATATA
The DNA here is from genome assembly GCF_003946465.1 of Lacticaseibacillus hegangensis. Lineage (GTDB taxonomy): Bacteria > Bacillota > Bacilli > Lactobacillales > Lactobacillaceae > Lacticaseibacillus > Lacticaseibacillus hegangensis. The sequence goes on along the minus strand of NZ_RHOL01000037.1, from coordinate 24,248 downwards.
CTGTTCCTGCAGAAAATCATAGGCTTTGGAATCGTCGTCACCCATCAGCTCCTGCTTGGACATGATCTCAGAATAAGGCTGCAGCTTCGCCCACAGGAGCAGCGCCGGCGAGGCCGGGCCGACCACGCCGACCGTGGTCAGCATGTAGGCCCCTTTTTCCGTGTCCTTCTTACCTTCAACCGTCACGTACGGCTTCAGCGACTCGGCCGAGCCGGGCACCTCGGCGTAGTAGTTGGTGGGGTAAAACAAGAGACCGGCAGCCACTACCAGCGCGGCAACCAGTCCCCCAATGAGCCCCCAACGACGTTTGCGACTAGTTTTTCTTTGCTTGCTCATGCGCATCACCTAACTTGGCCATCACGGCGGCGTTCACGTTCGCCGGCAAAAGCGAACTGACATCGCCGCCGAACGTGGCGACTTCCTTGATCAAACTCGACGATAAGAACCGGTAGCGCTTGTCCGCCAGCAGCAGCACAGTTTCCAACTGCGGTGACAGCACCTGGTTCATCTCGGCAATGTCCTGCTCGTAATCGAGGTCCTTGCCGGAGCGCACGCCACGCACCAGCACGGTGGCACCGATTTGCTGGGCGAATTTAACTGTCAGCATCGACGGCGCCGCCACCACTTCGACGTTAGCCAGGTCCGCCGTGGCTGCTTTGATCAGCGCCACTTTTTCCGCGCCGGTGAACAGCGGGCGCTTAGAGGTGTTGGTCATCACCGCGACCACGACCGTATCGAACATCTTAGCCGCGCGGGTCACAGTGTCGAGGTGACCATTGGTGAAGGGATCAAAACTCCCGGGAAAAATTGCTTTGACCATCTACTCTGCCTCGCTTTGCTTCAAAATTAGGACCTGGGCCACGCCGTAAGTCTGGCGGCGCACCTTTTCATAGCCAGGAATCACGTCGGGATAAACCACGTCCATCCCCGTTTCAAACATCACCGTGCCCCCAGGGGCCAGCAGGTGCAGTTCCAAGATCAGCGCCAGCTGGGCCAGCGCCTCCTGCTTGGCGTATGGGGGGTCGGCCATGATCAGGTCGAACTGCCGGCCCGCTTCGTCGAACGTTTTCAGCGCGCGGTCCACCGGACTTTTCAGCACCGTGAAGCGCTCTGGGTGTGGCAGCTGGCCGACGTTTTCCTTGATCACCTTGATGGCCGGGTACGCCTTGTCGACCAGCGTGGCCGACGCCATCCCGCGCGACACGGCCTCGATGCCGAGAGCGCCGGTGCCGGCGTACAAGTCTAAGGCGTCACCCCCGTCAAAGTAGGGTCCGAGCATGTTGAACATGGACTCTTTGACCTTGTCCGCCGTCGGGCGCGTGTTGGCGCCGGGCACGGCGGCCAGGCGCCGGCCGCGAAATTCCCCGCTAATGACGCGCATCGCGGTACCTCTTGGGCGCGTCATCGTCCTGGTCATCCTCGAGGGCCGACAGGCTGGTGTCCCCGGAGTACTCGGTGGCGATGAACGGCCGCTGGGACTTTTCGACCGCCTTGACGAAGCGAAGTTTCTTAAGCTTGGCCATGGTGTCGTCGATTTTGTCCATATCCAGGTACAAATAGACATATTTCATGCGGCGCGACGCGTAAAGAATCGTGCCGTAATGACGCAAGGCCTTCATTTGTTTGAGTGAATACACCCAAACCACTAGGCCTTGGCGTTTGGTGACCTCAAGCATGCAATTCCTCCTCACAAAATCAGTTCTGCGCCAGCGGCTTCAGTTTGGCCAGCAGTTCGCCAGTTTCCACCAAGTCGCCAACGCCGGCGTACAGGTGCGTGATGGTGCCGGCAAACGGCGCGTGCACCGTGGTTTCCATTTTCATGGCCGAGGTGACAAAAAGCGCGTCGCCCTTTTCGACCTGCTGACCTTCCTTGACCTCGATGCCGACCAGCCGGCCGCCCATCGGCGCGCCGATTTGGTTCCGGTCGGTCGGTTCGGCCTGGCGCTTCGTGGCCACTGTGTGCTGAGCGGATTCGTCCAGGATCTGGACCTCACGCTTTTGCCCGTTGACCGTGAAGTACAAGGTGCGCTTGCCCGCCGCATCAGCCGGCGAAATCGCATCGAGCTGCATCACGACCTGGAGCCCAGGCCGTACGTCGACGCTGATGCGTTCGCCAATGCGCATGCCCTGAAAGTACGTCTGACTGTCCAGCGCGGTGATGGGGCCGAACTTCAGGCGGTTTTTCAGGTAAGTCGCGTACACTTCGGGGTACAAAATGGCGGAGAGGACCTGCGCGTCCGTTGGGTGCGGCAGGCCCTTTTCAACCAGCTGCTGGCGCACGGCGGCAAAGTCGACCGGCTTGGCCAAAGCACCTGGGCGCTGGGTCAGCGGCTTTTCCCCCTTGAGGATCTTGGCCTGCAGTGCTACCGGAAAACCGCCGACCGGCTGGCCGAGGTCGCCCTTGAAGAAGTCGACCACGCTGGCCGGAAAATCGATGGTCTCGCCGCGGTCCAGCACGTCCTGCGGGGTCAGGTGATTCTGCAGCATGAACAGCGCCATGTCGCCGACCACCTTGGACGACGGCGTCACCTTGACGATGTCGCCGAACATTTCGTTGACCTGCGCGTACATTTGCTTGACGGCCTCAAAGTCGGTGATGTCCATCGACTCGGCCTGCTGCTTCAGGTTGCTGTACTGGCCACCGGGCATTTGCACCGTGTAAATGTCGGTCAAAGGCCCGGTCACGCCGTTGGCAAAGTCCTGGTAGTACGGGCGGACCTGTTCGAAGTACTGGTTCAGCTTTTCGGCGCCTTGCACATCAAGGTCCGGCTGCCGGTCGTTGTTGGCCAGCGCGTAGTACAGACTTTCCATGCTCGGCTGGCTGGTCGTGCCGGAAAAGGCGGACTGGGCAACATCGACCACATCCACGCCGGCGTTGACCGCCTGCACGTACGTCGCCACGCCGTTACCGGTGGTGTCGTGCGTGTGCAGGTGAATCGGCACGTCGACCGCATCCTTCAGCGCGGCCACCAGCTCGTACGCGGCTTCCGGCTTCAGCAGCCCGGCCATGTCCTTAATCGCCAAAATGTTGGCGCCGGCGTCGACCAGCTGCTTGGAAAGGTCGACATAATAGGCCAGTGAGTACTTCGGGTGACTATCGGCCAGAATATCGCCGGTGTAGCACATCGTCCCTTCGGCCAGCTTGCCGGTTTCGCGCACCGCGTCGATCGAATGCGTCAGCTGCGGCACCCAGTTGAGGGAATCGAAAATACGGAACACATCAATGCCGCGGTCCGCAGCGACTTGGATGAATTTCTTAATGACATTGTCTGGGTAGTTCTGGTAACCCACCGCGTTGCTGCCGCGAAACAGCATCTGCAGCAGCGTGTGCGGCATTAGTTTGCGCAGCTGATCCAACCGGAGCCACGGCGATTCGTTCAGGAAACGGTACGCGACATCAAACGTCGCCCCGCCCCACATTTCCGCGGAAAAAAGGTTCGGCAGCGCATTGCTGAAGTCCTGCGCCACTCGCAGCATATCGCGCGTGCGCATCCGGGTCGCGAACAGGCTTTGGTGCCCGTCGCGCAGCGTGGTGTCGGTCAGCAGTACCCGCTTTTGCGCCGACAGCCACTTGGTGACCGCATCGGCGCCTTGATCGTGCAGCATGGCGACCAGGTCGGTTTGCGGCGCAGTAGGCTTAAACCTCGGCTGGTAGTCAAAATCCGCCAGCAGCTTTTCGCGGTGCTGGTGCACCCCGGGGAAGCCGTTGACCGTGGTTTGACCGATGTAGGTCATCAGCTGCGTGGTGCGGCTTTCCACCGGGCGCAGCTTGAACAGCGAAGGCGTCTCATCAATGAAGGTCGTCGTCGCACTGCCAGAGCGGAACGTTGGCGTTTCCAGGACGTTCAGCAAAAAAGCCAGGTTGGTCTTCACGCCGCTGATGCGAAATTCCTTCAGCGCGCGCGTCATTTTGGCCACGGCGCCAAGAAACGAGCCGGAGTGAACCGACGTTTTGACCAGCAGCGAATCGTAGTAAGGACTGACGACCGCGCCGGCATAAGCGTTGCCGACGTCCAGCCGCACGCCGTTGCCACCGGGACTGCGGTAGGTCGTGATGGTGCCGGTGTCCGGCATGAAGTGGTTGCTGGGGTCTTCGGTCGTGATGCGGCACTGAATCGCTGCCCCGCGCGTGGTGATGTCTTTTTGCTGCGGGATGCCGATGTCCTTGAACAGGTCCTCGCCAGCGGCAATGCGCATCTGGGCCTGGACGATGTCAACATCGGTGATCAGCTCAGTAATGGTGTGCTCGACCTGCACCCGCGGGTTGACCTCGATGAAGTAGAACTGGTCCCCTTCGACCAAAAACTCGACGGTGGCGGCGTTGTCGTAATTGACACTCTTCATCAGCGCCACCGCGGCATCGCAGATCTGCGCGCGCAACTCAGGCGCCAGCCCAACCGCCGGCGCGATTTCGATCACCTTTTGGTTACGGCGCTGGACCGAGCAGTCGCGCTCGAACAGATGAATCAGGTTGCCGTTGTGGTCGCCGAGAATTTGCACCTCGATGTGCTTAGCATCTTTCAGGTAGCGCTCAACATACATGCGATCGTCGCCAAAACTGGCCACGGCCTCGGACACGGCGTTCTGGTAGACGTCCTTGAGCTCTTTTTCGGAGTGGACAATGCGCATGCCCTTGCCGCCGCCACCAGACGCCGCCTTTAGCATGATCGGGAAGCCGTGCTTTTCGGTGAACGCGACGATCTCATTAAAATCGCGGGTCGGCTCGGTCATCCCCGGAATCGTCTGCAGGCCGGCCTTGACCGCCGCCCGCTTGGCCGCAACCTTATCACCAAACATGTCCAGCAGCTCCGGGCGCGGGCCAACAAACGTCAGCCCGGCCGCTTCAACGCGCCGCGCAAACTCAGCATTTTCCGACAGCAGCCCGTAGCCGGGATGGATGGCGTCAGCCCCGGACTCCTTGGCGATGCGAATGATGTCTTCCATGTCCAGGTAGGCCTCGATTGGCCCCTTGCCGGCCCCGACCTGGTAGCTTTCCTGGGCCTTGAACCGGTGAATGGTCAGCTCGTCTTCCTTGGCGTAGATGCCGACGGTTTTTAGCCCCAACTCTTCGCTTGCCCGAAAGATCCGCACCGCGATTTCGCCGCGGTTAGCTACTAAGACTTTACGCATGTGCGTGCTTCCTTTCACTTGCTCTGTTTGCCGGCCTGTTTGCGGGCCAACGCCTGCTTATCCATCGCGGAAATATTGAGCATGACCCCCATCGCAATGCTGAGGACCAGCATCGAGGACCCACCGTATGAAACAAACGGCAGCGTGACCCCGGTGACTGGCAGCATACCGGTGACTGCACCCACGTTAAATGTGGTTTGAATCAGCATCATGGTCGCAATGCCGTAACTGATCAGTGACCGGTACGCGCTTTTTGAGCGAATCCCGATGCGATAAATGTGGGCGATCAGGTAATAAATCAGGCCAATCACGATCGCCGCGCCGACCAGCCCGAGTTCTTCAGCGATGACCGCCAAGATAAAGTCAGTGTACGGCTCAGGCAGGTAGCCTAACTTTTGGGTGCCGTTGCCCAGGCCGACCCCAAACAGGCCGCCGTGGTTGATGGCCAGCAGTGAATTGACGACCTGATTACCGACCGTTTTGCTTTCCTGAAACGGGTGAATGGCGGCCGTCAGGCGCTGAATCTGGTAGTGCTTGGTCAACCAGTGCGGCAGCTTGACGTTGGCGAAAACATAATACAGGCTGCCAACCAGCAGGGCCAGCCCGGCGAAGAAGCCGGTGCCCCACCCCAGGGAAATGCCACTTGCACAGAGCATCATCAGCGTGATGCCGGTGATGATGATCGCGCCGCCGGTGTCCGGTTCGACCAGCACCAGAAAGATACCCAGGCCCACCAAGATCAGCGGCTTGACCAGCTCTTTAATGGAAAAGTCGGGCCGGCGCATGTTGTCCTGGCGCTGGCTGAACATGTAAGCCAGGTAGAAAATGATGATCAGCTTGGCAAACTCGGTTGGCTGAATGTTGATCGGGCCAACCGGGATCCACGCCGCCGCGCCGTTGATCGACCGGCCGACAAACAACAGGTAAAGCAGCCCGAGGAACAGGACCGCCCACAGCAGCAGCTGCACCCGCGGGTGGCGGAACACGCTGAGCTTGAAGTAGAAGAAAAACAGCGCCAGCAGCAAGCCGGCGATCACAAACAGGAGCTGTTTGATCATCACCGCGTTATCGGCCCAGTGATACTGGGTCTGAATCCAGTACGCGCTGGCCGAATAAACCATCACGACCCCGATCGCGCTCAGGACGAGGTACGGCACTAAAATTTTATAATCCAGGTAATGCAGCTTTTTCAGCAACGGGATCGCCCTTTCGCGGCAAAGTTGACATTATTATATCATAGCTGAAAGGCACCGGGACCGGCAGTGGTCAGGCCGGCGGGAGACCGGGCCAAAATTCCCGGGCAAAACTTAAAATCAGGCAAGAGTCTTTCATTTTTCTCTCATAAAGTTGTTCCCTCTCGTTAAGAAAAGCGGTAGACTGGTTCCATATATTGCAATGAGGAGTGAATAATTTGGCAAAAGCAATCTCATTTGATCAGATCGACCAGTACCAAAAGGACTTTGTCGACCAGCCTGGCGCCCAGGTACTGGCCAAGGCCGTGCAAAATGTCGGCCCGCAAGCAGCCAGCCGCGGCACGCTGAACGACAAGGCCGCAAAGCCCGCCTTTTCCATTGAGCTGGACACTGGCAAGGTCACCAATCAGAAGCAGTCCGGTCGCTGCTGGATGTTCTCCGAGCTGAACACCATGCGCCATTTTGCCGGCGAGAAGTTCGGCATCAAGGACCTCGAGCTGTCCCAGGCCTACCTGGCCTTCTACGACCGCATCGAAAAGTCCAACCTGTTTCTCGAGCAGGTGATCGCCGACCCCACTGCCTCTCCGACGGAAGACCGCAAGCTGGCGACCTTGCTGCAGCAGCCCAACGGCGACGGCGGCCAGTTCGACAACGCCCCGGCGCTGATTGAAAAATACGGCATCGTGCCTAAGTCTGTCATGCCAGAAACGTTCAACAGCTCCGCCACCGGTCAAATCAACGCGGTGCTGAACCTCAAGCTGCGCAAAGCGGCCAGCGAGCTCCAGCAGGCGGCCAAGGCCGGCAAAGATCAGGACGCGCTCGAGGCCATCAAGGATGACAACCTTAGCGCCATTTACCGCATTGTGGCATACGCTTACGGCAACCCGCCGGCCACCTTTGACTTCGAGTACCGCGACGACAAAAAGAACTTCCACGCCGACCGCGGCCTGACGCCGAAAGAATTCTACGCCAAATATGTGGGCTGGAATCTGGGGCAGTATGTGAACCTGGTTGCCGACCCACGCGACACCAAGCAGTACTTCCAAGCCTACAGCCTGCCAAGTCAAAACACTGTCGTTGGCGGCCGGCCGATCACCTTCGTCAATGTGCCGGCAGACCAGCTGGCACAGCTGGCGATCAAGCAGCTGAAAGCCGGCGAGGCCGTTTGGTTCGGCAATGATGTCGGCCAAGACGTCGACCGCGACACCGGCACCCTGACCGGTGGTCTGTACGATTACTCGACCCTCTTCGGCTTTGACATGAAGCTGGGGGTGGCCGACCGCTTCGCCACTCGGCAGGCCGAAGTTACCCACGCGATGACCCTCACCGGCGTCGACCTGGACGACAATGGCCAGCCGACCCGCTGGAAGGTCGAGAACTCCTGGGGTAAGGACCGCGGCAACGACGGCTATTACGTCGCCGACCAGAGCTGGTTTGAACAGTACGCTTACGAGGTCGCGATTCGCAAGGACCTGCTGACACCGGAGATCCTGGCCGCCACGCAAACCGAGCCGATTCCGCTGGACCCATGGGACGAGTTGCACTAGCTCAAAGCCAATTGATTCAGGCGTCCCTGAGACTCTCTTGAGCCTTGGGGACGCCTTTTTGGTGCACGGGATTTCCCAGGCGTCGCGGCATTAGCATGCTTTCAAGGGCCCAGCCAAATAACAGGCGGCCCACTGAATGGGCTGCCTGCGGTAACGGTATTTGACAAATAACCTATAAATTTAACAAACTCGTTCTTGTTGATGTTTTGCAATCTTCTCTAAACTTGTTAAAGTGTGAACAAGGTTAAAGCGTTTGCCTTATTGGGGAGACAACGACCTGGAGGTAAAAAACGCGAGCTCCGCCACGTCGACGAGCACCGGCGATAATAGTGTCAGGCTCGTTTTTGGCACTTATATCATTCCAGAGAATGCGCATGCGACAAATGGCTACAAATCCCTTGCCTTAAACCTAAGGCACAAGGAGGAATCTTAGTCCGACAACTTCAGCCTGAAGATCAAGGACGGCTCCAAAATTAAAACTTTATACATCGATGATTCCGACAACGAGAGCTTTAAAGTCCTCGATGACGAACAATTGAACAAAGTCGAAAAGGCCAAAAACTATGTGATAGGTCAAGCTAAAGACCAACTATACCCAAGAATTTGAACCTAGCAGCATTAACGGTAAGAACATGATGAAAACCGAGCTGAACGTTAACGCCGGTAAGTACGTCGACCGGACCGGCGATGGTGAGAAAATGTTGAAGACTTATTCATGGGCTTTGAAGGACGCGCATTATAACTGTCTGGTGGCCAAAAACATCAGCAAGCGCGCACGGATTATACCAGTTCGCTGGGCAGCTTCCTGGAAAAGGACGTCCTGGATGCACCACTAACTGATGACACCTTTAACAAACTATTGAGCCAACTGCAGGTGGCAAATGTCAAAGCTGAGCAGCCAAGTACCAGGTCAAATACGCCTACCCGACCAAGTTCAAGATTGAAGTGACTCCGACAGTCTATAGTCTCACTGATATAAGCAACGCATTAGACAATTTGACCTCCGATTTCATGGACTTCATGGACAAGGATACGGAATGCAAATACAGCGCCGATGAACATGACACTTCAACCAAAGAGTTCTTCGTAACCAGCTTCGATAAAGTCGGGACGTACTCAAGCCAACCTCTTCGGATTACGGCAACGAGATCGAACTGGTGAAGATCTAGGGCGAGTGGAAGATTGATATTAGCACTGATGATTACGAAAGCTTCGCAGACCCATTTACCGGTGATCATAACAATTGATGACGAAACCTTGCTTGGCCCCGGAGTGATGTGCGGTCGAACATAGCTTTTTGATTGTCCTAGCTTCTCAACCAACAAAAGGCCTGTATGCCATCTGCAAGCAAATAGTGTTCAATATGACCGATGCTGGAATCTCCTGATTTCAATCAGGAGAGGAAAACAAGTCGCTGATAAGCACTGAAAGTAACAGACTGTGTATTGACGTCAAGAACGTGTGTTCGGTATAATTAAGTACCTAACGGAGGTGCCATTATGCCTACACCCAATGCGTTATCCATGGCGGAACTCCCGTATCACTTTGGGGTTCGCGTCCGGGTCTATCCCTCTACCGAACAAAAACGCCTGATCAAGCGTAACAGTGATGCCAGCCGTTTCGTCTACAACGAGATGGTGGCGATGAATCGCGAGTTGTTTGCTTTGCGTCAGACGAAGTGTCCTATCGGCCTTGTCATCCAACGCATTGCCACACTACAAGAGCGTTTGAAACGTCCAGCTACAGGGATCAGTAATATTCACGGTTGGCTGAATCATCCTGATTTTGACGCCGATATGAAGGCCAATGCAATCAAAAACTACCGCGCAGCTTGGAAAAACTTTAGGCAGGTTCATCGCTCTGGATTTCCGCAGTTTCACAAGCGCAGTGCCCGACAGTCTTATCAAACTTCGAATCATTATCAAGCTAACAAGGGACAGCCGACGATGACTAATGGTTCGGTACGACTGTTAGATCGCCATCATCTCACGCTTGGCAAGATTGGCCGCCTGCGTTTCGCTGGTCTGCCGAAGTGGCTTTTTGCGCGTACAGAGAATACTCGTATCGGGACTACGACTGTTACCATGGATGCCACTGGTGCTTATTTCGTTTCGTTTCAGCTCGGCTCGACACAACCATTTGTGACGCCAAGTTCTAAGAACGGTTCTCAGATCGGCATCGACTTAAACCTTGACAACTTCTTGACCGACTCGAATGGCAACACCGTCGCCAACCCACATTACTATCGGCAGATTACCGGCAAACTCGCGAGAGCTCAGCACAAGCTTTCGCGGCGTGCGCACCGGGCCAAGCAAGAACAACGGCCACTGTCCCAAGCTAAGAATTACCAAAGACAGCGTCTGCTTGTTGCCCAAATTCACCAGCGTGTAGCTAACCAACGCAAGAACTTCTTGCACCAGCTTAGCACGGCACTCGTCAAGAACCACGACTTGGTCGCTGCTGAAGAACTGCGCAGCAAGAACCTCTTAAAAAATCATGCATTAGCCATGAGCATCAGTGACGTTGGTTGGCGGCAATTTCTGGCAATGCTAGCGTATAAAGCGCAATTGCACGACAAGAGGTTCATCACCGTTGATCCCAGAAACACCACGCAAACCTGCCACGACTGCGGTTTTGTGATGGGCACGGCGGATACTCGCAAATTGACACTTGCCCAGCGAGAGTGGGACTGCCCACGATGCAGCCAACATCATATGCGTGACTGGAATGCTGCCCAGAATATCTTGAGTAAAGGCCTCGCCGTGATCGCTTAATTGCACACCAAGTCCCTATGGCCCTCCGGTGCCCATGGGACTAAGACGAAGTGCGCCAAGTCCCTATGGCAACCTGGGGACGTTAAAGCGGCAGGAATTAGTTTGCCAACACTGGCCACTTGGCTGGCGCGCAGACCGTATCTGCGGAAATTGCGGCAAGGAAGTGATTGGGCTTCTGCCCCCGCAAGCCCCCGAATTGATTCAGGGGTGGTTGATTTAGTCGTTGCAGTCGTCTTCCAGGGCAAACGCGCGCGCCTTTTTCTGCTCTTCCAGGTACTGTTCCAGTGCGTACTTCACGACGGCAGAAACATCCCCGTCGAGCGTCTTCGCCTCTTCGGCTACCTGTGCTGCCAGATCAGCCGGCAGTGTGATCGTCATTTCTTCAGTTGCCATGATGAACCCCCATTCGCAGATTTCAAAGCCAACTCGGTAAGCGTAACACGCTTTGGCCTTATCGTCACATGAAAATAACCACAGTATGACTTTGCCCGATTTTGATTCTGTATCAATCCGTTTGATATGACTAACCTATTTGGTCAGTACCCCACTTGAATAGCTCGTGGAGCCCTTCACCTACGATTGCACGAATCTCTACACGACATTCATTTAACGGAGAAAAAGTCCGAAGTCCTACTCAAAAGGCTAATCAGTTATTGTTTTGAATCTAGAAACGCGCTATATTAAGCTCGTATACAAAATAAAGCTTTAAATAAAGGTTGGCCAACCCAGTTAAACAAGCTTTTTCTTCAACGTACTTGCATTTTAGTAACGAAATGCAAGCATAGCGAAGAAAGCGATGTAGGGTTGGCCTATTTCTTTACACTTTTTAGCCGATTCATCCACATAATTTCAAATTCACATCAGTGAAAAACATCTCCTCGTATGTTGGCCAACTCTCTACAAACTTTGATTTAGAAAGGAAGAATGTCAAATGAATAATCTCGATTTGGATAAATGGAAGCGATATTGTGGTTGGAGTATTCTCGCTGTTATATTATTCGCCGTAGGGGCCGGCTTCCTTGGTAACATCTCACCAGTTTGGGCAAATGGATTGGACTTCTTTGCCAATTTTGGTGGCTCGGCGATTGCAGCAACAATCGCTGCCGGATTTGTCATCTACCAATCTAATCACGCCCACTCCGATGTAGAACAACAAATGAAGGATGAAGAAGAGAGACAAAAGAAACAGTTTGAGGAGGAACGAAAGAGACAAAGAGATCAAGAGCAAAGCGAAAATGAAATACAGCAGGCAAGAGAATACAACCGAGTCAGACCGATGCTATATTTCTTCCCGAAAACATACAGACGAAATGATTCGACACCCAGAATACAACCAGGTGATAGGCTGTTCATTAGCTCGACGGGATTACAAAAATTTAATCGAGATAACAGCGAGATTGACACAACAAATATCAGCTCGTATGTCGATTACTTAAATAAAACACGGAAAGAAAGTATTGAACTTTTTGAACTTAGACTACTGTATGGCGAGCCTATCCACCACGTTTGTATATGTTTCAATAAAGGCACGGGGGCAAACCGAAAGCTATACATTCCTTTCCTAGAACCTGGGAAGAACAATATTATTCTTACCGGGGACATGTTTAAAAAAATGGACACATTTGAACAACAGAAAGGCATAAATGCCAACGACAAGTATGGTCTCTATGACAGCGCAGTGCCCCGTGAACAAGTAGTAAATAAACTGTTAACTGATAAGATTGTGATTGAATTTGACACAGTTCTGCACGAACACGTTAAAGTCACATTTGGTCTAAAAGAAACTGATGACCCTACACAAGTCCCCAAGGTCTCTAGCGATAATCAAAAGATTGAGTTATCCTACAATTTTGATACGGATGAAACCAAAGATTTCATGAAGGATCTGATTGAGCACCACAAGATTCCCCGTGAAAAAGATGTGACTGTCGTGGATTATAATCAACAAACGTCCATTGATATGGAAAAAGCAACCTATACGACAATTTACGAGGTACCAGAATCGGGCCTTTCAAATAATATAAATGACAATTAGTTGAATGTAGAGTGATGGAGTCTCACGGAACTGGAAGAAGGTTATTCAGATGCAAGAACGTCAATACACCAACCGCGGAGAATACGAAACCTACAAGATGGCACGAGCCTTGCAGGAGCAGTATCCCGAAGACGGCATTAAACTATACGCCAACTTGTTCCTCAGCCTCAATGACGGCGAGCCGAATCGGCAGATTGATCATCTATTGCTGAGTCACCGCGGGCTGTTTGTTCTCGAGACCAAGTACTGGAGCGGTACAATTTATCACGAGATTACCCTCACCCAGCTCAGGCGAGAGTGCGCCGCATTTTGGCCGATCATCAAAGATTCACTGCCTGGTACTATCCGCAACCTGAATTCTTCAGAATTATTCACGCTGGTGGCTAAGTCTGATGAGCCACTCGAAGGCTATGCAAACTGGCACGACCCTGCACAGCAAGTGAAAACTACAATGGCCAAACTACACAAGTTTTTGAAGGGCCACTTGCAGATTCCCCCGTTTGTTCATGGCTTTGTGTTGTATGTGTACCCCCAGTCGAATGCCAACACAATTGTCGATTTAAATGGCCGGCTTGACGGCGATGACGACACTAAGAACGCCGATGACGAAGAATTCACCGGGCACAATGTCACTGAACCGGATGGCTTCTCTAGCTTAGCCAGTTTTAAAGACTATTATGAACACATGCCTCAGACAGTAATGACGGCGGAGCGCACCGCGGAGATTGCCAAGTGCATCGAAACTGAAATTATTGAGTAGCTGCACCTGAAATACGAATATCTAGTAGCAAAAAGGCTGGCCCGAATTGTAATCGGGTCATCCTTTCATTTCTAGTAGTGCTCGCGATTGAGAAAATGTAATACCAGCCAATCTTGATTAGGATAATCATTAGTCAGCTAGTCTTATACATCTGTGGATTCCTTAGCACGCCCGGTGGTGCTTCATCCTGTGTTCACAGATTACGCAAAGCCTCAGCTTCCACGTCGTAAAACTTATGGCTCTATGTCACGAATCTGATCGATCAAGTCTTCGAAATGGTCGACGACGCTCGCGTACTCGTCCAGTTCGCCGCCGTACTGCTGGTTGAACCCTTCCAGCCCGTCGCCGGCAAAGGCAAACTCATAGTTGTGAATGGTCTCGTACGTTTGGCTGAAATCCGCCAGCAGCTCGTGGTGCTGACCGTCCAGTTGCAGTGCCATTTGAATCACCCGAAAATCGGTGTACGCGAGTTCAAACTGCACCGCCCACCGGCGCATGAACGGGTGCTGATTCTGAATGTGGGCCAGGTGATGCGTGGTGGTCCACGCCAGGTTATCGATACTGTTCTTCACGTCTAACATCTAAACCACCCCTTTCGCGCTCACTTTACGCGCGGACTGGTCCAGAGGCAAACAATTCGCCTTGCCTACTGCTCAGCCACGGTCATGCGGCGCATCCCCAACGCGGTCACCCCGAAAATCACGGCGAAGACCAAGAGCGCCGCTGCCACGATCAAAAACGGGTTGGCCTGAGCAGCCGGCAACGTCTGGGTCAGGGACCCGCTAGCCAAGTGCCGAGTCAGCGCCGCCGCGTCGCTGTCGGAAGGGGCAATCAGCCTGCCGACTGGGAACCAGGCCAGCGCAACGGCGAAGATCACTCCGCAGAGCGTCAGGGCTGCCTTTACCCTGTCCACCCGCTGCATCAGCACATTGAAAAACATCCCAATGCCGCCAAGTGCCGCGAACACCAGCACAATAAACAGCGCGTTGGCGACCCATGCGACCGGCGTGTACGCACCGGAGTACCCGAGCTCCTTGATGAACAGCATTGGCACCCCAAAGATGGTCATGATCAGCCAGTCAAACGCAAATCCAAACAGCCCATAGCACAGCCAGCCGGTCACCTGGGTCCAAAATTGCTGCCAACGCGGAATCCCGAACTGAGCGGCCAGACGCAGCCATTTGGGGGTCAGGATCATACTCGCTACGATGGTGAACATGCCAGTCGGCACGATCATGGTGTTGCCGAAGGGCTGATTCCAATCCATCTTCGCGCCGACCAAGGCGTTGATGGCGACCACAAAGAGAAAACTAAGCCCCAGCATCACTACGGCAAAGATGAGAAACGGTTTCGCCAGGTCCAGGAGCTGCATTTTTAACATGACACGTTTTTTCATCACTTTTCCCTCCTAAACCCGGTCGTTGAGTTCGGCGCGGCGGCCCAAGCGCGTCGCTAAATACCCAAAACCGACCGCCAGCACCGTGAAGATCAAGAGCAGGAGCAGCGGCTGAGGCGCCCCGTGCAGCGGCAGCCCAATCAGCGCCAGCAAGAACTGCAGCACGCCTGAATCGGTGGCCAGATCCGGCAGTGCCAGCATGATCAGGACCAAGGCCAACCCCGGCAAAACCATCAACCCATAGATGCCAAACACCAGCGCAAATCTCACTTTTCCGCTGAGTGGCAGGCTAAGGAAACCGAGTGCAGCCCCAAGCGCCGAAAATGCCAAATACGCCATTAGCCGCAACAAGACGCTCATGAGTACCCCAGTTGGCCCAGTCAGGTGATAAACAGAAGCCAGAAAACTGCCCGTACCGTTGAACAGCGGAATGAGACTGACCAAGGTGACGAGCCCCGCCAGAACAGCGGAACAAGCCACCAGCCCGACTGCTGCAGTTTGCAAATAAAGCTTGCGACTGACGCCGTTTTGAAACGCCGACCCCAGCGCCCATGGCGTGGCAAAATAACCCAAAATTGCGGCGATATACAGGCCAATAAACTCGCCAGACCAGCCGTTGGCGTCAGACGTGTCGCCGAGAAAACTCATCACCACCAGCACGCCCCAGCCAAACAGGCCGCCAATCATAACGATACTCATCATCTGCAGCTGCACTTTCAGCATCGCCTGAAATTTACTCGTCATCAGCGCCACCCCCATCGCGGGTCAGCTCCAGGTACATCTGCTGGAGATCCATCCCGCCGACTGTGACGCCTGCCGGCACCGGCTTTTCCAGCGGAGCATCCAGCGTGTATGCCGTCAGCATGCCGCCCAGCGGCACTTCGCGCAGCGTGCAGGTGCCGCCGAGCCACTCATAGACCAGTGCCGTCGGTCCGGTGACCACGCGGCCCTTGGCGGTCAAATCAGCGACGTCTTCATCCAAGGTGATGGTCCCGCCATCCAGCACAAACACATGCGTGACCAGATTTTCAATTTCCTCGATCAGGTGCGACGCGATGATGAACGTCCGCGGCTTGCTGGCAAAGGTGTCGGCCAGCTCCTGGTAGAAAATCTCCCGGTTATTCGCGTCCAGCCCCAGCACCGGCTCATCCAGCATCACGAACTCGCACGGCACGCACAGCGCGATGATCAGCTTGGCGATGGTGCGGTACCCGGTCGACAGCTTGCGGAACCGCTGGTGCGGATCCAGCCCAAAGGCCTTGACTAGGTGAGCGGCCAGCTGGTCATCGAAGCTCCCGTACATTTCCCGCGTCAGCGTGAACAGCTGCGCGATCCGGCTATCGCCTGGGTACAGCATCGCCGCGCTCATCAGGAAAATGCGATTTTGGGCGTCGCCGTTTTCGGTGACGCTTTTGCCGTCCAAGAGCACCTTGCCGGCCGTCGGGAAGAGGCGGTTGTTGACGATTTTCATCAGCGTGCTCTTGCCCGCGCCATTGCGGCCCAGCAATCCATACAGCTGGCCGGCCTCCCAAGTCATGTTGACGCCCCGCAGCACCTTTTTGGCGCCGAAGTTGCGCGTGACCTGCTTAAACTCTAACTTGCTCATGCCCCATACCCCTCTTCTACTGCGGCGATCAGTTCCGCCTTGCCAATATCTAACGCCTTGGCGGCCGCAACCAGGTCCGCGATGCGCTCGGCGTAAAAATCGTGCTTGCGCTTCGCCTTGATCTTAGCCTGGGCCCCTGGCACCACGAACATGCCGATGCCCCGCCGCTTCTCGATCAGGCCCAAATCGACCAAAACGTTCATCCCCTTGAGCACGGTGGCCGGATTGATGGCGTAGGTCTTCGCCACTTCAGTCGTCGACGGGATCTGCGTGTCCTCAGCGAACGCGCCGCTCAGAATCCCCGCCGTGAACTCGTCGGCAATTTGCTGGTACAGCGGCACGACGCTGCTTGCATCGAATTTCATGGGCCGCCTCCTTCCGGTTATTTAGTTAATTAGTTTAGTAACTAACCTACGATGTCAAGATACCCCGTTAACAACAAGAAGTCAACAAAAAAGTCGCCCAATGTTTGGACGACTTTGAATTTAAATTTTAATGCCGAAGGTCTGCAAGATCAGCCAGATGTTCAAAATGATCAAGACAATCGTGACAAACCACGCGGCGTATTTGACCCAGGCGCGGTTCTTGAACTCGCCCATCAGCTCCTCGTTGGAGGTGTATGAGACCAGCGGCACGACCGCAAACGGCAGCGCCACGGACAGGAACACCTGCGAGAAGGTCAACAGGCCTTCAATTTTGGCCTCGTTACCCTTGTAGATAATGGCGAAAATCAGCACCGGGGTGACCGACAGCAGGCGAGTCAACAGGCGCTGAGCCCACAGCGGCATCTTCAGCCGGATGAACCCTTCCATGATGATCTGGCCGGCCAGCGTGCCAGTAATGGTCGAGCTTTGGCCGGACGCTAGCAGCGCCACGGCGAACAGCATCGACAGGACCGGGCTGGCGATTGCGCCGACGACCTTGCTGTCCTGCAAGGCGTTGAACAGATCGACGAAGCGGCCCAGGTCGGAATTGGTGCCGAAGAACAGCGCCGCCCCTAAAATCAGCAGCAGCGAGTTGACCACGAACGCGATACTCAGCTGAATGTTGGAATCGATGGTGCTGAAGCGAATGGCCCGGTGTACCGCCTTCGGATCCTTGCGGTCGACCGCGCGCGTTTGCGAGATCGACGACCCCAGGTACAGGTCGTGCGGCATGACGGTCGCCCCGACGATCCCCAAAGCCAGGTACAGCTCGGAGCGGTTCGTCAAAATGGTCGGCGACGGAATGTAGCCTTGCAGCATCTGCCCGACATCAGGCTGGGACAGCAGCACTTCGTATGTGAAGACCATCAGGATCACGGCGACCAGCACCGCGACAATGGCCTCGATTTTCCGAAACCCGAGGCGCATCAGCAGCAGCAGGATCAGCACGTCGGCCGACGTGACGATGATGCCGACAATTAGCGGGATCTTGAACAGCAGCTCCAACGCGATCGCCGACCCGATGATCTCCGCCACATCGGTCGCCATGATGGCCAGCTCGGTGATGATCCATAAGATGAACCCAGTGACCTTGCCGGTGCGCTCGCGGGTGAGCTGCGCCAGATCCTTACCGGTGACGATGCCCAGCCTGGCGGCCATTGCCTGCAGCAGCATCGCGGTCAAGCTCGAGATCAGGACCACTGTCAGCAGCGTGTACTTGAACTGCGCGCCCCCGGCAATCGAGGTGATCCAGTTGCCGGGATCCATGTAGCCGACCGCGATCAGGATCCCCGGTCCGGTGTAGGTCAGCAGGGTTTTCCAGAAACCGGCGTTCTTTGGGACCTCGATGCTGCCGTTGATTTCGTCCAGGCTTTTCGAGCCGGCCTCCTCTTCAGCGAACATGACTTGGTGCTCTTTGCGGGATGACTTTGCCATCACGCCACCTCCCCTTCTCAGGATTCCCCAAATACAGTCTACGTCTATGATAAAACTTCATATGTAAGTATAGCGATATTTTAGTCTTCCCGAAACCCCCAAATTTCCGCTCGTCACATCTTTTTGAAAAAACCAAAAAGAACCGTCACCACAGAGTTGTGATGACGGTTCGTGAACGACTCGGACAAGTTATTTCTTGTCGGTCGTGGCGATCTTCTTGCGCTTAGCGACCTTTTGACGCTCGCCAGTGTTCAAGATCTTTTTGCGCAAGCGAACACTCTTGGGTGTCACTTCGCAGAGCTCGTCGTCGTTCAAAAATTCGATCGACTCTTCGAGGCTCATGTTCTTCGGGGTCTTGATGGCCGCCGCGTGGTCTTTCCCGGCCGCACGGGTGTTGGTCAAGTTCTTCCCCTTCGTCGCGTTAACGGCGATGTCGGTTTCGCGGTTGTTCATGCCGACAATCATGCCTTCGTAGACTTCGGTCCCGGCGTCAACAAACAGCTGCCCGCGTTCCTCAATGCTCTGCAGGGAGTAAGTCGTCGCGGTGCCGGCGTTGATGGACACCAGCGCGCCGTTGACCCGGCCAGGCGTCCAGTTGCGAACGACCGGCATGTACTTCTCGAACGTGTGGTTCATGATGCCGTAACCGCCGGTCGAAGACAAGAATTCAGTCGAGTAACCAATCAGGCCACGGGATGGGGTCAGGAAGACCAGACGGGTCTGACCATTGCCCTCATCAGACATGTCCTGCATCTCACCCTTACGCTGAGACATCGCATCGATCACGGTGCCGGTGTACTTGCTTGGAATGTCGATCTGCACTTCTTCAAACGGCTCCATGGTCTGGCCGTCGATTTCGCGGTAAATGACTTCCGGGCGGCCGAGCTGAAGCTCAAAGCCGTCACGGCGCATTTCTTCAACCAGAATGGACAGGTGAAGTTCGCCACGGCCGGAAACCATCCAGGCGCCGGCTTTATCGGTGTCATCAACCCGCAGCGAGACGTCGGTCTGCAGCTGCGCCTTCAGGCGGTCTTCGAGCTTGCGCGCGGTGACCTTGTCGCCTTCGCGGCCGGCAAACGGGGAATCGTTTTGCATGAACATCATTTGCAGCGTCGGCGGATCGATCCGCAGAATCGGCAGAGCTTCCGGATGGTCAGCGGCGGCAACGGTTTCGCCGACGTAGATGTCATCCATCCCGGAAACAGCGATCAGATCCCCGGACTTAGCCGTCTGGATCTCGACCCGCTTGAGGCCGAAGAACCCAAACATCTTGGTGACGCGGAAGTTCTTGTGAGAACCATCCAGCTTCATGACCGTGACGTTGTCGCCAACGGAAATCGTGCCGCGGAACACGCGGCCGATCCCGATACGGCCCACGTAGTCGTTGTAGTCCAGCATGGAAACCTGGAACTGCAGCGGTTCGTCGGACGTGTCTTCCGGGGCCGGAATGGTCTTGAGGATGGTGTCAAACAGCGGCTTCATAGTGTGTTCCTGGTTGGCCGGGTCGTCCGAGTAGCTGGAGGTCCCGTTCAACGCTGATGCATACACGATTGGGAATTCGAGCTGGTCTTCGTCAGCGCCGAGTTCGATGAATAATTCAAGGACTTCGTCAACGACTTCAGCAGGACGCGCACCTGGCCGGTCGATCTTGTTGATGACCACGATTGGCGTCAGGTGCTGCTCGAGGGCTTTTTTCAAAACGAAGCGGGTCTGCGGCATGGTGCCTTCGAACGCGTCAACGACCAAGAGGACCCCGTCGACCATTTTCATGATCCGTTCCACTTCGCCACCGAAGTCCGCGTGCCCTGGGGTGTCCACGATGTTGATGGTGGTGTCCCCATATTTAACGGCCGTGTTCTTCGACAGAATGGTGATCCCGCGTTCCTTTTCGATCGCGTTGGAATCAAGCGCGCGGTCCCCAATCTGCATGTGTTCCGGCAACGTGTCGGACTGCTTTAACATTTCGTTGACCAAGGTGGTCTTACCGTGGTCGACGTGGGCAATGATCGCAATGTTGCGAATATCGTCGCGAGTCTTCAAATTAATTAACTTCCTTTCAGAATGGCCTTGTGTGGCTGCAAAATGCCAACCAACTCGGCGCTGGTTCTGGCATAAAAAAACATGCCTCTTCTGAGACAGTCTTCGAAATAAGAGTATAGCACAAACTACGCGCCTCGGATACCTTTTCTGAAAAGTCATGCGAGGCGTTCGTGAAAATTACTTGGCAGGCATCTGGTGCAGGATCTCCGCGTGCGCCTGCGGCATGGCGGCAACCACCACGCCGGCCTTGAGCAGATGGATTGCCGACCCGTCTGGCCGCGTGCACTTGAGCCCGAATCCGGCGCCAATCGCCATGCCGGCGGCGATGTCCCAGGGCTGCAGGTACGACACATACCCCACCAGCTGGCCCAGGGCGATGGCTTTAAACTCCATGCCGGCGGACCCGGAGATCCGCGCTCCGGAGCTGGCCAGCGCGATGTCGCCGAGATTCAAATAGTTGTGAATCGTCATCGGCCCACTGGCGCCCAGCAGACCATCTTTTAGCAAGCGGTCAAGCGGCAGGCTGACCGGCTGGCCGTTCAGCATCGGCGGCAGGTTTGGCCCGCCGGTGACCAGCTCGTTGCGCATGACGTCCAGGATGGCCCCGTACAGCGGCACGCCATCTTGGTACACGCCAATCATCACGGCGAAATTGGCCCGCTGCTTGACGAAGTTCATGGTGCCATCGATCGGGTCGACAAAAAAGACCAGGCCGGTCAAGTCAGCGACTTTCGCCGCCGTGCCTTCCTCGGCTTCGATTTTCGCGTCCGGATACGCGGTGCGAATCTTCGCAACCAGAAACTGCTGACTTGCCGCGTCGACGTTGGTGACCAGGTCATTGCGACCGGTTTTGGTTGCCACGTTGACTGGTGTTTGCATCGCCGTCAGAATCCGCGTCCGGTCTTCGGTCAGCCAGGCTTCAATGTTTGCTGCGAGCGCCTCGAGCGTCATGAGCTGCCTCCTTTACGCGCACCCGACCAGCAGTGGTCGCCTGCGCCGCCTTCATCACGCGGTAAATCGAGTAGCCAGAGGCCTGTTCAAACTCCCGGCCCAGCCGCCGCTCGGTGCCCTTGTCCGGCACCACCTCTTTGAACCCGGCGTAAGCGGCCAGCAAATTGGCGCGGTCGACCCCCTTTTCATAGGCGTCTTCCACCAACGTGTAAAGCGTCGTGACTTTGATCATCTCGCTTTTGGACCAATCCAGGTCCAGCGGGTATTCATAATTGGCTTCCAAATTTAGTTCTCTCCTGCTTCGATCGCGGCAATTTGCGCGGATAGGCGAGTCAGTGCTTCAGCCAAGCTTTGCTGCTCAGCCTCAGACCCAGTGACGCTCGCCACCGCGGTGATGCCGCGTCGATCGATTTGAACCGGCCGCGAGTAGACCAGCGGCTGGTCGCCTTTATCGTAGCGCACGGCCACCGGGGCAATCAAGGCAGAACCGGCGTTGGCCGCCAGCAGCCGCTCGACCAGACCGCACAAGCTGTGGCCGTCCGCCGCTTTCGCGTACGCCTGGCAGGCCGCCAGCACGCGCGTCATGATGCCGGACGCGTCGTCTGCGTCTTGCAGCAGCGTCATCACCGCAGTCGCGCCAATGTAGGCCCGACTCCACAGCAAGGTGAAGTCCGGCTGGGTTCCGATCACATACGCCGTGACCGCACCTGCCGGGACGTCAAACTCGCGCGCCAGGCTGTGCTCAAAGCAGCGGGTCAGCCCCATCGTGCCCAGTCCCATCACCGCGTCCGCCTTTAAGCCGGAGAAGCGCTGCGCAAAATGGGTGCACAGCTCACTTTCTTGGGTCGCCACCAGCAGGCGGCCGCTGAACCCGGCGCCCATCGCCGCCTTCAACTCGCGCCGCATGCCGGCCAAATTTGCTGCCTGCACCGTTTCTGCCGCCCCTTCGGCAAAATCGGTGATGATCAGCACATCCGCATCGGCCAGCTGCTTGGGCGTGGCCTTTTGAAAGGCATTCTCGCTCACCGCCGCCAGCGCGATCAAACCGTCCAGCCCAACGTGTTCAGTCGCCGGTGTGTCCAGTAAAACCGCCAGCGGCAGTCGGCTTTGAATCAGTTTAGCGGTGACGTCCTGCGTCGCGCTAGTGTCCCCACAAACCACTACTTTTTGCATACCTTACCCTCCAACTCTCTTAAGGTAATATTAAACAATTGCTGCGCGATAAGAGGATACAGTTTCATGTCAAAACGTGGACACTGGATCGTGGACAGTGACAGGCGTGTCTAACTGAGGAACACGCGCAGTTTTCAGGAGAGATGCTGGTCCCTGAACTAGTGGACTATCGCACTTCCCCACCGAAATGCCACTGTACATATAAAAGTTTCGGAAAAAATCTTGCATAATGTTTATTAGCTGTTATTATTAAAGCAACAGGTTAATCACAAAAAAACACCAGGTCATGTCAGCCAATCATTCCACCAGGAGGCTCAATCCATGAAATATCTCATTACTGGCGCTACAGGACATCTCGGTCGCAAAGTCATCGATCAGTTGGTCGCTCTGGTCGGCGCGTCCGCATTAACCGCGGCTGTACACACCCCAGCAAAAGCCACTGCCCTGAGCGAGCGAGGAATCAACACAGTCGCTCTGGATTACCTCAACGTCGAGACCATGCGTGAGGCTTTCTCTGGTCAAGACGTCGTCCTCTACATTCCCAGCAAAACCTACGATGTCTTACAGCGAATCACCGAATTTGAAAATTCAATCAAGGCGCTCGAACTCGCGAAGGTGCCATCTGTCGTGTTCGTCAGTTTTTATGCCGACCAGGAGAATAATCCTTTTAGAATGTCACCATACTACGCCTACGCCCCACGCAGGCTGGCCACCAGCGGCCTCCAGTATGCGGTCGCGAAAAACTCGCTGTACGCCGATCCGCTCGTGCCTTATCTGCCGGAGTTGATCGAGCGCCAGGCGTTGATCTATCCCGTCGGCGATCAGGCGATGAGTTTTATCACCCAGGACGACAGCGCCAAGGCAATTGCCACCCTAGCCGTAAAGCCGGAATTGCGCGATGCTGGCCAAATATACACGCTGACCCAGGAAAAAGCCCTGACCATGCCAGAACTAGGACGGATCATGACCAAAGTCACCGGTCATGAGATTGGCTATAAACCCGTGACCACGGCAGAATTCGGCCGAATTTACGCGGCGGAAGGCGATGGTGAAGAACTCGCCAGCATGTATGCCGCCGGCGCCCTGGGTCTGTTCGACCAGGCCACTGACGATTTTGCGAAGATCACTGGCGATAAGCCAGAAAGCATGTCGGTCTTCCTGACGCGCAACTACCGCCCAGAAGCGTAGGACTCCTGGTTTCCTTGCCCCAGCATCGGGTGGGGAACACCGCCACTGCGGCCGCCATTTTGAAAGCAGGATAAACGATGAAATTTTCCCATAAACTCAGTGATGCCGTCCACATTTTGGCGTACGTCCAGATTTATGCTGGCGGCGACCTATCCAGTGCTGCGATTGCCGCAAGCGTGGAAGCCAACCAAAGCATGGTACGGCAAATGATGTCTAAACTAGTCAAGGCCGGCCTGCTCAATAGCCAACCTGGCAAGGTCGCGGTGACCCTGGCTAAGTCCCCTGAAAACATCACTCTGCTCGACGTTTATCTGGCGGTTGAGGACAATCAAAACCTGTTACACATCGATGATAAAACCAACCCATTGTGCATTGTTGGTGGCAATATTCAAGGCACCCTGAATGTCGTATACGCCGACATTCAACGCGATACTGAAGCCAGCATGGCCAAGCACACCTTGGCAGAGATAATCGCCGACATTCTGGTTCGCCAGGACGCCAAAAACTAACTCAAAAGCACCTGGATTATTCACCTCGGTATTTGGGACATGAAATCGCATCTGGCCGGTCTGAAAGCAACGTTTGGAGCGTTGCGA
>NZ_RHOL01000036.1 GCF_003946465.1 Lacticaseibacillus hegangensis | reverse complement strand
TACCGATGCATGGCGTAACAGCCTAGACCACTATCAAGAATTCGTTATCATCGTTGCACTTGACTTGAAAATTGAGGAACCAAATGGCTTATCAACCGAGCAGATAATCACTTATTTTCGCGACAAAGTCGAAAAACGATTGACAGCCCATAGTGAAATTTTATTTTTCGGCGGAAGGCCCAGTGGTGGCGTACGGCCGGCAATCAGGCCTGTTCCAGTAGGCTGGCGTCGGGTTGCCGGTCGCGGAACGCAACCGAAAAATGCTTGCCATTTGCGGTGGTCAATTTTGTCACCGTCGTGTTTTTCAGCATTGGGGTCGTACGCAAGCGGCCCAGCGGCTGCCCTGACAACACCGTCAGCAGGATCTGAAACAGCAGCCCGTGCCCGACCACCAGGATTTGCCCGGTCGGATGCGCCAAGGCGGCGGTTTCAAACACGGGCACTGCCCGGCGGGCCACGGCTTCGTACGGCTCGATCTGGTACTGCGCCGCGTAATCCGCATCGAATTCCAGCGGACGGTGAAAGTACAGATCAAGCGCCTCTTGGGCCGCCACGTGTTTGATGGTGTGCCCGTCCCATTGGCCCAGCCGCATCTCATTCAGCCCCCAGACCGCTTGCAGCGGCGTGTGCGTGCTAAACTGGTTGGCGGCCAGAATCAGCTGCGCCGTCGTCAGCGCCCGCGGCAGCGGCGAACTCAGCACCTGGGTGAAACGTACCCCGGCGAGCGCTGCACCCACCGCGTGGGCTCCGGCCACGCCCTTGGCCGTCAGCGGTGAATCGACGAGCCCGCCGTTGAAGGCCCCTTTTTGGTTAATTTCGGTCTGTCCGTGCCGCACCAGGTAAAACTCTGTCATGACGCACCTCCGAGGCGATGATAACAAAAAAGCGCCTGCCGCGGCAAACGCTTCTGAGGCTAACTAAGTGGCCGTTCGTCGCCTTGCCCGAAATACTGATGGCCAGGCATGAGCCGTTGACCAAGCAGCTGGCTGACCGTCACGAACTGGTAGCCCTGGTTTTTCAGGTTGGCAATCACCACTGGCAAGGCCTCGACTTCGGCCGGTTGAATGTCATGCATCAGCACGATGCCGCCCGGCTGAGCGGTCGCCTGCACGCGGGCGATAATTGCCGGTTTGCTCTTCGATTTCCAGTCCTGCGAGTCGACCGACCACTGAATCGCCGGCATCCCCACCAGATCACCGTTAGCTTTGGACATCGCCCCAAACGGCGGCCGAATGAACGGCGGCAGCGTTCCGAAAACATGGTAGTAGGTCCACAGGTTTTTGCCGTAAATCTCATCGAGCGTTTGAGCCGCACTTAGTTTAGGCAAGAATGGGTGATCGTAGGTGTGCGTGCCCACCTCATGCCCCGCCGCTTTCACGCTTTTGGCCACCACCGGAAATTCGGCGATGCCAGACCCAAGTTCAAAAAAGGTGGCCTTGACCTTAGCATCCGCTAGGATCTTCAAAATCGCCGGCGTCGTTTTGGGGTTCGGCCCGTCGTCAAAGGTCAACGCGATCAACTTGCCACTCGGCGGCTGGGGCGTCGCGCCTTTCAGGTAAGGTGCTAATTTGTGATACGGGACCGAGGCACTCGGCTTACCGTCTGCTGTCCTGATCGTCATGCCCGCCTTCGTCAGCGTAAAATTTGTCGCCTCAAGTGAGTGCAGTAGCGGCTGTTGTATCAGGGCGCTCAGCTGCGCTTCATCCAGCCTCGTCGTCTCCGCCTGGTGCGTCTGCGCCGCGTAGTTAACGGCGCGCCGCGCGTTGTCGTCAGCCACAATGTCGCCAATCTTGGCCAGCTTCCCGGCTTTGGTCACCGTCAGCTGCCGCTGCAGACGCTGGTGGTGCTCGTGGTGACCTAGCGTATACAAGCTGTCAAAATGCGTTGTTAGGGTCACCAGTCCCAGCGACGCCTGGCTTTTCTCCGTGGCGACGATCACCATTTTCTGCTTGGCCCCTTGCGGCTGCTCGGCCAGTACGGCTGATGCTGCCTGCTTCAGTGCCGGCGCAACCGTCTTCTCACCAGCGGGCAGGAAAAACGCGCCGCGCCCGGCCGCCAGCTTCACCTTGACTGGTTTGCCCGGGTGTTGCTTGAGGATCGCCGCGGCCTGACCGCTGGCCGAATCGTGCTGCGCAGTCGGCCGGTTGACCCGAAAGGCCGTCCAAAGGCCGATGACGACCACTAGCAGACCCACACTGCCTAGGGCCAGTCCCCATTTCTGATTGGTTTTTTGTTCGCTTCTCAATGTTTTCCGCCCTTCCCCATTGCTCTTCCAGTATACGGGGAAATCATCTCGGATAACCTAACAATCCTGTTAGAAGTAATGATTAGATTCTCATCGCCCGCTCATCAATCGGTTGCGGGCAGTTTAGTTTTGCCCGTCTCTTGCCAATTTACCGCCTGCGCCCGCAAAAAAAGCACTGCCGCAGCAGTGCTTTCTAAATAATTAGGCGCGTTTCTCGTAGTTGCCCGTTTGAGTGCTGACCACGATGGTTTCACCGGCTTGAACAAAGTCTGGCACGTTCACGACCAGGCCGGTTTCCATAGTGGCAGGCTTGCCGCCGTTGGTGACTGAGCCGCCTTTAAGTGAAGGCTGGGTCTCAACGACCTTGAGGTTCACTGTGCTTGGCAGAGTCACCCCGATCACTTCGGTGCCATAGAACTGGATATTGACCTGCATGTTTTCCAGCAGGTACTTGCGCTCCGATTCCAGGCTTTCCGTCGGGATTTCGTACTGCTCGTAGGTTTCCATGTCCATAAAGATGGCGGTGTCATCTTGCGTGTACAGGTACTGTGCGGGCTTGGTGATCAGTTCGGCCAGCTCGATTTTTTCCGTCGGGCGGTAGGTCGTCTGTACGGTCGAGCCGGACCGCACATCATACAGCTTCAGCTGCATCAGGGTGTTGCCCTTGCCTGGCTTGTGGTGGTTACTTTCCAAAACTTTGATCAGCTTGCCGTCCTTCACGAACGTCATGCCGGCACGTAAATCGATTGCTTGCGTCATGATTTATCTCTCCTTAACCCTTAAGCTGCGTCCGACTGGCTCTGCGCCATGGGGGCGGCAGCACGCGCCACGTTAAAATGTCCATGCAACAGCCTCCAATCAGCGGTGCGTCAGCGCACCATCTGTTTCAGTATACCATTTATGCCCACGCAAAACGAACGGCGCCTAGGTGGCAGCGATTGCACGCTGCTGTGGGTTATGCTACGATTCAGTAAAATTGGGTAAGGAGTGAGCAAAAATGGCAATCAAGTCTAACGCACAAGAACAAGCCACGGCGCACAATCGCTATTACCGCGCCACCGGGTTTTCATCGATCAAGGCCTTTTTTGGCAACTACGTCAACTTTACCGGGCGCTCAAGCCGCAGTGAATACTGGTGGACCATCCTCTTCGGGACGATTCTGAGTATTGTCGCGATGATCGCCTTCATCGCCGCTGTGGTCGGCTCGGCGGTCGGGCTCGACCCTGACCACCTCAGCCCGGAGCGGATTTTTAGCCACATGGGGATCGGCCTGGTAGTCTTCCTCCTGCTGGTCATTGTCTTTGCGCTGGCGGTGCTGATCCCGTCGCTCGCCATCGTTATCCGCCGCTACCGCGATGCGGGCATTCCGTGGTGGATCTACCTGATTCAACTGGCACTCAACGCCGCGACCAACCTGATGCCAAAAGACTCAACGGCCGCCAGCCTGCTGTCATGGGCCGTGTCGCTGTCGATTCTGATTCTCACCCTGCTGCCGTCCAAACCGCTGCCCAATGATGGTGCCGCACCGCAAAACAATTTGGACTCGCGGATCAACCCAGACGTGTTTGCAGCACCGAAAGCGCCGGCAGCATCTGAGGCGCCAAAGGCCGCAGATGCGCCTGCTGAAAGCAGTGCCCCAGAAAAGCATGACGATCCCGATCACCCGTACACTGAAGGTTAACAAAAACAGGCGGGAAACATTTTCCCACCTGCTGCCTGATTGAGTCAAAAAATCAATTAAAGCTCATTTGGAAGATTGCTGCGCAAACGCAGCAATCTTTTCTTTTTCGTCGTCGCTGAGCGCCTTCTTGCTCGGCATCAGGCCATGCAGGAACAGCCGGGCCTGGGAAACATTCAGGCCCTTGGCTTTAAGCTCCTTTTCCAGGCCATGGCCAATCGACATCACACCGCCAGACGTGCCAAACATGGTCACCGTCTTGACCTGGGCCGGATCCAGCTGAGCCACAAACACCTTCAGCTCCTTATCAATGCTGCCCATGTGAATGGCACCACCCAAATACAGCTGATCGACCGGCCCGGCGAGCGGGATGTCAACGCTTTTCGCCTCAACGTTCAGGTGGCCGCCAAGCTCCTGCGCCACTTTTTCCGTGTTCCCGGTCTTCGAAAAATACCTGATTGCAATGCTCATTGCTCTGCCTCCATGATCGCGTCACTCTTGCAGTAAAGTCGCCTGAAGTCTCCCGCTGACTTCCGCAGCCAATCAAATCGACCTGTCGCTCCCTAGACCCATCTTAGCACCACGGTCGCCATTGCGGCCTTACGCCACCCTTGCGGCGGCAGACGCCACGATGATGGTGACAGAATCGCCAATGGCCTATAACAGCCTCACTGCGCGAACTGATACGTTTTATATTGTTTGCGCTTACACATTGACAACAGTTACATTATAAGGCATAAAACAGTTCGTGACACATTCTTAGCCCAAATCTGCGCCCGCAGCAGTTCACACAGTTGAACAGCCTTATCGCAAGCGTGCCCGGCGCCACAACACAAAAAAAAACCGCCTGCGCTGGCAGACGGACCGTGATGGATCGTGAATTACTTGTCGAGCTTAACTTTGTCGGTGACTTCAAGCTTGTCGTTGAACGTGTAAACAACAGGTTCACCAGTGGTCATTTCCAGGTTGATGATGTCTTCATCGGAAATGTTTTCAATGTACTTGGTCAAAGCACGCAGGGAGTTGCCGTGCGCAGCAATGATGACATTCTTGCCGTCAAGCAGGTCCGGAGCAATGTGATCTTCCCAGAATGGGATAACGCGCTCCAAAGTGACCTTGAGGTTCTCGCCGCCAGGAATAATCCGGGGGTCGAGGTTCGCGTAACGACGGTCCTGAGCAGCGGAGCCTTCGTCGTCAGCGCTCAAAAGCGGTGGCAAAGTGTCGTATGAACGACGCCAGATGTGAACCTGCTCGTCGCCCCACTTCTTGGCTGCTTCGGCCTTGTTCTGGCCCTGCAAAGCGCCGTAGTGACGCTCGTTCAGCCGCCAGGTCTTGGTTTCTGGGATCCAAAGCTGATCGGATTCTTCCAGTGCGTAGTGCAAAGTCTTGATCGCACGGGTCAAAACGGACGTGTAAGCCTGATCGAATTCCAGGCCGGCCTTCTTGATGCGACGACCTGCTTCCTTCGCTTCTTCAGTTCCCTTTTCGGACAGGTCAACATCGACCCAGCCGGTAAACTGGTTGGACAGGTTCCATTCACTTTGGCCGTGACGGATAAGCACTAATTTTGCCATCGAGAGATTACCTCACTTTTTTATTTTGCTGCATTCACAGCTGTTTTCGACACTTAATGATACACCATTTGCAGAAAAAGCGCGACGTCTTTTACCCGCCGCACTTTGGCGCCCCACTGCGCCACGATTTCTGGTAAACTCTTAGCGGAGGCAATTCTATGCGTAAATATTGGTGGCTGACGGTGGTCGTGCTCTGGCTGGTCAGCATTGCGTACTTTCTGGTCTACGTCAACAGTCCTGCGCTGCGGACCGCAGTCGATGCTAGTACCGGCTTATCCATGCTGCACGGCGTCATGGACCTGCTGCTAATCGGCGGCGGCATCGCCATCATCGCCGGCTTGTTGCACAAAATTTTTCATCGCAATTAAAAACCAGCCGCATTGGGCTGGTCTAAAGTCTATTTTGTTGGCGCGGCCTTAACCGGTGGCGCTGTTTTTGTGGTTGGCAATTTTTTAACCCCCAGGATATCTAGGATGAAAGTAAAGATCGGAATGCCAACAATCAGGCCCCACGTGCCAAAGAGCCAGTCCCCCACCATCAGCACCACGAACGTGAAGAAGACCGGCAGCTTGGTGCGGCTGCTCATGAATTTCGGATTCAGCACGTAGGTTTCCAGCAGGTGAATCACAATGATCATGGCGATGATCGTGATCACGCCCCGCAAACCGCTGACCGTGTAGGCGATGATGGCCAGCGGCACGACCGAGATCAAGGCCCCGGCGACCGGCACCAGCGACAGCAGGAAGACCATGACGGCCAAGCTGGGAATGTTAGGCATTTTCAGGAAGATCAGCGTGATGGTGGTAATGGTCGTGTTGACCAGCGCAATAAAGAGCTGCGCCTCGATCACGACTCCGAACGACGCAATGAATTTGTTTGCAAAGTACGCGACGTCCTGAAAATACCAGCCAAACGTGGAATTAGTGAAGTTGTGGCCAAACCGCGTCAGCTCATCGATTTCCATCGAGAAAAAGAAGCTGAGAATCAACGACAGCACCAGCGTCACGCCCATGGCCGTCAAGCTGCCAGCGTACTGCAACAGCGCAGTCACCGAGGTCTTGATCTGATCGTTCAAATTCATCTGGTTGGCGGCCTGCACGACCCACTGCATGGCCTGATTGTTCGCAAAGGCCTTGCTGTTGTAAAAGTCGCTCACCGAGTTGACCAGATGAATGGTCTGATTGACCACCGCCGGAACGTAGTGAATCACCGCATACGCCATCCCGGCGATAATCAGCAGGTACAAGGGCACAACGACTACCATCGCCGGCAGGTGCACACGGCGTCTGATGACCTTGATCAGCCGCGTCACCAAAAATGAGAAAATGAACGTCAACAAAATCGTGCTCATCACCTCGCGCACCAGCCACAAAATGATTACCAGGCTGGCCAGCACCACCCAGCGGCGCAGTTTCACATTGGCCACAAACCGTTCGTACTTGGTCATCAAACCCCTCCCGTCAGCTATCATTATACCCCAGATGAACAAAGGCGCCGCCCCCCTCGGGCGACGCCTGAACCTGCATCACTTATCTGCTTTAAACACTTTAAGCCGCTTGTTCGTGGCCTTCGAAACTTTTGTCAACTCACCACGCACCATAATGCGATCAGCACGCGTCGCTGTGTTCACTTCACAGGTGATCAGGGTGATCAACTTTTGGTTCGGGACCGGATCGACCCAGTGGACTTCGTACTGATCAACGTTTTTCTTCAGGGTCACCTTGTATCGATACACATTTTTCATGTCAGTGAGGTAGACGTTGTCGCCAGCTTTCACGTAACCCAGCGGGGAAAAGAGCACGCCTTTGTGGGAGGTGTCATGCCCTGCCAAGGCGTAATTCCCCTCGCCCATCTTCTGGTCCGCCGTCATGGTTGCAGCCCCAACTGAGAGGTTATCGTTGGCCAGCCCCTTCATGATCGGCAGGTGCAGGGACACCTTTGGAATCGCGATCATGCCGATCGCGTTCTTAGTGTTCATGGCCGCATTGCCCACAGTCCCTAAATCGAGGTCGTTAACTTTAGAGAAATCATAGGTGGCCTTCTTCTTATTGTTCTTAGCGACGACCTTTTGATCGAGCGTACTCAAAGTCGACCGACTCATCCAATCGACAACAAACAGCTTGATTTGTTCATTAAAAACCAGTGCTAACCCGACCACGAGACCGAGCGTCAAAAACACCCGCCAGGCCCAGGTCTTGGCCCTTGAACTTTTCTTCGAGTGCTTCCGGGCTTTCGCCATCTTGCTACCTCCTGTAAACGCGCTAAATCTGAATCTTGTGCTAATTATAACCCGTAAATTAATTGAGCACAACGGAGCGACTTGCGCCATAAATTGGAACGTTTATAATTGGGACAGAGGTTAAGGGTTGCCTAATAAGCCCCCAAGCCTGCCATTAGAGAGGATGAGTTTTTTGTCACAGTCGCAATCATCAATCAGTCGTTCCAAACACACCGCATTTATCGCCACGCTGCTGACTGGCACGTTCTCCATGTCGATTTCGCAGTCCTCACTAAGCACCGCGTATCCGACGTTCATGAAAAGCTTTGGGCTCAGTGCCAGCACTGTTTCCTGGCTGACCACCGGGTTCATGCTGGTGATGAGCCTGATGATTCCCGTTTCTCCATGGCTTTTGAACAATGTCGGGTTTAAAAAACTGTTTCAAAGCATCGTTGCTTTGTTCGCCATGGGCACGGTCTTTTGCATCTGGGCCCCGAGCTTCACGGTGCTGATGGTCGGTCGGCTGCTCGAGGCCCTCGCGGTCGGAATCATCTTCCCCAGCTACCAAACCGTGCTGCTGACGATCACGCCGCGGGCCGCGCGCGGGCGGACCATGGGCCTGGCGGGGCTGGTAATGGGCTCCGCCTTGGCGGTTGGGCCGATCATCTCGGGCGTGCTGCTCAGCTTCTTCCCGTGGCAGGCGCTGTTTGCCCTGTTTCTGATTGTCGCCCTAGCAGTCCTGGCGGCGTCCACCGTCACGATCACGGACGTCATGCCCAAGGCGCTGTCCGCGCTTGACTGGCTGTCGGTCATCCTCGCTGCCAGCTTCCCGGCTTTGCTGTACGTGCTGTCTGAAGCCACTCACGCGGGCATGAACACCGCGCTGTGGACTATCTTGATCATTTCGGTACTGGCCGCGGTCTGGTTCACCACGCGCCAGCTAAAAATGAAAAAGCCGCTGCTCGAGCTGCGGGTGTTCAAGACCTCGCTGTTCACCAAGGCGGTGTTGATGACCGGCATTTCCTACATCGCACTGATTGTCACCACCATCGTCATGCCGCTGTACTTCCAAGATGTCCTGAAAGTCTCACCGCTGATCTCCGGCCTGTCCCTGGTGCCGGCGGCGGTGCTGCTCAGCCTGCTGAACCCCCGCGCCGGGGCCCTGCTGGATAAAATTGGCCTGCGCCACGTCGTCACGATCGGCATGAGCCTGATCGTCATCGGCTTTGTGCTGCTGGGTCTGCTCGTCGGCCGCATGCCGCTGATCGTCGCCATCATCGGCGCGATGTTCACCGAAGCCGGCAACGCATTTGTGATGATGCCGGCGGTCACGGCCGGCGCGAACGCCTTGCCCAAGGCGCTGATCTCCGATGGGACTGCGGTCACCACCACCATTCGCCAGCTGCTGGGCTCCACCGGGGTCGCCGTCGCCACCTTGATTTTAAGCGGCGTGCAGGCGGCTACTGGCAGTCAAAATGCGGGCTTCACCGCGACCTTCTTCGCCTTTGCGCTCGTCGGCATTGTCGGCTTGCTGCTGGGCCTGACCATGCCGAGCCAACAAACAAATTAAAAAAATGGCTCGGTGCCGCTGGTCTCAGCAAATTGAGACAGCGGCAGCGAGCTTTTTTAGTCCAACTGGATTTCTTCAAACGGCAGCCGCTCGTCAAACAAAATCGGCTGGTCCAACGTGATTTCATCCGGTCCCGTGCGGCACGTGAGCGCGATAATCTGGACGCCAGCCGCCTTGGCCGCGGTGATCGCCGGTGCCAGCTCTGGAAATCGCGCTTTGAAAATCGTCATGCTGGCGATGCCAGGCAGCTGCACCACAAATACCAGAAACGCACGGTAGCCGCTTTGCGCCGCGTGCGTCAGCGTGTGGACATGCTTGAGCCCGCGCGTGGTCGGGGCATCGGGAAACGCGGCCCGTTCCCCATTGGCCAACGTCACGCCCTTGACCTCGACAAACCAGTCATGGCTGGCCGCGTCCTGCCCGGCAAAATCCAACCGACTGTCAAGGTAGGTCGTCTCTGGTCGCACCTGGTAAGGCTCTTCGCAGGTGGGCAGCACCAAGCTGCCATCAGTTAGTGCCGCATTGACCACGCGGTTGGGCGCAAGACTGTCAATGTTGATCCACCGGCCGTCGCGCTGGACTGCGAGGATGTCGTAAGGGGTCTTGCGCGCAGGGTTATCCGCCTTGCGAACGCTGATCGGTGCGCCCGGCAGCAGCAGTTCCTTGTTTCGGCCGGTGTTGCTGAGATGCGCGGCAACTGGCCCCTCGGCCAACTGCACCCTGACGGTGAAGCGACTGATTCGTTTGATCACATGCCCGATGACCACATTTGAATAATTCACGCTATCCTCCAGACAAAAAGCCGACAATCACTGCCGGCTTTGGATTAACGAACGATGATGACCGAGGCGTCGGCTTCGCGCGCGATTTCCGCGGCGACGTGCCCTAGGCGCGAGCGCCCACGCCGTTCGTGTGACCCTAAAATGATCAGGTCCGGCTTGAAGGCCGGCACGATCTCATCGAGAATCACAGCGGCCGGCTTGCCCTCACCAATCAGCGGCTGGACGTCCTGGGCACCAAAGGCCTCAGCCTTTTCAACGTAGGTGTTCAGGTGCGCGGCCATCTGGCTGCGCCGGTCGGCCAACAAGTCTGGGGAAAGCGATTGGTAAATGTTCAAATCGCCGGTTTCCAGAACCGAAACAATGCCCAGCGGGATGTTGTAAATTTTGGCCAGTGTGGCCGCGTAGTTAAATGCTTTGTGGGAAGAATCGTCGTCGTCATCATCGACCGCGAGCAGCAGGCGGTTATAATGCATTGACTCGACTTCAAAATCCTGTTCAGTTGCCATGTGCATGCCTCCTATGTCTGACCGCGGCGCGCCGCGGGTAACAGCTTTTCTCATTGATTATACCGCAGTCTTGGACTTTAAGCGTTGATTTGCCTGTCGCGGCCGGTCACCGATCCAGATAGCCGGTTTCGCGGAAGTATCGCGTAATCAACGGCTGACAAGCATCGCGCATGGCTGGCGCCAGAAAATACAGCGTTTGAACCACCCGATGCCAGGCGCTGAGACGATACCCGGCGGCCAGGCCGGCGTCTTTTTCGGCTTGCGCCCAAAAGGCGTCATCCGTGGCCGCCAAAAACGCCGCCACGCGATCCTCGGCCAGCGCCCCTGCTTTAAGCCCGCACACCAAAACATTTGCGAGCCGTTCTTCCTCATCATCGCCAACCGGCCGCTGAATCCGCGCCATAACGGCTCGCAGCGTGCCAAACACGACTTCCTGACGCCTGTGGCCAAACTGAGGGTGGGCAAGCGCCGCTGCCAACAAATCGCTGCCGTGGGCCAACGCATGCGCCCAGCCGCGGCCCTGAACATAACCGCGCCAGTCGTGCTCCCGGTACAGGTACTCAAGCGCCCACTGGAACCACAGCCCGCGATCATCGCGGCTCAGAAATGACGTCTGAGCATCCGCCCGCAGAATCAAGCTGCCAAGCAACGCGGTAAAACTGCGCAAAAAGACCTGGTCATTTCGCGGCTGATCGATGCCTTGCAAAATTGGTTTGGCCGCAACCACTGTCCGGTTGATCTGCGCCTTCTGGGCAAGCGTGAACCCGCCGGCCAGCAGTCCGCGGGCCAGCAGGGTGAAAGTCAACTCGTCGCGCACATGCCCGTCTAAGTCGCCGACATGGGCCAGCAGCCAAGCCACTTCAGCATCAGTGAAAGTTAGCGGATCGGGCTGCGTCAGTTTTTGTTCCAGTGCCTCCTGCATGTGCCAACCACCTTCTTCGGCCACATCATAGCATAGCCGCCGGGCCCCTGAACACGCGCAAAAACGCAAAAAAATAGGCTTCAAATCGGATCTTGCACTAATCACGATTCGAAGCCCTTTAAGAGTTAAGGTGATCCTCGGTATTGCGAAGTTGCTTACTAGAAACTTGGATACTGCGACACCTCTAATATCTCTTATTCACTTGTACGGTTAGACAACTTGAAGTACTTTGGTGCTGCCAGATAACTTGGCGTTGTGTGTTGTTACTTTATTCAACCGATATGCACCTTTATCTCGTCGTCATTCCGCTTGGATTATTGAGTCTCTTTAGCAGACTCACACCTCCATTAAACTGACAACTTTCTGGTTCTATCAGGTAGTTCACTTGGTGGCACAGAATCAGCTGTGCCTTAGCTCTAATCATGTGTTGGACAACCGGCACTTTCGAGCAGGTCTTGGTGGATCAAGTTCTTGGATCTCTCCGGGTGACCTCCCTTAACTCCATCTATAATATACCATGGCCCACAGAATGGTGCAAGCGCTTACGCCGTTATTTTTAAAAGAAAAATCAGGTCGTCTTTTAATACTTAAACTGCCGTAGCGGACTGGCCGCGCCGTAGCCAAATTCCCGCAACATCCGCCGGTTTGGATCGATGGACACCACGTACCCGGCATACTCACTGGGCGTATTGATGAGGCGATTCCACTTGCGATTGTAATTGGTGGTCAACCCGTGCAGCCGGCCCATCAGCGCGGAGCAGTTCAGCAGGCTGTAGTGAATCCCGTTGACGCGGTAATCCTCTTCGGTGTGCCAGTGGCCGGCCAGGTAGCCGATGATGGTGCCGGAAGTCTGAGAAAAATCAAACCGGGCGCTCCCGCCGAAATCGGGATGCGTCCCGCATTCCACCCGGCCGGCATACTTCTCGTTAAAGGCCCGCAGCACCTCGTGCAGCGGCCGTCCGTTGAACTTCAACCCGGGCTTGCCGCTGCGCACCATCGCCGGCGCGTGGGCCATGATCAAAACGTCGCGGGTGCCTGCACCGGCCAGGGCATCGCAGAGCTCCTGCAGCTGCTCGGCGGTGACCGCCAGCGTTTTTTTCAGGTCGTAGTTGCGGCGGCCGCCGATCCAGCGCACCGGGACATCAGAGGTGTTCAGCACGATCACTCGCACGGTCCCACTATCGAAAAACGACAGTCCGTGGCGCGTCACTGAAGGCCCGCCGACCTGCTGGGTCATCGGCCGAAACACGGTGTCGTTAAACACCCAGGGGTGAAAGCTGCCCGCAAACTGGCGATTTTTTTCGGCGTACTTATCGTTGTCGTCGTGGTTACCCTTGGCGATCACAAACGGCAGATCATCCGCCTTGAAATCCGCGGCGATGTTGCGCAGCCGCCACATGGTCATGAACGCCGGCTCCGAGCCGTCCACCAGGTCGCCCAGGTGAATGCGCCAGGACACCGGCAGCTCCCCAGCCAGCCAGTGCTGCTCCTGAACGTGCCAGTAGCCATTGGGCCCGTAATACGTCCGCGAAAAGGCGGTGCGGTCATGAGTGTCCGTGATCACCGCAAGATTCAGGGCTGAAGCCGGCAGCTGAGGCCGCACCCATTCGGCAAACTTGGTCAGATCCGCCTTGGCAAAACGGCGAATAGAAATGTTTGGACGCAGTCGCATAGATACCCTCCTGACGATGCCCAATTGGCACCACTGGTGTTCTATCAGAAATTAAGCCACACACCCAGGCCCATGAACACGACCTGGGCCAGCGTGGTGAGAAACAAGTTTTTAATCGCAAGCGGGAACGTCTCGGTTTTCACTGGGCGTTTGGCAAACGTGCGCACATTTTTGACCACGATTGGAACGGTCACCAAAGTCAGCAGCGACAGCTTCGGCAGAATCCGCAGCCACACGGCGACAATTAGCGCCAAAAAGCCGATTGTGTACAGCTCGGCGAAGAAAATCAGGCTGCGCCGGCGCCCCAAGTAGTACACGATGGTCCGCCGGTTGAGCTGCTTGTCCTCTTCCTCGTCGGCGATGTTGTTGGCCAACAGCAGCGCCGCAATCGCGCCTTGCGCCAGCCCGGAAGCCAGCAGGACCGGCCAGATGAACGCCCAGTTAAACGCTGCGACCGAAAACGCGTTGACATAGACGGCAATCAGGAAGATCACGAAGCCCATGGTGAAGCCGGAGAAAAATTCCCCCGTCGGCGTGGTGGAAATTGGCCGCGGGCCGCCGGCGTAACAGTACCCGACAGCAAAGCTGAACAGGCCCAGCCACAGCAGGGGCCAGCCGGTGCGGCTCACCATCCACAGCCCCAAAACAGCGCTGGCGGCCATCATGGCCACGATCAGCCAACCGATGGCGCTCGGATTCAGGTGCTCGCGGCCGATGATGTTGGTCTTTTGCCGAAACGCCTCGGCCTCCACACGCTGGGCCCGCCGGTAGTCCTGGTAGTTATCATTCGCGTCCACGGCCATGTTGAACAGCAGCATCGCAATAAAAAACACGATCAGCTCCGGCAGATGGAGCGTGTGGTAATGGTACCAAGCGTACAGCGTCCCCATCAGGAAAGGAAACACGGACGCGGTTTTGGCTTTAATTTCGACTAATTCAAAAAACACTTTCGCCTTCACAGGCTTTCCCCCTAATCCTCGGTCTTTGCGTTGACACTGTTAAAGATGCTGGGGTAGAGTTGACGTACAAGTGGAGGTCAACGTTATGGTCCAGCCGCAGTGGCAGCAATACCCCGAAGTCTATCAAAAACTCACCCTGGTGCAGACCCGCCTAGCAGACCGCACGCGTCTGCGCGTGCCGACAGTTAATGCCCGCGTGCAGGCACAGGTGGCAGCTGGGGGCAAAATGCTTCGTAGTGGGCTTATGTTTATGCTAGCGCGTTTCCATAACATTGACAATCCGTCTTTGATCTCCGCCGGGGCGGCGATCGAGGCTCTTCATTTGGCGACCCTTGAGCATGACGACGTGCTGGACACGTCAGCCATCCGCCGCGGCCTGCCGACACTTACGGCCACTGATGGCAACAAAGCCGCAATTTACGCCGGCGATTTTCTATTTTCCGTGTACTTCGAACTGCTCGCCGAGGCGGCTCCCACGGTGGCAAATGTGGGGACCAACGCGCGCATCATGCATCGGATTTTTATGGGGGAGCTCGACCAAAACGCCGTCAGCCGCGGCACCAAGCTGACGGTTCACCAGTATCTCCGGCAAATCAGCGGCAAAACCGCCGCCTTGTTTGGACTCGCAGCCTATCAAGGCGCCACCTTGTCCGGGGCCTCAGCCGCCGAGCAAACCGCCGCCTACCGGTACGGCCGGTGCGTTGGGATGGCTTTTCAAATGATTGACGACCTCTTGGACTTTACGGGCCGACCGGAGAAAATGCAAAAACCGCG
This sequence comes from Lacticaseibacillus hegangensis, assembly GCF_003946465.1. Classification (GTDB taxonomy): domain Bacteria; phylum Bacillota; class Bacilli; order Lactobacillales; family Lactobacillaceae; genus Lacticaseibacillus; species Lacticaseibacillus hegangensis. The sequence continues at coordinate 10,635 of NZ_RHOL01000036.1, read as the reverse complement.
CCTGGAAGACCTGCAAAATGGCATCTATACCCTGCCGGTACTGTACGCGCTGCGCGAAGATGACGGGACCTTAGCGGCGCTGCTTGAGCGCAGGACTGAGGACCCAAAGACCTTATCCGCGGCAGCTGCGCTGATCAGTGTTACCGGCATTCCTGAGGCTGAACGGCTGGCAACCGCGTACACTGATAAGGCCCTGGCAGCATTAAATGCCTTCCCCGCCGGTTCCAAACGCGACGAACTTCACCACCTGACGCAGCACCTCCTGACACGGAGTAACTAACTTTGAAATCAATCAAAACGAGCGCACGCCATACTGGCCTGATCGCGTTCCATCAAGCACCGCCCAAGCACACAAGAGCCTCTGCACCGCGATTCTAAAAGCGAATCGTGGCACAGAGGCCCTTGTGTTTTTGGCTAAAACCGCTTGATGTCGCAGCCTATTTTTAGGCCTGACCGGCATCCAGCGCGTAAAGCCGCCGGTACCGCTCATTGTTGGCCATCAGATCAGCCGGGCTGCCAGCCATGGTCAGCTTCCCATCTTCTAGGAAAATAACCTGGTCGCACTGGCTGACCCCCTGCAGGTGATGGGTCACCCACAGGACAGTCTTTCCCGCCAAAACGCGGAACATGGTGTCCAGCAGCGCCTGTTCGGTAATTGGATCCAGCCCGACCGTGGGCTCATCCAGCAGCACGATTGGCGCGTCTTGAAGCAGGATGCGCGCCAGCGACAGCCGCTGCCGCTCGCCACCGGAAAAGCCAAAGCCCGCCTCTTCGACTGGCGTGTCCATGCCTTTTGGCAAACCGGCGATCAGCTCGTCCAGCTGCACTTCCCTGAGCACCCGCTGAACGTCTTCATCGCTGGCCGCTTCATTGCCGAGTCGCACGTTGTTGAGAATCGACGTGTTGAACAAAAATGGACTCTGATCCAGCACCGCGAACAGCTTGGTGCGTTGGTCCTGATACTGCAGCACATTGACGCCGTCGAGGGTCACGGTACCGCGGGTCGGCGTGAGGTCGCCCAAGATCAGTTGGAGCAGCGTGGTTTTGCCCATGCCGCTGGGACCCAAGATTGCCAGTTTCTGACCGGCCTTGAGCATCAGGTTCAGGTGATCGATCAGGACTTCGCTTTCGGCATCATACTGGAAGGCCAAGTCCTGCACAGTCAAAGCGCCCACCGTGGCCGGCGCGGCGAGCTGCTCAGGCAAGGCACGCGTCGTCGGCTTCAGTTGGTTGAGGTGGGAAAGCGCCGTTTTATAGGTTGGCCACTCGCCGATGCCTTGCGCCACATTGGAGAAGGCCATAGAAAGTGGGAACATCACGAGGACAAACGAGCCAATCCAGTCGGCAGTCAGCTGCGTGCCGGCAAAGTACCAGCTCGCCCACACCATCAAACTGGCCGGCACTGCGCCGAAAAACAGGTTCGCGACAAAATCCCGCGCCCACTCAAACATTTTCGACCGGTGCGTGGAAGCAGCCAGCTGTGCCGTAGTCGTCGTGGCCTGGTCGACAAACTGCTCTTGGCGGTGGGTGATGGCCCAATCGGACAGGCCCAGCACGGCATCGGTCAGATCGACATAGGCTTTTTGATTCAGTTCCTTTTGCCGCAGCTTGCGCTTAGTTTCAATTAACAGCCCCCACCAGGGGATCAGGACGATCTGCACCAACAGCAGCAGCAGGACCCACAGGGCAAAACGCCAGTCGAAGATGCCCAACCCTAGCGTGATCAGCAGCGTCAAACCGCCGGCAACTACGGTGGGAAAAATCGCGCGCAGGTACATGTTTTGAATGTGCCCGATATCGTCGCTGAGCAGACTCAGAATGTCACCGGTTTGGTGATGCTCCTGGACGAACGCGGCATCAGTTTCAAGCACCTGGTAAAGCTTTCGGCGCATGTGACTGGTGATTTTCAGCACCCAGTTGTGCGACGTCAGGCGCTCCAGGTACTGGAACACCGGCCGGCCGATCCCGAACGCGCGGGTCAACACGACAGGCACATAGATTGCGGCAAACAACGGCATCGTAGCCGCAAAGTCGATCAAATAGCCCGAAGTGAACATCAACGCCCCGGCGCAGAAATAGGTCAGCACCCCAAGGGCTAGCGACCAAAACAGCAGGTTTTTGTAGCGTTTGAGGTCCGGTTTGACCCAGGTATCATGCTTGAACATTGAACTCACCTCGCATTTTCGCGACCAGCTCCTGATAAGGCTTTGAATGGGCCTGCAGGTCGGCCGGCGTGCCTTGCGCCGCGATCCGGCCTTCCGCCATCACGATGACCCAGTCCATTTGATTCAGCCAGTGCAGCCGGTGCGTGGCAAAAATCACCAGCCGATGTTTAAACAGTGGCACCAGCGTGGCCTTCAAAGAAGCTTCAGTCTCGATGTCCAAGTGAGCGGTCGGCTCATCAAACAGCCAGACCTGCCGCTTGGCGTCCAGCAGCGTACGAGCAAGCGCGATCCGCTGGGCCTGGCCGCCGGAAATGCCGCGGCCGCCTTCCCCGATGCGCGTGGCCAGCCCGTCTGGCAGCGTTTTGATCCAGTCGGTCAACCCGGCTTGGGCAACGGCTTCGGCCACCTCATCAGCGGTCGCGTCCTGCCGATAAAAGCGGACGTTGTCGGCAATCGACGTCGCAAAAATGTACGGCGCCTGCGGGATATATGACAGGTGATCCTGCCAGGCCGGCTGCGCCATGTGTGGCAATGGGTGCCCATTGGCGGTAAACGGCGTGGTGCCGGCATCCGGCTGCAGGAAGCCGCCAATCAGGTTCAGCAGCGTGGATTTGCCCGAGCCGCTGGGCCCGATGATGGCCACCTTTTGGCCACCGTGCAGCGTAAAACTGGCGTCAGACACGCCGGTTTCGCGCCCCGGATAGGTGAAGTTCAGGTGCTCGGCAGAAAGCCTCGCGTCCTGATCCCAGCCGGTCAGCTCTGGCAGTCCTTCAACTGGCGTCGGCACCGGCTGGGCCAGTACCGTCAGCACCGCGTTCATCGCGTTTTTGCCGTTGAGTGTGGCGTGATAGTCGTTGCCGAACTCGCGGATCGGCATGAAGTACTCGGGCGCGAGGATCAAGGCAACCATCGCCGGGTACAGAGCCAGACTGCCGTTCAGCAGATCAATGCCCATGAACACGGCGACGACCGCGATCGACAGCGTCGCGAAAAAGTCCATCGCAAAACTCGACAGCATCGCAATTTTCAGCACGTTCATGGTCTGCTTGCGGTAGCGCTCGGAGACCTGATAAACGTTATCCGCGTACTGCTTGGAGATGCCCATCAGCTGCAGTGTCTTAAGCCCGCGCAGCGAGTCGATGAACTGGTTAGACATCGACTGAAACCCTGCATATTGCTTTTCGGACTCGTCGCGCGCCGCGTAGCCCAGGATGATCATGAATAAAATAATCACAGGAAACATGATCAGCAGGGCGATACCGGCCAGGTGCTGCTGCATGAAGATGTATACCAGCAGCACCCAAGGAATGATCATCATGTTGAGAATCTTATTCAAAATGAGTTCAATGTAATTCTGCGTTTCTGGGATGCCATCCAGCGCCATCGTTACCAGGTTGCCGGTACCTTCGCTAGCAGCCAGCTGCGGACCCAAGGCATACACCTTGGCCAGCAGCTGCTGCTGCAAGTCGGCGGCAGTTTTGCGGGCGAAGCGTTCGGCAATCACATTGCGCAACCAGGTGATCAGCTGGCGCAGCGTGTAGGCCACGGCAAAGCCGATCACGAACAGCCAGAGCCCAGAAAGTGGTTTGCGCTGCCAGGCGTGCACGATGCCGGCGGCCAGAAAGTGACCTTGGCCTAAAATGACAAATGCTTGCACGAGCGCGAGCCCGGCAAGCATTGTCATAATCGTCCGCATTCCCGGCAAACGCATAAGTCGTTTGTCGATCATACTGTTACTCCTTTGTTGTCTCAGGGATCAAGCATTGCCTTTGGGTGCCACGCGCTTGTGGAAGACGACGTAGCTCCAGATGAAGTACGCCAGCGCGATCGGCAGCAGCACACAGGTCACGCCGGTCATGATTTCAAGCGTCAACGGACTGGCCGACGCGTCGGCAATCATGATCGAGTGCGCCGCGTTTTGCGCGATCATCACCCGTGGGAACAGGCCGTTGAAAATCAGACCGACCACCAGGGCAAGCCCCAGGCCAGAACCGATGAACGAGAACAGTTCGTTGTCCTTGAGCACCCCGAAGTGCTGGATCACCGCCGCGCACACAATCAGCAAGATGATCAGCGTGGTGGAAATTGGGCGTTTCGCAAAGAAATCGGTGAAGAAGAACACCAGCAGTGCGAAGACGACTTCCCCGGCGTACAGCACCCAGGAAAGCACCTGGTTGTACTGGCGCGCGCGGGCCCGCAGCGGACCGGTGGTCTTCAGCCGGATGAAGTTCAACCCGTGCATGAAGCACATCAAGGTGACCGCCACCCCGCCGACGATCGTCAGCAGGTTGATCTGATTGCCCAGGGTCGCAAAAACGTTGCCCTGCGCGTCGATTGGCAGCGGCTGCATGATCGCGGTGAAAATCATCCCGAGGATGAACGGCGGGATCACTGAGCCGCAAAACAGTGCCCAGCGCCAGATGCTGCGACCGCGCGCGGTTTCCGCGTGGGCGGCGAATTCAAACGACACGCCGCGAATGATCAGGCCAAACAGCACCAGGAAGAACATGATGTAAAACCCAGAGAACAGGCTGGCGTACCACAGCGGATAAGAGGCAAACATCGCCCCGCCGGCCGTGATCAGCCAGACTTCGTTGCCGTCCCAGTGCGGTCCAATGGTGGCGACCAGCTGGGTGCGCTCGTCCTCGTTGTGGGCGAGCAGGCGTGAGGCCATACCGACCCCGAAGTCAAACCCTTCCAGGAAGAAGAAGCCGATGAACAGGACGGCAAGCAGTAAGAACCAGAGAATTTGTAAGCCGCTCATTTTGCGAACGCCTCCTTAGCAAACGGATCCTTGGCAACCCCATAATTGGTGTCCAGCGGTCCGTCTGGCCCATTGACGAGCACGCGATGACTGTAGTAAATCATCACGCCGCCCAGCAGGCTGAAGATCAGGAAGTACATAATGTTCGTGAACAGCAGCTGCCCGACCGTGGTGGTTGGCGAAACCGCATCGGCGATCGTGTACAACCCGTACACGACCCACGGATACCGGCCCAGTTCGGTGATGAACCAGCCGGCAGTGTTGGCAATAAACGGCATCCAAAGCGCAAAGCCGGTCAAATACAGCAGCCACCGCTTATTTTCAATCGTGTCCTTCTTTTTGCGGGAGAACCACAGCACGGCGGCCGAACCGATGATCAGGCCAGTGCCGATCCCGGCCATGACCCGGAAGGACCAAAACAGCGTCTTCACCGGCACGTAATAGTTCTTGTCGGCCCCGTACTTCTTTTCCAGTTCTTTGTTAACAGTATCCATGCCTTTAACCGCGCCGGTCGTCCTGTGATAAGACAGCAGGCTCAGCAGGTAAGGAATTTCAATGTTGCCCTTGACCGTGTGATCCTTGGTGTCGATCAGTTCAACCACCGCCCACGAGGCCGGGCTCTTGGTATCCTTGTAAATTCCTTCAGTTGCCGCGAACTTCATCGGCTGGTCGTTCATCATGAACCGCGTCTGCAGATCGCCGACGAAGACGACGCCAATCGACGCGATCAGCCCAACCGTCAGGCCGATCCGCATGGATTTCTTGTAGAAGTCCACGTGGTCATGCTTGAGAATCCGCCAGGCCGACATGCCAGCCACGGCAAACGCCGCGGTAACAAAGGCCCCGAAGACCACATGCGGGAATTCGACCCAGAGCTGCGGATTGCCGATCACCGCCATGAAGTTGACCAGCTTGACGCGCCCGGTCGCCTCATTGATGGCAAACCCGGTCGGGTGCTGCATGAACGAGTTCGCGCTGAGGATCCAAATCGCCGACAGTGTTGTGCCCAGCCACACAAACCAGATCAACGCGGCGTGGGCAGCCGGCTTGAAGCGATCCCAGGTGAACATCCACAAGCCGATAAAGGTCGACTCCATGAAGAACGCCAGCAGCGCTTCGATCGCCAGTGGTGCCCCAAAAATATCTCCCATGAACCGGGAGTAATTCGACCAGTTCATCCCGAACTGGAATTCCTGAATAATACCGGTGACGACCCCAACGGCGAAGCTCAACAGGAAAATCCTGCCCCAAAACTTCGTCATTTTCTTATACATCTCGTCCTTCGTCCGGACGTACATCGTCTCCATAATCGCGGTGACCAGCGCCATCCCGATGGAGAATGGAACGAAGAAAAAGTGGAAAACAGTCGTCATGGCAAATTGGAACCGTGCAAGACCAAGAACAGATAACCCTGCAATCATCGCCATAACCTCCTTGCGGTGCCGCTTTGGCACCGAAATTTGCGACGTCCCCCACGTCGAAAAAAGCACTTACACTAGTACGATTCTAGTTTAGCACCAGGCCGATAAAAAAACACGGTTCCCCCGCCGGAAACCGCGTTGAGCTTATCCTTGAATCACTTTTTTGACCAGCTGAAATTTGGCCGGGGCCGATTGACCGATCGTGAACGCCTGCTGAACGGCCTGCTCGATGGCGGCGGTCTCCTGGCTATCCGCATGCAGCGTCACCAGCGTATCGCCAACAGACACTGGCGTCCCTAGCTTTTTATGGAGCACCAGCCCCACTGCGAGGTCGAGCTGGTCGCCTTTTTTGGCGCGCCCGCCGCCCAGCTGCATCGCGGCCAGCCCCAGCGCATTCGTGTCGATACCGGTCACCACGCCAGCTTGCGTCGCTTGCACGTCGACCCGGTACTTGGCCTGTGGCAACCGTCTTGGGTCATCCACCACCGCCGGATCACCACCTTGCGCCTTGATCAATTGCTTGAACGCGTTCAGTGCCCGGCCGTCGCGGAGGGCGTCTTCTGCCATGCCGATTGCCTGCTCAAGGCTTTGCGTCTTGCCGCCGAGCACCAGCATGTGGGCAGCCAACGTTACCGTCAGATCGCGGACATCTTTCGGCCCGCGATTGCGCAAAATAGCGATGCTTTCGGCGATTTCAAGCGAGTTGCCGATCGTGATGCCAAGCGGCTGGTTCATGTTGGTAAGTAGCGCCACACTCTTAACCCCCGTCTGCTTGGCGATGGCCACCAGTGCCTGCGCCAACTTTTCTGCGTCCGCCTCAGTTTTCATGAAGGCGCCATTGCCAACTTTAACGTCGAACACCAACGCATTGGTGCCAGAGGCGATTTTTTTGGACATGATCGAGCTGGCAATCAGTGGAATCGACTCCACAGTGGCGGTCACGTCGCGCAGAGCGTATAGGCGCCGGTCCGCCGGGGCCAAGTCACCCGACGCCGAGACAATGGCCTGGTGAATGCTGGCCACTTGCGTCTTAAATTCCTGCTCGGAGAGGTCCACGCGAAAACCGGGAATGCTTTCCAGCTTGTCAAGTGTCCCGCCGGTGTGGCCGAGGCCGCGGCCCGAGATCATTGGCACCGGCACGCCCAGGCAGGCCACCAGCGGCGTCAGAGGAATGCTGATCTTGTCGCCGACCCCACCGGTCGAGTGCTTATCGACCTTGATGCCGGGGATGTCGGACAGATCCAGCCGGTCCCCCGAGTTGAGCATCGCCATGGCCAAGTCTGCCTGCTCGGCGTCTCCCATGCCCTTAAAATAGGTCGCCATTAAAAAGGCACTCATCTGATAGTCGGGGATCTCATCTTTGACGTATCCCGTGATCATCCAGTTGATTTCCTCTTTGGTCAATGTCTGCCCGTCGCGTTTCTTCGCGATCAGATCCACCATGCGCATCGCGATCCCTGCTTTCCTGTTGAGATAATTCTATTGTAGCAGACTAACAAATGCGCGTTGAAACCGATTACCGGCCGGCCCATTATGTTACACTTCAGTTAGCTAAGGAGGGCGATCATGGACGAAAAAGTGCTGCACCATATCGGAAAAATCGAGCTGCATTGTCACCTGGACGGCTCACTGAGCCTGGAAATGATTCGCAAGCTGGCAAAGCTTAGCCGCGTGCCCGTGCCGGCAAGCGATTCGGCTCTGCGAAAACTGGTGACCGCCCCGCCAGAAAGCGAGAATTTGATGGACTACCTGAAAACGTTCGACTTCATCCGGCCGCTGTTGCAAACGCAAGAAGCGCTGGAAATGGCAGCGTACGACGTGGTGGCCCAGGCAGCTGCTGAAAACGTCCGCTACATTGAGGTGCGCTTTGCCCCAGACCAGTCGACCGACCAAGGACTGACTGTTGCTGAGGCCACGAACGCCGTGATTGCCGGGCTGCACCGCGGCATGAGTCAGTTCGACATCATCGCGCGCGCCTTAGTGTGCGGGATGCGCCAGCTACCAGTCGGCACCACTGAGCGCATGTTCGAGCAAACCGCGCCCCTACTGTCCCATGGGCTTGTGGGCGGCGATTTTGCCGGCAACGAAGGCGCCTTTCCGCCAGTTGCGATCCAGCCTGCCATCAAGCGCGCACAGCAGCTGGGCGTGCCGCTGACCTTGCACGCCGGTGAGTGCCACGAGCCAGCAAACATCGAAAAGGGCCTGCAACTGGGCATCAAACGAATCGGGCATGTCACGGCAATTTACGATCAGCCGGCCTTGATCCACCAGTTCGTGAACGCCGGAGCCACGGCCGAGCTTTGCCTAACCTCGAATCTACAAACTAAGGCCGCACGCAGTCTTAAGGAGTTCCCCTACCGCGCGCTGCACGACGCTGGCGTCAAGATCACCATCAACACCGATAACCGCACCGTCTCCAACACCACGCTGACTCGCGAGTACTGGCTATTTATTCAAAACTTTGGCGTCACGATTGCCGATCTTTTGACCTTTAACCACACTGCGGTCGATGCGTCATTTTGCACTGAAACGCAAAAAGCCGTGCTCCACGCGCGGCTGGAGAAGGATTATCAGCGATACCTGTAACGCCACCATCCATAAGAATGTGCCACCCTCAGCGTGCTTGAGGGTGGCACATTTTGCGTCCTAAGTCCTTCGGTTAACGTGTCGGCTGCTGCCGCCGCGCAATGGCCGGCAGAATCAGGCCCAGTGCTAAGAACAGCAGCGGCGTGACGACGTTTAGGCCCATCTGAAACCACCAGGTGCCAGGATCGGCTTCAAACGAGATTTTGGGCATCATGCCCATTACGCAGGCAAAAGCGGTGAAAAAGAAGCACCAGCCGCCGATGACCATCCCCACCTTCGGATTCTTGACGAATTCGTAGTCTGATTTAAACCGGTCGAGATGCTTGTTCAATAGAATGTATGCCAGGAACACCCAAAGGTAGCGCAGCGGCATCACAACCGAATTCAGGTTGAGCAGCCAGTTGTACAGCATATTCATGTTGCCGATGCCCAAGGCCGGCACGACGATGAGCAGGCTGACCAGCACCCCGGTCATCCAGTAGCCTTTCACAGGCGTGCCATTTTGGTTCAGCTTACGCAGCCCGCGCGGCACAAATTCAGGATCGGCATCACCCAGCAGAATCTTCAGCGGCGCGTCGATGGAAAAAGCCAGCGCCGAGATCTGGGCCATGGTTTGTGCCAAGGCGTACAAAATCACGAACAGGTTGCCGACGCGGTAATAGCCGCCGAGCTTGGCAAAGGCCAGGTAGGCGCCATTGGCCATCAAGTCTTGGGGAATGTGACGTGAATTGAACAGCATCCCCATCCCAAAGCTGCCGAGGATCGCGCACAAGGCGACCATCCCGGCGAGCACCAGCATCCCCAGCGGAAACTCCTTGGACGCATGCTTGGTGCTATTAACGTACGGCGAGATTTTTTCCGCGCCGCCGACGGCAAACACCAGCATGGACAGCGTGGTGAAGTAGTTCAGGTTGAAATTCGGCAGGTACGTGCTCAGCCGGTCCATGTGGGGAGTCGCGATCGGCGTCCCTTTCACCATGAACGGCGCAGATACCGCGAGGATGATAAACAGCAGCGACATGATGAACATGGCAGTCCCGGCCACGGACCCGATGCGATTCAGCGTCGCCAGCCCACGCGACGACAGCCACAAGAACGCCAGAAACAGCACGAGGCAGATCAACGACACCGTCATCGACGAAACCTCGTTGACGAATTTCCCGTTACCCTTAAACAGCCAACTTAAAGAAATCAGGATGCCCTGCGGTTTTTGCGCCAGGTAAGGCACATGCACCACCCAGTAGGTCCAGGCAGCGTAATACGCCAGCCGCTTGGTGGACGTGCGTTTGATCCAACTGGACACGCCGCCGCTTTCTTCCTTAAACGCCGAGCCCAGCTGGCCGACGATCAGCGCATATGGTACAAAGTACAGCAGCATGATCAGCAGCCATGAAGTGATCACTGACAGGCCTTGCTGGGCGTAGTTGTTGACCACATTGCCGAGGCCCCACACCGCGACAAAGGCAATCAAGGCGACGTTGTACCAGCGCAGTTTTTTGCTTTCTTCCATCACATTTCCCCCTACTTGTTGGCCAAAGACCATACTCGTCCTTTCAGTGTACGAAAACCGAGTGGAGAATTCGGTGAATCAGCCCTCAAAATCTGATGAGAAAGTCGTTAGTAATCGAGTAGGAGGTAGCCGATTAATTCGGCTACCGACCTCTCACACCACCGTACGTACGGTTCCGTATACGGCGGT
>NZ_RHOL01000035.1 GCF_003946465.1 Lacticaseibacillus hegangensis | reverse complement strand
TGAAACACCAAAGCAGCGCAGTCCCGTGTGAATCGTGGGATTGCGCTGCTTTTTTGAAATTCTATGAATAATCCAGGTTAACATGTTCACCATATTCTTTAAGACGTGGTGCAACGATAGGAATTTTGTTCGCGTTTAAGACGTCGATGAATGAGGCTGGCCCACCATGAGTGATGACAATGTCTGCTTGTTTAACATATTGGCGCATTTCGTCGTAGCTCATGAATTGTTTAAACTTACAATATCTTGGCTTATATGTGGAGTACCCGATTTGCATAGTGACAGACTCAACAATTTCCCCATCTCGAACTTGTTCATCAATCGCTTTTATCAGCCGATCAAACCCCTGCTCATGAGTCCCAACTGTGACAAATATCAATTAAAATATCCCCCCGAAACACTTAGCTTTTGGATAGACTTTCTTCATCTGCGGCCATTGGACGATAAACTCATCTGTTATAGAGTACACAAGTCTTCCGGTTAGTGTAGGCTTATCCATGCGATCGAACACCTCAATATAAATAAGCTTCGCGCCAAAGAGCTTACCTACATAAAAAAACGGAACAGCCATTGCAGCGCCACTAGAAACGATTAAATCAGGCCTTTCCTTAAGAATAATCCTGAAAGCCACCCAAGTATTTCTGATTGTGTTCAACACATTTCTGTTTGTTGGATAATAGCCAAAATATAAGGTTTCGCCTTTAAGAGCGCTAATGGCGTCTTCCTTGTGGAATGTGACCCACACTCTTTGATCATTTTTCCAGACTGGCTTTGTCATTAACAGATGCCGTAGATGCCCGCCACTTGAACCAACCAAAACAACTTTCATTATCCTATTTCCTTCCGTCTATTTTATCTTTTATTTCAAAAGCACTGCGCAACAGTCCAAGACTAAGCAGCGCGTATTTTATTTTATACTTTATTGGAGGCTTTCTCACTTTCATATTGCAAATTTCTTTCCGCAACTTTCTATCAAAAATATTTATAGTCTCCTGATTTCTTGATCTAATCATCTCGATATAGATAACCATTAACATTCGTGAAATAAAAAGAGACCAATTGTCTTTTCCAAAATCAGAAATATCAAGACTTGCCGACTCTTTGATACGGTCGACAGCCCAGTATAAATCGGTGATTTTATTAACATCAGCTGTCGAGGTAATAGACCCCTGTCTATATCGGTAAAGATACACCACTCCACTTATAACTGCCGCATGTTTTGCAGACTCTATCAGTCTATATGTAGTAGCAACATCCTCATAAGCACGGTTCTCAGGAAAGAACTGGAATGATTTCATCAAGCTCTTTTTGACAATATGCCCCCAAGCGAAGTTTTCAATTTCCCCAACAGCTAAATCATGAAACAAATTCTTTGATTCTATTTCGCGCACTTTTATCGTCTTATCAGGCAACTTGATAGGGAGGTTCGTAAATCTCTGGTACCCAATCTGAATAAAATCGTACTTTTTTGTTTTTATTAGCGGAAGAACCACTTGATTCACAGCCCTAGTCCTTAAAACATCATCAGAGTCCACAAACCAGACATACTCACCCTTTGCAATCTCCAAACCCTTATTTCGAGCGCCACTCAACCCTCTATTTGGCCCCGTGACAATTGTTGAATATTCTCTTAGTCGTTGATGTCCAGTTTCATTCATAAAATCATTCACAACTCTGAGGGTATTATCTGTCGAGCCGTCATCAATAAACAGTATCTCAACCTGCAATTGTTCAAACATTATCTCAGCGAGGGAAATAAGCAGGTCGATAATTTGCTTTTGCACATTGTACATTGGGATGACCATACTTAGAATTGGTCTTTTTTGGACATTCACTGTTAGCTACGCTTTCTGCATGAATAGTAAGGAGCGTTGTTTCACTATCTAACAGGTCAACGCTCTTTATTTATAAAAAATCGACTATGCTTCAGTTTACACGAAACACGCTTTGGCTGCTCACAATATTTACATCCAGCTTGAATCTTTATCAAGCCTTACTAACGGTTCTGATACACAAAGGCTAGCACAAACAGAACCGCGGTACAGGTACCATTTCAAAGGAATCCTCTGAATAGAATCAGGAGCTGTTCTGACAATAAAGTAGATTAGTGTGAAGTTGATAGAAAGATGGCGTCTTGTAAGACTGAGTAACTCTTGAGCTCTCTTTTACGTGCCATGCCGTTTCTAATCCGCTTACTAATGGCTTGAATGCCGACTTATGTAAAAGATTAACATCATTTCAAAAGAACGCCAAAGCTTTCACAACGCACTTTTCGGTGGTAACCTTAACCATAAAGTTTTTTTCTGGAGGCCCTCATGACACAGCATCAAGCATCCCCGTCCGACCTAGTGCCGGACGCCCACCATCATATGACGATCCACTGGCACAACTTCGTCAAGGACGACGAGGTGCTGGTGACGGAGGCCAGTCTGGCTGAACGGGCCAGCATTGTCGGCCGCGTGGGACTGATGCTGCTTGGCGCTGGCACTGGGGCTTGGCGCGTCCGTGAGGCAATGAACAGCGTCGCGCGGCCGCTGGGGCTGACCTGTGCGGCTGATGTGGGACTTATTTCCATTGAGTACACCTGCTTTGAGCATGGCCACCACTACTCGCAGACGATGTCGCTGCCCAACAGCGGCGTCAACACTGACAAGCTGCACGCCATGGAGATTTTCGTCAACAACTTCGCCGAGACGCTCACGAATTTGACGGTCCACCAGCTGCACACGGAGCTGGATAAGATCGACAGCAAGCCCGGTAACTACAGCCCGTTGCAAGTCGGCCTGGCCTCGGCGCTTGCCTGTGCGGCCTTCGTGTTTTTGCTTGGCGGCGGGCCCATCGAGATGTTCTGCGCCTTCTTCGGGGCGGGGGTCGGAAATTTCGTCCGGCGGCTGATGCTCGACCGGCACATCACCTTGTTTGCCAACGTCTCCGTCGGCGTGGCGGCGGCCTGCCTGACCTACGCCGGGGTGCTGGCACTGCTGCGGCTGGGCTTTGATGTTGCGGCCGCGCACGAGGCCGGCTACATCGGGGCAATGCTGTTCGTCATCCCCGGATTTCCCTTCATTACCTCCGGGCTGGACATGGCGAAGCTCGACATGCGGTCCGGCCTGGAACGCGGGATGTTTGCGATTCTCACCATTGTGGTCGCCACGCTGACTGGCTGGGTCGTTGCGATGCTGATTCAGCTGCGGCCAGAGAATTTTCTGCCGCTTGGCCTGAGCTTCTGGCCCCTGCTCGGCCTGCGCCTGGGCGCCAGCTTCTGCGGGGTCTTCGGCTTCTCGCTGATGTTCAACAGCCCGGTCAAGATGGCCACCACTGCCGGCATCATTGGCGCCTTGGCCAACACACTGCGCCTGACCTTGGTGGGCTTTGCGCTGCCGGCTGCGGTCGCCGCTTTTCTCGGGGCGCTGCTGTCAGGGCTGCTCGCCTCGCTGGTCAACTTGAAGAACGGCTACCCGCGCATCTCGCTGACCGTGCCGGCCATTGTCATTATGGTGCCCGGCCTGTACATGTACCGCGCAATGTTCAACTTGGGGCTCTCCAACCTCAACGTCGGCGGCACCTGGCTGGTGCAAGCCGCGATGGTCGTGCTGGCTTTGCCCCTCGGCCTCGCCTGCGCCCGGATCCTCACGGACAAGAGCTGGCGGCACGCCGACTAACTGAACCGCACCTCTTGCGTCTGGCATCCGGCCAGGCGCTTTTTGCTGCCGCCGGGTGCTAGAATGGACGCGAGGTGATCGATATGGATCAGAATTGGCTTGCCCAGCTCCCCATTGAGCCGGTGACGACATTTCAAGGCGTCCACGGCGGCGACGTCAACCAGGCCTTCCACTTGCACACGGCCAAGCGGGAGCTGTTCCTGCTGGTGCAGCCCGGCCAACCCGCGAGTTTTTACGCGGGCGAGATCGCCGGTCTGAATGCTTTTGCTGAAAATGGGATCGCGGCGCCACGGGTGCTGGGCAATGGCGCCATCGATGGCGACGGCTATCTGCTACTCAGCTACCTGGCAAGCGGCACCGGCGATCAGGCCGCCCTGGGGCACCTGGTGGCCAAGCTTCACCAGGTGCAAAGCCCGACTGGCCGCTTCGGCTTTGAGCAGCCTTACGCGGGCACCTCGGTCAGCTTCGACAACGCGTGGACCGACACCTGGACCGAGCTGTTCGTTGACCGCCGTCTGGACGTGCTGGACCGCGCGCTCACGCACAAGGGCCTGTGGACTGCCGCCGACCACACCCGCTACCTAGCTGCGCGCGCCAAAATTGTCGCCGCGCTGGCGACGCACAAAAGTCAGCCCGTCCTGCTGCACGGCGATTTGTGGTCCGGCAACTTCATGTTCACCGCCGATGGTCAGCCGGCGTTGATCGACCCGGCGGCGCTATACGGTGACCGTGAGTTCGACATCGGCATCACCACCGTGTTCGGCGGCTTCAACGACCGCTTTTACCAGGCCTATGCGGCGGATCTCCCGTTCGAACCCGGCGCGGGTCAGCGGCTCGACTTTTACCGGCTGTACCTGCTCATGGTGCACCTGGATAAGTTTGGCAGCAGCTACGCGCGGCCGGTGGCTTCTTTGCTGAGCCGGATTGTTGAAGGCTAACGCGTCATCGCGCTAAGTGCGCTTACCCTCGCAACCTATTTTGAAAGCGGCTTCCAAGAGTGCTTAAATGAACTTAGCGTGTATTCGGCGCATTAACTATTCTTGGAGGCAGAACTTATGAGTGTTTTTCCAAAAGGATTTCTCTGGGGCGGCGCCATTGCCGCGAATCAGGCGGAAGGTGCCTGGCAGGCTGACGGCAAGGGCCCATCGATCAGTGATGTGACCCCGCACGGCCTGGGCGGCGAGATCGATAAAAAGCCCATCCCTGGTAAGTATTACCCCAACCACGAGGCCATCGATTTTTACCACCGCTACCAAGGCGACCTGCAGTACATGCAGGAAATGGGGTTCAACTGCTTCCGGACGTCGATCGCCTGGAGCCGGATTTTTCCTAACGGCGAGGAGGCCGAGCCGAATGAGGCCGGCCTGAAATACTACGACGACCTGTTTGCCACTATCCACAAACTGGGCATGGAACCCGTCGTCACCATCAGCCACTACGAGACCCCGCTGGCCTTGCATGACAAGTACGGCGGCTGGACCGACCGGCATATGATCGACCTGTACGAAAAATACTGCCGGGTACTTTTTAAACGCTACGGTAATATTGTTCATTACTGGATGACGTTTAACGAAATGAACAATACGCATACCATCCCCTTCGCGGCCGCCGCGATTGACGTCACCGGCGACGTCGACCACAAGACGCAGCAGATGTACCAGGCCGAGCACAACATGTACGTCGCTAACGCCAAGGCGGTGCGGCTGGCCAAGCAGCTGATGCCAGACGCGCACATGGGCATCATGCTGTCTTTGAGCCAGGCTGCCGTGTACCCGGCGACCCCGGCGCCCAAGGACGTGTTCGGCGCCATGCAGCTGCAGCGGCGTACGTTTATCTCTGCCGACGTGCAGCTGCGCGGCGAGTACCCGGGTTACGCCAAGCGCATTTTCAAGGAGCACCATTTTGAACTGGAAATGGGCCCGGACGACCTGCAACTGATTCACGACAACCCGTCCGAGTACCTCGGCTTCTCCTACTACCGCTCCTCGACCTATGCCGATGGCACGCCGATTTACGGCGATACCGGCGGCGTAGTTGGTCGGCCGAACCCGTACCTGAAATCCACCGACTGGGGCTGGCAGATCGATCCGCTCGGCCTGCGGTGGATTTGCAACCTGGTGCAGGACCGCTACAACTGCCCAATGTTCATCGTGGAAAACGGCCTGGGCATGAAAGATAAAGTCGAAGCAGACGGCAGCATCCACGACCCGGAGCGCGCGGACTACCTGAAACAGCACGTGCAGGCCATCGGCGAAGCCATCAAGGACGGCTGCAACATCATGGGCTACACCTGGTGGGGCCCGATCGACATCGTCTCCGCCGGCACCGGCCAAATGAGCAAGCGTTACGGCTTTGTCTACGTTGACCGCGACGACGAGGGTCACGGGTCGCTTGCCCGCAGCAAGAAAGACAGCTTTGAGACTTATAAGCAGATCATCGCCAGCAACGGTGAGTGCGTGTTTGAGCAGGGAAAGTAACCGGGTCTGACTATTGATGAGCGTAAAAATATCGCAGTTTAGCCCTTGCTTTCACCTTTTCCGACCTTTGCAGCCCACTCTAGCAAGCAAGCGAACTCACCTAAGGGTGTTGGGAGGCGATGACGTATGGCAATCCTGATTGCCTTAGTCCCAGCCCTCACTTGGGGGCTCATGGCCACCATTACCACCAAGCTCGGCGGCACTGCCGGGCAGCAAACACTCGGGACTAGCCTGGGCGCGTTGGTGCTCGGCCTGGGTGTCTACGTGCTATACGTTGTCCCGCAAGGCGTCACGATTCCTGCCAGTGTTTGGCTCACCGGGTTGCTGTCGGGCATGTGCTGGTCGCTGGGAAACACAGGCCAGTACCTCGCATACAAAGACCTCGGCGTGTCCGTCGGGCTACCGCTGTCAACCGCCGGTCAGATCGTCGCCAACGCTGTCATGGCCGCCGTTGTGCTTGGCGGCTGGACCACCGCGAAAATGTGGGGGTTCGGCACCTTGGCGATCCTAATCATCGTCTTCGGCGCGACCCAAATCTCCGGCCGCAGCAGAACCGGTGCCAGTGCTATTACCCCAAGCAAGATGCGCCACGGATTAATCGTCCTGGCCTGGTCCACTCTGGGATTTATGCTGTACTTCGTGTTCCCAAACCTGATGGCGAAGCTTGGCATCGTCTCTGCCAGTTTTCACGCGGCCGACCACGGCCTCACTTACATGACTGCGGTAATTCTACCGCAGGCGATTGGTCAGTTGATTGGCGCGTTGGTACTGATTATCGCCGTGTTCCACGAGAAACAATTGATCCTTGAGAAACACTCGTTCACCAACATCTTGACAGGACTCGCTTGGGCCGTCGGCAATCTGTGTATGCTGATCTCCGCTGGCAACCCGCAGGTCGGCCAAACCGTCGCCACCACCTTATCCCAAATGTGCGTCATCGTCGGGACCTTCTGCGGCATCTTCCTGCTGCACGAACGTAAAACCCCGAAGCAGATGCGGCACATCGCTGTCGGCACGCTGCTGATGGCGCTGGGCGGAATGATCATTGCTAACCTGTAACTTTCAATCTGACCCCAGTGGTTTTGGGGTCAGATTTTTTATGAAAAAAAGCCTCGGGATCACCCGAGACGCTCATGCTAACCTATCTGATTTACGCTTCCAGCACCTTCTGCAGGAAGCTTTGCAGCCGCTCGTTCTTGGGATGCTCGAAGACCTGCTCCGGCGTGCCGGACTCTTGAATCTCGCCGCCTTCAAAGAACACGACGCGATCGGCGACTTCCTTAGCGAATCCCATTTCGTGGGTCACGACGACCATGGTCATCCCCTGCTTGGCGAGCTTACGCATAACGCCCAGCACGTCGCCGACCATTTCGGGATCCAGGGCGGAGGTCGGCTCGTCGAACAGCATCATGTCCGGATGCATGGTCAGCGCGCGGGCAATGGCGACCCGCTGCTTTTGGCCGCCAGACAACGTGCTTGGCATCGCATCGACCTTGTCGGCCAGTCCGACGCTGTCGAGCATGCGCCGGCCTTCCTTGTCGGCCTCGTCCTTGGTCATCATGCCGAGCTCGGTCGGAGCCAGCGTCACATTTCCTAACACGGACATGTTGGGAAATAGATTAAAATGCTGAAACACCATCCCAATCTTGGCGCGGACCTTGTCGATATCCACGTGCGGTTTGGCGATATCGATCCCGTCGATCAGGATTTCGCCAGAGGTCGTGGTTTCCAGGCCGTTCATCATGCGCAGCACCGTTGACTTGCCGGCACCAGACGGGCCGATCATCGCGACGACCTCGCCGTCCTCGACTTTGAGGTCCACGCCGCGCACCACCGTGTTGGTGCCGTACTTTTTGACAACATTTTTCATTTCGATCCGTGTGGTCATGCTTGGATCCTCCTTTGCACCCAATTCGACAGCCACGTCAGCAGGGTGATGATGATCAGGTAAATCAGGGCCACCATCGTCCAGATCTTAAAACCTTCCATGTTCCGGGCGATGATAATTTTCCCGGTTTGGGTCAGCTCCATCAGGCCCAGGATCGACAGGATTGAGGTGTCCTTGAGGGTGATGATGAACTGGTTGATGAAGCTGGGCACCATGATCTTCAAGCCCTGCGGTAAAATGACGCGCCGCATCGCCTTGGTCCATGGCAGGCCCAGGCTGCGCGCGGCTTCCATCTGGCCCACGTCGACCGCGCCGATCCCGCCTTTAACGAAGGCGGCGGTGTACGCCCCTTCGTTCAGCGTCAGGGTGATGATGCCGGCAACGAACGCCGGGATCTTGGTGCCGATGACCATCGGCACCCCGGTGTAAATGAACAGGGCCAGCACCATCAGCGGCAGGCCGCGGAAAATGTAGATGAACGTCGTTGCGATGCCTTGCGCGAGCTTATTCGGCACCACGCCCAGCAAGCCGACGAGAATCCCGACCAGCGTCGCGAACAGAATCCCCACAATGGTCAGCTGCACGGTTTCGCCGAGCCCGGCCATCAAGGCGCCGCGGTTGGACTTCAGCAAACCGAAGAAGGTGCTGCTGGAATCGTTGGTTTCCTTGGCCTTTTTGTCGGTATCTGCTTGGGACCCATTGCCGAGGTACTTCTCGACAATCTTGTTATACTCCCCGGACTTGCGGACCTTTTTCAGACCAGCATTGATCTTCTTGACCAGCGCTGGCTCGGCCTTGCTGACCGCGATGCCGTAATCATTGGCCATCGCCATTTTCATGTTGCCCAGCTTCAGGCCGAGCCCCGTGGCGATCGCGTACTGCATGACCGGCTTGTCTTCGAAGCAGGCGGCCGAGTTGCCAGAAATGACGTCCTGGTACACATTGTTGGAGTCGTCGAAAGTGATGGTCTTGAACCCATACTTCTTCTTGATGCTATTCGCGTAGTCGGCCGAGGCGGTCCCGGTTTTGACCGCGACGCGCTTGCCGCGCAACTGGGACAGCTTGGTGATGTTGCCATTTTTCCGCACCGCCATCACGACCCCGGATTGATAGTAGGGATCAGAGAAGGCAAAAACCTTTTTGCGCTCGGGGGTGATACTCATCCCCGCCATGACCCCGTCGACCTGGTTGGCCTGAAGTTCCTGCACAGCGCCGTTGAATGAGGTCGCCTTAAGCTGCACCTTGAAGCCCTCAGCCTTGGCGATGGCCTCGATCAGGTCAATGTCGATGCCGACACGCTTGTTGTTCTTATCGGCGAATTCGAAGGGTGGGAACGTCGTATCCATGGCGATCGTATACGTCTTCTCGGCCGCGTGCACCGGTTCGGGTTTGGCCACCTGCCCGGAAAAAATGCCAAGGCCCAGGGCCACAACCAGCCCGATGATTCCCCAATGACGTCTCACACCAAATCGCCTCTTTCTGTACTTAATAGTTATAGGTTACAGAAAACCCGAACGAGTGTCGACGGATTATGTTAGATAATCTGACATTGTAACTGGAATATTCGGAAAAAAACAGCGGGTACTCATTTTTCGAGTATCCGCTGTCAGCGTTTAATTGAGCTTATTCTGCACTGGATGAGCTGTCAGATGCCGCGTACTTGTCGACGCGCCCATGCTGTTCGATCATATCAAGCGTATCATGGTCGACCATGTAATGACTGCCCTTCTTAGTCATGCTGAAGGTCACCGACGTCTTCTCTGGCGCCTTTTCAGCCGTCTTGGCCATGTCGCCGTAGTACACCGAGTACAGCTTCAAGGTGATCAGGCGCTGAATCGATTTCACATCCTTGTTCTGCGATTCGCGGATAAGGGTGTCGTTATCCAAGCCGCCAAAAGCAGAAGTCCGCGCCTCGCCAATTGGGTGGGCCTCAGACAGCGCTGCAATCGGGGTGAACGATGCAGTGACCTCGGCGTTGTTGCCGCTGGTCTTCAGCTTGGTGATCTGATAATGGCCGATATTCTGCGTCTGTTCAACGTAAGCTTTGGCGAAATCCTTAATGATGTCATTGGCGTAGTAGTTACTGCCATCAAGCACCAGGTAGAAATCGTCCATGTTGCCGTTACCCTTGAAAAAGTCAGTTTGCTTGTCAATGTAGTGTTGCATTAAGTATGTCTTGGTATCCTGACTGTCCTCGTTAGTGACCTCGGAAAGTCCAGAAGCCCGGCCTTGATACATGTAATTTAACAGGGTCGTGGCGTCTTGCTTTGCCTGGGTCTTGTCAGCCTTGGTCTTGGCCGCAGCAGTTTGCGGCTTTGCGGCCGAAGTACTACCCTTACTGGTCCCACACCCGGCCAACAGCAACATCGCTGCCAAGGCGGTGGCCACGCTGGCCAGCCGCCAACTCTTTACTTTTGTCATCATGATCCTCCAAATGATTGATTTTTCCGCGCAATGTTAAACATTACGTGGCGTTATTTTTCACCCGGAGATTAAGTATACATAAGTTATCGATCGAATACGACGGGATTTTATTTTGCAGGATTTGTCAGCGCCTGAAAAGTGCTCACCAACCCGCGGTACACCGGGCTTGAGCACATCACGCAGGCGGTTAAAATCAACTTTTGTAAAAAATCCTGTCTGTGGTGGTTCACATCATGTGCTTACTGCGCCGGTACAGCCCGTACCCAATCGCACAGGTGATGACATCGGCCGCGGCCTGCGCCCAGACGATGCCGTCAAAGCCCAACCACTGAGGCAGCAGCCACAGCGCCACGGCAAACACGACCCCTTGCCGCGAAATGGCCATGATGAGTGCACTCAGCCCCTGGCCCACCGACTGAAACACCGTGGTGAACACCAGGATTGCGCCAATAAACGGGGTGGTGATGAGCAGTGCCCGCATCATCAAACTGCCCATGGCGACGATCGCCGGCCGGTTCATGAACAGCGCCACGAGCGGCTTGGCCAGCAGCATCAGTAGCGTCGCCGCGACCAGCGCGTAGCCGATCTCCACGATAAAATCGAACCGCAGAATCGCCGCCAGCCGCTGGTGCGCCTTGGCCCCAAAGTTGTAGCCGATCAGCGGCTGGGCCCCGAAGGCAAAGCCCACCATGATCAGCATAACGATCATGTACACTTTTTGCGCGATGCCCATGGCGGCCACGGCATTCGCCCCGTACGCGGCCAGGCGCTGGTTCAGCAACATCGTGCCCAGGCTCTGCATGAAATTGGTCAAGCTGGCCGGAATGCCGATGGCGAGAATCGACACCACCGCCGCCCGGCTGGCCTTCGCCACCCCCGGCGCGATACTGAGGTACTGCGCCTTGGTTTGCGTGAACCACAGCAAAAGCCCCGTGTTCAGCGCGTACCCCAGGACGTTTGCCAGCCCGACGCCGCTGGCGCCCCAGTGCTGCCCGAACAGAAAAATCGGATCCAGCATGATGGTCAGCGCGGTGCCCGCGAGCGTGGCAATCATCGACTGCTTGGCCAGGCCCTCGGTGCGAATGATATTCCCCGGCACCAGCGAGACGATGATGAACACCGCGCCGAGCGCCAGCATCGTGTAAAACCCGCCGGCATACTCGCGAGTGGCTGCAGTGGCCCCGAGCATCGTTAGAATCGGCTGCTTAAACCCCAGCAGCAGCGCGGTGATCACCAGCGACAGCGCCACCGCCGCGTACAGGCAAAAACTCGACAGCGCCCGCACCTGGGCGCGCTTGCCGTTACCGAGCAGGCGAGACAGCAGCGCCGAGCCGCCGAGGCCGAAAATATCCCCGACCGCCAGCATAAACGAAAACAGCGGCGCCCCCAGCGTCACCCCAGCCACCAGGTCAGCATTCCCAGTTTGGGCGACAAAAAAGGTATCGACCAGGTTGTAAACCATGCTGGCGACCATTCCTAATACGACCGGCAGCGCGAGGTGCATATAAGCTTTAGGCACCGGCGCATGGGCAAATAATTCATCCATGTTTTCCCTCCGAATCGCGCCAATCACTGCGCGAAAGTCGTTGATGCCGGTCGCTCGCCTACAGACTTGCCTAATCAACGCTGCTTCTATCCTAGCATCAACTCCCGCCAAGCGCCAAAACCTTGCCGCCCAAAAGCAAAACGCGCATCCCGAGGCCACGAAAAAACCGCCGGCCCAGGCCGACGGTTAACGGGTGATCCTAGTCTTTATTCACGATGTTGCCCACCGAGGACTTGGAGATCTTCAGCAAGCTCGCAATTTTCCGGTAGGACATCCCTTGCTGCCACAGGGTGATGACCTGTTTTTGCACGGAAATCGGTACGCCGCGGTGGGACGCCTTGCTGGCTTCCTGCGCGAGCGGAATCATCTTGATCTCACAGGCGGTGCCTTCCGCTTGGTTGGCCACGCGCTGGGCTTCCACCGCGCTGTACGTGATCCAGGTCTTCTTAAGGTCCTTGGTCCAGCCTGGCAGAAGCAGCAGGTCATCATCTTCGAGGAATTCGCCGTACTCGTTGACAACGGTGTATCGCTTCAATTCAACTGTTGCCATGCGCATCCCTCCCGGTTTACTTATGTGTCCATTGTAGCGCATTCAGGCAAGCGGTTCACTCACGATCATAGAAAAAGACGCCCTAGCGGCTGGGCCAGAGCGTCTTAACCGGTCATCTTCAGTTAGTCGGTGAACTTCACTGCCGTGCCGTACGCCACGACGGACTGCATGTCCTGGGCGATCGAGCCGGAGTCAAAGCGCATCATCACCACGGCGTCGGCGCCCAAGTCTGCCGCCGAATCACGCAGGCGGTCAACGGCCGTTTCCCGCGACGTCTGCAGCATCTTGGTGTAGCCCTTGATCTCGCCGCCAACTAGACTCTTGAGCCCGGCGCCGAGGTCGGACACCATATTGCGCGATTGCGTGGTGACGCCAAAGACCTCGCCGATGATCTCGTACTCGTGGTTCGGAATGCGTTCAGTGGTGGTGACAATCATTTCAGCCATAAGATTCTCCTTTTCCCGCCTAGATGCTGCGCTTGCGAAAGCTCAGGTAGGCGATAAACCCAAAGACAACAGTGTAAACCAGGGTGCCGGCAATCATTGTTTCCGTGCTCATAAAGGTCGAGTGGGCCATGTTGGGATTAAGGATCTGCGCCCCAACTAGCAAGAATGTGAATGGGTTCCACTTCAGCCAGTGCCAATAACCAATCGCCACCAGCAGAAGTGTCGCGGCCAGGGTGATGAGGAAGTATCCAACCAGGCCGGTCGCAATCGCGGCGGCGTTGCTTTTAAACAGTGTAGACAGCATCAGCACGACCGACAGCAGCAACAGGTCGACCAGTAAATCACCGCCAACGCGCTTGAAGTAGGTCTCCAGCGTCGTCGTGCCGCCGACCTCGGCCAGCCAGTCGTAACTGGGATGCAAAATCAGCGTCAGGATGAACGTGGTCGCGCACGCCACGACCTGTAAAAACGCCAGCTGCAGCAGCACTGTGATGATTTTCGACACAAAGACCTGGCTGCGGTAGTACTGGCGATACAGCAGCTGCTTCATGGTGCCGTACTGATACTCCATCGAGACGATTGAGGCCGTGGACGCGACCGCGATGAAAATCACAATCTCCCCCATGATGTAATCCTCAGAGACCAAGGCATCTGCCGGGAACCACTTGGGCTGCATTTTGCCCCAAACGCCAAAACCAATTTGGCCCAGCACCATGATGACCGTGGCGATCAGCCAGCCGCGCTTGTGAAACTGCTTGTACACTTCTTGCTTAATTAAAGCCCCCATGTCTACGCCTCCCCGCCGTCTGCGTTCACCATGTCCAAAAAGGCGCCTTCAAGGTCGTCTGACTGCTGCGTGATCGAGACGATCGCCACGCCGCCTTGGACCAGCGCGTACAGCGCGTGGTTGAGGTCACCAGCCGCCGCATGCGTCAGGATAATGGCATTGCCAACCGTTTCAAACGGGTGATTTGCCATCGCCATGGCCGCCTTGGCCTGATCGATATTACCGACTTCGATGGTGTAGCCGACGCCGCCTTGCTGCTCGAGATCTGCCATGGTTGAATGCTTGATGATCTGGCCGTGATTGAGGATCAGCACATCATCGGCGAGTTTTTCCAGCTCGGATAAAATGTGACTGGAGATCAGAATGCTGGTGCCGCGGGCGGCCAGATTGCGCAACAAGTCGCGCAAATCCTTGACCGCCTGCGGGTCCAGCCCGTTCATCGGCTCGTCGAGAATGACGAGTTTGGGGTCGTTGACCAGCGCCTGGGCGATGCCGAGCTTTTGCTTCATGCCCAGGCTGTAGCTTTTAGCCGGCAGGTCAATGTACTTGCCCATCCCCATCGCGGCGATGATGGTTTCCACGTTTTTCGCCTTGCCGTGCTGGTTGGCAAACAGGGCCAGCTGCTGGCGGCCGGTCATGAACGGGTATATGCCTGGATACTCGATCAAGGCGCCGACATTGCGCAGCGCCTGGTGCGAGGTAATGGACACCGGCTGGCCCTTGATGTCGACCCCGCCGCCGTTGACTGGGATCAGCCCCAAAATGGCCTTCATGATCGTACTTTTACCTGCGCCGTTTGGCCCGACCAGCGCGACAATGTGGCCTTCTTCAACGAAAAAGTCGACCCCGTGCAGCACCTGTCTTTTGCCAAACGACTTGTCGAGATGATCGACTGTCAGAATCGTTCCCATACCTTACTCCTCCTGCGCGAGCACGCGCCGTATAAGCGTAGGATACACCCCTCTCGCCAGAAAAAAAACGATTACGCCCATAACAATTTTGTTAGCTAGCCGCGCGGCCGCGACAACATCACCCGCAGATCCGGCCAGCAAGCGACCAGAAACCACGCGACGACCAGGAACATCGGCAGAAAATGCAGCAGGATCCACAGTGCATTCTGGGCCGGCCCGGTGCGCCTGATTGGCAGCCTGGCCACCACCACCCCGGTGATCTGCGCCTTCGAGATCGGCCCAAACCAACGCGAATCCGCTGAATTCGGCCGATTATCCCCCATGACAAAATACTCCCCGCTGCGCAGATATGAAGACCGCTGATAGCTGGGGTCGGCAAATGGCTGCCCCCCATCCGGCCGGCCATCGTACTGATACTTGGCGTTGTTCATCGGGTGCTTCACATACGGCTCCTTCAGGGCGCGCGAGTTGCGATAAACCGTCGTCTGGTTGATGCCAATCAGGTCGCCGGGCATGCCGACCACGCGCTTGACCAGCTGCCGACGCGGCGGTAAATAAGGCACCTTGCCATCGTTGGCAAAGGTGACAATGTCGCTTTGCTTGGGCTTGAGCCCGGCGTGTTTCAGCAGTCGGTAATTGGCGACCACCAGCCACTGGCCGGGCTTCAGCGTCGGCGCCATCGACTTGCCGCGGACCGACTCCAGCGGCGTGAGCACACTAAACAGGGTCGCTGCGATCATCAACACAAATAAGACCCGCGAAACGGCTTTTCTGGTCATGTGCTCCCCTCCAGTCCTTTCGGTTATACCATGCTGAAGGCAAATTTGTCCGACCAGCCGCTTGGATCGCGCCAGCCTTGGTAAAAATATAACAACACACAAAAGGCGCCACCCGCCTTGAAGCAGGTGACGCCTTGCGCCGCTAACAGGTTTTTCCTGCCACCGTGGTGCCTTGTTTGAACGCCGCCAAGACGTCGCTGCCTTGCGCGATCCGCATCTGGTTGTCCAGTGCGTGGGCGTTGTCCTTGATTGAAATGCTGCCGTTGTGATAGTCGATGGCCAGACCGGGATTAAAGAAAATCATGTCGTAATCCGAGGTCCACAGGCGCAAACCCGCGGCATTTTCCAGGCGCACCGCGTAATCCGGATCCGGCGCATCGAGCACGATCAGCGTGAACTTGGTGCCGATGCTGCAGGCGCCGCCTTGCAGCGAGTACTTGCCGCCGCCATCGTCGGTGATCAGTGCGATGTCGCGGTTTGCCAGCCCCTTTTGTTTCATCAAAGCAACGAATGAATCACTGAGGATAATTTCTGCCATACGCGTGCCTCCTATATTTTCTGCTGAATGTCGTCGATCGTGACGACGAGCAGCCGCGTCAGCCACGGGAACTGCTTCTTCTTTTCGTCAAAGGCTGGGCCGCTGCTTTCAAAGCGCGCATGGCCGTGCACGTGAAACCCCGCCCCGGGGCCGACCGTGCCTTCGACTTCCTTGCTGCCAAAGGTCACGGTCACCCGGTCGTCAGTTTTGGCGGCCTCTTCGACGCTGTGCATGCCGGCAGCCGGAATGTGCAGCTCGTTGCCTTCGACTGAGACATACGACATCCACGTGTTCACGACCGCGGCCGGCTGGGCGTACGGCGAGACAATGGTCACCGGGCCCTCATGTTTCAGGACCGCGAGAAAAGTTTCATTCATCATGCGACCTCCTTCATATTTCACTTACATTTTATCACTGAAAAGTGGCAGACACCTATCTGGTCACGCATCGGAATCTATCCTGAAAAAAGCTCCCGCGCAGTGCGGGCAGCATTACAGCAGGTCCTGCAGTGCCGCAACCAGGGCGGCGGCATCCCCGGTCCAGACGTAATCGGACTGCACCATGATCGGCGCCTTGGAATCGCGGTTGACTGAGATGACCAGCTTGCTCGAACTCATTCCCACCTGATACTGCACGGCGCCGGAAATTCCCAAGTTGAGAATCAGGTCCGGTGAGACCGTCACGCCGCTTTGACCGATTTGCTGCTCGGCGGTGAAGTCGGGCCGGTCGGTCAGCGGCCGACTGACACCAACGCTAGCGCCCAGCTTGTCGGCCACCTTGCGGACCCCTTCGATCACGGCGTCCTTGTTGGCCCCGCGGCCCAGGGCGATGATTTTACGCGCGCCGCTGAGGCTGGTAGTCGCGGCAATTTTGACGGCCGTTTTTTGCATGACGCAGGCAGAATCGGCTGCCGCGGTGGCGTCAACGCGCTCGATTCGCGCGGCTCCGGTCGCCTTTTTCGCGGCAAAGGTGTTCGGCCGCACCGACGCCATCTGTGGGCGTCGGTCTGGGCAGACAATCTCACACATCACATTATCGCCATACGACGGCTTGACCGCCACTAGCAAGTCTTGCTCGTAATAAAAATCGAGGCAGTCGGCCGTCAGCCCCGTTTCGAGCTGGTCTTGGACGCGCGGCGCCAGCGAGCGGCCCTCGGGCGTGGCACCAAACAGTATGGTGTTCGGCTGGTTGGCCTTGATCAGCGCCGTCAGCTGCTCGGCCTGCGTGCGGTCAGAGGCGTTCTGAAAGGCCTCGTCTTGGGCCACGATGATTTCGTCTGGTCCGTACTGGGCCAATGTCTCCTCGCCGGTTTGCGCCGGCGTTTCCAGCAGCACCGCGGCCACCGTGCGGCCGTTGGCGATGGCGCGCGCCTTGGTCAGCAGCTGCAAAGTGACGGGCGCAATGCGTGTGCCCTCAAACTCGGCAACGATCCATAAAGCATCTTTTGTGATCATTTTCCCGCCTCCTTACAGCAAACCCTGTGCTTGCAAAATGTCGAGCAGCGCCTTGGCTGCTTCTTTTGGGTCCTGCGGCAGCGGCTTGGCCGCGCGCGTCGTTGGCTCTGGCGCGTAGACCTTCCGCACAATCGTCGGGGAGCCGGCCTGACCGATGCGGCTAGCGTCCAGCGTGAGATCCTGGTCAGTCCAAGTCGTCAGCGGTTTGGTCAGGCTTTGCTGAATCGCCACCGGGCTTTCGTAGCGCGGCTGGTTGGCTTCGGCACGCACCGTGATCACCGCCGGCAAAGTCAGCTGCACCGTCTGCGTGACGGCGCCCAGGTCGCGGTTAACGACCACATGCTGCGCGTCCAGTGGCTGAATCTTTTCGGCAAACGTCGCCTGCGGCAGATCCAGCTCAGTCGCCACGATCGGGCCGACTTGACCGGTGTCCGCGTCAACGGCTTGGCGACCGAATAAAATTAGGTCGATGGCCCCGATTTTGCGAATGGCCTGAGCCAAAATGTAGCCCGTCGCCAGGGTATCGGAGCCGGCAAAGGCGCGCGATGACAGCAAGTAAGCCGAATCCGCACCCATCGCCATGCCGTCGTGCAGCGTTTCCTTGGTCGCATCCGGACCCATCGACAGGAGGACCACCTCGCCGCCGACCTGTTCGCGCAAACGAACAGCGGCTTCGATGGCATTTTCGTCAAACGGATTCATGCGGCCGGCCATGCCTTCACGCACGAGGTTGTGCGTAATGGGATCGAACGACACCCGGTTGGACCCGGGTACTTGCTTGATGCAAACGACGATTTTCATCTAGGCTTCCTCCTTTTTCAGCTCGGCCTGCGCAATGGCCGTGCGCATTTTCTCGACGGTCCCTTCGGCGATTTCCAGAGCGCGCGCGTCAAGCATCAGGTGCGCCAGCGGATAGTCGTTGGAATAGCCGTAACCGGCGTACACCTGCAGCGCGTCGTCGCAGGCCGCCACCGCCGCGCGCGAGCCGTGGGCTTTGGCCATCGCGGCCAGCTCTGAATACGGCTGGCCCTGCGCCTTGGCGTATGCGGCACGCTCCCACAGCAGCTGCGTGGTTTCCTGGTTGATCTTGATATCGGCGAGCTTGCGCTGAATCGCCTGCATCTGCCCAATCGGCGTACCCAGCGCCGTGCGCTCGTTGGCGTACTTGGCGGCCAGGCTCAGCGCGTGCTGCATGATGCCGGAGAGCACCGCGCCCATCAGAATGCGCGCGTCATCGTGGGCGTGGTCACCGATCGCGCCGCCTTGCCCGACTCGCCCGAGCAAGTGGTCATCATCCACGCGCACATCACTGAGAAAAATCTCGCCGATCGGGGTGCCGCGCAGGCCGATGAAGTCCTCACGCTTGCCGAACGAAAAACCGGGCATACTGTTGTCGACCACAAACACCGACAGTTCCTGCTCGCCGGTTTTGACCAGCACACAGTAGACTTCGGCCAGCGTCCCGTTGGTGATCATCACCTTGTTACCGTTCAGCAGCCAGCCGCCGGCCACGCGCTTGGCGGTCGATTGGATCCCCATGGGGTTTGAGCCGCCGGTCGACTCGGTCATGCCAAACGCAAAAATCCGATGTGTCGCTTGCGGCAGCAGCGCTTTTTTCAGCGCGTCAGTGCCGTACTTCAAGATCGCATCCACGCTTTTATAGTGGCCTTCCAACGTCGCAGCGACGCTGGCGCTGCCCTTGGCGATCCGCTCGATCATCGCCGCGGTCACCTCGGGACCAAAGCCCGCGCCGCCGTACTCGGTCGGCAGCATGACCGTCAAAAAGCCGGTTTGGATGAGCTTCTCGACCAAGCCGTCAGGATAGCGGTTTGTGTGGGCCATTTCCAGGTCGTAAGGCGCAAGCTCCGCGTCGGTATATTTTGCCGCCATCCGCAGCAGCATCTGTTCAGGTTCTGTCCATTGTCGTTCCATATTGAACCTCCGATTTCGGTGACGCATTTCGTGAAACGCGCCACAATTAGACTGAATACCCGCAGGTTAACATATTTTATTTGACCGCATCTAACCTGTTTCGTACCCAGCCATATCCTTTTTAGGCAGCAAAAAGGCCAGACAAACCTGGCCTCAACACGTTTGTTCATTTATTCGCCAATGGCTTGATTCGTCCGATCAACGCCGGCTAGCCACGCCCGGGCAAAGTCCTCGTCGTGCGCCGGCTCAAAGAAGTACAGCGCGACTTGGGACTCGGTCTCCTCGTCCAATGCCGCCACCCGCGGCATCGCATGCCCCTGGGTCAGGGCATCAAACAAGCTGATGTTGTGTGTTCGACAGTACTGCAACCACGCCGCCGCAGCAGCTGGTAGTTCACTCGACCCTGTCATTTTACCCGTGCTCCTTTTTTTCATCTGACTGGTTTTAGTCTAGTCCTCGCTTTTGTTATTGTAAACGGTTTCGCAATCTCAAAACCAACGTTAAATTGTTTATCATCGATAACTACACGGCGCAGCGCAAAAAATAGTTTCTTACTTTTCTATAGCTGACACAGCAATCATAACCTCACTTTGCATATTCGCATTTGAAAATATAGATTGCTTTCCCCTCTACTTAAATTTTTGAAATTGTGAAATAATTAAAATCAGCTTAAAAATACTGTGTACAAAGCTCAAATGCTCGTTATAAAAGTAGAAAAATATTCCTTCATCCATTGAAACCAAATTTTTTGGCCCTTATACTGTGAGGTGTTAAATGAATCTGAATATTGATTTCAGATTATTTTTGAAAGGTCGGATTACTTTGGTTGGAGATTATCGCAAGCTTTCAACGCACAATCATCTGCGTCAAGAAACTGAAACAAAGACTCGTGTCAAACTGTTCAAAGGTAAAGGGCGCTGGCTGAGTACATTACTTGTTGCCGTCGGCGGTGCCATTACGATCCAGGGCCAGGTGACCCATGCGGCCACCACAGACACCACATCGACTCAGCCGGTCGCTGCCACTAAGACGGATTCGTCGGCAGATTCAACTGTCACGTTTCAATCCTCCAAGCAGGCCACCAATCGTGATGTTGCCGCTACGCCCAATACGCATGATTCAGTAAGTACACCTGTTACGCCAGCTGCCAAGGCTGAAACCGACCAGACCGCTGACACACAAATTATAACTCGCCCAGCCGGTGCCGCGACGACTGCAACCAACGCTACGCCCACAATAGCGGCAGCGACGCAAAACAATAATCAGTCAGTCGCGAAAAAAGCAGCTGCTGCTAGCACGGTACAAAAGGCCACCAGCACGCCATCACCAGCTATATCGCAGCCCACAAAATTCAAGACGGCAGTCGACCCGGTTTCCGCCACCGCTCTGGATGCGATCACCTGGACGCAAGTAGCCACTCCGACAGCGCAAACGGATCCAAACCCAACACTGACTCTGGAAATTCCCGACAACGGTAAGACGTACACCTTCACTGCCATCGGCGGTCAGATTCCTGGCACCGCCGACACGACAGATGCACCATTGATTTATAATACTGTGACCGATGGTGACAACTTGTATGGTTATGCTTTACGCGGCAGCGACAGTGCCAACCTGGTAAGAACGAGTGCTTACTATATTCGGACCGCTGATGGCCAGTTTAAGGAAATCCGTCAATCCAGCGCTACTCCAGAAGCCTATTACACCGGTCAGGGTGCTGATGGCACAAAATACATTCGCAAGGATATTTCCGCCAATTATATAGTCCCAGGCAACACAGTGACCCTGTCAGAGATTCTTTCGATTGATCCTAGCGGCGCATTTGAGCATACCGTATTCATTAAAAACTCCGGTAGTTCACCGTTAACCGATGTGCAGATTGGGACGATGCTTGACACCGCATTCATGACCCTGAACAAAAATAATAACACGGTCAGCGCGACTGAAGATGGCGTCACGATCACTTCTAATGGTGACGGTTCGGCTTACCTGACGAATAAGACCGACGCTAACCCTAATGGCCTAACCCTTTATTTAACACCTACTGATAACGATAGCCTTACCGCCGGCCATATGGGCCAAGGTTCAGGGATCGATATCACCGATGCAAAGCCAGCAGCAGGCACCGCCGATGGGACGGTCCTGCAGTCTAAGGCGATGGATGATTCACTCGGTCAAAGTGAGGACTCCGCGATTGAGTATGAGACCCCTACCCTATCGATTGCGCCAGGAGCAACGGCTTCTTATTCGTATAGCGAACATTTGTACATTCAACCGATTGCTAACGGTACGATCACCGTCAAGTATCAGGATGAAAATGGCAATTCGATCAAAGCCGACAGAGTGACCGGTGGGGCCGTTGGTTCGCCTTTCAGCGGCGTCACCACTGAAGACAAGATGATCACTGGTTATACTTTTGACCGTCAAGAAGGAAATGCAACTAGCTTTACGGCAGACCCACAGACGATCACGTTGATTTTCAAAAAACCCGCTGCCGCTGACAGCCTGAAGATCACCTATGTCGATGACGGCAACAACGAGGCTCAAGTTGGCGATCCAGTACCAGAATCCGGCAACATTGGCCAGTCTGGCACCTATACCGCAGTGGTCCCAGCTAATTACAAGTTGGCCGATAACCAGCCATCGACCATTACCTACACCTTCACCGCTGGCGACGATGACCAACAGATCCATCTGGTTCACCAAAAGGTTCCCGTTACGCCAGCCGACCCACATGATGCCAAGGATCTGACTGCCACTGGGACTCGCACCATCAAGTACGTCATGAGCGATGGCTCTCAGGCCTTTGCCCCAGTTCCTCAAACCGTCAGCTTTACGCGTACCGGCACCGAGGATCTGGTCACCCAAGGCGTCTCCTACGATCCATGGACGCCGGCCACCGCTTCCGTACCAGAAGTTACCAGTCCTACCTTGACCGGCTATACACCAAGTCAGGCCACCGTTCCTGCCGATTCTTTGACCCCAGGCGCGGCTAAGACGGTTACGGTCATTTATACGATTGGCACGCAAAAGGCCACTATCACTTATCAAGATGTCACAGAGGGTAAGACCCTTGGCGCAGTTGATACAATCACAGGTGATTCAGGCGCACGGTCAAATTACAGTTCTACTGGCCGGATCAATAGTTACCTCGCGGAGGGCTATAAACTCGTCAGCGACGATACTGCCAATGGCATCATCTTTGATACTGACATAAATACCAATCAGACCTTCTTCGTCAAGTTAGCGCACACGATAGTTCCAGTTACGCCAGCCAACCCACATGATGCCAAGAATCTGACTGCCACAGCTACTCGCACCATCAACTACGTCAAGACCGATGGCACACAGGCCTTTGTCCCAGTTCCTCAAACCGTCAACTTTACGCGTACCGGCACCGAGGATCTGGTCACCCAGGTCGTTACCTTAAATCCATGGGCACCAGCTACCGCTTCTGTCCCAGAAGTTGTTAGCCCTAACCTGGTAGGTTACACACCAGATCTGGCCACCGTTCCTGCCGACTCTTTGACCCCAGGTGCGGCTAAGACCGTTACGGTCACCTATAAGATCGACACGCAAAAGGCGACTATCACTTATCAGGACGTCACAGAGGACAACAAGACCCTGGGCGCCGTTGATACGATCAGGGGTGACTCAGGTGCCACTGCCAATTACAGTTCCACTGACCGAATCAATACTTACCTCGCAGAAGGGTACAAGCTCGTCAGCGATGACACTGCCGATGGCATTGTCTTTGATAATGACGCCGGCACGGATCAGGCCTTCTTCGTCAAGCTGGCGCACACGATAGTTCCAGTTACCCCAACTGATCCGCACGATGCTAAGAATCTGACTGCCACAGCGACTCGCACCATCAGGTATGTCAAGACCGATGGCTCTCAAGCCTTTGCCTCAGTTCCTCAAACCGTCAACTTCACCCGTAACGGCACCGAGGACCTGGTCACCCAGGCGGTCACCCTGAATCCATGGGCGCCAGCGACCGCTTCAGTAGAAGCCGTTACTAGTCCTAACCTAGCAGGTTACACACCAGATCTGGCCACCGTTCCTGCCGATTCTTTGACCCCAGGCGCGGCTAAGACCGTTACGGTCACCTATAAGATTGACACGCAAAAGGCCACTATTACTTATCAAGATGTCACAGAGGGCAAGACCCTTGGCGCAGTTGATACGATCACTGGTGACTCAGCCTCAACTGCCACTTACAGTTCAGCTAACCGGATCAACACTTACCTTGCTGAAGGTTACAAACTCGTCAGTGATGACACCGCTAATGGCATTGTCTTTGATACTGACACGAGCAAAGATCAGACCTTCTTCGTCAAGTTAGCGCACAACATCGTGCCGGTTACTCCAGGTGACCCCCACGATGCCAAGCCGACTGACCTCACAGCGAACGCCATCCGTACCATCAAGTACGTCAAAGCTAGTGATGGTTCGCAAGTCTTCCAACCAGTGACGCAAACTGTATCCTTTACCCGTACTGGTAAAGAAGATTTGGTCACCAAAGTGATAACGTTTGATCCATGGACCCCTGTTTCTGCTTCTGTTCCCGCTGTAACCAGCCCAACACTAGCGGGCTACATGCCTAGTCAGGCCGTCGTTCCTGCCACCTCGCTAAAAGCAAACGATCGGCAAGCTGTCACTGTGACATACGCGCCAGAAGCCACTGAACTCCAAGTCACGTATATTGCAAAACCTGGTTTCAAGCAGCCACAGCGGCTAGTTGGTACAGAAATGGTCCCTGGGGAAGTGGGCGAGACTGTTACTTACACAGTTCACGTGCCAGACAACCTACCAGGTAATTACAAACCAACAACAGACAATCCAGAGGGCTCTCAAATTCAGTATACGTTAACCCCATCCGCAAATGGCATCGTCATCTATGTTTACCCGTACAACCACGGCGGAACAATTACTGGAGGAAATCCACCGACTGGCACTAACCCTGGTGGTAACCCACCAGCCGGCACCAACCCTGGCGGCAACCCACCTGCTGGTACCAACCCTGGTGGTAACCCACCTGCCGGCACTAACCCTGGTGGTAACCCGCCTGCTGGTACCAACCCTGGTGGTAACCCACCTGTTGGCACTAACCCTGGTGGTAACCCACCTGCTGGCACTAACCCTGGTGGTAACCCACCTGCCGGCACTAACCCTGGTAACAAAACGAACAACGGAAAACCGCAACAACCGGTACCAACAAGTACAACAACCAACACACCAGCAAAATCCAAACGTGCATCATTACCTAAAACTGGTGATACATCCTCCTCTGGTCTAGCGGTTCTGGGTGCTTCTCTGCTGATGTTAATAGGCTTAGGCGTCGATAGGAAACGTAAAGCAGATCGGTAACTCACACATGTAGTTACAGAACTTAAACTAATTGCAGAAAGCACAAGACCCTCTCTGGCTAGCAAGCCCCGCTAGCTGAGAGGGTTTTGCTTTGCCTTTTTAAGGTAAAGAGACTTTCCAAGCGGACAATGCCCATAACTTCTGTGACAGGACCTTGATGATACCGAAACGTGGCAAGTGGCCACGTTATGGATCAAAACGTTCAAGAACCATACTCGGGATTACAACTCACAAGTGCTCTACTACCCCACTAGCAACTTGGTCGGCGTACAATGTATTCGTCGGGAGGAATCATCCCGACAGTAGTTCTCCCGTTCTCCTCATGCTCCTTATTTGGAGGCTGCCTTCCCCCAAAGGCAGCCTCTACTTTTGCCAAAGGCTAAAAGGACACCGCCACTCCCTCCCGAATGGCGATGTCTTTTCAGATGGCGCTGATCCTTGTTTATTGCATCATAGAGAGGCGGACTCGTTTCACGTGAAACATCGGTTCTTGCTGCCTGATGCATCAAGCACAGGACTGGGGCCGACGCTCAAAGTAAGTCGCCTTTTGCCCGTTAGCGATGCCACTGCTCGCGGCTGGCGATGATCTTCAGCTTTGCGACCGTGTCTTCGTACTGCGGGTCGGTCTGCCAGTTGGGCTCCTTGCCTTTGGCCCCATACCAAGCGAGATACAGCGTCTTAACCAGCGTGCAGTAGTCCGCATCGCACATGATTCGCACGCCCCGCCTTTCCTCAGCCGGTCCGCTGACATGAACCACCTTGTGATCCTCGTTGATCTCATCCAGAATCGTCAAAAAATTGTCCTTGGCCTCTTCCGGCGTGTAATTTTCTCGCATCGTATCGCCCTCCTGTTGAATTCACCACAGTCAGCGTGGGTACTGAAATATACACATTTAGCTCGTCATGTTGCGATCAAAGAAAGTATAGCACCTTGGCGGTTGGCTCCGCCTAAACGAGGATTCCGAGTGAGCCAAATCCAGGCATCCCCATTTCACTAGAGGGTAATACGTCTATCGTCAATAATTTCAGTACATCTCAGGCAAAGCTGTCACACTCTGAATTATGATTATTTTCTCGGTCAGATTGTGAGATGATGGATTGTCAGATTATTCTCTTTTAAGTCGTACTCTAACAAGGGCAGTCAACGTCCCTTCTTCAGACAAGTTCCATCATATCTAACCTGGATTATTCACCTCGGTATTTGGGACATGAAATCGCATCTGGCCGGTCTGAAAGCAACGTTTGGAGCGTTGCGA
>NZ_RHOL01000034.1 GCF_003946465.1 Lacticaseibacillus hegangensis | reverse complement strand
TGAAACACCAAAGCAGCGCAGTCCCGTGTGAATCGTGGGATTGCGCTGCTTTTTTGAAATTCTATGAATAATCCAGGATCAATAATCGTGATTAGATTCGGACCGGGCGGGGTACTTCACCTTCCCGGTCCTTTTTGAAAGAAGTGGTTGAGAAAATGCACTATTCTTTGAGTATTTTAGAGATCATTGGGCGGCTGCTGCTAGCGATGTTGATCTCCGGGGTAATCGGCTACGACCGCGAGCACAAAAACCGGCCAGCGGGCATTAAGACCCATGTGCTGGTCTGTGTGGGTGCCTGCATGATTGCGCTGATGCAAAAAGAGATCGGCTTTAACGCGCTGAACACCGCGCTGGCTGAGCCCAAGCTCTCCGGTGTGCTGCGGGCCGATGACGCGCGTCTGATTGCGCAGGTCGTCTCCGGCATCGGTTTTCTGGGCGCCGGCACCATCATCGTGCAGCACCGCACCGTGCGCGGCCTGACCACTGCGGCGAGCCTGTGGGCCGTTGCCGCCATTGGCCTGGCCATCGGGATGGGCAATTACGACATCGCCATTCCGGGCTCCATCCTGATCATTTTGGTGCTGGTCTTCGCCAGAAACTTGCTGCACGTGCACACCATGAAGCGGCTGATGGTCCAGTACCATCACCGAGTCGAAACCAAGGAGTTCATCCAGCAGTACTTTGACGAGCATCAAATCAAGGTCACCGACGTCAACTTCCGCGTGACCCAGTCGGACACCGATTCGGTTTACACCAACATCTACGAGATCGAGCTGCCCCGCGGGATGAACTACGCGGACATCATCGAGGACATCTCGATGAACAAGAACATCATGCAGATCCAGACCGTGTCGATCTGACCTTTATGTCTGGGTTCTAATTAGTGTTACAGGTAGGGAATAGGAGTGGCGACCGGAGGCGGAATCGGCTCAGTGGTGAAATTGGTGTTAGCGGCGTGCCGCTTACACCAAGGCCCGACTGAGAGACTCGCTCGCGAGGCTCGAAGCGGTGCCCACCACGTTCCAGCCGAATTCCGCCGGAGGTTGCCGCTCCGGCCTCCTAGGCACCCGCCCGAAATAGTTTGAGTAAACCCAGTCGGTATGATACACTATTAGCTT
Organism: Lacticaseibacillus hegangensis; assembly: GCF_003946465.1. GTDB lineage: Bacteria > Bacillota > Bacilli > Lactobacillales > Lactobacillaceae > Lacticaseibacillus > Lacticaseibacillus hegangensis. The sequence continues at coordinate 26,771 of NZ_RHOL01000034.1, read as the reverse complement.
GTGAGCATGTGCCCTTTTGGCACGCTTACTCCTTGCCCTAGGGAATAGGGCCAATAGTCCATAAGGAGGTGACATGTCAAATGGCTGAAACTAAGTATGAAGTGACCTACATCATTCGTCCAGATATCGACGAAGAGGCCAAGGCTCAATTAGTTGAACGTTTTGACAATATCTTGAAGGAAAATGGTGCCAGCATCATTGATTCCAAGGATTGGCAGAAGCGTAAGTTTGCCTATGAAATCAAGAATTTCACAGAAGGCACTTACCACATCGTTAACCTGACCGCTAACGATTCCAAGGCGATCGACGAATTCGACCGACTTGCTAAGATCAGTAGCGAAATTCTTCGCCACATGATCGTTGTCCGCAACGACTAGTTATCGTTAAGGGGGAAACTTGAATGATCAACAATGTATCATTGACCGGGCGTTTAACGCGTGATGTAGACCTACGTTACACCCAAAGCGGGACCGCGGTCGGGTCATTCACCCTGGCTGTTGACCGGCAGTTCACCAATGCCCAAGGCCAGCGCGAGACGGACTTCATTAACTGCGTGATCTGGCGCAAGAGTGCTGAGAACTTCAGCAACTTCACGCGCAAGGGCTCACTGGTCGGCGTCGAGGGGCACATTCAAACGCGCACCTACGACAATGCCCAAGGCCAACGGGTCTACGTCACCGAAGTCGTCGTCGAGAACTTCGCACTGCTGGAAAGCAAGGCGACCACCCAAGCGCGGCCGTCTGAACCCGCAACCGGCAACAACAGCCAACCACAAGCTGGCGGCTTCGGCCAACAGCCTCAGTCAGGATTTGGCGGCGGGCAGCCTGCACAACAGGCCCCGCAAACACCAAACTTTGGCGCCCCTGCATCATCAGCAGCCAGTGCGAGCCCGCAAAAGCCGGCGCAACCTGACAACAGTGCCGACCCGTTTGCCAATAACGGCAAGACGATCGACATCTCGGATGATGATCTGCCGTTTTAATCCAATCAGGTTCGCTTAGGCGAGCTTGAATCAATCAATGAGTAAAGGAGTGACATCCATGGCACAACAGCGTCGTGGTGGCCGTCGTCGTCGTAAAGTCGACTTCATCGCCGCAAACCACATCGATTACATCGATTACAAAGACACCAATTTGTTGGAACGGTTCATCTCTGAACGGGGCAAGATCTTGCCTCGTCGGGTGACCGGGACCAGCGCCAAAAACCAGCGCAAGCTGACGATCGCAATCAAGCGGTCACGCATCATGGGTCTTCTGCCATTTGTCGTTGAAGACTAGTACCACCAGCCCTTTGCAGAGATGCAAAGGGCTTTTTTTATCGGTTCGGTGATGCGCAAAAGCCGGCTATGCATTCGCTTTCTGTTATATTTTCAAATATTTCTTTGTAAATTTTAATGACCGGCCTTGAAAATTTCTCCGTTTAGGCCCACCATAGAGAGTGGAGACAGTGTTGAATGCGTTTATTTCAAATCCCTCAGGAGGCGATTAAACTTGGCAGAGCCACATTCACGGCAGTCATTGATTTTGGCGACGTACGAGCGTCACGATAAGCTCGATCAGATTTTAAGCGGTATGTCAGATGAAGAATTGAACGGGACCTTCCCGTTCAAAGGCCGCGATCGCAACGTTCGCGACGTCTTGGTCCAGCTGGCAGCTTGGCAGAAAATGTACCTGGATTGGAGCAAAGCAAACCTGGCTGGGACCGCAAAGCGTTTCATGCCGAAACCGTACAGTTGGAAGAATAGCGGCAAGCTGAGCCGCAAGATCTGGCAGGCCAACCAGAAGACCACGTTGGCAGAGGCCAAAAAAGCCTTCGAAAGTTTGTACAACGATCTGATGGACCAGTTCGAGCAAGGCAACAACGAGGAAATGTTCCTCAGGGGCTTCTACCCCTGGACCGGCAGCATGTCACTCGGCGAGTTCGCGACGATGGTTGCATCCGCGCACTACGCTTGGGCAATCAAAGTCCTGACGCAGTACTTGAAGGCCACCCGGAAGTCGAAGCCGCTCGAGCAAGCAAAGTAATTTCAACGAAAAGCGACCACCCGGGCCGCTTTTTTTATCCCAAGGAGAACACGATGAAACTAACCATCACAATGACCATGACAGATAACGAGACCCGGCTGGACCTGGGCGAGGGCCTGGGCACGATGCGCTTAACGACTAACCTAGAGCAGCCCGTCCCGGCCAATGACGTTCGCCTGGCAACGGCCGCACACGCGTTGATTGGCGCCGGTGACGTGCCCGCCAAGGCGGACGGCGTCATTATCCTAGGCGTCCCGGACAGTGTTGACGGGGTCAAGGTCCAGCGCTTCTTTGAAAAACTGATCGCCGATGGCAGCGCCACTGCCACTGGGGCAGCGTTGCAGAAGCTGCTGGAGGTGCAGATGCGGGTGTTGGTTCGCCTGGGCATTCAGCTGCAGGCTGCGGCCCCTGCCAAGAAGCGGCCCGCCAAGGCACGGCACCGCTTTGACAAGGCGCTGAAGACCCATGCGTTCCACGTGAAACGCGGCGGCAGCGAGGCGACAGTGTACTGGACCGCGGCCAAGGAAATGACCATCGCGCCAGGTGCCAAGCTTGTGCGCGAGCCGCTGCTGAATCGTGACGGGTCGCAGAGCTATGGCACCAAGTACGGGGACAAGCTGCGGGCGGACAACGCCGATAAAATCGCTGACTTCACGACCACTGCACCGGTGACGCTGCGCAGCGTGAACGAGGTCGGCCTCTTCCTGTATTACGGCGACACCAACGGCTGGCTGGAGCTAGTCGACGCGGATGGCAAGACGCTGGATGAGCTGACGCGCGTGGATTAGGCGGCTGATCCCGGGGATTATTCTCCATTTGCATAAAAAAATATTCCTAAATTTAAGTTTTTTATTTTCGGATTAAAAGCCTAATTTTCACCGCCGCCGCGGCTTTCATGCTTTTATTTTCTTTGGCAACTGTTATTTTTATTTTGTGCGGCTTTTAAGCTCTTTAACTGGAACCGTTTTTCTTCTACCGTGTAGGCTAGTTAAGTGTGAATAGGAGCTGAGCGGCGATTGAAAAATATTAGTCGGCTGGTGCGCGCGCAGCGAAAAAAGCTCGGCTTGACGATCGAACAACTGGCGGAGAAGGCTGGCGTTTCGGTCAGTCTGCTATCTCGAGTGGAACGCGGCGACGTTGATAACATCAGCATTAAAAAGTTAACGGAAATCGGGGAAGCACTGGGCCTTCAGCTGGCGGACTTTTTTGTGGGCGATCAGTTTGCGGACGTCAACACGCTAGCGCTGCTGAACTACCTCAAGACCCTGCCAGAGGCGAAGCGTCAGGAAGTGGCGGCGGCTCTGTTGGCCCTGTTGCAGTCTATGGAATGAAAAGGTGATAATGAAGTCGTGGTGCGCTTTGAGCATGCCGCGGCTTTTTAAGTGGGGGCGAAGCAATGAAAGTGATGCTGATCGGGGCACCCGGCAGCGGCAAGTCAACGCTGGCGCGGCAGCTGGCCTGCCAAACCGGCTGGCCGCTGTTGGCGTTGGACCGGGTGTGGCACGCGATGGATTACTCCGCTGCGGCCAAGCAGCGATTCATTGCCGAGCAGAGGCGATTCATGGCGGCACATCGCGACTGGTTGATCGATGGCAACTTCACCAGCACCGTCCCCTTGCGGCTGGTCCAAGCCGATCTGGTGGTGTGGCTGCGAGTCCCAAGCCTGGTGGCCCCGGTGCGACTGATGCGCCGCTCACTGGCTTTTCACTGCGACCCGGCGACGCGGCCGGACATGGCGCCAGGGTTTCAGGAACATTTGGACCGCGATTACCTGGACTTTTTAACCTATGCGCTGACTTTTCGCAGGGTGGTTGAACCGCGCTTGGCCGCGCTGCTGGCGACTGCCCCAGCACAGACCGAAATCCGCATCATTCAAAGTGCCAGTGGCAAGTCGGCGTTGCTTGGGGAATTCACTGAGTTGACCCAGCGCGAGCGTGAAGCCGACTAAAGGCGAAGGGCGCGGGCACTGACCCTGCTGTTCCACGTGAAACAATCTGACTAAGCAGACAAAAACAGCGCTGAGCATCGGCTCGGCGCTGTTTGCTCACGCGCCCACGTACAGCGCGTACTGATATTCGTCCTGCCACTGGCCGGCAAGCCAAAACTCGCGGCGGTGGTGCGCTTCTTGCGTCATGCCCAGGTGCTGGTAAAAACCGATGGCGGCCGTGTTGCTAGCAAGGACGCGGAAGCTGATTTTCCCGACGGCTTGGGTTGCTGCGGCCGTTTTGACCGCTTCAATCAGCGTCCGGCCAACCCCTTGGCCTTGCGCCTGTTTGCTGACGGCGAGACCGGCGACCCACTGGCGGCGCATGCTGGGATAGGGGCCGGCGACGTGGCACGTGATGTAGCCGCAGACCTGACTGGCCTCATTGCAGGCGACCAGCGTCAGCGCGGCATGGTGCAGCAGATCGGTTTTGAAGCCCTCGTATTCATCTGGCTGCATCATGTGCGGCGTTTTGGTTTCATCCATCTCGCCGGTTTCGATCTGCCAAACGGTGGGCATATCGGCTTCAGTGGCGGTTCTAATGGTGATCATCTTGAGTGTCCTCCTTGCTGGTGTCAGAGTCGGCTGAGGTCCAAGGCCAATCAACCGCCGGCAGGTGCGGCTTGGGCAGGTTTGCGCGCAAGGCAATGATCAGCTGGCCGATCGCCAACTGCCACTGCTGGTGCGCCATGGGATCGCCGTGCCGCAGTCCCGAAAAAATAATTTTGGCGTTTTGCGGCCAGTTGCGTTTGAGCTCGGCAAAGCTTGTCGCATCGGTGCGCGTCACCAGCGCGTAAGCGGCATCCAGGCAGGCTTGCTTGGTTTCATCAGACAGGCTGGCGGTCCAGTTCGCGATGGTGTCCTGCGCAAGCTGCGAGAGCAAGTCAGTTTTTGGCAGCGAGGCGAAGTCTTCCCCGGCAACTTCCCAGGAAAAAGGATCATGCTGGCGGAAGCCGTGGGCGCGGCTTTGCACCACGGAAAAGCCGGAGTCCGGGTCAAACAAGGTGCCGATCAGACTGGTTTGCGGTACCAGCTTATGAACGCGTGGCGCAAGCACGGTCGGCACCGGCTTGCCAATACCCGGCCCGTCGGCGTTGAACACGGCCTGCACCTGGTCCTGCAGGGCGCCAGGGGCTTCGGCAAAGGCGTAGGTCGCCAGCGTCCCACCCTTGGAATGCCCGCCTAGGAAGTAAGGCCCGGGGTAAGTTGCGGCGATGCGCTGAAAATAAGCCAGCGCAGATTTTTGGGAGGGAATGGCCTGCATGTAAGCCATGTTGAAGTCTTCCTTCCAGTCGACAAAGTCCGCACGGGTGCCGCGAAAGGCGATGAACTGACCGTGCGGCAGGGTGAGCGTCAGCGCCGAGAACTGCTTTTGCGCCTCGACGTCGAGCTGGCTGACCTGGTCGTGCCAGGCAATCGTCTGATAACGCGGCGCGCGGGTCATCAGCTTGAGCAGCGCGAGGTTCTCAGCCGGCCGCCAGGTGTGCACGGTCAAGGCCTTCAGGTCGGCGCTTTTGCGCAGCGCATGCAGCGTGCCGCTGGTCACTGGCAACTGGGCAAAATCAAAGTAAGCCAGCTGTGCGAGCAGTACACCGTCAATCGGTCCCAGCGGCACGGCGCTGAACGGTTCTTGCGCATAGCTTCGTGCATAATCTAGCATGTTGAGCAAAAGGTTCACCTCCTGTGCTTATTATGACATAGCTGTTAAGTGATTTTGGGAAATTAAAAGGCCGAGGTCTTTACCCCGGCCTGAACGCTTATTTCTTGCGGTACATCATGTAAAGCGACATGATTGAATCAGCCAGCATGATGATGGCCATGAGCCACATGGCGTGGGTCATGTTGACCATACTCATCGTGATGTTAGTGGCAAAGACCATCCACACCAGGATGGCGTTAGCGACAAACATTAACCAGGTAAACAGCTTAGACATTTTACACCCCTCCAGATCTATCCACTATTTATAACGATTCTATTCTACACTGTTTTTGGCGTTGAAGCGTGTTAAAATGGAATCGGACTTAGGTAAGGCACAATTTCCTTGCCAGTAATGAAAGGGGAAAGATTATGACACAGCATGTGTATGATGATTACTTTTTCGATGAACCGGCGTACAACACCCACGATGGCGGCTATGTGCCGCTGGAAGTCGCGGACGCGCCGGAGTCCCAGCTGGCGATTCCGCCGCTGCTGAAGCCCGATAAAGAAACTGACACCGACGCCTGGTACACGCTGGAAGCGCAAAAGGGCGAGACCCAGATCCTGCCTGGCGCCAAGACGAAGACCTGGGGCTACAACGCCCCACTGCTGGGCACGACGCTGGCATTTGAAGTCGGCAAGCACATTCATGTCACCTTGAAAAACTCGCTCGATGAGTTGACCACGTTCCACTGGCACGGCCTGTCCGTTTCCGGCCCGTATGTTGACGGCGGCTGCCACGCGCCAGTTTACCCAGGCGAAAGCAAGGAGATCGACTTCACGCTGGATCAGCCGGCTGCAACGACCTGGCTGCACGCGCACCCGTGCCCGTCGACCGCTGAGCAGGTCTGGCATGGTCTGGCCGCGATGGTGCTGGTGCGCGATCAGCACGAAGCCAGCCTGCCGCTGCCGCGGACTTACGGCGTTGACGACATTCCGCTGGTTCTGCAAGACCGCCGCTTCCACGAAAACAATCAGTGGGATTACCACGCCGATTACGATCCGGATGGCGTCCAGGGACCAACAGCAATGATCAACGGCACCGTCAACCCAGTCTTCGATGTCACCACGCAAAAGCTGCGTCTGCGCATCCTTGACGGGGCCAACCGGCGCGAATGGCGGTTGCATTTTTCCGATGACCTGCAGTTCACCCAGATCGCCAGCGATTCTAGTTTGCTGCCGGAGCCGGTGCAGCTGACCCACCTGATGCTGACCTGTGCCGAGCGGGCAGAGATCATTGTTGACTTCAAGAACTATAAGGAAGGCGACACAGTTACCTTGTTCTCCGACGATGTACCGATTGTGAAGTTCCGCGTTCACGCGTTCAAGCCGGATAACAGCGTGCTGCCGGATCACCTGATCGATATAAACGCGCCTGAAGTGCTGCCAACCACGCCGGTTCGCAAGATCGTGATGTCGGGGATGGATGAGCAAGTTGCCATTGACGGCAAGAAGTTCAACATGCAGCGCATCGATGCCACGCAGCCAATTGGCTTGGCGCAGTACTGGGATGTCACCAACACGAACTCGATGAACGGCGGTATGGTTCACCCGTTCCACGTGCATGGCACGCAGTTCCTGGTCATTTCGCGCAACGGCGGCGCGCCTTACCCGAATGAGCACGGCTACAAGGATACCGTCGGCGTCAACCCTGGCGAGACCGTTCGCCTGCTTGTGCGGTTTGACCTGCCAGGCGTCTACATGTATCACTGCCACATCATCGAGCACGAAGACGGCGGCATGATGGCGCAGATCCAGACCTATGATCCGAACAAGCCGATGCCAAAGTACAAACTCATGGATATGGAGACCTTAACACAGGCGTTCGCCAAGGAGCGCGGCGTCGACCCTGACACTATGTGGATGGCCGGCATGGATTCATACAAGAAAATGGGCATGAAGATGTAGTCTGATCTTTTCCCGGGAAATAGCGAAGTGGTTCAACTCACGCATTGTGCGTGGTGCTGGACCACTTTTCATATCACCCGGGAAATACGCGATGCAACACGGCGGTGGCTGTGGGCCGCACGACCAGGCCGCGAATGATGTAGGCCAAGGCGAAGGAGCGCACCCAAGTGAAAAGCAGGGCTGATACAGGGAGGCCTGGCAGCACGCCGGCGATTACCATGCCCCAAGTCGACATGCTCAGGCACATGATGAGAATGGTCGCCCACTGGTGAATCTGTTGCGCCCGGTCGGGATCAAGGCTCTGCTGCGGGGTGGTGGCGAATACGCTGATTAGTAGGTTGGTAACCGGCGCGGCAACTGCCAGATTCCACGCGAACGCGACCAAGATGGTAGGCGCCCAGCCGCTGAGAAACGTGGTTAATGCGGCTGCAGTAAAGCCCAGCCGGAAAAGGATGTTGAGGCCGCTCATCAAAGACCCCATACTCAGACACATTTCAGCGGTGAAGAACAACTGTTGCTTAGTGTAGGTGTACATGTCGATGGCCTCCCTTCCAGCCCGGTGAGTGGCTGCTAGCCAGTCTTTTGGTTAGTGTATGCCGGGGCATCTGGTCGGGCAACTGATTCGCCTTGGTGCTGGGGCAGCACTAGGCTAGGCCTCCTCACGGTATCATTTTTAGACCGCGCTGGGTTATGATTAATGTAATGAATAGTGGAGGTAACACGATGGCAGAAACTAAGCTTGACCTGACGACCTTGGTCCCGTATCGCGACCACCAAATTGCCAGTCGCTCCCTGTCGCGCCGCCTGGGCATCACCTTGCCGCTGGCCGTGTATGCGATGGCGGCAGGAGAAACAATCAGCACCGAAACCGCCAGTCGAACACGCCTTTTACAGTGCCTGGACGGGGAACTGACCGTCATTTTTACGGATCACCAGACCACCGTCGAACCCGGGACAATGCTGGTGGTCCCAGCTGGCACAGCCCATGCGTTGCGCGCTGAGCAGCCTTGTAAGTTTATGCAGATCGAAAGCGAGGTTCGTCAATGACTTACATCGATAAAATTCCGCAATCCACTGTCGTTGATCTCAAGCAACTGATTGATTTAGCCAATGATGAGGTCACCAGTCGTACGCTGGTCCAGCGGCCTGATTTGACCTTGACCCTGTTTGCGGTAGGCACCGGCGAAGAAATCGGTGGCCACGAAGCCGCTGGCGATGCCATGGTGAATGTCTTAAGCGGTGTGGCGGCTATCACCATTGCCGATCAGACGTACACGGTGGCGGCTGGCCAGACCATCGTAATCCCCGCCGGGCAGCGCCACTCTCTGTATGCCCAGGAGGGGTTTCAAATGCTGCTGACTGTTGTGAAACCGGCCAAGTCTTGAGTGAACGGCTTTGCCGTGACCCAAAGGGCGCTACTCCACGTGAGAGTAGCGCCCCTTTTTATACGCTGGTGCGTTTAGTTGTCGGCCTGATCGTCAGGGTTTAAGCCAGGCCCACCGCCTTGAGGACCGTGAGGCCGACCGCCAAAATCAGGCCGACCATCATAGCCGCCAAAGCCGCGGCGGGGACCGCCGCCCCATTCCTGCCGGTAGCCGTGATGGCCGTGGCGGCGGCGCGGCCCAAACTGGCCGAGCTTTTCAAAGTAGGCGTCGACGGCCGCGTCCTGGTCGCCATTTTCCAGGCTGCCGACAAGCTTTAACATCAAGCCGGTCAGCTGCGCCTGTTCTTCCGCGGTTAGACCGGCAAACATTTTATCTGCCAGCTGGTCCTTGTCGTCGCGGGCACTTTCAATAAAAGCTTTGCCATCATCGGTGAGTGAAATCAGCTGCACGCGGCCGTCTTCTTCATAGGGGGTGCGGGAGACCAGGCCGGCGTCCTCGAGCTTTGCCACCATGGCGCTGGCAGAGCTGGGCCGGATGTCGAGCGCCTCAACGATGTCGGCGTTGGTCAGGTGGTCGTGCTGTGCGATTAGGCGCAGCACGCGCAGCTGGCCGCGCGGCGCGTCGCCTTCGCGGTGGTCGGAATGCAGCGTCCACATGGCACTTTGGGCAAAGCCGCGCTGCGTGAACAGGCGGCCAAAGAGTCTAAGCAATTGTTGCGTATCTTGAGTCATCAGCGATTCCCTCCAAGAATTTTATTTAGCTAGTCACACGAGAAGACTAACTAACGAAAAGAGTGTAATTCTTTATTTAGTTTTTGTCAACAAAAGCTAACTAAAAAAGATTTTCGGCTTTTTTCCGCGAACTTGATGGCGGTCAAGTCGGATTTTGGCGCCAGGCCGTAAGCTGAACTTGTCAATCAGGAAAGGCCATTCGGCAAGCGTCGAAAAGGCCGCCTACAAGGAGAGTGGAAGTTATGAAATTTCAACTGTGGATTGAAAAACACACGACGCAGCTGACCGCCGTTTCGGCGATTCTCATCGTGCTGGGGTACGCAAGCAAATATCTGCTGAATGCACCGCTGGTTTACACGATCACCCTGGCGGCAGCGTCGATTGTCGCCGGCGTCCCGATTTTCCTGCACGCCTACCAGGCGCTGCGGGTGAAGGTCATCAGCATTGAACTCTTGGTCACCATCGCGGTAATCGGGGCGTTCATCATCGGTGAGTACAACGAAAGCGCGATCGTCACGTTCCTCTTCCTGTTCGGGAACTTCTTGGAACAGAAAACCTTCGCCAAGACGCGCCAGTCGATTAAGAGTCTGACCGAAATGGCGCCGACCAGCGCGGAACTGGTCCACGATGACGGGACGATCGAAGAAGTCGACGTTGACGACCTGGATGTTGGCGACGTGGTCCAAGTCAAAACCGGTGGCTCGATTCCGGTTGACGGTGAAATTGTTGACGGGCAAGGATACGCCGATGAAGCGGCCGTGACCGGCGAGTCGCGCGCCGTCACCAAGAACGCTGGGGACAAAGTATTCTCTGGCACGCTGCTCAGCGATGGGTACGTGAAGATCAAGGCCACCAAGGTCGGGGACGACACGACGTTTGCTAAGATCATCGAATTGGTTGAAGACGCGCAGGACACCAAGTCCCACGCCGAAAAGTTCATCGATCGCTTCGCCAAGTATTACACCCCGGCGGTGCTCGTCATCGCGCTGATAGTTGGCCTGGTCTCTCGCGACTTCAAGCTCGCCATCACGGTCCTGGTGCTTGGGTGCCCTGGGGCTTTGGTCATCGGCGCGCCGGTTTCCAACGTTGCCGGCATCGGCAATGGCGCCAAGCGCGGCATTCTGGTCAAGGGCGGGTCCTCAATGGATACCTTCTCGAAAGTCGACACGTTTGTTTTTGATAAAACCGGCACGCTGACGACGGGCAAAACCGCGCTGGCCGACAGCAAAGTTTACGGATCAGACGCCAACGAAGCACTGCAGCTGACCGCCGCCGTCGAGGCGCTGTCCGATCACCCGCTGGGCCGCGCGCTAACCCAGGCAGCAGATGATGCGCACCTGGATTACAAGGCTTTGGCGATCGAAAACAGCAGCACCATCAAGGGCCAAGGTATTACGGCCACGGTTGCGGGCCACACCGTATGCGCCGGCAACCACAGGCTGCTTGAGGCGCATGACATCCAGCTCTCTGCCGAACAAGCCGAGACGCTGAGCCAGTTCCAGGCCACCGGCAGCTCAATCGTCATCGTAGCCATCGATGCGAAGGTCGCGGCAATTTACGCCATCGCGGACACCATTCGCGAGGGCCTCAAGGATGAGTTAGCCGAACTGAAAAAGGCTGGGGCCAAGCACCTGGTCATGCTGACCGGCGACAACGCGCAAACTGCCAATTACGTTGCTGACCAGCTGGGGATCGATGAAGTGCATGCCGACCTTCTGCCGCAAGACAAAGTCACTTTTGTGAAGCAGTTTGAAGACGAAGGCCGCACGGTTGCCTTCGTTGGGGATGGCATTAACGACAGTCCGTCGCTGGCGACCGCCGATATCGGCATCGCGATGGGCTCAGGCACCGACGTTGCGATCGAAACTTCCGATATCGTGCTGATGCAGTCCAGCTTTGCCGCCTTGGATCACGCTTACAAGCTGGCCAAGAAGACGGTGCTGAATACCCGGGAGAACATTTTCATCTCCATCGCCGTGGTGGCCTTCCTGCTACTGGGCCTGATTGCCGGCTTCATCTACATGGCCAGTGGGATGTTCGTTCATGAGGCCTCCATCCTAGTCGTCATTTTCAACGCGATGCGCCTGATCAACTACGGCAAGCATGACGACAAAAAAATCTCAGAAAATGTCGCAAACTTGACCGCGGTCAATTCCGCCAAGTGAGCAACTCGATAGAATGTAGTTGTAAATAAGCGAAAGGGAGTCTTTCAAATGAGTAAAAAAATTACGATGCAACTGGATCAGCTGACCTGCCCGTCTTGCTTGACCAAAATTGAAGGGGCCGTGAAGCAGCAGCCCGGTGTTTCCAACGTGAAGGTGCTGTTTAACGCCGGCAAGGTGAAGGCCGATTTTGACGACAGTCAGACCTCCGCCGACCAGCTGTCGGATGTGGTCACCAAGCTGGGCTACGAAGTCAAAAAAGTGCGCGTGAAGGACAACGAGTAGGGGGAACATTCATGACAATTGATGAACAATACGCAGCAGAAGTGAAGCAAGCAGATCTAGATCACCACAAGCCGACCGCCGGAGCCATGACCGGCCACATCGTCGCCAACTTGTTCGTGTTGAACGTCAAGCTGCACCAGGTCGCCTGGTACGTCAAAGGCGAGCAGAGCCTCGCCGTTGCCGATTTTTATCAGCAGCTGATTGACCAAAACCGCCGGCAGATCGACGAGCTGGGTGAGGTGCTGCTGGATGAAGACCAGATCGTGCCAAGCACCACGGCTGAGTTTGCGCAGTACACCGGGCTTCAGGAAGACGGCCGCCTGAAGTACGACACTGCGGCCAACATGGTCGCCCAGACGGCCAAGGACTTCACCACTGAAGACATGTACATCGACCGCGCCATCAAGCTCGCCGAGCGCGAGGAACGCCCAGCCATGGCGGCTTACCTCACGAAGTTGCGCGGTGAGAATAACCAGGCCGTCCGTAAGTTGCAGAGTTTCCTAGGCAAAACGGCTTGGGAAGACCTCGTCGAAGTGGACGACGATGAGGATGAAGATTAGCGACTGATACGCCAACCTATGCCACCTCTAAAATAACTGCCCTGTGCCGAGCTGTTCTCGGCGCCGGGCAGTTATTTATTTTCTTCTTGTATTTTATTGCCAGGGTGTTAAGCTGGTCTTCGGCTAAGTTGCAATTACACCTAAATAGAGAGGCATGATCAATATGGATGACATTACCGCAATCGAACAAGTTGTTGCCGCAGAGCGCCAGTACCGGGTCCGCGGTGCAAACGACGCGTTGACGAGCGTTTACTGGCCGGACGCGACCGTGCACACAAGCTGGCAAAGCGGGCCTATCAGCTCATTTATCGGCAAGGGTACAGCCGAGATGAATAGCACGATCATCACCCGTGTGTCGACGCCGGTGGTGCACAAGCTGAGCGCCACGCGCGCGTACGTCGAGATGCCGAATCTCTCCGACTACTGGGAGCAGCTGCACGGCGTCGAGGTCGTCCTCGAAGAGTTCATGCGCCTGATCTACCGCGTGGAAAAACGCGACGGCGAGTGGCGCATCGCCGACATGCTGTCGATTTACGAGGCCGATAAGCTGACCCCAGCGATTCCAGGCACTGACCTGAAGATCGATCCCGCCGACGTCAAAGACTCACGCCTGCCGTACCGCTGGATGGCGTACACTCGCACCCAGGATGGCGGCCAGATCAGCCAGGACTTGCTGGGCGTTGACCAAAAGGACAAGGTTGCGAAGGTCTACGCAGAAGCTGAAGCCTGGGCGAAGCAAGGCTAACGAAAAGCACTCACTTTCATGATGATGAAGGTGAGTGCTTTTTTATAGAATAGCTTAACCACGCGCTTTGAAACGCGAAAAAACGCGATTTAAAGTTTAGCGTGCTGGTTTGCTGAGGAAATAAGACGAATGCCTATATGACGGCATCAAACGAACGAAAAAACGCGTTTTAGTAGTCGAGGTGATCAGAACTCAAGTCAGCCCCATTTGACGCGATGACCTGCTTATACCAGTAGAAAGACTTCTTCTTCGAGCGGGCGAGGGTGCCGCGGCCCTGATCATCCATATCGACGTAAATGAAGCCGTAACGTTTGCTCATTTCCCCGGTCGAAAGGGAAACCAGGTCGATGCAGCCCCATGGGGTGTAGCCCATGACGGGGACACCGTCGTCGATCGCCCCCTGAATCGCCTCAACGTGAGACTTCAGGTAATCAATGCGGTAGTCGTCGTTGATCTTGCCATCGGGTTCGACCGTGTCGGCAGCGCCGAGGCCATTTTCGACGATGAACAGCGGGACTTGGTAACGGTCGTACAGCCGGTTCAACCCAACGCGCAGGCCAACGGGATCGATTTGCCAGCCCCATTCGCTTTCCTTCAAAAATGGGTTTTTGAGGCCGCCCAGAATATTGCCGGCGGTTTTTTCGCTCACTTTGCCGGTGACTTCGGTGACGCTAGACATGTAGTAGGAGAAAGACAGGAAGTCGACATGGTACTTTTTGAGCAGGGCGAGCTCCTCCGGCGTGCGATCGAGGTCACTGCCGGTGAAGCCGTACTGCTTGTACAGCGACTCGCTGTAGGCCGGGTATTCGCCGCGGACTTGCACGTCGGTAGTGTAGTAGTTGAATTCTTGATCGAACTTCAGTGCTGCCAGTTGGTTGACGGGGTTAGCGTCGTACGCATAATTGGTGGCGTAAACGATCATGTTGCCGACCTGACTGTCTGGGTTCTTCTCGTGCGCCGCCTTGACCGCGTACGCTGAGCCGACGAACTGGTTGTGCCAAGCCTGAAAGACGTTGCGCTTGTCGTCAGCCCCGGTCTTGGCGATCATGCCTTGGCTGGAGAAGGGGAAGCTAGCGGCCGAGTTGATTTCGTTGAATGTCAGCCAGTATTTGACTTGGTCGCCGAAGCGGTCGATCACGGTGTCGGCGTAGTGCTTGAAAAACCCAATCAGCTGCTTGTTCTTCCAGCCGCCGTAGTGCTCGGCGAGGTACAGTGGCAGCTCGTAGTGGGAAATGGTGATGACCGGCTCAATGTTGTACTTCAGGCACTCATCGATGACGTTTTGGTAGAAGGTCAGTCCCTTTTCGTTGGGCTGCTCCTCATCGCCGCGCGGGAAAATCCGACTCCAGCTAATGGAGAAGCGGTAGGCCTTAAAGCCCATCTCTGCGAACAGGGCGATGTCCTCCTTGTGGTGATGGTAAAAGTCGATGCCCTCGTGGTTCGGGTAGGTGTACTTGGGGTTGGGCTGCCAGTCAAAATCGGGACTCTTAATGATCTTCATGCGGTCCTTGCCGCCTGGTGCGATGTCGTCGATTGATGGCCCGCGTCCGTCGACGTCGTACGCGCCTTCGAGTTGGTTAGCAGCAGTGGCGCCGCCCCAGAGGAAGTTTTTGGGAAAACTCATCATTGATTCCTTCTTTCATTCAGCATGATACGGTGAAACCGCATCCATTGTTAATTATACATGACTGCGGCAAACGCCGTCGTGTTCCACGTGAAACCATCACTGCGGAGTCGCTCTGTCATACGCACACGCTAAAACTGGATAACGAACCACCGTAGTGAGGAGGGCTCAGCTAAGTATTCTAGAGATATTATATGTATTCAAGCAATGCCAAAGCTTCATCTAAAAGCCAGTTGACAGCGTTTGCATTGTGTGCAATACTATTAGCGTACACAGGTGGCGAGGAGAGCGGGAACTGCGCATCCCAATCATGAGAGACCTCAACGCTATGTGACAGTCCCGCCCGCAACTACTGGGGTGGTCACACGCACCGAGCTAGTAGATCTACTAGTTATGAAGCTGCCGTATAGAGCCAGTGGAGCCCCTTGCAGGGCTATGCGATGGACAGTGAAATTATTCAAATATGTACACGAATGCGAGGCGAGCAGTCTGTCCTAACCGCAGAAGCCAGCGCCAAGCAATAAAAATATCCGCAAAGCCTATTCGCCCAGCGGAATGGACACCATTTCTCCCAGAAGTGGTGTCTTTGTCGCGTCTAAAATTGCGGGCTGAGAGCCGTGAACACGAGCAAACCAAAAAGAAGGCGCGGTCCCGAGGGGGGCTGCGCCTTCTGTCTGAATTCGGAATGCTTACTTAATTGGCTTCCAGACCCAGTTGCGGACCTCAGGGAGGTCTTCGCCGGTGTCACGGATGTAATCGTAGTGGTACTGCAGGGTGTCATCCATCTTCTGAACGAACGCCGCGCCTTTTTCCGCGTAACCTGGGACGTGTTCAACGACGTCCTTGGCTAGGTGGAAGCGGTCGAGCTGGTTCAGGACCCGCATGTCGAACGGCGTCGTGATGGCACCTTCCTCGCGGTAGCCGTGAACGAACAGGTTGTGGTTGTGACGATCGAAGAAGATGTCCTTGATCAAGTCTTCAAACCCATGGAACTGGAAGAAGACTGGCTTGTCCTTGGTGAAGTACGAGTCGAACTTCTCGTCGCTCAGACCGCGCGGATCGTCCTTCTTCAGCTTCAAGAGGTCCAGCACGTTGATGAACCGAATCTTGAGGTCAGGGAACTGATCGTGCAGCAGGTTGATGGCAGCGAGGCTTTCCAGGTTCGGCTCGGTGCCGGCTGCGGCGAGCACGACATCCGGTTCCACGCCATCGTCGTTTGAGGCCCAGTCGATGCGCTTCAGGCCGTTGTTGGCCAGGACCGTGGCTTCTTCAATGGAGTAGAACTGCGGCCGCGGCTGCTTGGAGGTGGTCAGCAGATTGATGGTATTTTCGCTGCTGAAGACCTTCGGTGAAATGGCCAGCAGGGAGTTGGCGTCGGCCGGCAAGTATTCGCGAATGAATTCGCCTTTCTTTTCGGCCAAGTGAGTCAAAATGCCTGGGTCTTGGTGCGTGTAGCCGTTGTGATCCTGCTGGAACGAGGTCGAAGTGGAAACGACGTTCAAGGAAGGATACGGACGGTGCCACGGCTCGTCTGCGGCTTCGCGGATCCACTTGAAGTACTGGGTCAGCATGGAGTCCACAACGCGCAGGAACGCTTCATAGGACGTGAACACACCATGGCGGCCGGTGAGGGTGTAGCCTTCAAGGAAGCCTTCAGCCTGGTGCTCGGACAGCTGGGAGTCGATGATGCGGCCGGACGCGTTCATGTCCTCGTCGGAGCCGTTGTCGGAAATGCGTTCTAACCATTGACGGTTGGTCGTGTCGAACAGGCCGTACAGGCGATTCGACATGGTTTCGTCAGGGCCGAAGACGCGGAAGTTATCCGGGTTCAGCTTAATCAGGTCACGCAGGTAATCGGACCAGATCAGCATGTCCTGGCGCACATTTTTGCCGCGCTCTGAATTGTCGAGGGCGTACTGGTGGAAGTCAGGGAGAACCAGCGGCTTGGTGTGGTTGCCCATGTTGGTGATTGGGTTGTCCGCCATGCGCTTGGTGCCGGTCGGGGCCATCGCCTTGAGTTCAGGCTTCAAGACGCCGTTCTCGTCGAACAGTTCCTCAGGCTTGTAGGATTTGAGCCAGGCGGTCAATGCGTCGGCGTGCTCCATGTGGTCGCGGGAAACCGGAATCGGGATCTGGTGGGCACGGAACGAGCCTTCAATTTTATCGCCGTCCCAGCTCTTCGGACCGGTCCAGCCTTTTGGCGTGCGGACGATGACTACCGGCCAGTGCGGCATCGTGGTGTCGCCGGTTTCGCGGGCGTGCTTTTGGATGGCTTTGATTTCCTCAATGGCGGTGTCAAAGACCTGTGCCATCTCGGGGTTCAGCTTCTCTGGGTCGTCGCCTTCGACGAAGTAAGGCTTCCAGCCCATGCCGCCGTAGTATTCGGTCAGCTCTTCGTCCGTCTTGCGGGACAGGATGGTCGGGTTGGAAATTTTGAAGCCGTTCATGTTGATGATCGGCAAAACCGCACCATCGGTAATTGGGTTGATGAACGTGTTGGAGAACCAGCTCGCAGCCAGCGGACCGGTTTCACTTTCGCCGTCGCCGATGACGGTGGCCGCAATCACGTCCGGGTTATCGAGAATCGCGCCGGTGGCGTGGCTCAGCGCGTAGCCGAGTTCGCCGCCTTCGTGAATGGAGCCGGGGATCTGTGCGTTGGCGTGACTGGCGGCACCACCAGGGAACGAGAAGCGCTTGAACAAGATCTTCATGCCTTTTTCGTCCTGGGTGATGTTCGGGTACGTCTCGGTGTAGGTGCCGTCGAGGTAGGCGTTTGAGATCATGACCTGGCCGCCGTGACCTGGGCCTTCAATGTAAAACATGTTCAGGTCGTACTTGTTGATCAGGCGGTTGAGGTGCGCGTAAATGAAGTTCTGGCTGGCGATGGTGCCCCAGTGGCCCAGTGGATTCACTTTCACGTCGCTGGACTCAAGCGGCCGCTTCAGCAGCGGGTTGTCGCGCAGGTACAGTTGACCCACGGAGACATAGTTTGCGGCCCGCCAATAAGCGGTCAGCTTGTCAAAATATTCCTTGGAAGAGTAATCGACTTCGGACATTCAGATCCCTACTTTCTTGGTTATGTTAGCTTGAGTATACCACGATTTAAGGCTTAATGCTTAAAATCGCTTAAGTTTGCTTAAAATGGTGAGAGTCCAAAAATCGCCAGAAGTGATGTTCGAAAAAAAGCCCTCAAGATTAAGATAATCTTGAAGGCTCAGGTGTCACTTGTGTGAGATAACTATTTACCGTTATGGGCAAAACGGATGGCTAGCATGATTGATTGAAGTAAGGATTGCTCCTTGGCAATGCCTTTCCCTGCAATATCGAAGGCTGTGCCATGATCAACTGATGTGCGAATGATGGGGAGACCTAGAGTGACATTGACGCCATCATCAAACGCTAACAGCTTCATTGGAATGTGGCCTTGATCGTGGTACATCGCGACGACAATATCGAATTCACCGCGGGAGGCGCGCAGGAATACCGTGTCCGGTGGTACAGGACCGGTGACATCGTAACCTTTGGCCTTCATGGCTTCGACGGCCGGGGCAATTTCGTCACGATCTTCCGTTCCGAAGAGACCATCTTCACCACTGTGAGGGTTTAATCCAGCGACAGCAATCTTTGGATTGGCAATCCCAAGCTTTTGTTTTGCATCAGCCGCTAACGCGATGCAATCCATGACGCGGTCTTTCTTAACTAAGTCGCAAGCTTTGCGAAGGGGCACATGAGTGGAGACGTGAACGACACTCAGCTTTTCACTCCAAAGCATCATAGTGTATTTTTTTGTGCCGGTTAAGGTGGCGAAAATTTCAGTGTGCCCATCAAAGTTATGACCGCCCTTGTGCAGAGCATCCTTGTTGAGAGGTGCCGTCACAATTGGGCCCAACTTGCCGGCCATTGCTAGACCTATTGACTTGTCTAGGTACTGATACGCTGCGTCACCAGAGATCGGGCTTACTTCGCCAATTGGGATTTTATCAAGCGGGATATCAAGTACGTCATAGATGTTGATCATACCTGGTTTGCAATCATCTACATCTGTTACGTAATTGAACGGGATGGAGATGTTGAGCAGCTGCTTGTAATAGTCAAGAATACTGCGCGTACCAAAGATGATACTTTCTTCACGATAGTCTGAGTTTTTTGCCAAAGCCTTCAGTGATACTTCAGGACCAATACCTGATGGATCACCAATAGTAATACCGATGCGTTTCATGTTCATTCTCCCTTTTGTTTTAAAATCTGAATGCTCTCATACAGTGTACTTTCGTTGCCAAAAGCGCCAGCCTTTGTGACGATGTCAAGACCCGCAGACGGCCCGCCAACTAAGCGGCTTTCAACCACACCAGTGAACAATTCACGCTGAATCGCACACCCAGTCGCTCCTAGCTCGTGCATGATCTCTGTCGCTGTGTCGCCACCGGTTAGGAACATACCGCTGATTTCTTCTTGAGCGATAACACCCTTAGCAACCTTTGCCAGAGTTTCCTTAATGATACGGCTGACTTCAAACTTATCGTCAACCCCCAGCTTGTGGAAGCGCTCAATAGTCTTATAGTAGTCCTCTTTGGTTCGACTGACGGTTAGTACGACGTCTTTTTGGGCTTTCAAGAGCGAGGAGGCCCGGTTAATGTACTCCGTATCGACGTCTTTCTTAACTAACTCGTTCAGATCAATCGTTAGGATTGAAATACCATTTGCAGCTGCATAATTCATCTGCTTGAGACTTACTTCACTGATACTGCCAACGACAGAGAATGTAGGCAGATTTTTTGGGGTGGAGACAGATGGTTTATCAAAGAGCGCACTTGCCAGGCCGGCTGAGCCAACATACAAGATCTTACCGGCTTGTTCTCTCATCGCTTGAGCTAGAACGTTTAACTGTGTATCTGAGTCAATGTCAAAAATGTGAAACTTCGATGCTGACAGTTTCATTCCCGGCTGGATTTGATCCACGGAATAAGTTAAATAATCTTTCCCGAATTCATGCTCAATAATCTCGCCAAGATTATCGGTCCAGATAGGGTTCAGAGGATCATTTGCCATTTCTGTCTGCATTAAGGGCACCCCATTCAGTTGATGGATGCCGTTCTTGGTGGTTCTGCCAATCTTTGGGAAAGCGGGGGCAAAAACGACCTTGTCGGGTTGATAAACTTCAACAATCGCACGCAGTTCCTGGCCGATGTTGCCGCGAATCGTTGAATCAACCTTTTTGTAGACGATATCGAACTGGTTATTCTTCAGAACTTTCTTGGTCATATCCAAGACTTTTTTATACGCATCAGTTGCCGGAATAGTCCGAGACTCCGTGTCTAGAACAACAGAACTGTCTAGTTTTTCGTCTGTGGGAAACAATGTCACATCGACGTCAATACCGTTATTCTTCAGTTGTACGCCAGTGTCGTTTGAGCCGGTGAAGTCATCGGCAATGATAAGGTACTTTCCTTTATCCATTTGCTAATTTCCTTTCTCCGCCAGTTCGGGTTCTGCTTTCATTTGCTTTGGATTGTGCTTCTTCTCAAATTTATCTAACATGCTGACCATGATTGGGCAGAGAATGGCTGTTACAATGATCGCCGCTGCCACTTGTGCGGTTGCCTGTGCAGCGACTGCTTTAAACGTTGGATCAATCGCAGCAACAATCGCTGGAGTCCCAATGGCGTTGCCTGCAGTTGCGCCAACGGCAGCGCCAACCTGAGGGTACTTGAACTTGAAGAGGTGGAAGACACCCCAACCAGCGAAGCCAGTAATGACGGTGCAGAATACACCCAGGAGAATGCCAGCTGCGCCAGCGGAGACCAACTGACCAAAGTTCAATGCCGCGCCAAGAGGAAAAGCAAAGAATGGAATCAATAATGACGTGCCTGGTGCGAGAAAATCACGAATGTCCGAATCCAAGTTACCAAGAATAAAGCCAATGAGGATCGGCATCAAAGCTGCGAGCAACGCACTTATTGGAATTTTTGCCAGTCCTGTGGCGCCGAACGCGACCATCGTAAAGAATGGGCCATCACTTAATGCAATGATGGAAGTCGCGCCGACATCAGTCGCATCGCCATATTCGCCGGCAAGTGCGGCATAAAGGCCACCATTCTTGTTGGTCAGTGAGGAAACGATGGCCAATGGACTCAAGCCAAGGACCCCGGCCACCCCGAAGAAGTGGTTTACCAAAATCCCTAATGCTGCACCAATAGAGACTTTGGTAATCAGCAAAATCACACCTTTGGAGATTGATAGGCCGGCTTGTCTAACGTTGATCTGAGCACCACTACAGAAGAGAAATGCTGCTAACAGTGCTGTTGCGCCGGTCTTAAAGAGCGCTTCAGTAAAACCGCCAAGTGAAAAGAATTGTGGAAAAATTGTATTTGTGAGAGCCCCAAGTAACAATGGGACCACCATCATTCCTCCGGGAATTTTTTTCACGGTTTGTAATATCTTCATGCCAGTTCCTCCTTAGACTTATAAGAGTTTGTCCTACGGTTTCGATATTAAGCGCTTTCAACGGCGTCAAAAACACGTGTATTGATTTAATGTGTTGCAATATTAAACGCGTGCGAATTTTCAATAACGTGGTATCCTAAGGATGCATGTAAGCGTTTCACAATTGAACGGACAGGGGGGAATCGGTATTGCTAAAAGTTCTAGCAATCGCTCCGTACCCAGGCTTGAAGGTACAAATAGATAAGGCAGCCTTGCAGTATCCCGAGATGAAGGTTGACTGCTATGTTGGGGATCTCGCGGCGGGTGTAGAAGCGGCAAAAAAGCATGAGCATGGATTCGATTTAATTCTGTCGCGTGGAGGGACTGCCAAAACGATTCGCAAGGCGGTCAGCATACCAGTCGTTGACGTTGAAATCTCTTTTCTTGATATTCTCAGAATTATTAAGCTAGTAGACGTTTACCAGCAGAAATATGCGTTTGTTGGCTTTGAGAATATTACGAAGCAAATCAGAACCTTATCAGAGGTGCTGGCAAAGCCAATTGACATTATCACGATTCAGAACAAGGAACAGTTACCGGAGATCCTTCAACGTCTGAAGAAAGGCGGGTATTCATTAATAATTGGCGATAATATCACTGCAGAATCGGCCCGTAGAATGCAATTCAACTCAATTCTGATTGAGTCCGGACAAGAATCAGTCGTGGATGCTTTGATGCGGACGGAGGAGCTAGGTAATCAACTTGCTAGTGAGAGAAATAGATCCAGGGAACTTATTCTTGCGCACAATGCCCTGAACGTTTCTAGTTATGTCTTTGATAGCGACCTACATATGTTGGCAGGACAAGTAACGCCCCAACAGCCGTATGTGGCGGCATCAATACGGCAGTATATAGCCAGGTCAAGCTTTGATGATGAGGAAGTGGTGGATCATCTCCGAATCCATGATCGATATTTCCATCTAGATATAAGCCACCAAAACGGTCACTTTTATGTTTTTGCGAAAGATGTAACAAAGCGCATTGAACGACCTAGCTATCTCGAAATGCTGACAGATGATTCTTCGCCAACAAACAGCGCAGATCTGATTGGCGAGAGTAAAAATCAAATAGAAACCGCATCGCGAGTCCATTCGTCAATTCTTGTTAGCGGAGAAGCGGGAACGGGTAAAGAAAGTGCCCTTCTGCTTCTAGCTGCAAATAATTCGCATCCGCAAAAGTGGCTTGTGAATTTGAAGAAAATGAATCTGCCGAGGGACTTACATCACTTGTTGAAGGATACTGACTCAATCTTTCTTGATACGAACGCGGCTTTTTTTGTCGAAGGTGCAGACGTTTTGGACGGCACCCAGCTGGACGAACTGTGCTCTTTTATCTCCGGACTACCACAGCGCGGAGTTCAGTGGATCATTAGTGTTAACCCCCAGTCTGACCAAGGACATCGCAACTTTGAAATTCTAATGTCGAAAATAGAGCCTTATTCAATGGCGCTAAAACCGTTAAGATTGCGTGAATCCGATTTGAGTTCGATCATTGGGCTCTATGTGTACGAATTTAATCACGAAACGAAGACAACCGTCTTGGGATTTGAACCTGCAGCGATGGAGATTCTTCAGACCTTTTCATGGCCAGGGAATTTGAAACAATTGAAGCGAATTGTTAAAAAACTGGTTTTGGAGAGCAATACCGCGTTTGTGCAAGCTACCACAGTTAAATCCGCTTTGAAAGAGGAGATGTACTTGGCAGGGACTGAAGAAAATTCGCCAACCATGTCTCAGTGGCACGGTCAAACTCTGGAAGAAATAGAAAGAGCTGTTGTTCAAGCGGCGCTCTCTAGAAACAATGGTAATAAAACACTGACGGCAACACAGTTGGGTATCAGTCGCACGACGCTTTGGCGGATTATTAAACAAACAACAGAGTAAACAAGAACATGCCCGTTTCCTACTTCAGTTGGGAACGGGCATGCTTTATTAAGTATAGAAATGTCTCTGCACGCCATAAATAAACAGTATTCTCGGCAGTGTCAAATAATAGTTACCATCGCATGCTCAAGAATAAACGCGGAGATGGTTGGCGGGTCTGACTTGGTCTTAATCAGTGAGTCCTGGTAGCGGAATCTGTTCCTGCAGGCCGTGGGGCATGGTGTACCCATAGGCCAAGGCTTTTGGCAGTTGAACATTATTCAACCGGTCCTTTGACATGGTGGTGACAATTTCTTCAGCTTTGCCGGCCTTGAGCTTATCAGTAAATTCAGGGTCGATCAGCGCGGCCCGGGCCAGGTAAACGCCATCCGCGTCGGCCAGTGCCGCTTCGGCGTCCTCTGGCGTGTGGACTTGCGAGCCGATGAAGACCGGAACAGTGTCAGGGGTGATGGCCTTAAAAAGCTGAGCGAAGGTCTGGTCGTGGCCAGCTGGCTTGGAATCGAACCGATACTGAGTCCCAGTCAAGGAGATGTTCAGATAATCAATGCCCTCAGCCAGAACTAATTTGGTTTCCTTCAGCATGTCATCGACGACATAGCCCACGTTCTCACCGTGAATTTCTTCAGGGGAAATGCGCCAGCCCAGAATAAAGTCGGGCTTGTTGGCGGCCGCAATGACACGGCGGACTTCCTTGAGGACTGCCAGTGGGAATGCGGCACGTTTTTCAAGGCTGCCGCCCCATTCATCAGTCCGGTGGTTGGAGTAGGCGGAGAAGAATTGCTGAAGTAGGTCGTGGTTGCAGTTGTGGATTTCAATGCCATCAAAACCAGCATCGATTGCCCGTTGCGTTGCTTTGCCGAAGTCACTGATCAGCGTGGTAATTTCGTCGGTGGTGATTTCCTCAACGGGATAGTTGATCCAGGGGAAAGTCATCTTAGTTGGGGCGACAACTCGCAGTCCTTGTTGTGCCGCGCCAGCTGCTTCGCGACCGCCATGACAGATTTGGAGAATTGCCTTGTTACCTCGCGACTTCATCGCCGTGGCCAATTTACGCAAGCCATCGATGTCTGAATCTTTGGAGTCGCCAAGCTGGCCGGGAATCGAGCTGCCATTGGGTTGCACGAAGGCATACCCAGTGACAATCAGGCCCCCGATGCCAGCGCGCGCCCGCAAGTAGTCCACTTGCTCTTGGGTCACCTGACCATCAGGCGTACTACCAATGTCGCACATCGGCGCCAGCATCAACCGATTGGGAAGGGTGACCCCGTTAGCTAAAGTTAAAGACGAAAGCACTTTTGATTCAGTCATAATATCTCTCCTTTGATTGGTACAAGTTCACGATATCACAATTCGCCAGCCCGAATGAAAGCGCTATAAAAATTGTCACAGTTTCGGCAATCTTGTGGCATACTGATGCTGACAAGGGGGCCGGGGAATGTCATCGACAAACTTAAAAATTCAAGCAGCCTTGCTGAAACTGATGACGCATTCGGACTATACGGATATCACCGTGACGGCCGTAGCCAAGCAAGCCGGGATCGATCGCCGCACCTTTTATCGGCACTACCCATCCGTTGCAGCAGTCCTCGCAGGCTTTGAAAATGATATTATCAGTACGATAATGCAGACGTTAGCTGGGCAGACTTTTTCCACCGAGCGTTTCATTGCGGGGATGAACAAAAACATCGCGCGCTATTATGATTTCTTCGATGACATGGCTGTGACTCAAAAGCACGCCTTCTTTTTTGACCACAGTGTGAATAACATCACGCATATTTTGGAGGCAGCACTGGGTCGCCCAGCTACGATGAATCAAGACGAATTCTATATGCGCATTCGTTTTGTGGCGGCAGGTATTGTGCGCGTCTACCTGGACTGGCTGCGCGACGGTCAACCGGTGTCGCTGGAGGACCTGACGAAGCAGCTTGATACCATGGTGACTGCCGAATTGGCTGGAATGAAGCCGAAAGCACCGGGGATAACGGGTCAGGAAATCGAGGCATAAAGATGAAACTGAGTGACTACTACGATCGGTTCAAGCAAATGGGCCACGAGAAAACCATCGATCGCGGGGATGACCTGCTGCGCGAGGGGGATGTGGCCACGCAGCTGTACTTCGTCGAACGCGGCGCAGTGAGGCTGTGGCACAACGATGACGGTCGCGATATCACCGTGCAGTTTTTCTTCGAGGGGCAGGTCGTGTCGTCGTTTGAAAGCTTTTATCTCAAGAAGCCCAGTCTATTCTCGATCACGGCGATCGAGACGACGACGGTGACGGTCGTGAATGGCGAGGCGCTGCGGCAAGCGCTGGGAAAAGAGCCGCAGCTGATGGCGGTGTTCACGGATTATGTGTGCCACCGGTTCATCGATTACACGCAGTATTTTCTCAATCGCATTCAGGACTCGCCGGAAGCGCGCTACCAGGCGCTGCTGGCCAGCGACCCTGAGCTGGTCAAGCGGGTGCCGAAGTACGAGCTGGCCTCTTATCTGGGCATCACGCCGGTGTCGCTGTCCCGAATTCGCAGCCGCGTCAAAAAATAATTTCAGAATTAACAATCGTTAATGCTGCGGTGTTCAAACCTCGTTATGCTTGCCTCATCAACATTTGGAGGCAATGAATATGACAAACACAGTAATCGTAACAAGTCACCCTTATGATGGCAGCTTCTGCCACGCGCTGATGGCTTCGGCAAAAGCCGGCGCTGAAAAGGCGGGCAACACCGTCGATGTGATTGATCTGGAGGCGGATGGGTTTGACCCGGTCATGCACAGCAAGGACCTGATCGGTTTTCTGAAGCACAAGGCGCAGGATCCGCAGGCCATTGACTACATTGAACGCGTCAAGGCCGCCGATCACCTGATCCTGATTTTCCCGATTTGGTGGGAACTGATGCCAGCGATGATGAAAGGCTTCATCGACAAGGTGGTTTTCCCTGGTGAGACTTTTAACTACACCAAGGGCGGTATGGGCATGGCGTCGAACCTGCCGAACCTCAAGTCGACGACCATCATGACCACGATGAACACGCCCAAGAGCCTGTACCGCTGGGTGTTCGGCAACGCCATTCAGCGCGCCTTGGTTCGCGGCACGTTCGTTAAAATGGGGCTCAAGCACGTGAAGTGGATGAGCTGCAACATGGTGAAGAAGAGTTCCGATGCGAAGCGCCAAGGCTGGCTCAAGCAGGCCAATGTCATCGGCGCCCGACAGTAATTGAATATACCCTGGATTATTCACCTCGGTATTTGGGACATGAAATCGCATCTGGCCGGTCTGAAAGCAACGTTTGGAGCGTTGCGA
>NZ_RHOL01000033.1 GCF_003946465.1 Lacticaseibacillus hegangensis | reverse complement strand
ATTAATTCTTTTCAACTTTCATTGAAAAGCCCTATCACATTTACGAAACTTTGTTCAGTTTTCAAAGGACTACCTTGCCGTTAAGGCAACTTTGATAGTATATCTTAGCGACATATTGATGTCAAACCCGAATTTTCAGTGTGAATAAATATTCACGCTTACCGAATGCTCCGCTGGCCGAACCGGCCTGTCTGTTTGACAACAACAAATATCTTACCAGCCTTAAGCCCCTAGCGTCAACACAAATTTCCTCTTTCGTGAAAAAAATGGTGACGCCGAAGAATGAGGGCTTACGCTTCCGCTTTTCCGGTCAAAGCCTGTCCATAACCCGAACGAATAATTATACGAACGCCTAATCATTCGAAAAAAAGCACGCGGTCACTTACCCGCGTGCTCGTCTAAAATCTTGGAATACTCCGCAACCCAGCCATCAAGCCGGTCTGCGATTGGCTTAAACCCCGCGTGCACCTTACGATTGGTCCAGTAGTGTTTACGATGCCGGTAGGTGGTCATCGCCGGGTCAGGCTGCAGCGCCCGCACTGACAAACTGATTTTGCCTGAAAACTCGTCAATGTCCAAAATAATCACCGAGACTCGCTGCCCAACTGTAAACAGCTCATCCAAGGCTTTAACGAACCCATGCTGACACTCCGAAATGTGGATCAGTCCCTGGTGACGATCATCAAGCAAGACGAACACTCCGTAAGGCTGAATGCCAGTCACTTTACCGGTCACAATGTCCCCGATCCGATAATTCATCCTGTCACTTCATTTCTATAGTAACTTCACTTACTCAGTATACGTGAAACAGCCTCGCCGCTCAAACACCCTAGGCGATCTCGATCGACTCAATCGTAATGGCGGTGTTCGGCTTGTCGGCGGTCGTCTTCACTTTGCTAATCGCCTCGACCACGTCCATGCCCTCGATCACCTGACCAAACACGGTATGATGTCCATCCAGCCAAGGCGTCCCGCCCTGCTCGTAGGCCTTAATGATCTCCGCGGGATAGCCTGCCTGCGGCATCTGCGTCTTCATCTGTGGGTTGAGGTGCTCGTTTGACACCACGAAGAACTGGCTCCCGTTGGTGTTCGGCCCCGCGTTAGCCATTGATAGGGCACCCTTGAGGTTAAACAAGTGGTCACTGAATTCGTCCTCAAACGGCTGGGCCCAGATACTTTCGCCGCCGGCACCGGTACCGGTCGGGTCCCCGCCTTGAATCATAAAGTCAGGAATCACCCGGTGAAACGTGATGCCATCGTAGTACCCGCGAATGGCCAGGCCAACAAAGTTCTCGACTGTTTTTGGCGCCTGCTCGGGAAACAGCGCGAACGTAATGGTGCCCATGCTGGTTTTCATGATAGCGCGTTGCCCGCTAAAATCGGCTAGTTCAAGTTGTGGATACATAAAATGGCCTCCTGTAATTTGTGTTGGCAGTAGTATACCACACGCGGGGTAAAGTCATGGTTGACCTGGTCAAAATATGATACGGTTAGCGTGTTAATTCTTTTGATGAAACGAGGAACGATAATGGTATCTCATACATACGAAGTGACCGTGATCGGCGGCGGGCCAGTCGGCATGTTCGCCGCTTTTTATGCGGGCCTGCACAGTGCAGACGTCGCGCTAGTGGAAAGTCTGGCCGACCTGGGTGGCCAAACCGGCAATCTGTATCCTGCCAAAATTCTTTACGATATTGGCGGCTTTCCCGGCATCAGTGGCGCCGATCTCATTAACCAACTCGAGCAACAAGCGACCCACTTCCACCCCGCAATCATGACCGGCCAAACGGTGGAGACCATTGACCGCCAAGATGATGGCACCTTTTTACTGACCACCAGTCAAGGCTCAATCACCACTAAAACCGTCATCATCGCTACTGGTGGCGGTGCGTTCACGCCGCGCCGGCTGGCGGTCGACTACGACCCGGCACTTGACGACCAGAATGTCTTCTACTTCGTCCGCGACCTGGCCGATTTTGAAAATCAAAACGTGGCCATTGCCGGGGGCGGCGACTCGGCCATCGACTGGGCACTGGCGTTGGCGCCGCGCGCGAAACACGTGGACTTGATCCACCGGCGGAATCAGTTCCGCGGGCTGGAGTCCAGTGTCGAGCAGCTGCAGCAAAGTCCCGTGCAGCTCCACACCCCTTTTTTGATTGAAAGTGTCGACGCCGCCCCTAATGATAAAATTACCGTCCGTCTGAAAGAGGTTCGCGGCGATCGCAACGAGACGCTGACTGTCGACAAGTTGCTAGTCAACTACGGCTTCATGAGCGAAAATAAACAGCTGCGCAACTGGGACGTCGCCCTCGATCGCGGCAAGATCAAGGTTGATTCGCAGATGCAGACCAGCCGCGAGGGGATCTATGCCATCGGCGACGCCGCCAGCTACCCAGGCAAACTCGACCTGATCGCCAGCGGGTTTGGCGAAGCCCCAATCGCCGTCAATGAAGCGCTCAGCTTTTTATATCCCGACCGCCGGCAGGCTCTGCACAGCTCTCAGCTTTACCACTAAAAAGAGGTAATGGTTATGTCAGACCAACAAAGTGTCACAAACGAACAAAAGCTTTACGAACACACACTCGCGCTACTACATGAACGCGGTGTTGAGCCTCAGGCAATCGGTGAGCTGGTGATGTTTCTGCAGGCAAAGTTCATTCCCGGCCTCACGCTTGAAGACGCGACGGCCAACGTGATGATCGTGCTGCGCAAGCGCGAGGTCCAAAACGCCGTGATGACCGGCATTCAGCTGGACAAGCTGGCAGAAGCCGGGAAGCTCGAGCAACCGCTTCAGCACATCATCGAGGAGGACGAGGGCTTGTACGGGGTGGACGAAATCCTCGCATTTTCGATTGTCAACGTATACGGCTCGATTGGCTTCACCAATTATGGCTACATCGACCGCGTCAAGCCCGGCATTTTGGCCAAGCTGAACGCCCATGAACCGGGAATCATTCACACGTTTCTGGACGACATTGTGGGCGCCATCGCCGCCGCTGCGGCCAGTCGCCTCGCCCACTCCCACCCTGAGCTGGAGGACGACAATTATTAAAGTTATCCTAAGAGAAGGTTTTAGGCGCGAGCGACCCCGTATAATTAGCGGCAATTGAAACTGCCAAACGGAGGACAACGATGACCCAACTGATCGACTTTATCTTGCACATCGACACGCATCTGGTGACAATCGTCAACAGTTTCGGCAACTGGACCTACTTGATCCTGTTCATCATGATTTTCATCGAGACAGGGCTAGTGATTTTCCCGTTTCTGCCGGGTGATTCATTGCTCTTTGCCGCCTGTGCCTTGGCCGCCAATGAGATTTATGGTCTGAATGTCTGGCTTCTATTCGCTGTGTTCCTGGCGGCGGCCGTCATCGGCGACACCGTCAACTACGAAATCGGTCGCCACCTCGGTCTGGCCGCCTCGAACAGCTCGCGCTTCGGCCGCCTGATCAACCGCGAGAAATTAAAGTCCGCCGAGGCTTTCTTCAACCGCCACGGCGGCAAGACCATCGCGATTGCGCGCTTCATGCCACTGGTGCGGACCTTTGCCCCATTCGTGGCAGGCGGGTCCAACATGCATTACGGCAAGTTCATCCATTATAATCTGCTCGGCGGGTTTCTCTGGGTGACCATGTGCTGCGTGGCCGGGTTCTTCTTCGGCAACCAGCCGTTTGTCAAAGCGCACTTCTCGCTGGTGGTCATCGGCATTGTCATCATTTCCTTGATTCCAATGCTGATCACAGCATTGCGCAGCCGCAAAACTGCTGCCTAAACCTTTAAAAACGGGTTTGCCTCAACATCAGGCGAACCCGTTTTTTATCGTGCGGCCGCAAAACGTAACCGCTGCCGCGCCGCCTGGATCAAGCCCCCACAGATAAACAAGGCCAAAATCCAGACCACAAAGGTTACGGCGACAGTACCGAACGCCACCTCACCGTAGCTGCCCGAATACAAAATGACGGAGGGAAAAACGGTGTGCGCACTCGGCACGTAGGTCCGCAGTGCCGGAGCAATCAGCCCCAGCAGCTGCAAGCGATTGGCGAACGCCACCACCGCAAGTACCAACATCCCCACTAGCAGATTGCGGCTGACCAGGCTGAGGCAAAACGCCAGTCCAGCAAACACCAGCCACCACAGATTGATTATCAGCCATTCTTGACCCAAACCCTGCGCCAGTGACATGGTGCCAACGTGACTGTTCAGTGTGTAGACCAGCGGCTGCAGCCACGTGCCGAATTCATGGCCCGGCAGCAGACTCATGGCAAGCAGCGTCGCGACGGCGCCAATCAGCAGGATCACGTTAAGCAGGCCCAAGGTCACCCCGCCGCGGATCAGCGCCTGCTCCATCCCCGAAACCGGCGCAGTGCGCATCATCGTATCTGTCGTCAGCCGACGGTCCTGAAAGTAGACGTCGCAAAATAGGGTGAGGCCCATGATCAGCAGCAGTGCAGTGAGCAGCTCAGCATCCTTCCCATTCGGGGCGGAGAAGTAGTTTTGGAGCCCGAAAATTGCGGCAAAATTGCCCGTCACCGATGTCATGGCATCAACTTGGATCAACCGATTCGGTAAGTGTTTGACCATGTAGAGCATCAGCGCATTCAATTCATCATTATTGGAGCTGAGATAATTGAGCTCTTCAATACTTTTCACCGCCTGCGGATCTTCTTGAGCAGCCTTCAGGATGGCCTGATTCAGGTGCCGATAGTCGTGCTTTTGATAATCGGCCAGCATTGTTTTCATCAGCGCTTGCGCCGTGTTATCACCCTGCCGGTCCGCAGGCAACTTGGCAGCCGCTTTTGTATCAGCCTTGATGTCATGTTCCAAGTAGCGCATATTCCAAGCGGCTTCACCGGTTGTCGTGGCTTCGTCCCAATCGGTTTTGTACCCGGTTTCTGGAAAGCCCACCCCATGCCGTTGCAAGTGGTTTTCCCAGCCAACGCCCAAACTCCCCATGACCGCTACCAGCACGATCAGCCAGAAGAGGTGCAAGAGCCACGGCTGTTTCTTCAGTTCAAGAATCACTTGTCCTGTCATCTCTGCTCCCCCCTATAGCTGCTGGCGCCGGCTGACGATCAGTGCACACAGGCCGTACAAAGCCGCGGCCCAAGCAAGCAGAACT
Source organism: Lacticaseibacillus hegangensis (assembly GCF_003946465.1). Taxonomy (GTDB): domain Bacteria; phylum Bacillota; class Bacilli; order Lactobacillales; family Lactobacillaceae; genus Lacticaseibacillus; species Lacticaseibacillus hegangensis. The sequence continues at coordinate 25,368 of NZ_RHOL01000033.1, read as the reverse complement.
ACGATGCCGCCAGCAATGCTGAGAATTGGCCAAGCGGTTTGATGTGTGATCACGCCGCTGAAATCAAAGTACCCGCTTGGCAGCCAACGCACCACCCCGCGGCCCATTGACGACCCCGCCACCTGGTTTGTCCCAAGCAACAGCACTGCCGCAGAGACGGCCAGATTAACGCCGAAGTTGCCGCTGAGCAAACTGACTAGCGCGCTCAGCATCATCATGAACAAGACCGCAGCCAACAGGATCAGGATGAGCAGCCCCATGAACTTCGCCATTGTCATGATCGCCACGTGCCGCCCATCTGGCGAGTACACCAGTGGGTACTGCCAGTTGCCCCAGCCAAATTTCAGGCCGACAATCAGATATACCGTCAACAGTGCGAACCCGAACAGTGGGAGCGTCAGCACCAAGAAGGTCCCCATACGCGCCGTCAACAGCCCAAGCTTGTTGACCGGCAAATTATTCATAAACCGAATGGTGCCGGTCCGCTTTTCCGTGGTGAACAGCTGCCCGAGCTGAAGCGCAAACACGCCAAGAATCAACAGCGGCGATACATGCCGGAGAAACTGGAACGGCAAGTACGCGTCCGACGGGACATCGGTTTGAGTCAGGGGCAGTTCACGCAAATGATGTAACGCCAAGTACCGGTAGAACGTCACTTCTTTCTGCTGGCCTAAAACGGTTGAGTCGGTGGGCCGATCAGGGTGATTGATCAAGACCAAGCCATTGGTTTGGCCCTGCCGAGTTTTTTTGAGGTTATAGCGCGCGTACTTCAACAGCGCCCCGTCCAGCTGCGTCGGCGTGTTCATGGGCACCGGACTGCTCACGCTTGCATTGAGCGTCATAATCTCCTGAAGATAGTCGCGCTGCGTGTACTTCTGGTTTAATTGCGCCGTTTGTTTGGCGGTCTTTGCGTGATCTTTTTCCAGCGTCTTGATCGTGCCAGTCACGGACTGCAACGCGGCCTGATAGGCGCCGTCGACCTGGCGAGCCGTGCTATCGGTTTGATCAAGCGCCAGGAAAAAAGTGGTCAACAGCAGCAGCACGAAGGCCACGTAGACCACTGCATTGGTGCTGCTAAACAGGTTCTTCTTGAGATCGAACTTCAGCTGCGCGAACATCACGACGCCTCCGTTAAGAAGCGCTTCGTGTACTCTGCCATCATGTCCTGCCCATCGTTGGGCAGCACGTCAAGCTTTTGATTCTTCAAAAAGAAGACTTGGTCGCACACCCGGCCCACGCTGTCCATCTGATGAGACGACACCAAAAGCGTCTTGCCCTCCTCGCGCAGCTGGCGAAACATGGCTTCAAACTGCTGGATACTGCTCGGATCAAGGCCGTTTAGGGGCTCGTCGATTAGCATCGTCTGGGCATTGCTAACAATGTACATCGCCAGGAGCGCATGTTGCTTCATCCCCAGGGAAAGCCGCTTGATGCGCGTTTTGGCGTAGCTCTGCATGCCCAGCGAGGCGACGGTTTCGCCAATGTCGACCGGCGATTGCCACACCCGCTTGACGTAGCGCAGGTGGTCTTGCACGGTCAGATCAGGGTACAAGTTACTGGAGCTTTCCAAGAAAAACAGCTGCTTGAGAAACTGGGTGTGCTTTTGCTGCTGATCGATGCCATTCACTAAAACGTGAGCCTGGCTAATTGGCAGCAGGCCGCACAGCAGACGGAGCAGTGTGGTCTTCCCGGTGCCGTTTGGCGCCACCAGCCCGGTGATTTGCCCGTCTGCCAGCGTGAAGCTCACGTCAGCTAGGATAGGCTTGCGTTTGAACGCAAAAGTCAGTCCCGAAACCGCTAACATTTTAATCGCCTCCTCATAATTAACTTAAATATACCACCGTTTTTTTATATTCATATCAAACTTTAATAGTCAGTCAGAACTTTTTCCCGAAGCATGAAAAAAGCCCCACCAATCGCCGGTGAGGCAAGCAGCACTATTGCCGCAGGCGCGCATCACGCCGGCCGCTGACGATGGCCCAGAGCATCGCGAATTCAAAGAGGATAAGCGCCAGCGCAAAGCATGCCGCGAAGAATTCCTCTGGGAGCACATTGATGATGGGATCGACCGCGGGGTCAAACAACCAGTCGGCATTGCGGAAGAGCAAATGGTGGAATGTGATGAAGACTTCGTTGAAGTTAACGGCCATGAGCACGCCGAGAAGCAGCGGGACCAAGGCGCCGACCGAGGCCTGACGGACCAGCAACCAGCGGGTGTGTGTCCGCCGCATGCGCGCCAAAAGCCGCACTGCCGGAATCACCGTGAGCAGAAACACCACAATCGCAAGGATAAACAGGTGCTTCACGTCGGCGAAGTGCTGGGCCCCACTGGCCGACCAGCGAAAATCTGGTAGGTCAAAGGACAGTCCCGGTACCTGCAGGTAGGCCATCAGCCGCAGGTAATTGTGATACAAACGGCCCGCACTCATGCCGGCCACGCCGCCCAGGTCTTCGAAATGGATGAATAGCGGATACAGCAGGTAGGTCAACAGCACCGTCGCCCACACGGCGGCACTGATCACAAATAGCCATAACAGCAGGCTTTGGCCAACTCGTTTCATCGCTTAAACCTCCCAGTCCGCGAGGCTTGCCACCTGGTGCGTCGGTTGCACCGCCTGGGCCTTGACCTGCTCGCGGGTGGAGATGCCCGTGTACACCAGCAGCGTATCGACGCCGGCGTTGATGCCGGCTTTGATGTCGGTGTTGTAGTTGTCCCCCACCATCACGACCTGGTCGGCGCGCATGTTCATTTTACGCAGCGCTTGGTCCATGATGATGCGCTCGGGCTTGCCGATGTAAAAGGCCTTTTGCTGAGTGCTGCGTTCGACCAAGGCAATTACTGAACCGGCACCAGGGACGTGGCCGCGCTCGTTGGGCAGATTCGTATCGGCGTTGGTGCCGATGAATCTAGCGCCGCGCTGGATAGCCAGCGTAGCCAGCTCGAACTTATGGTAGGTCACGTCATAATCCAGACCCACCACCACGTAATCGGGATCGACCTCGTTGAAGCGCAGGCCGACATCGAGCAGCGCCTGCTTCAGGCCCAGCTCACCAATGGCGTAGACGGACTTGCCGCGGCAATCACCGCCGTTGTCTTGCTGGATCCAGCTCGCCGTCGCCAAAGCCGGGGTGTAAACCTGGCTGGGCTCGGCGTGGACGTCGTGATTATGCGCCAGGTTCCAGCACACATCGGCCGGAGACTTGGTGGTGTTGTTCGTCAAAAATAAAAACGGGATGTGCTTGGCCTGCAGGCGTTCGACGAAGGCCTTGGCCTCCGGGATGCGCTCCTTGCCGCGATACATCGTCCCGTCCAGATCGATCATGTAACCCTGATAACTCAAAATGACTTCTACTCCTCATTCGAATCGCGCGTGCGGATCGTAAAGTGACGCTTGCGCGGTTTATTTTTGGCCACAGTTTCGGCCTTGCCGCCATCAACGGTCGCCGGCCGGCTAGCCTTTTCCGAGTATGGCTTGCGACTGGTGCGGTGATGTGCCCCACGACTTCGACGCCGGGGCTTGACTGCCGGCGCGTCAAGACGTTCCAGCACAAAGTAGGCACACCCGAAGTTGCAGTACTCATACAGATAGTCCTCAAGCGTGGAAATCAGCTGGTCCTTGGTGGCACGACGGTTATCATCTTTGTAGAACCCGCGCAGCCGCAACTGCTCGTAGCCCCAGTCGCCAACGATGTAATCGTATTTGTCGAGAATATCCATGTACCGCTCGGCAAACTTGGCCTTGTCAAAGGCCTGCTTGTGGTCCAGCACCAGCTGATACCGCCGGCCGCCCACTGTGATCATGTCAGGCGCAACTTGCAGGATCTCGACGATGGGTTCCGCCGGCTTGTGTTCCGGCCGTTCTTTTACTGTACGCTCTGCCATGGTCATCCTCCTTAAACCGGTTTTGATAAGTCTCAGTATAACACGAGGTAGTCGCCAACGAAAAAAGCGCCGGCAAATTGCACGACGCTTTACTGCGGCTGCTCAAGTTTGGCAAACGCGGCTTTGAGCTTAGGCTGCTCTTTTTCTGGCAACAACAAGGCTAGCTGCGGCCAAAAGCTGAATTCCAGATAGTCCTTGGTGAAATCCCCCTGGGCCAGCTTACGAAATCCTAACGTCAAAAGCGCGTTGGCCTGCGCGGCCTCACTGGCTGGTGCAAGCGCCAGCACGGTGCGCCGCAGCGCCTGCAATTCACTCGTGACCTGCTGATCCATCCTACCGCCCCCGATCTGATGGTTCCAGTCTACTAGGAAAACAATTAGAAATCAATGTGAAATATTCTAATTATTAGACTCAGTAGCGTAGGCCTTGAGGAAGGCCTGCTTGGCAGCGAACAGACGGTGAATCTCAGCGGCGCTCAGCGGACTGCCCCAAGGCAGCGCGGCAATTTCAGGCACCAAGGCTCGCTCCGGGGCGTCCACCCCAACGTTGATGTCCTCGGCAATCGGCATCATGCTATGGTGGATGTGCCCGTGCAGATTCAGCGTCTGCTTGGTGATCCCCAGCACCATCGGGTAGTGCGTCATGATGAACTGCGTGTGATCGTCCTTAATGATGGTCCCCACCGAATGAAACAGAAACTTCGGTCGCCCATGCCACCCTGGATCGTTTGCATGCAAGAACTTGAACCGCGCCTGGTAGTCGTGATTGCCCTTGATAAAGTCAATCTGACCATGAAGCTGAGTCAAGATGGCCAACACTGCTTCCTCAGTTGGCATCGCCTGCGGGTTCATGGCAATGTCCCCTAGGTGGTAAACGCGGTCGTTCTCGTCATCGACACGGGCGTTCCAGGCCTGGATCATCGCATCGTTCATCGCCGCCACCGAGTCGAACAGACGCGGGGCAAACTGATTGTTTCCTAATAGGTCCGCATGGAAAAAATGCGTATCGGCAATAAAATAGTTCACGCTTGGTTTCCTTTCTCTCGCGTCTTGACGACCCACATCGTCAGCGGCACAGTCACCGTGACCGCAATCATCGAAAACAGGACCTGGATCAACTCGCCGGCGAAAATTTTATTGTTCAGTACCTGCCAGAATGGGTACTTGAGCTGGGTGAACCAGATGAACAGCCCCGCGAACCCGCCGAAAAAACCGAAGAACAACGTGTTCAAGGCGGTGCCGATAATTTCACCGCCCATTTTGGTCAGTCCTGACTCGCTGGCCTGAGTGCCAAGTTCTGCCATCCCGGCGGCCACGGCCACTGCGGCCTCTGCGATCGCGCCAAGCGTGGAGAACAGCGCAGTGGCGATCAGAATATTTTGAAATGAAACACCGATCAGCAGGTTGTAGCCTTCTAGCTCCTCGGAATCCTCAGTGCCAAAGCCCTGAACATGGGCCAGCCCGACACCAATCAGAATCACTGCCAGTACCAGCACGGTCACCAGTAGCGAGGCCACAAATGCGGTCGCTGCCACGTTGCCATCCGCGGTGGACAGAAAAATTGTGGTAGCCAGGACCACGAAGGCAATGACCACTGCGACACCAATGGCATTAAACCCACCGGCGATCAGGATCACTGCAAGCACCATCAGAACCAAATTGATCAGCAGTGCCATAAAATTACTGAAACCTTGCTTGCCGCCAACAAGCAGCATCAAGATCAGCAGTGCAAGCAGTAATGCTTCAAATGTGCTCATCAGTTGCCCCCTTGCCTGTGACGGTGGCCAGCCCTGCCGTTAAAGGCACCGCCAGCACAATCCCGAACGCTGACACTAGCGCCTGGGCAAAGCCTAGGCCCATCACCCAGATAAACGTCTGAGTCAATGCATTATCGTTGCGCAACCATAAGATGCTCTCACTGAAGGTATCCGCGATAAAAATCATGAACAGCACGGCAATCAGCGGCCCCATCACGTTGCGCCCGATCGCCATGCCGGCTTTGAACCGGCGTTTCGAATCCCGCGGCAGCTGCATGACGGCCACTGCGATATCATTGCTTTCATCTAATACTGCACCCAAAGAACCAATGATGATTTGGACAAAAAACAGCAGCTGGGGCACCTGCGTCACGTAATTCATCGCCTCAATGTGCAGGTCGCGGTACTGGGTCAGATTGAAAAGGCCATAGCCCAGTGCGACCGCCAGTGCCGTGGCGCCAATGGTGGCGGTCGCAATCACCGCCGCCTGGCGCGAAAAGCCGGCAATGAACACCGTCGTCACCAAGGTAAACAGCACCGCCATGCCGGAAAAAAGCAAGTACGCCAGCTGCTGGTTGGCGGGCGAAGTTTCCAGGTGCAATGTGATCAGCAGCAGGATGACATTGGCCAACAAACTGCCAAACGTCAGCCAGACCCGGCGCTTCACCACTAAAGCCATCAGGGTCAACGTCGCCGCCAAGAGGCCCAGCACCACGCCATCGCGCTTCACGTCTTGCAGCTGATAGCTGCCGTTTTGCCTTTGGACAAAGACGGATTGGCCAACGCGCAGCCGCGTGTCCAAAGCGCCAGATGCAGAGAACGTGTTACTAAAGCGAACCAGCCGGCCCTGCCGGCTGGTGTTCAGCAAGCGCCCACTCACGTGCTGCTGGGTCGTGTGATCCACGTTGTTAAAATTGTCGACTTGGCGCTGCGGCCGCTCATTTTGAACGCGCGTCAGCCGCACCACGGGCTGCGGGTAGAGCGGGCCATCGAACTCGCAAAGCCCGAACACAAATAAAAAGGCGAGTATGGGCAGCAGCCACCGCCACTGGCTACCCGATATGATTTTGCCGTAAAATTTCTTCATACGCATCCTTCACCGGGCCGGCCGGCTTATCCCAAACTTCCCACTGTTCAATGTCAAACGGCGGGAACTGGTAATGCGAGTTAATGTATTCCTCGTACACGCGAACGGCGTTAGAGTGCGGAATGTTGAGCTGCAGAATGCGGACCTGCTTAATCAGGCCCTTGATTGCGGCCTTTTCTGCGCGGCCATTCATCATGACATTGCCGAGCTCCAGATAGGTCGACCCGTCATTTTGAGTGATCTCCTGGATCAAATCGAACGTTTGATAATCTTGTTGTTCCATGGTTTCCTCCGCTCGTTGACACACATATTGATAAAGTGTGCTAAAGTTTTTTAATAGTAACCGAAAGGAGTGACGCGTGATGGCAAAACGGATGCTTGTAGCCCTAGTCTGCGGCTTGTATTTCGTGCTGACTGGCTTTGTGGTCGTCGGCCATCGCGGCGATCCGCTCAAGGCCCCTGAAGAAACTTTTCAAAGCGACGACATGGCCTTCCAGGACGGCGCCGAATACGTCGAGCTCGATGTCCAAGAATCCGCAGACGGTATCGTGGTCATTCAACACGACCCCAACTTGCTGCGCACAACCGGCGTTAACGCCGCCATTGCGCAAACGCCATTCGCGACATTGCAAGGTTATCATACCAAAAATGGCGAACCGGTTCACAGCCTGCAGGAACTCTTTACCCATTATCAATCAGGCAATCAAAAGTTTCTCATTGAAACCAAGATTGAAAAAGGCGTGCCGCATCCCCAGTTAGAAGCAAAAATTGCCGCCTTGGTCAACCAGTACGGCATGCAAAACCGCGTGATGTTTCATTCCTTTTCACTGAACAGTCTCAAGCGGCTGCAAAATGTGCTGCCCGAGTGTCCCCGCCTCTTCATCGTGGGGTCGCTGAAGCGCATTAATTACGCGGTATTTCAATACGTCAACGGGGTCGATATCTCCACCGACCTGCTCACCCCCGAGCTGGTCAGCTCGCTGCACGCGGTGGGCCAGAAGGTATTCGCCTGGGACGAGATGACGGAAACCCCTGCCAAGTGGCAGTGGCTGGCAAATTTGAACATCGACGGGGTCGTGACCAACTACCCGGCCATCGCGCACCAGTACGCCCAGCTCAAAGCGGCGGCGGTCACGGTGCACAAAGAAGGCCTGGCGACCAACCTCTCCAGTGCGGCACTACCCATCGTTCGCAATCCCTACGCCCCGACACCGACTGGTAAAACCGTACCGGCTCAAGCGGCGTTTGAAGTGAAAAAGGCGGTGGCCGGCAAAGCAGGGACCTACTACCAAATCAGCCAGAACCAGTTTGTACCGGCCCTGACCATTGCACTGGCGCCCCAGGCTGGGCCGCTGAATCAGCTGGTTGGCCAGCGTGCCTGGGTCCACACCGAGCACTTAGCCGCCGTCTTGCACCCCAGCCCCAGCACCACCAGTGGGCGCAGCGCCTTGGCACTGAACAACTCACAGATCACCATCGACGCGGTGCATCAGGCCGGTGCCACGACTTGGATCCACATCTCTAGTGGCTGGCTGAAGCTGTCCGAGTGCCTGCTGAAATCGCCCATCACCAGTCTCCAGCTAACCCCTCATCAGGAGGCATTGCCGGCAACGGCCGTGGCCCTGAGGCTGACACCTGATTCCGCACTGCTCAACTTACCTGTCCTCGGATAGTTTTTGGTGGAGTGCGGCGCAAGCAATATGATATGGTTTAATTAATCAACTAAAGAAAGCAGGGATGACCATGACCAACTGGCAAGACGAAGCTGAAAAGATCCGCCCGCAACTGCTGGCGGATCTCAGCACACTGCTCAAAATTGACTCCTCTCGGGATGTTGCGCACAAGACTGACGAGTTTCCCCTTGGCCCGGGGCCGGCTAAGGCACTGCAGGCCATGCTGGCGATTGCCGAACGCGACGGCTTTGAGACCCTCAATGTCGATAACGTCGCCGGCCGCATTGCGTACGGCGACGGCGATGAAATTTTTGGCCTGTTTGGCCACATGGACGTCGTCCCAGCCGGACCGGGCTGGGAAACCGACCCGTTCACACCGACGGAAAAGGCGGGCCGGCTATACGCGCGCGGATCCTCAGACGACAAGGGGCCAAGTATCGCCGCCTATTACGCGCTGAAAATCGTTCGCGACCTGGGCCTGCCGGTCAACAAGAAGATCCACTTCATCATCGGCACCGACGAGGAGTCGGCATGGGTCGGCATCAACCGTTACCTCGAAACCCAGCCGAAGCCGGACTTCGGCTTCTCTCCTGACGCGGAATTTCCCATTATCAACGGTGAAAAAGGGATCGCGACCTTTGCCATCACCTTCAAGCCGCAACCGGCTGCTGCCAGTGCGTTGACACTGACCAGCTTCACCGCAGGCCTGCGGGTCAATATGGTGCCGCAAAGCGCCACCGCCACCTTGAGCGGCACCTTGCCAGACACCTGGCCAGCGCTTTTGACCAGCAAAAACGCCGAGCCAGGGATCACGATTGAAAGTGAGCCCACCGCAGACGGGATCACCATCACGGCAACCGGCAAAGGTGCCCATGCCCAGGAGCCAAAAGACGGGATCAACGCGGCCACTCATTTGGCCAGCCTGCTGGCCAGCCTTCACCTCGACTCGACTGGTCACGCGTATGTCCAGGCCATCGCCGAGCACATGCACGAAGATTCGCGCGGCCACCACCTAGGCATTGCGCATACCGACAGCCTGATGGGCGACCTCACGGCAAGCCCGGATTTATTCACCTATCAGCCCACTGGTGAACAAAGTGTCATGCTGAACGTCCGGTATCCGCAAGGCACCGATCCCGATCAGATCATCTCGGCAATCACCGCAACACTGGGTGCGGCCAACGTCGCCGTCACGGTTTCCGGCCACGCCCAGGCGCCGCATTATGTGCCGAGCAGCGACCCGCTGGTCAAAACCCTGCTGGATGTGTACGAAACGCACACCGGCCAGCCCGGCCACGAGCAAGTGATCGGCGGCGGCACTTACGGGCGCATCCTCGACCGCGGTGTCGCGTTCGGGGCGCTGATGCCAGACGCTGAAAATGTGATGCACCAAGCTAACGAGTACATGACCATCGACAGCCTGATTCAAGCCGTCGCCATCTACGCCGACGCGATCAGCCGCCTGGCCAACTAAGTCAATCAAAAAAGCCGCGAACGACTGTCGCGGCTTTTTTGCCGGAGCGATAAATCATGCTTACCCAATCTTTGACCCACCAGCTGCCGCCAAAATGGCGCGCTGGCCTGCACGTATTTGAGACCATTGACTCGACCAACTCAGAGGCGCAAAGACGCCTGGATAGCGGCGAGCAGTCGCCCCTGCTGCTGCTCGCCCGCGCCCAAACCGCTGGCCGCGGCCGGCATGCGCGACGGTTCGAGTCGCCGGCCCGGACCGGTCTCTACTGGACGCTGGTGATGGCCGCATCGGCCCAGCTGCCGCTGAACCTGATCACCCCCGCCGCCGGGGTCGCGCTACATGCGGCAGTGGCCAAGGTCCTGGCAGTCGACACGCAGCTCAAGTGGGTCAACGATCTGTTGAAAAACGACCGCAAAGTCGCCGGGATCCTGACTGAGGTGGTCCCTGCCCAGCCGCGGCGCATCATGGTCGGCGTGGGGGTCAACTTCACGAAAGACCCGCGACGCCCAGAGGCAGCGGCCGGTCAGCAAATTGGCAGCCTGCTGGACAGCATTCCCGATGCGGCGACCCAGGCGGCACTAGTCGCCCAGTTTGTCGCCCGCCTTGACGGTCTCCTGGTCCGGCCGACTCGGATCATGCCCGAATTTCGCGCTGCCGCTGCCTGGCTGGGTCAACCGGTGAGTCTGAGTGAACCCGGCCATGTGGCCAAGGGACGGCTGGCCGGGTTTGCCGATAACGGTGCCCTCATCTTGGAGACTGAGCACGGCAGGCAGCAGTTTCAAGACGGCACTCTGCGCCGTCAATAACCAACAGGCCCTTGTGCAGTGACTCGCACAAGGGCCTGTTTGGTTATTCTGCCGCGATTTTGGTCAGATCCGAGAATTCACTGAGCTGGTACACTGGGGTGATTGCCGTCCGATTTGGCAGCAGGTGCGGATTGAACCACACCGAGTCGATTTTGGCATTGAGCCCGCCTTGAATGTCCGAGGTCAACGAATCACCAACAATCAGCGTGCGCTTGGCGTCAAAGTGCGGGATGCGCTTTTCAATATAGTCGAAGAACGCCACTGTGGGCTTGGGCGCCCCGATCACATCCGACACAAAAATATCGGCGAAGTAATCGATCAAGTTGGCCTTTGTCAGCCGAGTGTGCTGCACTGGCTCGATTCCGTTGGAGACCACATACAAACGGTAATCACGCAGCGCCGCCAAAGTCTCAGCGACATGCGGCAAGACGATGGCCTGCTGATCAAGCCGCTTGTGATACGCTTTTTCCGCCGCCATGCCACTGGCATCGATCTTGAACTCAGTAAACAGCTGCGCGAAGCGGCGACTAAAGATCTGCTCTCGCGCGATCCGGCCAGCCTCAAACGCCACCCACAAGCCGGCGTTGATTGTCAGGTAACGGGCCTCGATTGCCGGGGTGTAGCGCACGCCTAGCGCCTCGATGGTCTGCTTCAGGCAAATCAGCTCGCCCGCCTTAAAATCAAGCAGCGTGTCATCAACGTCAAATAAAATCGTGTTGTACATGACGGCCTCCCAAAAAGTGTCTTACCAGTAGTCTATCACGCAAGCCAAAACACCGGTTCATTTTTTGGGGTATAATACCACCAAGTATCCGCAACAGCTCACAGGGGGAACAGCCGTGACAAAAAAGCACCGCGCAGGCAACCAACCATCTAGCCGCGAGCCACTGCCAAAGCTCAGTCGGCAGACCTGGCCGCTTTACCTTCAAGTGGCCCTGCGCACCATCAAATCATTGATTTACTATGGCACCGGATTTGCCATCATTGCCGGTGCGTTTGCCGTCGGGCTGCTTGGGGGCTACTTCGCCGGCATCGTGGACAACACCGCTGTGCCAACAAAAGCCGCCATGACCCAAACGTTGAATAACGTCGACACCTCCACCCGTTTGTATTATGCGGACAATGTCGAAATTGGGCCAGTCAAAAGCGATCTGATCCGCGACACCGTCAAGCTCAGCGCCGTGTCGCCATGGCTGCAAAAAGCCATTGTCAGCACCGAAGACGAGGATTTTTGGACCAATAAAGGCGTGGTCCCTAAGGCGCTAGTTCGGGCAGTCATCACTGAGCTGACCGGCCTGGGCGGGCAAACCGGCGGCTCGACACTGACCCAGCAGGTCGTTAAGCTCCAATTTCTGAACTCGCAGACGACTTTTAAGCGCAAGGCCACCGAGATCGTGCTCGCCTTGCGCCTGAACAAGTACTACACCAAAGCGCAGGTGCTTGAGGAATACCTCAACATCATCACCTTGGGGCGCAACAACAAGGGCCAAAACATTGCAGGGGTACAAACCGCGGCGCAAGGCCTGTTTGGCAAGAATGCCAAGGACCTGAACCTCGCCGAAAGCGCGTTTATCGCCGGCCTGCCGCAAAGTCCTTCCGCTTACACGCCGTATGAGAACACCGGCGCCTTCAAGCGCGACTTGACCCCCGGTCTCAACCGGCAAAAAACAGTCCTGTTTCGCATGTACCGCGCTGGGACCATCACCGAAAAGCAGTACCAAGAAGCGCGCGGCTTCGACCTCAAGGCCGCTTTCCTGCAGCCGGGCAGTGCCAACGACACCAGCCACTCTTCCAGCTACGTCTACAATATGGTCGAATCGGAAGCCAAGACCATTTTGGGCCGCCAGCTGGCCAAGGCCGATGGGCACACAGCCGCAGACTTGGCCAAAAATGAGGACCTGAAGGCGACCTACGAAAAAGAGGCCGGCCAGCAGCTCACCACGCGCGGCTACCAGGTGCACTCGACCATCAACAAGCAAGTGTACGACGCGATGCAAGGCGTCGTCGCCCAGTACAAGGGCACCTTTGGCCCCACCTATACGAATTACGTCAAAGATCCCACCACTGGCGGCTACTCGCAGGTCCCCCAGCCCGTCCAAAATGGGAGCGTATTGCTGGATAACCAGACCGGCGCCATTCTCGGCTTTGTCGGCGGGACTGCGGGTGAAATCAACCACATTTACACGAAGCGGAGCCCGGGCTCATCGATCAAGCCGACGGTGGTTTATGGCCCGGCCGTTGAGAATCAGTTGATCGGCTCAAAGACCATGCTGGCCGATTTTAAGACCAACTTTGCCGGGTACTCCGTCACCGATTATGGCGGTGTGATTTTGAACAAGTTCGTCGACGCGACAACGGCCCTGAAGAATTCCTACAACATTCCCGCCGTCAACTTATACAACGAAGTGATGAAAAAGGTCAACGTCAAGTCCTACATGCAGAAAATGGGCGTCACCAGTTTGACCGACGACGACTACGCCAACCTGGGCTTGGCTTTGGGCGGCGCCAAGTACGGCGAAACCGTTCAAGAGGCCGCCGGCGCCTTTGCCACGTTTGCGCGCGGCGGCACTAACGTCACCCCCTACGTGATCGATAAAATCGTGGATCCCACTGGCAAGGTCATCTATCAGCACAAGGAGCAGCCGCGCCAAGTCTTCTCAAAGGCCACCAGCTACATTCTCAGCCAAATGCTGCACCAAACGGTGACCTCTGGGACCGGCACGACCGCTGGCGGCAACGTCGCCTTTAACGCGGCCAACCTGATCGGCAAGACCGGGACCTCGAACGATTACAAGGACCTGTGGTTCATTGGCTCCACCCCTGGCATCACCATGGCCAGCTGGATGGGGTATGACAACAACAATGGCGCCAACCACGTGATGAACTCAAGCGGCTCCACCATCAATCAGCGCTACTGGGCTGCGCTGGCCAACGCCGCGTATCGCTACATTCCGGATAAGTTCAAAGTGAACGCGGCCATGAGCCAGCCCAGCGGCGTCCGCGCCGTGGCCGTCAACAGTCAGACCGGTGAGAAAAACGGCGCCGTCACGATTGGGGGCACGACCCTCAATTTGACCGGCCCCACCACGACGAGTCTTTACTACAACTTCACCCCTGGTGTCACCTCGGCGCAGTTCGGCATCGGCGGCACCGCCCAGAATTACGCCGATTTCTGGGCCGGCCTGAACGGGTCCGCTGACAAGCCAGAGCAGGCAGACGCCTCATCGAGCAGCAGCAGTGCTTCTAGTGCTTCCAGCCCGTCAAGCGAAAGCGAAGTCAGCAGCAGCGAAGCCAGCAGCGAAGCTGCCGCGCCGCCAGAATAAATCCAGACTAAAAAAGCACCCGGCAACCAGAATCTGGTTGCCGGGTGCTTTCGCTTTCATTAGCGGGTCGACTTGCGAGTCGTGATGTCAAAGCCCAAACGAATGGTCTTCTCGTCAATGTCTTCCTTGTTCATCATCTTGGTGAGCAGGCGCATTGCCACGGCCCCGATGTCATACAGCGGCTGATCGATTGAGGTCAGCTGCGGGCGTGCCATCTCCGTCAACTTGGTGTTGTTTGACGTGATGATCTGGAAGTCGGCAGGCACCTTGACCCCAGCGTCAAGGGCACCGTCCAAGACACCCACGGCAACCTCGTCGTCGCCGACCACGGCCGCGTTCGCGCCAGCCTTTTTCAGCTGGTTGAACAGAGACAACCCGGCATGATAGCTGGTCTCAGTTTCAAAGACAAAGCTCTCGTCGTAAGCCAGCCCGGCCTTTTCCAGCGCCTGCTTGTAGCCCTTCAGGCGGTACTGGCCGTTAATCGGCTGGTTCAAAGGCCCCGTGACCAGCGCCACCTGCTTGGAGCCGGCGTTGATCAGCTGTGTTGTCGCCGCTTCAACCGCGGCGACATAATCAATGTTGACCGAACCAACCTGTTCGTCAGGATCAACGGAGCCGGCCAAAACGATCGGCGTCTTGCTGCGAGAGAACTCCTGGCGAATGTTGTCAGAAATGTCGTTGCCCATGTAGATCAGGCCATCCACCTGCTTGGCCAGCAAAGTGTTGAGGACTTGAACCTCTTTTTGCGAGTTCTCGTCTGAGTTGGCCAGGATGATGTTGTACTTATACATCGTCGCCACGTCATCGATCCCGCGCGCCAGGCTGGAGAAGAACATGTTGGTGACATCGGGAATGATGACGCCGACGGTGGTCGTCTTCTTGGACGCCAGGCCACGCGCCACCGCGTTTGGCCGGTAATCCAGTTTATCGATGACTTCTAGGACCTTTTTGCGGGTCGCAGGCTTCACATTCGGGTTGCCATTGACTACCCGTGAAACCGTCGCCATGCTGACGCCGGCCTCGCGTGCAACGTCATAAATCGTGATCGTTTGTTTTTCCATTTTTGTTTCGCTCCTCACACAGGCGCTGAGCCTGCGTTAATTTCCAATATACTGTAGCAAAAGTAAATCAGCAATGCAAGCGTTTTACTGAATTTTTCACGGTAATTTTCATAAGGCTTTTTCAGAAAGCCGCCACCGCGCGGCTGTGATATACTAACGAGGCAAAAATTTCCTAGGAGGACACCATCATGAATGACCATCTGACTCGCCTTCAGGCCTGGGTGCAAGCCCAGCAGCTTGATGTTGCCTACATCAGCAATTACACAAATATCAACTACTTTACCGGCTTCTTCTCCGATCCCGAGGAACGAATCACCGGGCTGTTTGTCTTCCCTGATGCGGAGCCGCTGCTATTCGTGCCGGCTCTATCGATCGAGGCGGTCAAAAAGGCGGGGTGGCCGTATGCCGTCGCCGGCTACCTGGACCACGAGGCGCCCTTCACCCTGATCGCCGACGCAATCAAACAGCGTGTCGCCCAACCGCTTAAGTGGGGCATTGAAAAAGACGACCTGTCTGTCTTTAAATTCGAAGCCATTCGGCAGCAGTTCCCTCAGGCCACCTTTGCCGCTGATGCGAGCCGCTTCATCGAAGGCCTCCAGCTGATCAAAACGCCGGCGGAGATCGCCGCGATGGAAGAAGCCGGTCGCCAGGCAGACCGCGCGTTTGCGGCAGGCTTTGCGGCGCTCAAGGCGGGGATCACCGAACAGGAGGTGGTCGCCGAAATCGAATACGCCATGATGAAGGAAGGCGTCATGCACATGTCTTTTGACACCATTGTGCAAGCCGGCGAGGACGCGGCCGACCCTCATGGCGGCCCCGAGCAAGTCGCAATCAAGCCCGGCGAGCTGGTGCTGTTTGATTTGGGCACGAACAATCACGGCTACATGAGCGACGCGACGCGCACCGTCGCGTTTGGCCAAGGCGTCTCGGCCAAAGCCCAGGAGCTGCACAAGGTCTGCCTGGAAGCGCAGCTCACCGCTCAAGCCGCCGTGCGTCCCGGCATGCGCGCCGAAGAACTCGACAAAATCGCCCGGGACATCATCGACCGGGCCGGTTACGGTGAGTATTTCAACCACCGGCTTGGCCATAGCATCGGCATGTCGACTCACGAGTTTCCGTCGATCATGGCGGGCAACCAGATGGCGCTGCAACCGGGGATGTGCTTCTCGATTGAACCCGGCATCTATGTGCCCGGCGTGGCCGGCGTCCGCATTGAAGACTGCGTGCACGTCACCGAAACCGGCTGTGAGCCGTTCACTCACACGCCAAAGGCATACACCGTCATCGATTAGGGTTCAGGCTCGGCGTAAGTGCCGAGCCTTTTTTCATCTGCTTTCCCCCGGGCCGTCACGCTTTGTTATTGAAAGCAGCAGCTGCCGTGAAAATGCGACCATAATTGAGGGTCAAATAAACGATGAGGCAAAAATGAGATTCTAAGCATCAGCCCTTTACCCCCTGAGGACAAGGGCTTGTGAAGCCTTTAGAGAAGCCACTGCGACAACCTTTGTGGGGTTAAGATTAGACCGCTGTCTACGCTTGACAGACACATGAAAACTAATGTATTTATTATTTGCACATTTTCGCCTAGCACGTTATGGTTATGATGAAAAATAAGGAACGAGGAGGAACGAGATTATGCCTGTATCTGATATCGAACGTGCGATGAGCCCACAAATGGGTCTGCCGAATGACCTGATGTTGAAGCTGATGCACCAGCACATCGAGCAAGTTGCAGAACATGCGCGTGTGCGCAAGGAAGCTAAAGACTCCAAGAAAGCTTCAAAGTAACTCTATATAATCAGTACCTGTGGGCCTGCGCCTGCAGGTTTTTTTTGCGTCAAAAAAAGCCGCCCGAGAAGGGGCGGCTTGCGAGAAATTGGTAATCGGTTAGGCTTGGGGCTGGTCGTCGTCTGCAGGCAGCGACGGGTCTTCGTCGTTTTCCGCAGCGTCATCTGCAGCACTGGCCGCTGCCAGATCGGCATCAGCTTGAGCCTCATTGGCGTCCAGGACCCCGTCATCTGCGGCGGTTTCAGCTTCGTCCTTGGCCTGGGCAAAAGCACTCTTGCCATCCAGGACGATGTCGTCAAACGCATCTGTGCTCGGGGTGTCTGGTGCGTCAGTCAGCTGGTCTTTTAGGGCCTGGGTTGCATCGTCATAGCTGGCAACATCCCCGTCTTCGCCCTTGGTGCTGGCTTTCTGCTTCAGGTCGGCAACGACGCCCTGTGCGGATTCACGCCATTCGGCCGTCGCGTCTTTAGCGTAGTCGTAGTAGTCCGCCGCGCGGTCAGCCAAGTCATCCTTGGTCTTGGCGAACTTTTCCTTCAGTTCATCGCTGGTTTGCGGGGTCAACAGGTAGGTGGCAGCCAGCGAACTGGCTGCGCCTAAAACAAAGCCCAATAAGAAATGACTCTTCTTTGACATATCAATGCCTCCTAATGTGTTTTCGTCTCTGTGTCCTTGTTCTTGGTAAACATACTCATGGCCTTTTGGCCAACCTTAGCCGCCACCGTGACCTTGGCACCACTTTTGGCGCCGCTAGTCACCTTTTCGGCCAGGTTCCGTGTCGAGGTGTTCAAGTCAGACACGCTTTCGCCCAGCTCACCGATCGCCGTGAACACAGGATCGATGGCTGCGACCTTGCCATTAACGTCATTCAACAGCACGTTGGACTTGGTCAACAGCGCCTCGATTTCATTCGTTAACGGCTTGATCTCACCGTTGACCGTATCCAGCGTGTGATTCACTTCCGTAACCGTCTGCTTAATTTCCTTGGTGACCCCTGACAGGCGGATCGCGATGATTGCGACCGCCAAGGCAATGATCAAAAAGGCGACCGCGGCAATCACGCCGGCAACTTCTGCTCCTGACATGCAACACCCTCCTTTAGCATACAAAAGTTCTGCATGCGTATACAATTAGAATATCATCATTGCCAAGGCGCGGCAAACGTTTCGCTAAGTTTCTGCCCTGCTCAAACGCCAGCCTAGGCGCAGCCCCTCGGGATTTGGTACACTATAAGGAACATAAGGAGCGATAAACGTGAGATATATTACTTTTACCACCGCTGTGACTGCACAGCCCAGCGCCTGGATCCGCTATTTTCAGCGAATCAACTGGAGTCAGGTGCTGGACAAAATTTTGGGGACGGCGCTGGAAATCGTCCTTTTTACCATCCTGTTCCTGCTGGTCAACAGCATCGGCAAGCGCTTGATTAACCGCGGCTTCAAATCCTACACCAACCGCCCTGGCGTCTCCAGCACCCGGTCGAAGACTATGCACACCCTGAGCATCAACGTTTTGGGCTACACTGTCTTTTTCTTCTACATGTACGCGATTCTCAGCGTCCTTGGCGTGCCGGTCGGCAGCCTGCTGGCTGGTGCTGGGATTGTCGGCATCGCCTTGGGCCTCGGCGCGCAGGGCTTTGTGGCCGACGTGGTCACCGGCTTCTTCATTTTGCTTGAAGGCCAAATCGATGTGGGCGACGCCGTCCGCTTGGGTGCAGTCACCGGCACCGTCACGGCAGTCGGCCTGCGCACCACGATCGTGAAAAGCTACGACGGGACCATCAACTACATCCCCAATCGCAACATCACCATCGTGTCTAACCTGTCGCGCAGCAACATGCAAGCGCTAGTCAGCCTGCCCATGCGTGCCGACGCCGACCTCACTGCGGTCCGAGAAGTGATCGACCAGGTCAACGACCAGCTGGTGCCAAAGGTCAAAGCGATTCGCCAAGGCCCTGAGGTGCTCGGCATGACCGAAACCGGCAATGGCAGCTTTGCCTACCAAGTCAAATTCCTGACGCAAAATGGCGAACAGCTGGCGGTCCAGCGGCAGTTTCTCGCTGCTTACATTGAGGCGTTGCACAAGGCGGGCATCGATTTGCCCAGCGCTGCTTTGACGCTGACCAAATAATCAATTGGAGGAGTGCTTTTGCTCAACGCGATAAAAGGAGCCCTGATCGGCATCGCCCTGGTGATCCCTGGCCTGTCCGGCAGTATCTTTGCCGTAGTGGTCGGGCTGTACGACCGCCTGCTCAAAGCGGTCAACCATTTCAAAGAGGCCCCAAAGCAGCACGCCAAACTGCTGGTCCCGGTTGGCTTGGGCGCAGTGGTCGGCGTCCTGCTTTCAACACGGGCCGTCTTGGTGCTCACTAACACTTGGCCCCTGGCCAGCTATGGCTTTTTCATCGGGCTGGTGCTGGGCATTGGCCCGTTCGTCTGGCGCAAGCTTCGCCAGGTAACTTTCCGCCCCTGGTATCTGCTGCTGCCGGTGCTGGGCTTCGCCGTAATTTACGGGCTGGCGCAGGTGGGCGGCGAAAAGCCAGAGAATCTGATTGCACTGACGCGGCTGAACGGGCTTGGCGACGGTTTGACCATGGCCTTTGCCGGCGTCTTTGCCGTCGCACTCATGGCAATTCCCGGCATCTCCGGCTCCATCATGCTGATGGTGATCAATCAGTACGGCACCGTCTACAATGCCGTCGCGGCGCTGGGTCCTTCGCTATCGGCACTGCTTGCCGGCGACTGGGCCAAGCTGGCCGTGCGCCTGCAAACTGTGCTGCTGCTGGTGCCGTTCATGATGGGCGCCGTGGTTGGGCTGCTCATCATCGCCAAAATCATGGAGGCGCTGCTTGCGCGCTATGAGGGGCAGGTTTACTACGCTGTGATTGGAATCGTCTTGGCAGCGGTGCTCATCCTGATTCAAACTGGCCTGCAGCCTTACTGGCCAGCCAACGGCGGCCTCGCAGCCGCGGCGACCGTGCTGGTCAGCATCGTCTTCGGGGTGCTCGCCACCATGTTTTTGGACCGGCCCGCCGGCAAATAACCGGCGGCAACATATAATGAATGCTCGAACGGCCTCCCCGCCTGTGCGGGGATTTTTTTTACGGCGCGGCTTTCCTTTTGCTCGCCACTTTTCTATAATCGAGCCAATATCAAAAAGGTGGTGCAGAACTTGACCCTTCGTTTTGAATTTGCGACGCTGCAGGAACTGCCGACAATTGTTGCCATCTACAATCAAAGCATCCCCGGCCGGCTGGCGACCGCCGACCTTGAGCCGGTCAGCATTGCCTCGCGCAAAGCGTGGTTTGCGGCGTTTGACCCCAACCGGCGCCCCCTATGGGCGATGAAAGAAGCCAACCACCTTGTTGGCTGGGTCGGCCTGGAAGATTTCTACGGCCGCCCGGCGTACGGACACACGGCGGAGATCAGTATTTACATCGAGCAGACGCACCACCATCAGCACCTCGGTCAACAGGCTTTGACCCATGTGTTCGCTGCCCTGCCAGAGTTGGATCTGCAAGCGCTGGTCGCCTTCGTGTTCGCCCACAATCAGCCCAGTCTCGGGCTGTTTGCAAAAAATGGGTTCAGCCGCTGGGGCCTGTTGCCGGACGTCGCTGAACTGGATGGCCAGCGCCGCAGTCTCGCCATTTTAGGCCGCCGCTTCGCCTAAAAAACGACCCGCATTTCGCGGGCCGTTTTTTTAATGATGAGGGGTTGCTGGCTCTTTTTCGGTAATCACGTACTGCTTGTCGAGGTTATGCCCGATGTAATTGATGCCCTTCATGACCTCACGACGCGTGACAATGCCGGTGAAGGTGCCATCGTCTTGCACCACGGGCAGAAACGCGCTATCCACCAATGCGTGCAGGACTTCTTCAATGTTGTAAGGGTCATCGATCGTCGCGACGCCAGTTTCCATCACGTCGCGCACGCAGAACTCATCGAGCGGCTTGGCTGTGATCTCATCAAGGCCGAGCATTTTATCCGTGATCATGGCCAGCGACAACAACCCTTTGAAGTGGTCATCGTTGTCCAGGACGGGAATCTTGGCGTAGCGCACCTTGGTGAGCACGAGGAAGGCGTGGCGCAGCGAGTTATCCTCGTTCACACTGGCGATCATTTCCCCTGGGATCAGGAAATGACTGCGGTTTTCGGTCATCATGTGGTCGATCGCTTGATTGATCAAATCGAATCGCTCCTTTTTCGGTACGGCTCTATTCTACCGGAATCGGGCGATGAAAGCACTCCCATAAGGCCACCTTTGCGGCTTTTTAAAGTGTGTGAAGAAACCATAACAGGCCGGATGACAATTAAATTGTGTCATCCGGCCTGCATGCGTTACTGGTCTTCCACGACGAGGTAGGTCATATCAAGCGGCCCGTGGACGCCGACAATCAGCACCATTTCAATGTCACCGGAGTTGGACGGGCCGGTGATGAAGTTGATGTTCGACGTCTGCAACCGGCCAGCCTTGATTTCACGGTCGTACCAGTCGGCGGCTTGGCGCGAGCGCGCGACGATCCGACTCGCCGGAATAACGGCCAGGTAATGAGTCGGCAGAAAATGGAAGGCCCGCCCCTGCCCTGGCGTTGTGGCCGCAGTAATTGTGCCGGATTCGGCCAGCAGGAAGTCGGCAAACCCGATCGCCGCCTCTGCGCTGGCGGCCGCTTTTAGATTTGCCTCACGGCCGGCGCCTGGAACCCAGTAAGTCGGGGTCGGCTGGACCTGCTGACGCCAGTCTTCCAACCCAAACCGTTGGTAGGCATCAGTCGTTGGCAGCAGCAAGGTTTTGGCGGCCTTGGCCTGAATAAAAGCATCTAGTGCGGCAGGCAGGTCCTTGGTGGTCGTCGTCTGGTAGGTGACATGGACGGCTTCGCTATTCGTTTTGGCCAGCGCAGCCAGCTCCGCAGGTGATTTGTCGGCCAGTGTGGTTTCCGGCAGGTCATTCACCGGCACCAACGGATGGTCTTTAAGCTGATGACGCGGCCGGCCGGCCTTTTTCGCCAGTCCCTCAAGAAACGCCTCACGCTCAGTCATCTTGCTTCGCCTCCTGCTCCTTGTGATGCTGCTTAAACCAGCTCCGGAAGTTCTCGCTGTGCTTTGGCATTTCCGGCAAATCGCGCACGTCGGTCCAGCCCTTGGCCATGGACGGTGCCTTTCTGATAATGCCTTCCGGATATTCGTTTTCGACGGTGATCGGCGCATGCTTGGTCAAGGGCGCCATGGCGACGTGATCTGCCGTCAGGGCCATGCGGAACATCGCCGGCGTCGAAGTCGCAACCCCAATGCCCTTCATGATCACGTTGTTGAACGACTTGTCCGTGTGCAGCTTGTTCATCATGACTTGCCGGTGCTTGATCAGCAGCTCATGCAGCGGAATCCGCACAGGACAGGTTTCGGTGCAGGCCCCGCACAGACTCGACGCAAACGGCAGGTCGCCAAACTGCTCATAGCCGCGCAGGACCGGCGACAGGACCGCGCCAATCGGGCCGGGATAAATCGACCCGTAGCCGTGGCCACCAATGTGCCGGTAGACTGGGCAGACGTTGAGGCAGGCCCCGCAGCGGATGCACTGCAGCACCGGTTCAAATGGGGTGCCCAGGGCATTACTGCGGCCATTGTCCACAATCACCACATAAAAGTCCTCAGGCCCATCACTTTCGCCGCTGACCTGACGGGTGGAGAAGCTGCAGTAGGACGTCAGCTTCTGCCCAACTGCCGAGCGGGCCAGCATGTTATCCAGCACCTCGGCCTCCTTGAGGCTTGGCACCAGGCGCTCCATCCCCATCACGACCACTTGGGTCTTGGGAATGGCCATGACCAGATCCGCGTTGCCTTCATTGGTGACCAGATTGATCAAGCCGGAATCGGCCACGCCGAAGTTGCACCCGGTGATGCCCATGTCTGCCTTCAGAAACGAGGCGCGCAGGTAGGTTCGCGCAAAGCGGGCCAGGTGCTGCGGATCGTTGTCGCCGGTGTAGCCCAGCTTTTGAAAAATGGTCCGAATCTGATCACGGTTCTTGTGCAGCGTTGGGAAGACGATGTGGGTCGGTTCGTCCCAGTCATCTTCCTGCAAGATAAACTCCGCAAGGTCCGTTTCCAGCAGCGACAGCCCCGGAATCTTCAGCAGCTCCTTGTCCAAATCGATCTCAGTGGTCACCATCGACTTGGACTTGACCACGTGGTGCACCTGCTTTTCTTCCGCCAGGTGCTTGATGAAGTCGCTGGCCTCTTTGTCGGTCTTGGCAAAGAAGACGTGGCCGCCGTGCTTTTCAATGTTGTCGGCGAACTCTTCCAGGTAATCCGGCAGGTAGCGAATCACATGCTGGCGGATCTGTTCACCAAGGTCTCGCCACTGCTCCCAGTGGCCAAGCTCGTTGCGCGCGGCCGTACGCTTGTCCCACTGAGCATCCTGCGCCTTGGCGACCGCTTTTTGCATGAAGGTGTCCTGCTCGGATTCCTTCAGGCGAGTCAAGAACGGCTCGTTCGAGGTTTTGATGGTCATGCGCCCACCTCCTTTTTCACGTCGCTTTGCGTAAAGCCTTGGTTGTAGCCGCCTGCGTACAGCTCATCGCGCTCGGCTTCCGGGACGTACTTGACGCGACTCGGGTCGACATTGTGATTGAGCACCTCAGCGATGTGCATGATTTTGATTTTCTCTCCGCGCCGGTTGAACCGGCCGGCGATGTTCATCAAGCAGGCCGGGTCAGCCGAGATCAAGACGCTGGCGCCGGTTGAGATCACGTCGTCAACTTTTTCATCGACCATTTGCTTAGAGATCTCAGGCTCCTTGACGGAAAACAACCCGCCGAACCCGCAACAGTTCTCAATGTGAGGCAGCGGGACCATCTTCAGATCCTTCACGTGATCCAGCAGCACAAACGGGCTGGTGCGCTCACCCAGCAGCCGGGTCATGTGGCATGACCGGTGATACGTGGCCGTCGCGTCCAACTCCGCCCCAGCGTCGAGCACGCCCAGGACGCGGTACAGAAACTGGGAGAACTCCCAGGTTTTGGCCGCGACCTGTTTTGCCTTCTCCGCGTATTCAGGGTCGTCCTTGAGCTGCACCTGAAATTCGCGCAGCATGTTCACGCACGAACCAGCCGGCCCCACGATGTAATCCGCATCAATGCTCAGCAGCGCGTCAATCTGGTTCCTAAAGACCGGCTGGGTCTCCTTGACGTAGCCGGAGTTAAAGGTCGGCTGGCCGCAGCAGATCTGCTTGACGGGCATTTCCGTGTCACAGCCGAACCGCTCCAAGACCTCCACCATCGCCTTGCCAACGTTGGGGAAAAATAAGTCCACGATACAGGTAGAAAAAATGACGACTTTCATTGCTCACCCCTCCATGTCGCTGTCCCCACACAGCATTCCTAATTAGATTCATTCCAATGTTAGTATACTCCCTGAAAGTGTGTTTGAGCACAAAGAGTCAGTAATTGACGTTATATTTTCTTCATATGAAGTAAAAATGAAACCATTTTCATTAAATCGTCGTCGGCTTACAAAGTCTGCCATGAAAGCAATTGGGACTTGTGAAATTTGCCGCGACGGTTTTAGCTTGTGCGTTATTTCATTAGTTGAAAACGCTTGCATTTTTCACAAACCTTGTTTACTATTTTCTTATCGCTTGATAAACTGAATAGCATGTCACTGCAATTTTCAGAAAATTCAATGGAGGCAGGAAAATGACTTATGATCTTTGGACCCGACTCTTTGCAGAGTTCATGGGGACCGCCATCATGGTGGCACTGGGCAACGGCTCAGTGGCAAATGTGGATTTGAAAGGCACCAAGGGCAACGGCTCGGACTGGATGCTGATCGCCGTGGGGTACGGCGCCGGGGTGATGATCCCGGCAATGATGATCGGCGGAATCTCCGGCAACCACATCAACCCCGCCTTCACCATCGGCCTCGCCGTCGCCGGCATGTTCCCCTGGGCGGAAGTGGTGCCTTACCTGATCGCACAGTTTGCCGGTGCGATGTTTGGCCAACTGTGGGTGGTGGCAGCGTACAAGCCGCACTACGACCTCACAACTGATCCGCGCCACATCCTGGGCACATTTTCCACCATCAACGCGACGTCGAGCAAGCTGAACGGCTTCATCAACGAATTCATTGGTTCCTTCATTCTGTTCTTCGGCGCACTCGGTATCACCAAGGCACCCTTCTTTCAAAACAATCTGGGGACTGCCCATATGGCTCTCGGCTTTCTGGTCGGCACCTTGGTCGCCTCGTTCGGGGGGCCGACTGGTCCAGCGCTGAACCCGGCGCGTGACCTTGGCCCGCGCCTGCTGCACGCACTACTCCCGCTGAAGCATAAAGGCAGTTCGGATTGGGGCTACGCGTGGGTGCCGGTATTGGCGCCGATCCTCGCCGCCATTTGCGCGATTGTGCTATACAAGAGCGTATTCCTGCGGGCTAAGCCCATTTGTTAGCAGGAAAATCGAGTAGGAGGTAGCCGATTAATTCGGCTACCGACCTCTCACACCACCGTACGTACGGTTCCGTATACGGCGGT
>NZ_RHOL01000032.1 GCF_003946465.1 Lacticaseibacillus hegangensis | reverse complement strand
CAGCGCCTTGAGACGCAGCCAGCAACAGGGGCTTATAGCCCCAGAGAAAACCACCCGTTCGACGGGTGGTTTTTATTGGCAAATTTTAAAATAGCGGTTGACGATAATGAGTAGTTGGTGTAAATTCTAATCATTAACTAATTTAAGGAGGGGTGAGCTTTCATGAAACAATCAATCGATCAGTTCTGTGCGGCTCGCTCTTTCCGCAGTTTGGCCTTGTTGTTGCTCGAGTAGGACCCGGTCCGTTAGCGCAAGCTGATGTGAACAGGCCCTCATTCGCGTGATGATGGGGCCTGCCAGATGCGGCCTCATCAATGATGAGGCCACTTTTTTTGAAAAGCATCTGACACTTAAGGGAAAAGGGAGATCAGTTATGAAGATTTCGATGAGAAAAGTGATGCTGGGCGCGATCACGGCCGTGAGTGCCATTGCTCTGGCTGGGTGTGCGACGACTTCCGCCGGCGATAAAGGCAATTCCAGTACGGGTAACACCGTGAAGATCGGCATGAACATGGAGCTGTCCGGCGCCGCTGCCGGCTATGGTAACCAGATGAAGCAGGGCTTTGACTTGGCAGTTAAGCAGATCAATGCAGACGGTGGGATCAGGGTCAACGGCAAGAAGATGAAGATCAAGACTGTGATCCGCGACAACAAGTCCACGACTTCCGGTTCCAGCTCTGTTGCCGCCCAGCTCGCTGGGTCTGATGGCGTCTCCGCGATTGTCGGCCCCGCCACCACCAACGACGGGACCGCGGCGATCCCGAACATCACCAAGGCCAAGGTGCCATCCGTTTCCCCAAGTGCGACCGACCCGGATTACACCCTGCAGAAAAACGGCAAGGTTCAGCCGTACGTGTTCCGCGCCTGCTTTGAAAATAACTTCCAGGGCGAAACCGCAGCGCACTTTGCCAACAACACCCTGAAGGCCAAGAACGTCGCGATTCTTGAAGACAACTCAAGCGATTACGGCACCGGGCTCGCCAAGGCCTTCAAGTCCGCCTTCAAGGGCAGCGTTGTCTCGACGCAGTCCTTCTCCGAAGGCGACAAGGACTTCAACGCCCTGCTGACCGGGATCAAGAATAAGAATATCGATGCCATTTACGTTCCGGGTTACTACTCTGAGGCCGGCCTGATCATCAAACAGGCCCGCTCGATGGGCATCGACGTGCCGATCATCGGCTCCGACGGCATGGCAGACCCGAAGCTGGCTGAAATCGCTGGCAGCGAAAACGCGTCTGACATTTACTACACCACGCCATTTTCCACCAAGTCTGGTTCCACGAACAAAATGGCCCAGACCTTCATGGCTGACTTCAAGAAGCAGTATCACACCGACGCGCCGACCTTCTCCGCGCTGGCTTACGATTCGGTCCTGATGGTTAAGCAGGCGATCGAGGATGCCAAATCCACCGATTCCGTCAAGATCGCGCAGTCCCTGGCCAAGATCAAGAACATGCCAGCCGTGACCGGTGCCATGACCGTCAACAAGACGCATGATCCGGAAAAGCCGATCATGATCGAAAAGCTGACCAACGGCAAGGTCGTATCCGCTGTCGAACAGAAGTAATTGTTAATTAGGTGGAGCGGGCAAATTAACCCTGTTGCACCAACCCATAGGAGGCGCTCTCGTGCAAACCTTTTTCCAGCAATTGATCAACGGCTTGAGTCTCGGCAGCATTTACGCGCTGCTGGCCCTCGGCTACACCATGGTCTACGGGATCATTAAGCTGATCAACTTTGCGCATGGGGACATTTATATGATTGGGGCCTTTTGGGGCTACTATGTGATCAACCAATACCACGTCGATTTCGGCGTGGCTTTGGTGTCTTCAATGGTCATTTGCGCCGCCCTGGGGATGCTGATCGAATATCTCGCATACAAGCCGCTGCGCAACTCGCCGCGGATCACTGCGCTGATCACGGCGATTGGCGTCTCGTACTTCCTTGAAAACGGCATGTCCTTCCTGTTCGGTGCCAACACCCGCAACTTCCCGCAGGTGGTGGCCTCGCACCGCTTCACCGTGTTCGGCGTGGCGGTGACCAACATTCAGCTGCTGATCGTGACGGTGTCGCTGCTCCTGATGGTTGCGCTGCAGCTTATTGTGCAGCACACCCGAATGGGGACGGCGATGCGGGCCGTGGCGGTCGACCAAGAGGCCGCCGAGCTGGTCGGCATCAATCCCAACCACGTCATTTCCTTCACCTTCGGCCTGGGCTCCGCCTTGGCCGGGGCGGCCGGCGTCCTGATCGGACTGTATTACAACTCGATCGACCCCCTGATGGGCATGGTGCCCGGCATCAAGGCCTTCGTGGCGGCGGTTGTCGGCGGCATCGGGTCGATTCCAGGCGCCGCGCTCGGCGGATTTCTCATCGGCATTTTGGAAACCTTCGTGCAGGCGATCGGGTTGTCGGCGTATAAGGACGCGGCGGTTTACGTGGTCCTCATCGTGATCCTCGTGGTCCTGCCGGCCGGGATCTTTGGCAAAAACGTGAAGGAGAAGGTGTGAGCATGGCAGCAAGATGGAAAGCAGCGCTGGTCTGGCTGGCGATCGCCGTTGCCGGCTTCTACCTGATCAATGAACTGATCGTGGTCGGTGTGATCAATAGTTTCATCGAAAACATGCTGGTCACCATTGGCATCAACATCATCTTGGCCACCGGCTTGAACCTGATTATCGGGTTTTCCGGCCAGTTCTCGCTGGGCCACGCCGGCTTTATGGCGCTTGGGGCCTATGCCACGGCCATCATTACCCAGTACTTGGGCAATGCGCTTGGCTTTTACCTGTCGATGGCCGTCGGGGTCGTGATCGCTATGGTCGTCGCGGTGATCATCGGCATTCCGACACTGCGGCTGCGCGGGGACTACCTTGCGATTGCCACGATGGGCGCGTCTGAGATCATCCGCGTGGTTCTGAACAACCTGAAGATCACCAACGGCGCGGCGGGGATGTACAACATTCCGGCGCTGGCCAACTGGCCGACCGTTTACGTGCTGGTGTGCCTGACGACCCTGATGATCGTCAACTTCGCCCGCAGCCGCGCTGGGCGCGCGATTCAGGCGATTCGCGAAGACGACATCGCCGCCGAGGCGGTGGGCATCAACCCGACCAAGTGGAAGCTGGCTGCCTTCGTGATGGGCGCGGCCACGGCGGCCGTCGCCGGCTCTCTGCACGCGGTGTACATCCAAACCATCGCCCCGAGCGATTTTGGCATCATGAACTCGATTTCGATCCTGATCATTGTGGTGCTGGGCGGGGTCGGCTCAATCACTGGTACCTTTGTGGCCGCGACCGTGCTGGGCGTGCTCGACACCGTGCTGCAAAGCTTTGGCACCCTGCGCATGGTGATTTACGCGCTGGCGTTGATCTTGATCATGGTCTTCAAGCCAAGCGGGCTACTCGGCCGCTACGAGGTGTCCATTCGCAAACTGTTTGAAAAGAAAGGAGTCCGCCATGGCACTGCTGACAGTCACGAATCTGAGTAAAAAGTTTGGCGGCCTGGACGCCGTGTCAAACGTCGACATGCACGTGGACGACGGTGAGCTGGTGGCCCTGATCGGCCCGAACGGCGCGGGCAAAACCACGCTGTTCAACATGCTGACCGGGGTGATCCCGCCCACTTCTGGCAAGATCACGCTGACCACGGCGACTGGCACCATTTCCCTGCTCGGCCACAAGCCATACCAGGTGGCCAAGCTGGGCCTGGCGCGCACCTTTCAAAACATTCGGCTGTTTGCTAACCTGTCCGTTCGCGACAACCTGCTTGCGGCGATGACGCACCGGTACACGGAAAACTTCTTTGCCGAGATTTTCCGCCTGCCTGCCTACTACAAAAAAGAGGCCAAGGTGGGGGCGTGGACCGATGCGCTGCTGCGCGAGTTTGACCTGACAGACGTGGCCGACTACGACGCCGGCAACCTGCCATACGGGACTCAGCGGCGGGTGGAGATCGCCCGCGCGACGGCGACGTCGCCGCGAATCATTTTCCTCGATGAGCCGGCGGCGGGGATGAACCCAGAGGAAACCGCGGCGCTGATGAAGCTGATCGGCAAGCTGCGCACCGATTTTCAGCTGACGGTGGTCCTGATTGAGCACGACATGAGCCTGGTCATGAACATTGCCGAGCGCATTTACGTGCTGAATCAAGGCAAGCTGATCGCCGAGGGCACCCCGAACGAGATCCAAAAGGACCAGGCCGTGGTCGACTCATATCTGGGAGGTGGCGTCCATGCTTAACGTGGTAGGCCTGAAGGTCAACTACGGCGCCATTCAGGCCGTGCAAGGCGTCGACTTCACTGTTAATGACGGCGAAATCGTCACGCTGATCGGGGCCAACGGGGCCGGCAAAAGCACTATCCTGAAAACCATCAGCGGTCTGCTGCGGCCCAGCGCCGGCACGATCACATACAACGATCAGAACCTGGCCAAGTTGTCGCCGTCTAAAATCGTTGCGGCCGGCATTGCGCAGGTGCCGGAAGGTCGGCACGTGTTCGAAGGCCTGACGGTGACCGAGAACCTGCGGATGGGTGCGTACCTGTCGCCCAAGACGCGAGACGAGCAGCTGGCTGCCGTCTACGACCAGTTTCCGGTGTTGAAGGAACGACGCAGCCAGGACGCGGCGACGCTGTCCGGCGGCGAGCAGCAGATGCTGGCAATGGGTCGCGCCATGATGGCCAAGCCCAAGCTGCTGCTTTTGGACGAGCCGTCGATGGGGCTGGCGCCAATTTACATCAACAAGATCTTCGACATCATCAAAAACATTCACGCCCAAGGGGTGACGGTGCTTTTGATTGAGCAAAACGCGGCCCAGGCGCTGCAGGTCGCCGACCGCGGCTACGTGCTGGCCAGCGGCCAGGTCAAAATGACCGGCACCGGCAAGGCCCTGCTCGCAAACGATGATGTGCGCGCGGCATACTTGGGCGGCTGAGGGTGTCATTGAGGTTCGGTTAAGGTCTGTTCCCTGAGGGGGGACAGACTTTTTTGGTTGGACGAAAAAATCGCCTCACGCCGGTTCATTGCAAACCGGCGTGAGGCGGGGGTTATGGCCGCAGCTGAGGCCGCTGATTCTTGATCAGCAGGTCCTGCTTGATCAGGTCAATGGTTTCCTGGTTTTGGGGCAAATCACTGTGCTCGGCGTTGCTGCCGGACAGGGTGATCATGGTGTAATGTTTGACCTGATTTTGAAAAATGTACTTGCCGGCGTCTACCGAGGCCAGCGGCACGATGCCGTCGGACGTGTAATTCTCAGACCCGGCCACCGAGTACACGGTCAGATCAACCGGCAGGCGCTTTTTCTGCCGGATCATGTCCGTCAGCATTTGCGTGCGGTTGGCGGGCTTGCTTTCTTCCAGATTATACGGCGAGCCGAGGGTGATCATGCGCTGCATGGTGTACTTAGACTGGTCCATGTACCGCTCCAAAAACAGAGTCAGGACCAGGCCGCCATTGCTGTGGCCGATCGCGGAAAACCGGTCGAAGTGGTATTTCTTGGCCATGGCGGTGAAGGCGATGTTGAACCAGCGCGCCTGGCGCTGAATGTTCGGGTAGCCGTCCTTGTTATTGGCAAACGCGACCACGATGTAGGGCTGGCGGTCCCGAGGGGCGATGCGGCCTGACTGTTTCAGCCGACCCGACTCGGTCACGGTGATTTTAACGTAGCTGTGGCCGGTGGTTTGGCGGTTGAGGGCGGAGACCAGCGCATTGAACCGGTTCTGGCTGGCTGAGCTGCCTGGCACCAGAAAAATCGGCCGCATGCGGGAGCGGTGGACGACGCGGGCGTTTTCGACGCTGGTGTGCATCCACTGGTAGGCTGGAAAACCGATTCCCACCAGGAGGACACAGAACACCAACAGTTTAACGAACCATTTTCGCATCGGCCTTCGCCTCCTGAGTTAAGCCCTGGACAAACGGGTAGTAAATCGCGACACTAGCGGCCAGGCACAGCAGACTGACAACCAGGGCTGACCAGTTGCCATTAGTGCCCAAAAAAGCGAAGAGCGGCGCTGGGGTGCTCGGCGGCACGGGGTAAACCACTGGCGGCATCAGGTGCAGCCAGAGCGCCAACGCGGCAATGCCACTGCTGGCGAGCGGCGCCAGGAAAAAAGGGATGAGCATGCGCAGATCCAAGATGACTGGCGTCGAAAGCAGCGTCAACAATGGCAGGTTGACGGTGGCCGTCACCAGCTCTGGAACCGCGACGCGCCGATTGACCAGCGCAAGCGCGAGCACTAGCGCCAGCATTGACCCGGTGCCGCCCATGTTGGCAAACGGCGCAAAGATGGTGCCGGTCGTGAAGCGGTACGGGATGGTGCTTAAACTAGGGTGGGCCAGCGCAGCGTTCAAGTTGGCGGCGGCTTCTGGGCTCATCGCAAAATTCGTCAGCGGCGCCAGCAGTGGTGGCAGTCCCAGCCACGTCAGCGCTAGGTTAGCGGGCAGCACCAGGAGATCCGGCAGCGTCAGCCACGACCAGGAAAGGTGGTTAGCCAGCAGCCGGCCCCCGGCGCCAATCACGAGCCCGAACAGGACCAGACCAATCAGCCAGGTCGCGGCCCAGTGGTCATTTTTCGCATGGTCAAACAGCCAGGCCACAGGCGGTGCGACCACTACCGCCAGCAGCAGCGCGCTGGGGCCGAGGTGCGGCCAGCTCAGCGTCCGGGTCGGGTCCGCCGTCGCCAGTGCCATGAAACTGAGCACCCCGATCACGGTCAAGGCCAGGTACCGATGGCCCAGCTCGGCCACCATGAGGCCCGCCACCATCAAGGCCAGACTGCCCCACAGCACGGTGGTCAAGTTACTGAGCAGCACCGGCAAAAAGCGCGGCCAGCGCAGATGGTAGATCTGGGCAAAAAAGCCGTCCTTCACCACAACGCTCAAGTTGACTGCCTGTGTCACTGCCGCGATGACCAGCACCGGCCGTAGTGTCTTTAAGGCCTCACGCAAGCTGCGCAGGACGCGCGTGGACTCTAGTTTTGTTGCCCAACTCATGGCGTTTTCCCCCTATTTGGTCGTCTACATTATGCGAGCCGAATCGTTTCTTGGCAATTTTAGAAAGCGGTTCTATGGTACTATTTAACTAGTTTGGAACATTTAAAAAGAGGGAGCAAAACATGGAAAAGCCATTAGCGAAATACATTGATCACACATTGCTCAAGCCGGACGCCACGCAGGATCAGATTGACACGGTCCTCGCGCAGGCCAAGCAGTACCATTTTGCCAGCGTCTGCATCAACCCCTACTGGGTCCCGCGGGCGGCGGCCGCCTTGCGCGGCACCGATGTGAACGTCTGCACAGTTATCGGCTTTCCGCTGGGCGCAAACACCACGTTCATCAAGGTCGACGAGGCCAACCACGCCATTGACGATGGCGCCAAGGAAGTCGACATGGTGTTAAACATCGGCGAACTCAAGGGCGGCCATGACGATCAGGTCAAGGCGGACATTCAGGCCGTGGCCGACGCCGCGCACGCCAAGGCGGCAGTGCTCAAGGTGATCATTGAGGCCGTGCTGCTTTCCGATGACGAAAAAGTTCGGGCCTGCCAGGCGGCTGAAGCGGCCGGGGCCGATTTTGTGAAAACCTCGACCGGTTTTGCCAGCGGTGGCGCCACCGTGCACGACGTGGCGCTGATGCGCGAAACGGTCGGCACGCGGCTGGGCGTCAAGGCGGCCGGCGGCATTCACTCCTATGCAGAAGCCAAGGCGTTGATCGAGGCCGGGGCGGACCGCCTTGGCGCCAGCGCCGGGGTCACCATTCTTAAGGAAGCCGGGGTGATCGACTGATGGGAAAATTTAAACGCGTCATCGGCATCGTCACGGATTCCATCGGGATCGGTGCCGCGCCGGATGCCGGCAAGTTCAACGATGAGGGGTCGGACACCCTGGGTCACATCGGCGAGTTCTTCCATGGCGACTGGGCGCTGTCGAACTGGCAGAAGCTCGGCCTGGGCAACATTCGCGAAGACGCGCCGATCAAGGGCGTCGAACCGATCGAGCGGCCCATCGGCTACTTTGGCAAAATGTACGAAATTTCTGCCGGCAAGGACAGCATGGATGGCCACTGGGAAATGATGGGCCTGCCGGTCACCGAGCCGCTTGGCTTTTTCCCGCAAGGTTTTCCCGCAAAACTGATCAAGCAGATCGAGGACTTTTCCGGCCGCAAGGTGATCGTCAACCTGCCATACTCCGGCACCGAGGTCATCAAAAAGTACGGCGAAGAGCAGCTGAAAACCGGCGACCTAATCGTTTACACGTCAGGCGACTCCGTGCTTCAGATTGCCGCTAACACCGCGGTCATTCCGCTCAAGGAGCTGTACAAGATCTGCGAGTACGCCCGCAGCATCACCACCGACCAGCCTTACAAAATCGGCCGGGTCATCGCACGGCCGTATGTCGGCGACAAGGCAGACAATTTCACGCGCACTTCGGACCGCCACGATTACGCGCTGATGCCAAACGCGCCAACGGACCTCGACCGGCTGCAGGCCGCCGGGATCCCGACGTACGGCGTTGGTAAGATCAACGACATTTTTTCCGGCCAGGGCCTGGATGATGGCATTCACACGGTCTCAAACGAGGACGGCATGAACCAGACGATCAAGCAGGTCAAATCGGCTCGGGAAGGCTTCATTTTCACCAACCTGGTCGACTTTGACGCCATGTACGGGCACCGGCGCAACGCGCAAGGCGATGGCGATGCGCTGATGGCCTTCGATAAGCAGCTCGGGGAGCTGATGGCGGCGATGCAAGACAGCGACCTTCTGATGATCACCTCGGACCACGGCAATGACCCCACGTTCCGCGGCACCGACCACACCCGCGAGTATGTGCCGCTGGTCGTATACAGCAAGTCCCTGCCAGGCGGTGGCAGCCTCGGGATTCGCTCGCCGTTTGCTGACATGGGCGCGACAATTCTGGACAACTTCGGCGTTCAAGGCGCCGGCGTTGGGCACTCATTTTTGGCTGAACTGAAATAGCTCGAATGGAGGACAATCATGAGCACACACATTGATGCGCCAAAAGACGCGATTGCCGACGTGGTTTTGCTGCCAGGGGATCCGCTGCGCGCCAAGTACATTGCTGAAACCTACCTGGACGACCCGGTGCTGTACAACACCGTGCGCAACGCGTTCGGTTACACCGGCACGTACCAGGGCCGGCGGGTGTCCGTTCAGGCGACCGGCATGGGGATCCCATCGATCTCGATTTACGCGACCGAGTTAATGAAGGATTACGGCGTCAAAACGCTGATCCGCGTCGGCACCACCGGGGGTCTTGCCCCGCAGGTCAAGGTCCGCGACCTGGTGCTGGCACAAGGCGCAACCACTGATTCGTCGATTGTTTTGAACACGTTCGGGGCCGGGCTCTACTTTGCGCCGCTCGCTGACTTCGGTCTGCTGGAAACGGCGGCCAAGTTGGCGCGTGAGACAAACCTGCGCTGCCACGTGGGTAACGTGCTGGGCGAGGACCGTTTCTACAACGACGAGATGGATCGGCAGAAGCTGATTGACTACGGGGTCCTCGCGACGGAAATGGAGACGCCGGCGCTGTATCTGCTGGCAGCGAAGTACCATCGGCGGGCGCTGGCCATTCTCACGGTGTCCAACCACCTGGTGACCGGCGAGGAAACGACTGCCCAAGAGCGTCAAACCAGCTTCGACGATATGATCCGCCTGGCGTTGCAGACTGTGTGCAGTTTGTAACATAAATGAAAAATAACGTGCTTGGACAGCTGAGGCCGCTTGTTCACGGGCCTTATCGCCTTTGGCCACGTCAATTTGGACAAAAACGAACGCCTATTCGGTGAAAACGCCGAGGCATGGTGCTAAGCTGAAACTAATCGTTAAGAAATCTTAAAGCAGTTTTTTTAATCAGTAAATGTGATGTTGAAATTGGAGGCACTTACGTATGGGAAAATCGACTAAGGCAATTGCACTGACCGCTGGTCTCGCGGGGGTTGCGGGACTAGCAGCGCTGGTGTCTGCACCGAATCAGGTCAGCGCGGCAACTACCGGTACAGTGACTTACCAACAGGGTGCAACAACTGTTTGGCAGACGCCGGCCTTTAACCAGGTCAAGCGCTACGTCCTGTTCAACCAGCGCATTGCAATTCAGGGCTCCAAGGTCGTTAACGGGGCAATCTGGTATCAGATTGGCGCTAACGAATGGATCCCGGCTATTTATCTGCAGGCCGATGATGGCCAGACTGCCAACGCCAACGCAGCAGCCGATCAGGCAACCAGTTCAAATTCCGCCAGCGACACCGAGGTGGGGTCGTACACGCTGACAGTGACTTACGAAGGCGGTGCGACGACGGTTTGGGCTTCGACTCACTACCAGACGGCGACTGGCCGTTATTTGACTGCTGGCCAACAGGTCACAGCGGTTGCCAAGACCACCAGCAATGGTGAAACATGGTACCGCCTGAGTTCTGGCGGCTACGTTCCGGCACGCTTTACCTCTGAAAATGGGGCAGTGGCGGCGCCGGCGGTAACGCCAGCACCCGCTGCTTCTGCTGCGCCAGTCGCTAGTGCCGCTGCACCTGCCGCTTCAAGCGCTGCACCTGCTGCTTCTTCTGCAGCACCTGCAGCCTCTAGTGCTGCGCCTGCCGCAAGTACCGCGACAGCTGTTGCAAGCAGCACTCCTCAGGCCGTCACCCCAGCAGTCACTGCCGGCAGCTTCAACCTGACGGTCAACTACGCTGGTGCCGTGACGGTATGGAATGCCCCTAGCTTCACGACCGCTTCTGGCAAGTACCTGAGCAATGGCCAACAGGTCACTGCCAACGGCACAGTCACTGCCGGCGGTGCCACGTGGTACCAGCTGACTTCTGGCGGCTATGTGCCAGCTAACACGGTTACCACTGGCACGGTTGCCGCTCCTGCAGCACCGGCCGCTCCTGCGGCAACTGCCACACCTGCAGCACCAGCTGCTCCTGCGGCAACCCCAGCACCCGTTGCTAAGCCTGCGACCACGACGGCCACGGCAAGCAAGCCGGCCACCGCGGCGCCAGCGCCAGCAGCCACGGCAACCCTTAGCCGGGCCGCCAAGGTTCAGCGTCTGATTTCCACCGCACGTGCGGAGATTGGCAAACCTTACTTATGGGGCTCCAAAGGGCCGAATAGCTTCGATTGCTCCGGCTTGATGTACTACACATTCAAGAATGCGCTGGGCATTACGCTTGGCGGTTACACCGGGACACAGCAAAACAACGGGACGCGGATTTCCATGAGTCAGGTCCAGGCTGGCGATTTGATTTTCTGGGCCACGAATGGGACCCCTTACCACGTCGCACTGGCCATTGGTAACAACCAGTACATCAATGCAGTCAAGCCGGGCGTCCCGGTCCAAATTGGGACGATTTCCCAGTACTTCAACCCAAGCTTCGCGGTTCGCGTGGCGTTCTAAAACTAATTTCGACAATCAATAAGCGTCCATCTAATCAAAGAGATGGACGCTTTTTTGGTGGTTAGGTGGTTAGAATGAGGTGTCGAGATAGTGGCCCATCACACTGAGAAAATGCCGCAGCTGCAACTTGCGCAAGACGCCGGCACCGGGGAAATGACGGGCTGCAGCCAGCTCGATCAGCTCGCGCAAAGCCGGAGTGGATGCTTTGGGAGTTGCGGTCAGCCACGCCGACAGTGGGGCAGCCGCCTCGAAAAATTTGTCCTGGGGGTGGCTAAAGTCCTCATTGTTGACTGAGGTGAAATGCTGCACCCACAGCTGCTCGTGCTGCTCGAACAATAAATGCAGGGACAGCGCCCGTTGCGGGTACCCGCGTTCATCGTAGTGCCGCGTCGCCAGCGGGTAGTCGGCAAAGCCGCTGCCAGGCAAAGTCTGTTGAGGGTACTGATAAAATTCGCGCTGGACCAGGTGATAGTCTTCGGTGCGCTCGCGAGTGGGGGTGTGGTCTTCCAAATACGCCGCGTGCTTTAGGTGCAGGCGGCGAAACCGGGCGCCTGCAGGAATCAGGCTGACTTGGCCGTTTGGCAGGGCCACCACCTGCGCCAGGGTCTCGGCGATGATCAAGGCGCCTGTCTGGCCGTCAAAGTACCGTGCGGACTGGACCCAAGGCGATAGCGCGGCGCGGTGCACCGGGCTGGCTAGCAGGCCGTAGCGGCCGACCTGCGGGTTTTGCACGACAAACAGGAGATGTTTTCGGGCGGTGAAGGCCTTGGCCACGGCAGTCAGGGCCGGCAGGTCTTTGACGGGTTCGATCACCGGCAGCACGTGCGGCGAAAGGGCGTCTTTTTCGACGGCCTCTTTCAGGGCCAGCAGATCGTACTGGCGTCCACGAATCAGCGGGTAGTAGTTCATGATGGCCGCCTCAGCAAGGCCAATTCCTCAGCGAGTGCGTCGACTTCGGCCTGCAGCGTGCTGACGGCGGTGCCTTCGACCCCGCCCATGACGCGGTCGTAAAGGTTTGATTCGGGGTCGTAGACGCGGTACTGATCCGAGCGCCGCTTGATTTCGGCCAGCAACTGCTCGTCTGAAAAGTGCGAAAGGCCCTTGTCCACCTGCTTGGCCTTTTGCACCTCGCGGTTAAGGCTGGCGATGAAGCGCTCAAGCAGCTGCGCCTCTGGCACCTGCAGGGCCTGCCGGCGCGGCGGGCGGCTGATGGTCAGCTGGCCGGGCACCGTGATCGGCACCGTGGCCGCTTTGATGGCCGCCGGGTCGAAGGCTTGGTAGGTCATGACCCCGATGCCGGCGGGAATCTCATCGGCCACCTGCTGGTAAAGGGTTAACGGCAGCACAAAGTAGTTGTAGTCGCCGATGAAGCTGAGTTTGGCGCTGCTGTGAAAATCGCTTTTGGTCACCTTCAGTTCAAAGCACCGCCAGGTCAACGGGTCGCCGGGCTGCATGACCAGCGTGTCGACGATCCCACGGTCGTCTGGCATGGTCACTTCCTCGACTGCCACCGCGCCTTGGTCCTCCCAGTAGGCGTACAGCGTTTTTTCCAAATCAAGCGTTAGGGGTGTTTTCACGATGAGCCTCCCAAAAGTCGGTCAGTTGCGCGGCCATGTCGTCAAGGTCAGTGGCGACGGTGGCATGGGTCCAGTGCGGCGGAAACAGCGGCGCGTATCGCGGCCCGGCGAAGCGGCTGTCGGCCAGCAGCACGACGCCGACGTCCTTGGCCCCGCGAATGACCCGCCCGCCAGCCTGCAGGACATTGTTGAAGCCAGGCAGCTGGTAGGCGTAGGCAAACCCGTCCTGGCCCTGCGCGTCAAAATACGCCCGCAGGCGGTCGGTTTCTGCGTTCAGGCCGGGCAGGCCGACCGTGACAATGGCGACGCCGATGAGCTGGTCGCCGCCCAGATCGATGCCTTCGCTGAAAATCCCGCCGAGTACGGCAAAGCCGACCACGGGGCTGGGATCGTCGCGAAACCGGGCCAGGAAGGCGGTGCGCTCGTCGCCGGTCATGGTGGCGCCTTGCACGACCGTGGCCAGGTCTGGGTTGGCCGCCTTGAAGGCGTCAAAGACCGTGGTCAGGTAGCTATGTGAGGGCAGGAACACGAGGTAATGGCCGGCTTTGGTGCTGACCATCATGGTGAGGCTGGCGATCAGCGCCGGCAGGCTGGACTCACGGTTGCGGTAGGTCGGGGTGATGAAATTGGTGACCAACACCTTGAGGTTTTCCTGGGGAAACGGCGAGGGCAGACGGTAGGCCAGCGACTGGTCGCGGCCGCCGAGAATGTCCTGATAGTAGGGCAGCGGCGAGAGGGTGGCGGAAAAAAGCACGGCGCCGCGTCCCTTGTCCAGGCAGTCCGAGATGAACTGACTAGGATCCAGGCACAGCTCCTTGAGGTGGATGGCCCCGGCGGCGTTTTCAATTTCCGTTTCGTAGGCGTCGTTGTAGTAATCAGCGATGCGCAGGTAGCTGGTGGCGCTGAAAAACACCGGCAGCACCTGGTCAACGATAGCCTGGTCGCGCGTGTCCGGGTCCTGGCCTAGCCAGTCGTGCACGGCGCTGGTGAAGCCGGTCAGCTGCGCGATGAAGTCGTCGAGCTGCGGTTTTTGAAACGTCAGCGGCTGGTCATTGACTGTCAGGCGCACGGCGTCAAAGGCCGTCAGGACCTTGGACAAGGCGCCTTTGACCGGCGGCAGGCCCTTGCCCTTTTGCTTATCGATGGCGGCTCTCAGGGTGGCAAAATCGGTGTCAAGCAGCTCGGCACTGTACATTTCCCGTGCCCGCGCCACCAGGTTGTGGGCTTCATCGATCAAAAAGAAGTTGCCGGTGTCCGGTTCCGCAAAGAAGCGCTGCAGGAACACCGCCGGGTCGAACAGGTAGTTGTAGTCGCAAATGATGACATCGCAAAACAGGCTGACGTCCAGCGAAAACTCGAAGGGGTCCAGCGTGTGCTTCTTGGCGTACTGCTCGATCACCGGCCGCGTGATGGCGTCCTCGTGGCCCAACAGGTCTTTCAGCGCCGGTTTGAGGCGGTCGTAGTAGCCGAGCATGTAGGGGTTGATGCTGGGGTCGTCGGGCTCGTCGGCAAAGGTGATGGTGTCCTTGGCCGTCAGAGTGATGCTTTTGGCGTGCAGGCCGTGCTTGGTCATCAGCGCCATCGCCTCTTCGGCCACGTGCCTGGTGCTTTGCTTGGCGGTCAGGTAGAAGGTGCGCTGGATGAGTCCGGCACCCATCGCCTTGATCACCGGAAACAGCGTCGAAATGGTTTTGCCGGTGCCGGTCGGAGCCTCGACAAACAGCCGCGTCGAATTGGCGACGGTGCGGTACACCGCCGCGGCCAGTTCGCGCTGCCCCTTGCGGTAGACCGGGAAGGGAAACGGCAGCGGGTCGATGCTGGCGTCGCGGCGTGCGACAATGTCGCTGCGCATTTTCAGCCAGTCACCAAAATCGTTCAGCAGGTCCTGAAAGTCGTTGGCGAGCTCGGCCGCGGTTTTCACCTCGGTGAAGCGCGTGATGTGATCGTTATTCGTTTGGTAGTAAATCAGATCCAGTTCGACCTCATCCAAATCGCGCTCGTCGCACAGAAAATGGCCGTAGACTCGGGCCTGCGCCCAGTAGCGGTCCTTGGTGTTTTGCGTGACGTCGGCCCAGTCGCGCGCCGAGGTTTTGATCTCCTCGACCACGGTACGGGGGCGGCTGGTGTCCACGCCGTCTGCGCGTCCGTCGATGGTGTAGGCCACACCGTTGACCGTGACCGTCTGGGCCAGGTAGACTTCCTTTTCGTAGTCGCCGTCATGGGCGGCCTGCAGGCGGCGGTGGATCGAAGCGCCCAGCATGGCGGTGTTGTTGGAATTAGTGGTGACCGGGTCCAGGTCACCGGTGCGGACGGTGAGTTCGACGAGCTCGCGCACGCCAATGCGGTTGTCTGCCATGAGAACGCTCCTTTCTTAAGCAATTTTAACCGGCGCAGTGAAACTCGTCGCGCCGGCTTTTCCTACCAGTATAAAACGGATGTTCGGGCTTGAAAAGGGAAGCTGGCTTGAACCGAGCCGCTTACATAGGATATGATGGCCAAAGAATAAGTAAAGAGGGATAAACATGGAAATCAACGTGAAGGCTTTTCAGGAAGCCATTGAAGCGGAAAACTTCGAGCAGACCAATTATCCGATCACTGAGGCAGCAGCGACGGCCGATATCGAAAAGGCCCTGGCGCCGGTGTTTAACGACGTGGACCAGGCGCTTTCAACCGGTAAGCTCATTTCGGCGCAGCTGACGATCGCAGGAGATGAACCCACCTATGTTCGAATCGAAACGGGCATCATCAACCTGCCGTTTGAGGACAGCAAGAAGGTCACCAACTTCCTCGATGCGGACAAAGAAACGCCAATCGACCTCAACCTGATTGTGGTGTCACCATACGTCAACGCGTCTGGCCTGCGCATCGATGAGATCGCGACGGCGGACGCCTATCTCGCCGACAAGCGGGCCAACATGGCGGCGGTCGCGGCCGAGGTCCACGAAAAGCTGGCCGTCATCAAGACGACCCGTGAGGCGCCAAAGCCAATCGTCAAGGAAGCCCCAGCGAGCCGCGCCAAGACCACCCGCAAAACCAGCACGCGGCGCACGGCGGCCAAGAAGCCGGCGACCCGCAAGCGCACGACGCGCAAGCCTGCGGCCAAAAAGCGCAGCACGACTAGCCGCAAAAAGGAGGACTAGCCGATGGTGGGTCAGGCACTTCTGCTCGCCGGTGTTGGCCTGATGGCCGGTATTCTGGGCGCCTTACTGGGGCTGGGCGGCGGCATCATCATCACGCCGGTGTTGACGTTGATGATGGGCCTGCCGATCCAGTACGCGATCGCCGCCAGCATTGTGGCGGTCATCGCTACCTCCAGCGGTGCGACCATCGCGTACCTCAAGGACGACATGCTGAACCTACGCGTCGCGATGTTTCTGGAAATTGCGACCACGGTCGGTGCGGTGCTCGGCGCGATTTTGACCGGGCTGTTCAACGCCAACATCCTGTACTTCCTGTTCGGGGCGCTGCTGCTGTTTTCGGTTTACAACATGATCCGCAAGATGCTGATGAAGCCGGAAAACATCAAGGCGCCGGTGCCGGACAAGGCGGCCGAGAAATTGAATCTGAACGGCGAGTACTTCGACAAAAGCACCGGTCAACGCGTCGAGTACCAGGTCACGAATGTCCCAGGCGGGTTTGCCATGATGTTTGGTGCCGGGCTGGCATCTGGACTGCTCGGCATCGGGTCTGGGGCGTTCAAGGTTCTGGCGATGGACACCATCATGAAAATGCCGCTGAAGCCATCGACTGCCACATCGAATCTAATGATGGGGGTCACCGCTGCCGCCAGTGCGACCGTGTACTTTTTCAACGGCTCGCTGCAGCCGCAAATTGCCGCGCCGCTGGCGATTGGCATCCTGATTGGCGCGACGCTGGGCACGCGGCTGATGCAGATTATGCCGACCAAGGTGCTGCGCTGGATCTTCATTCCGGTGATTGGCTACATGGGCCTGCAGATGCTGCTTAAAGGATTCGGGGTGAACATCGGATGAACCAGAAAATCGAAACCGAAACCAAGGACATTGAGTTGATCATCGGCAAGATCCTGCGCATCGGCGTGATCGTCGCCGCGACCGTGATTGGAATCGGCCTTCTGATGTTCCTGATTGAAGGCACGGGTGGTTATCCGGCCGGCGCCCACCCGAGCCGCCCGGCGGCCATCCTGCAAGGGGTGATCGCGCTGAAGCCATACGCGGTGCTGATGCTGGGGCTGTTTCTGTTGATCCTGACCCCGGTCCTGCGGGTCGTCGTCTCCATTTACGCCTTCATCAAGGAAAAAGACCGCCTGTACACCTGGATCACCACGGTGGTGCTGGTCATCCTGATCGGTGCGATGGTCATTGGGTACTTGGGCTAGGCTGTGACAGCAAGCGGGCTTAGCCCAAAACACAAGCACCTCTGCGTCGCGATTTAGTTCTTGAAATCGTGGCGCAGAGGTGTTTGTGGGTCTGGGCGTTGCTTGATGGCACGCAACTAAGAGGTGTCGTTGTCCCGCTTATTTTGCATGACACGAGGGCTTGACCGCCGCCCGGACAGGCGTATGATTATTCACATAACATGATTTACTGTGAAAATTCATCACGTGAGGAGCCGCCATGTCCAACTTCAGTTACCAAGTTTTTCGCGCCGTGGTCACGGAGAAAACCTTTATCCGCGCCGCCGCGGCGCTTAACGTCACCCCCAGCGCGATCAGCCACAGCGTCTCGCAGCTGGAAACCGCCCTTGGCTTTCCACTGTTCATTCGCAATCGCACCGGCGTTGAGCTGACCCCAGACGGCCGGCAGGTGCTGCCCACGGTGCAGGCCATCTTGAACCTTGAGGATCAGCTCACCCAGATCGCAGATAACATCAACGGCCAAAACACTGGCCGCGTGCGGCTGGGGGCTTTTTCCTCAGTGTCGACCAACTGGCTGCCACCGGTGATTCGCCAATTCAAGGCCGAAACGCCGAAGGTTGACGTGTCGGTGATGCAAGGCGGCTTCAACGAAATCGGCGAGCAGGTGCGCACCGGCACGCTCGACATCGGCTTTTCGCTGCTGCCGGTGGAGTCGTCGCTGGTGGTCGTGCCGCTGCTCAAGGACCCGATCTATTGCATCACGCCGCGCGACTTCACCCCGAAAAACGGCAAGACAATGACCGATGCCGACATGAACAAGCAGACCTTCATCCTGCAGCAAGGCGACTACGATCGCGACACCAAGGCCGCCCTGGACCGCTATCAGGTGTCGACCAACTCGCTGAATTACTCAATCGATGATCAGTCGATTCTCTCGATGGTTGAGGCGGGACTGGGCTTTGGCGTGCTGCCCAAGCTGGCCTTGCAGAAGCTGACCGGCGACGTTAATGTTTGGCCGTTTTCCGAGCCCTTCGCCCGGACTTTGTGTCTCGTCACGAATCCAACTACGCAAAAATCACCGTCAGTGGAGCACATGCTGACGGTGATCGCGCAGTTCGT
Organism: Lacticaseibacillus hegangensis; assembly: GCF_003946465.1. Classification (GTDB taxonomy): domain Bacteria; phylum Bacillota; class Bacilli; order Lactobacillales; family Lactobacillaceae; genus Lacticaseibacillus; species Lacticaseibacillus hegangensis. Next base: position 12,433 of record NZ_RHOL01000032.1, on the reverse strand, counting down.
TCAAAAGACGTATCCCGATAACTTAATGCCCGCGAGCCGGTAGCTTGTCCATGGCGGCGTTGAGCGCCGCGTCGACCTCGTTATTGTGCTGATTGTTCGCGTGGCCCTTGACCTTGTGAAACACCGGCGGTTCGGCGAAGCGGTCGACCTGCGCCAACAGCGCCTGCCACAATGCCTTGTTGATGACTGGCTTGCCTTTTTTCTGCCAGCCGTTTTGCTGCCACTTGACCCACCAGCGCTCGTTCATCGTGTTGATGACATAGGCGGAGTCGGAATAGACATCGACCTGGTAGCTCGGCTTGGTGATCGCCTTGAGGCCTTCGATGACCGCGGTGATCTCCATGTAGTTGTTGGTGCGACCGTAATCCGCGCCGGAAAGCATTTTCTTATGCGCCCCGTAAATCAGCAGCGCGGCCCACGCACTTTTGTCCGTCGGGCGCACGGAGCCACCCTTCACGTTGCCCGTGTTGCGGTTGCCGCCGTCTGTGTACAGTTGAATGTTGATGTCTGCCACCTCCAGCAATCATTATACGTGCTGGGGGGCTTCAAGCAAGAAGGAGAACCCATTGACCAATCCCAAAAGCATTTACTTTGCCGCCGGCTGGTTCACACCGGCGCAAAAACAAGCCTACGATCAAGCCTTAGCCGCCATGAACCAAAATCCGAGCCTGGCAGCCGATCAGTCATACGTGCCGCTGGCGCACCCGTACAAAAACTTGGATGTCGGCCAGCACCCTGAGTACCTGAAGGACCCGGAGTGGGCCACGGCCACCTACAAAGGCGACTTGCTGGGCATCAAGCAAACCGACCTCGTGGCGGCTGTGTATCTGCCCAAGGCGGAAGACGTCGGCTGCGGCGTGGAGATCGGGTACGCGCACGCGCTTGGCAAGCCGGTGGTGCTCATCATTCCCGACGCGCAATTTGGCGAACCCATCAATCTGATGGCCTGGGGCGCCGCCGATGTCGTGATGCGGCTGTCCGAGATGGCCACTTACGACTTCTCCAGCCTGACCGCCAATTTCTATCCCGGCGCCGTGTACTGATCCGAACCAAGAGTAGGAGGAACGCTTATGAACCAAAAACTGATTGCTTTAGACCTGGATGGCACGACCCTGAACCAGGACAGCCAGCTGAGTGTAGAAACCATTAAGACGCTGCGCGCGGCCACCGCTGCCGGCCACCTGGTGGTCATCACCACCGGCCGGCCGGATTCGATTACCGAGAATTTTTACGATCAAATCGGCCTGACCGGGCCCATGATCAATTTTAACGGCGGCTTGATTCAAAAGCCGCACCAGCAGTGGGACCGCGAGCTACAGGCAACCATTCCGATCGACACGGCGCTGCAGCTGCTGGACCTGCGCCAGGATTTTGACATTCGCGTGATGGTGGCGGAAGGCAAGCAGTTGCTGCGCGCAGACCACCCGTACACCAACATTCCCTTTCTGCCGGACCTGCCGCACCCGGCTCACCTGTTTGATCAGGCCGGCCTGACCCAGGCCCCAATCTCGGTGACCCTGTTTGTCGATGGCGACCTGCTGGCGCCGCTGACTACCGCCGTCCACCAGCGCTTCCCGCAGCTGGTCGCCAAGACCTGGGGCGCGTGGAGCGGTGAGCACACGGCACTTGAGATCACGACGGCGCACGCCTCCAAGTCGCGCGCCGTGGCTTACGTCGCCGGCGCATACGGCATCGCGCAACCGGATATTCTTGCGTTCGGGGATGACCTCAACGACCTGGACATGATCGAATACGCCGGAGTCGGCGTGGCCATGCAAAATGCCCGCCAGGAGGTCCTGGCCGCGGCCAACGCGGTCACCCCGGCTGACAATGCGCATGACGGGGTCGCCCGCTTTTTGCAGTCGTACCTTCACCTTGCCGCTTAAGGAGGAGCCATGGCCTCACATCAACTGACGAAACGGGAACAACTAGTGATCGGCTCGATGCTGTTCGGGCTCTTTTTTGGCGCCGGCAATCTGATATTTCCGGTGTTTGTCGGTCAACAGGCTGGCAGCCACCTGGGGCCAGCACTGCTGGGCTTTTTGCTGTCCGGCGTCGGTCTGCCGCTGCTCGGGGTGGCGGCGATCGGCATCACCAAAACCGATGGCGTGTACGAGCTGGCCAAGCAGGTGAACCGGCATTACGCCTTTTGGTTCACGCTGGTGCTGTATCTCTGCATTGGACCGGCGTTCGCACTGCCGCGCCTGGCCCCGATTTCCTACGAGATCGGATTGGCCGATGTGGTCGGCCGCGGCCATCAGACCTTGGGGATGTTGGTGTACTCGGTGCTGTTCTTCGGGCTGGCGTGGTGGTTTGCCCGGCGGCCAAGCAAAATCATGGATTATGTCGGGAAAATTTTGACGCCGGCATTTCTGATCGTGCTGGGTATTTTGCTGGTGGCCGTGGTGGTTCATCCGCTGGGTCAAGGCGGCGCCCCTGCTGGGGTCTACCGCAGCCAGCCGCTGCTCACTGGCTTCACCGCCGGGTATTCGACCATGGACGCGCTGGCCGCCTTGGCTTTTGGCATCATCGTCGTCGATGCGCTCAAGGACCTGGGCGTCACCAAACCCACGGCCATTGCCGGCAACACGATCAAGGCCGGGGCGCTGGCGGTCGTTTTGATGGGGCTGTTGTACGCGCTCTTGGCGCTTTTGGGTCGCAATTCGCTGGGCGTCTTCGCCCGGGCCAGCAACGGCGGGCCGATTCTGGCAAATGTCGCGCGGGCCTACTTTGGGCCGGTGGGGGCGATGCTGCTGGCGGCGATCGTGATCTTGGCCTGCCTAAAAACGGCGATCGGGTTGATCTCCGCGTTCGGCGATGCCTTGCACGAGCTGTTTCCTAAAATTTCCTACTTCACCTTGATCAGCTTAGCCTCAGGTGCCGCGCTGCTGTTTGCCAACTTTGGGCTCGACGCCATTCTCAGCGTGGCTACCCCGGTGATGTACTTCCTGTACCCGCTGGCGATCACGCTGATTTTGCTCAGCCTGCTGACGCCGTGGCTGGGCCACGCACGCGCCCTGTTTGGCACGGTGACGCTGTTCACCCTGGTGCCGGCGCTGTTCGATGGCCTCAACGCGCTGCCCGCTGGCCTGCACCATGGCTGGATCGCCCAGTTGCTGCGGCTCGGCCACTTTTTGCCGGGGTTTGCTTACGGCCTCGGTTGGGTCGTGCCGGCCGTCCTGGGCCTGGTGGTCGGCACCGTGCTGGAGCGCGGCTTGCGGCATCAAAAAAACGCCTGATTTCAGGCGCTAAGGCATTTACTTTTTGGCGTTCCGGGCCGGCTGGTCTTCCGGTTCTGGCTCGGGATCAGGATGGCCGCCGCCGAGGTTTTTGGTGACGGCTTTGAAGTTGATGACAATTTTGAAGTTGAGTTCGGCGGCGTTTTGCTTGTCGCTGGGATCATAGTCGGTGATGTTGAGCAGTGCCGAGTTTTCGTATTTTTTCTGCACGGTGCCAGTGAAGACGTGCGCCATATCTTCCTTGACTTTGGCCCTCACGGTATCGCCGAGCAGGATTTCTTCTCTCTTCATGACGATCAGTTCCTTTCGCTCTATTCCTTAACGGATAGGAAGGATACTAACGCATCACTAGGGCTAAAGCAATAGATATTGCTTAACTTTTTTCGAACCAGAATGATTTGCCAAAAAGCCTGCAGAAGGCTTATCGTATAGAGGAAAGAAAACGAGAAGGGATGACGATTTTTGGCTGAGACCACACTTTTGTTCAAAGATCTGAGCGATGCCGCAAAACACACGGCAATCTCGGATTTTGCCACGTTCTACATTGATCAGTACCAACACGAGGGGCTAGACGCTTTGGCGCAGATCGACTTGACCGGGCACATTGCCGATATTAACCAGTGGCTGCTGGTCAACGACTCATTTCTGCCGGACGAGCTGCATGATGGCTTGGTTCGTGACCGCAGCGACAACTTTGCCGCCTTGCTGACGACCGTGAAGGCGAAGTTTAACGCCAACGGGAAGCCCGCAGAGCCATGGTCGGAATGGTACGACAAGACGATTGCAAAGGCCCCGCAAGGTCGTTAATCCATTGCAGCAGTGAGTGATCACTGCTTTTTTGATGCGCGGGGTTCCTGTATAATAACCTGATATTCTTTGGGAGGCGAGGGCATGACCCCGTATTTGATCGTATCCGACGTCGACGGCACCTTGGCCATCGACAACACCACCATCACCGCGCGCACCAGCGCGGTGATCAATCAGCTGCTGGACCGCGGCCACCAGTTCTACCTGGCCACCGGGCGCATGCACGCGCTGGCCGAAAACATGGCCAAGCAAATCGGACCGCGGGCCGAGATCATCGCCTCTAACGGTGCCTCCTACGACGCCCCAGGCGGTCGGGTCCACCATCTGCTGGGAGCCAAAGCCTTGGCCGCTATTGAGGCCGCCACGACCAAGCACGGACTGACCGGTGTGTACTATACGGACGATGCTGTGTACTATGTCAGCGACCCGGATCCCGTGCTGAAGCAGTACATGTATTCTTTTGCGCCCAAAGATCTGGCCATGGCGGTCACACAGCTGCCTGACGTTTCTGCACTGGTGCAGCACGCCGGCGAAATCATCAACGGCAATGTGTTTTCCCTGCACGACCATGGCGAGCTGGCCGCGGTCCGAGCCGAACTCGCCCAACAAGACCTGCTGCACCTGTCGGCCAGTTTCACCAACAACATCGAGCTGATTCCCAAACACGTCGACAAGGCCAACGCGGTCGCCGAATTGCAGGCAAAGCTCGCCATTCCGGCAGATCACACCATTGCGTTTGGCGACGGGCAAAATGACATCGGGATGCTGCAAAGCGCCGGCATCTCGGTTGCGATGGGAAACGCGGTGCCGGCCGTCAAGGCGGCCGCCAAGTACGAAACCGGCCCCAACACTGAGGACGGTCTGGCCAATTTTTTGGCTGATTACTTCAAGCTATGAGCGCCGCACCCAGCGGCGCTTTTCTTATGCTTTTGGCCGGCTTCGTGGTACCGTTAAGGCAAACTAAAGGAGAGTGATCACATGTATCACGCAGACGAAAATCGTTACGCGAACGTGCCAGTGCGTCATGCCGGGAAAAGCGGCCTGATGCTGCCGGCGATCTCGCTGGGGCTCTGGCAGCACTTCGGCTCGGCGGACCCACTCGCAGCGCGGCGGGAGGTCATCCTGGCCGCCTTTGACCGCGGCGTGTTCCATTTTGATGTGGCCAACCACTACGGCGACGGGGACTTTGGCTCCAGCGAAAGCTTACTGGGCCAGATCCTCGGCAGTGAGCTGAAACCGTATCGCGACGAGTTGGTAATTTCCACCAAAGTCGGCTACGAGATTCATCCCGGCCCATACGGCACGGGCACCTCGCGCAAGGCGGTGCTGCAAGGCATCGACGACTCGCTTGAGCGCCTGCAGTTAGATTACGTCGATTTATTTTACGCGCACCGCTTCGACGACACCGTGGATGTGGCCGAAACCGTGCGGGCGCTGGATGACGTCGTGCGGCAGGGCAAGGCGCTGTACATCGGGGTCTCGAACTATGACACGCCGCAGGCTAAGCGTGCAATCCGCTTGTTCCAGGACTTGGGCACGCCGTTTGTGGTCGACCAGATGAGCTACAACATGTTCAACCGCAGTGTCGAAACCACCGGCCTGCTGGACGTGCTGCGCGATGCCGGGGCAGGGCTGGTTGCTTATGGGCCACTGTCCGAGGGCCTTCTTTCCGATCGGTACCTGACAGGGATCCCGGAGACGTTCAAGATCCACCCCACCAACAAAGCGACCTTTGCCGCCGGCCGCGCTTCGGTGGTCACCAAGCTTAATGCCTTGAACGACCTGGCCTCGGGCCGCGGCCAAACCCTGGCGCAAATGGCGCTGGCCTGGCTGCTGCGGGATCCGGTTGTCACGAGCGTGATCATTGGTACGACTAGCGTGGCACACCTCGAGGATAACCTGAAAGCTTGTTCACACCTTGACTTTACGACGGATGAGTTGGCGACAATCGATAAGATCATTAGCTGACAGATAAGATTCACTAGGTTAACAATCGGCCTGTATTCCTGTTAAATCAGGGATGCAGGCCTTTTTGTATTGTGTATTTAAATATTCCGAACGTTTTAATTTCCTTGTGCAATATTCATCATGCTAGCATTTAATTAGACGAATCGTTATCTGATTCATAAGCTATGGGGAATGATAATCGTGTTGATTACGTTATTGGACGATAGCTAGCACTGACCGAGACGTCATGACGTTCAATCGAAGGGGGAACCACATGAAAAAGAATCTCATGCATGGCCTCATGGTACTGGTGTTGTTACTGACGCAGGTGGCCAGCCTGGCCGGAGTGCCGGTGAACGCGATCGGGACCCCAGAAGAGCAGGTCATCCTTGATGAGGCCGGCGAGAAGGTGACGGTTCGCGGCGAAGAAACCGGGGATGAGATCACTTGGACCGTTAATTACAGCCGGGCATCATCCCCTGCGCCGCGCGCTTTCAAGCTTCGGGTCAGCACCGACCAAGAGGCCGCAAACCAGCTGGCGCCAGAGGCTGAAGAACACTTCCAAGCAACGCAGGCCACCGTGCCTGCTGATCGATGGTTCATTGAAGAGGCATACAGCCGGACGGCCAAAGGCACACTGAAATATACGACCAAGAAGGCCGTCCGGAAGATTTTTGTGGCCGTTCAGGTCAATCAGAAAGGAACTTCTGCGGCTACGGCAAGCAGTGCTGAAGTCCCGGTTCACACCACCGGCGATGAAGGTGATGCCGATGCCGACCCGGATGCGGTTCAACCCGACGTATTAACCGCGGAACAGGCCGGCCCGCACGAGATCACGCTGCCTGAGGCTGAAGCACCAGCGCCGCCGACTGAAGATGTCGCCGAAGTGCAGGAGGCAACTGCCGGCGATGCGAAAGAAATCGGCGGCATCACCGAACCCGGTGGCGGTGACGATTTACAGGCCGTCAATCTGATGCTCAGCGCCACCACCAAAGCCCAGCCGTTCAAAATTGCCGCAATCTACCAGGGCAACGAAGTGGGCGCTGATCACCAAGATATCAAGATTTACGAAAAAGGTGTGGACGGCTCAGTCGAGCGGGATAAATACGGCGATCAAAGTGCAATGGAAAATAAGGTTTCCACGGAGTATACGAACGGCACCTCTTCCGCAGTGATTTTTCCGCGCAACTTGGTAAATAGCGATTCACTAGCTATCCAGGTTTATTACGGCAGTGTCGGCCATGTTCTTGACGCGGCGCCTAATCCGGTCGAGGTCGGGGCCTATGTGACCGTGACCAACATTAAGCGCCGGGAAAACACGCTCGAATGGGGGCCTAATCACGATATTGGGATCGACTTTTCGAGTAATTTTTACTCAGGAATGTCGATCACAAATATCTTCAGCTTTGACTGGCAAGTCCAGTTCTTCCAAGCTGATGATCCTAGTCATCTGGTGAATTTCTCAACGGTGCCAAACTCTGACGGCAGCCCGCAACTCACTTTCACTTCTCTGAACCCAGGTGAATTCGCGGGCTCCAAGGATGGCCTCACCGCCAATATGGTCAAGCCCGAGTGGGTCAAGAATACGGCCTTTTGGGCCGACCAACTTGGACCAGAAAATGATAAGGATAAGGTCAACGAGTTTCGAACCAGCAATTCCTGGGTGGAAGCCGGTAGTGATGAAGCAGAAGGCGCGGATGCCCTTGGCTACACTGCCCGTTACTGGGGCAACTGGGACACGCCACGCGACCTAGAAGAGGACGAATGGGGCGATGCGCTTGATGGTGATCGGTTCGAGGAAGGGGCCGTGGCCTTCAATTTAGCGGGCAACACCTTCACTTTTGTTCGCGGGACCGGTTCTCAGGCGGGATCCACCTGGCTGGCCAACGCGAGTGGCGATATCAAGCTCTATAATCCCGACGTCGCGGTGAACAAGAGCGTCACCACCGACCCTAACGCTGGCGGTGGCACCAAAGAGGATATCGCGGCTGCCGGAGAGATATACACGGACAACCAGATGGCCGAAAAAAACGTCAACGATTATTACGTCGACCCACAAACCGGCGAGAACAGTGCCGGCGGCCAACAGTTGTACTACTACCTCAATCAGGAGCTATACAGCCAGGCCGGCGATTTTATTGTGCGGCCAGACACCATTGTCATCACTGACGAGCTACCGGCAGGGGTGAAGCTCTCCCAGAAGAATGACGTACCCGCGGTGAGCTTGTTCGGCGATCGCAATGTCAGCCGAGAGTCCCGCCCCATTGCCCTGGCCAAAGAACAGATCACTGAAAGCATTAAAGATGGCCGGACCACTGTGACAGTGACGCTCAACTCTGACCAGATTTCGAAAATGCTTTTCACCAACGGCTTCTTCAGCATCCGCTTGGCCATCGAGCCCACCACTGCTGAAGCAGAGCTGCCAGAGAATCTGCCAGAGGGCAAATTTTGGATGGAAAACACGGCCACTTCCAAGTGGTACATGAAGGGCCGAGAAGAGCCAGTCTATGACCAAGAAACGAACATGGTGCGGATCTATCAGGACAAACGCAAAACTGACGTCAGCTTCACCAAGGTCGGTGAGATAAGCCAAGTCTTGGCAGGCGCCCAGTTCGCCCTGTATACGGGGGAGACCCAGCTGTATAAATCCAATGTCACGGACAAAGATGGCCGGGTGACCTTCACTAACGTACGACCAGGGAGTTACCAGATGAAGGAGATCGCGACGCCAACCGGCCACAGCGGACTGCCTGCAGAAGGTATCCTGGTCACCATCACCGCCGATGGCAAAATCACTTGGGACAGCAAATACGGCGAGACAGGTAAGCTAAAAAACAGTCTTAAGCCGTTCCAGCTTGACCTGACCAAGCGAGGCGAACCGAATGACTTGCTTGATGGCGCGATCTTTAAAATCACCGGTTCAAATGATGTGAATCAAATGGCCACGACTGAAGGTGGTAAGCTCACTTTCACTGGCTTAAAGGCTGGCGAATATACGCTTGAAGAAGTTCAGGCGCCAACTGGCTACCAGGCGCTTGAGGGCCAGTTCAAATTGACCATTATGGCAGAAGGCGATGTAAAACTGACCTACACGGGCAAAGATGTCAGCCTAGGGGATGGATACACCTTCGACGCCGAACTAACGCAAGCCAGCCTGAGCTATAACCAGATCACCATGTCCGTCGACAACGAACCGCTGGATCCGGTGCTGCCGGCAACTGGTGGTCCAGGGACCGGACTGTTCGTGATGATTGCTGGCCTGCTAGTGATGCTGGCGTTTGGCCTTTGGTTTTTCTTCCGCCACACCCGCGAAATGGAGGTGCGCTAACATGTTCAAGAAACTTTTGATGGTTGCCGCCGCGGCCGCTTTGGCAATTCCATTTCTGAAGGGCCAGGCGGTGGAAGCGGCAAGCGCCACGCTTGCCGACCAAACCGAGATCGTCATTCACAAGCGCATCAACCGAGACGTCCGCGCCACTTCCAAGCCGGATCACCAGTGGGGGAACTTTAGCTGGCAGTACAACAACACCGGCGAAATTCTCGACACCATTCAAACCGACAACACCTTTGGGTTAAATGGCGCCACTTTCGAAGTGTTCGACGCGACCGCGGCTTACACCGAATCCAAAGAGCAAAATGAGTCGGTCAAGGACTTTGTTGACGGTTGGGCGGCCAAGCCGCGAAAGGACGCGCTGGAAGAAGCACGGCAGGACTTTAACCGTGTCGGCACAGGAAAGACTGCGACAGTCGGCGCGGAAGACGGGATCGTGAAGTTCACGCTGCCGACTCGTAGCGGCAACAGTTACGCCGCCTACCTGATCATCGAAACCAGCGTGGATTCCGGGACTGAGTTGAACGTGGACTTGACCCGCAAAGCCGCGCCACTGATGGTGGTCCTGCCGCAGCGCAACTCAGCCAATGAGTACCTGAACACGATTCACATCTACTCCAAAAACATCGGCTACGTGCGCGACCCTTACTTTTTCAAGTTTGGGCGCACAGCCACGGATCAGGATGTCCGGCTTGAAGGCGCGGTATTCGCGCTGTACCGGATGATCGACGGTCGAAAAGAATACCTGAGTATGACGGATGTGAGTGATCTGAAAAACGAGTGGATCACGTCCGCCAGTCCGCTGAACGACGAGCGCGTGAACAAGTTCATTTCTGACAAGGATGGTTTGGTCAACACCGGCGAGCGGTTCCTGCCCAGTGGCACCTACTACTTCGAGGAACTGCGCTCGGTGCCCGGCTACGTCAACAATCTCGGTGATTCGGGCGTGAAGGTAGAGATCCCGTCGACCTGGGAAAAAGAAAACGGGGACTTCAACCCGGTGCTGGTAAATGGCGAACCAATGGATGAAACCGAGTCCGGCGTTGTGCTGCAGCCAACAATTGAAAAAGGTCGGCCGCGGGTCTACAACGACCGGGCACCAGAGGAAGCCAAGCCAGTGAGTCCAGCGGCACCAATCAAGCCCGGCGGCCAATCCAACGGTCGCCTGCCGCAAACCGGCAACATTGTCAGCATGATGATGATCATCGCTGGCCTGATCTTGATGTTTTTCGCTTGGCGGACACTGCGCCGCCGTCAGACTAACTAATAAGGGGAACGAAACCATGACAAAAGCAACTAAACTGACCCGTTTCACCATGGCAGGCATGATGGTCTGCTCAATGGCTTTGACTACATTGACTTCTGTGAGTGCGGTGGCGCCGACGATTACCTCGGCAGCAACGACTAAAACAGGCGAAAACATGTCAAATACGCTGCCTGAGACAGTGAAGTTAAAGGTCCATAAACTTAAATTTCTAAACGCGGATTCGACACCAAAGCCAAATACAGGGGCAGAGCTCGAATTCGATAAGGCAACCCCGTTAAAGGACGTCACTTTCAACATTTACAATATCCGCGCCCTCGTTGATGCTCAGGTTGCCGAGTTGCGAAAGGGTGATGCACAGCTTACTGAGAAGGAAGCAATCGAACAGGCAGTTAAGATTATTTCGCAGGACTGGTCGACTAATAAGACAACCTGGACCGCGGCAGGCGGTGGTGCAGTATCAAAAGGCACTGCTATAACTGGCGAAGATGGCATCGCCGTTTTTGACGACGTGGCGACCAAGACTGGCTCCAAGTATGACATTTACCTGATTGAAGAAGTTGCTGGTGGTCCAGACAGTGCAAACGGCAACATGTTCATCTCACTCCCCATCATTGCTGGTTTCCCGATTAAAAACGCTGAAGGTAAATTCTATAAAGAGGTAAACCTGTACGCAAAAAATAGCGCTGTGACAAAGGAAATCGATAACCTGAAAGAAGGGGTAAGTGGAGACGGAAAGTCGTATAGCTATGAAGTGGGCGAGGATATTCGCTATAACGCCAGTGTCAACATTCCGGGCAATATCGCGGAGAAGCGAGCAGATAACTCATACTTGTTCAAAGGGCTGACCATCACCGATACTATGTCCACTACTGGGACCACGTTCAAGAGCCTGGACTCAATTATGGTTGATGGGAAGGACGTCAAAAACGAGTTTGATGCGGCGATGAACTACACCCCGATCGTAGGGAATGCGACGGACAAGGCAGGCTTCACCTACTCCGTGGACTTCAGCAACCCTAAAGATGCGACCGCACTGGAAACGCTGCTGAAGACCATTGCTGGAAAGCACGTTCAGTTCAATTACACCGTAACCTTGAATGAATTTGCAGTCCCAACGGCAGATATTGGGAACGACTTCCGCATTACACTTGGCGATGAGACGCTGATCGCAACGGCGCCTACCGTAGAGTATGGGGGCTTTAGGTTCACGAAGGTCGACTCTAACGACACGAACCATGAGCTATCAGGCGCGACCTTTAGGATTTCTCAAATGATTGACGGAAAGATTAAGTATGCAGAATTTGATAAGGCGCCAACTTTGACCAACGCTGATGGTGTATACAAAGCCAACAATATTGAATGGACAGACGAAGGAACAATTTTCGCGACGGGTAGTTCTGCGGGCAATGTTGGTAATCTTGAATTTCATGGTCTGCAGTCTGGCGCATACAAACTTCATGAAGAGACTGCACCAACCGGTTATGTAAAATCTGATACCCCGATTAACTTCACCATTGTCGCCGGGCACGAGGGCACCATTACGATAGGTGAAAACGGGGTTCTTTATGACAAAGTTCTAAACACCCCAGACGATGGTGTCCTCCCAATCACTGGTTCCATGGGCATTGCGGCCTTCCTGATTGTCGGGACGGCGGCGATGGGTACCGCGGTGATGATCAAGAAGCGGCGCGCTTAATTTTTCCTGAAACGGAGCTGAGGCAAAATGGCCAAGAAGAAACGCAAAAAAGCGACTCTGTTCACTGATCCTGGATTATTCACCTCGGTATTTGGGACATGAAATCGCATCTGGCCGGTCTGAAAGCAACGTTTGGAGCGTTGCGA
>NZ_RHOL01000031.1 GCF_003946465.1 Lacticaseibacillus hegangensis | reverse complement strand
CCATGGCGTTTGATGAACTATCGAGACTATCTTATGTCATTAGGAATGAACCGTTACGAAGCCAACCAAATGGCTTATCAACCGAGCAGATAATCACTTATTTTCGCGACAAAGTCGAAAAACGATTGACAGGGGGCAGGCAAAAAAAATTCGGGACGCGCCGGTGGGCACCAGTAAAGCGCCGGCACAGGGTCGACGCTTTTTGGGGGGACATTAATTAGTAAAACGAAGGTTTGGGACCATCGGTGTGCGGCTGGCTGACGCCCAGCGAGTCCTTCACGTACTTCTTGGGGTCATTGATCAGCTTGGTGACCAAATCGGCGACACTCTTGCGTGACACCTCGGTGCCCTTAAACAGGTCATCCCGGTGGGTCAGCTCGTAATCTACGGTGTCGTTGTTTTGCAGCCACGCTGGCCGAATAATCGTGTAGTCCAAGTTGGAATTCTCAATGACCTTCGCAGCGGCTGTGTAGGGTTCCAAATAGCCGCCGTCGAGTTGCTGGTGATTCCACTTGCCAAATGCGCCTGGCACTTCGTCGTAGATGCCTAACGTCGAAATCCAAATCAACCGGCTGACCTTGGCCCGATCCATTGCTTGCACGACCGCTTTCGCCTGGGTCTCAATGGTCTGACCGCCGCCAAGGTTGGCATAGACAATGTCAATATCGGCCATTGCCTCGCTCAACGCATCAGGGTCGGTGGCATCGCCTTCGATGACGGATTCGCGGTCAGGATCAGTGATTTCTAGGCGCTTGGCATTGCGCAAGAACAAGGTGAGGTGATGCTTCGGCTCACTCAACAGCTGCTTTTCTGCAAGGCGAGCGATTTGCCCGTTTGCACCTAAAATCAATACATTACTCATGTGCTCACTCCTTAGTGATTAACGACTCTAGTGTAACACTTTGATATAGTAAGCTAACCGGACCGGCCGAATTGACAGTTGTTCGGAACTGGGCGATTAAAAGCAGCAGCTGTGTTCGCGCCCACCTCGGCAGCGCCTCCGCCCGTTGCCGAATGGCCCAAGAAGTGCTGGCCAACGGCATCTGTGCTGACAACATTGAGGCGCACCAGACCAGCAAGCACCGACAAGAAAATGACCTAGTCGCGGTCCATACGCAACGCGTAAGTGCGCAAACGTCCCTGCAGCGCGATTCTAAAAATAAATCGCACTGCAGGGACGCTTGTGGGTTGGGTTAAAACCGCTTGATGCTTTAGTCTCAAAAATAGCCGATAAGATTACCAGGCAATCTTGCCAGCAGCTTCTAGAAATTCGCCGTTGACATCGTTGCTTTTGGCCAGAGCCAGATCAGTTGCGGCTTTGGCGCCAGCTTCGACCGATTGAGCACCGTTGGCTTCAAAGGCCTTCTTGTTGACCAAATCAGTGGCAGTCATGCCAGGGTTGACCGAGTTGACGGTGATGTGGGTGCCGGCGAATTCCTTTGCGTAACCCATCGTTAGCGCGTTGACCGCGGTCTTGGAGGCCTGATAAGGCAGGTCATTGATCTTGGAGTAGCCGTATTTGGCATCCATCGCGCGAGTCAGTGAACTCAAGTCGGAGGTCATGTTGATCACTTTGGCCCAGTCGGCAGCTTCCAGCAACGGCACCGCGGCGCGAATCACTCGGTTCGTGCCGTAGAAATTAGTCGCGAAGCACTTTTCAATGTGCGCATCGGAAGTCTCGGAAGGTTTTTCAAACGCGGGACTGGAGATACCGGCGTTGTTCAAGAGGATATTCAGGTAACCATACTTGGCCTTGATGGTCGCCATGGTCTCGTCCACCGCTGCCTGATCCGTGATATCACAGTGACAAAGCAGTGCGGTGAGGCCGGCGTCCTGAAGCTCCTTTAGTGCCGCCGCGCCGGCGGTCATGTCATACGCCCCGATGATGATCACGTGACCCGCTTTACCAAGGTTCTTTGCGTACTGGAGGCCCAATCCGCGCTCGGCCCCGGTGATCAAACTGACAATTGGCTTATTTGCCATATGAAATACACCCCTTTTATTTATTTGTTCACTTTAATTGTAGGCGCTGTCACCAGAAGCAAAAAGCAAGATACGCAACCAAAGCTCATGATTGTCTCATTAGCCTTGTTTTTAACTGCTGCGGCGTTCAGGTTGGCGATTTGCTATACTGAGAACTGGAAACGGAGGAATCATTGATGAACTATCGCACTTTAGGTAAAACTGGGTTCAAGGTCAGCGAGGTGTCGCTTGGCACCTGGCAACTGGGCGGCAAATGGGGCGCCCCGTTCAGTCAACAGGATGCGGACGCCACGCTGGCCGAGGCCTACGCGCAAGGCGTGACCTTTTTTGACACTGCGGATGGCTATCAGGACGGCAACTCGGAGCGGACGGTCGGCAATTTTGTCCGCACTCATCCGGACGTTCACTTCACCACAAAAATTGGGCGCAAGGAGTCGCCATTGACCGTTGCGCACTTCGACAACGCGCACCTTGACCGCTACGTGGACGAGTCGCTGCAAAACATGAAGCTTGATGCGCTGGACATGGTCCTGCTGCACTGCCCGCCTATGCAGACGTACTATGACCCGGAAATGTTCTGGCACCTGGACCAGCTGAAAAAAGCTGGCAAGATTCGCAACTATGGGGTGTCGGTGGAGCGGGTGGAGGAAGGGCTGAAGGCCCTGCAGTACGATATCAGTGCCGTGGAAATCATTTTTAACATGTTCCGGCTGCGGCCGGCGCAGCACTTCTTCGCCGCGGCCAAGGCGGCAAACGTTGGCATTTTGGCCCGCGTGCCGCTGGCCTCGGGGCTGCTATCTGGCAAGTACACCGCGACCACGCAGTTTGCGCCGACTGATCAGCGGGCCAACAACCGCCATGGTGAACTCTTCGACAAGGGGGAGACCTTCTCCGGGGTTGACTACCTGACTGGGGTCAAGGCCGCAAACGAGCTGAAGCAGCGGCTTGACACGGCAGACTTAGCCGGGCTGGCCCTGCGGTACATTCTGATGTATGACGCGGTGTCTGCCGTCATTCCCGGCGCCAGCAATCCGACGCAAATCGAACGGAACACCCGGGCGTCTGCGTTGCCTGCGTTCACGCCGGGGCAGATGCAAATCGTGCGAGAGGTTTACGATGAATACATCAAGAACCCGGTTGATTATCTGTGGTAACGCAAAAGCCGCTCGGTGAGCGGCTTTTTTGTCGGTGGTGAACGGCCCGACGGACGCTATTGATTCCTATTGGTCTAAGATTGATTGGGCCAGTTACGGGAAGAAATGCTGTAATGGTGAGGATACTAGCCATAAATAACAGTTCCCGTGGTTTGTGTATGAGGGGGAAAAACGGGGTACCAATCAGACGGCCTGTTTGGCAGCAATTTGGGCCAGCAGGGTGCGGGGCGCGCGTTTGTCATCTTTGATCCAATCCAGAGTCATCTGGTACAAGCCCGCGCCAACGTAGCTGTTAAAATAGCGTTTAAAGTCCGGTGCAAAGGGCACCTGAGGGACATTTTCCGCATAGAAACGGACGGCGTAATCGCGAAAACACTCGGCCGGCACCAGCTCGGCACCCGTTTGGATCAACGCCTCAAACAAGCCGCTGTGCGCGTCGACATACTGAAAGTAAGCCTGGCAGATGAATAGCGGCCCTTTGTGCGGTAGGCGGGTCAGGAAGTCGTATAAAGGGGCGAGCTGCTCATCGACGTAATCAATCAGCACTGCTTCCTTGGACGAGTAGTGGCGATAAAACGCCATGCGCGAAACGCCGGCGTGCTCGGTTAGATCAATGATTGAAATATCGCTGAAAGCCTTGGCAACAATGAGGTCGCCCATTGCTTGCCTAAGCCGTTGCTTGGTTTGTTTTTGAATCAACTGATTCTTGGAATTTGCCATATTTGCCTCGCACTTGTCATTGATTCCTGTTGATGTGACAATTGTAACATCATTTGACCATCGACGCTAGAATCGGGCGTGAGTGATCAGTTATCGCCGGGGGACATGCGCCGCTGGTCGATGGCGGCAGCGTCCAAGAACCAGTGGCGGTGCCAGTCGCCGCTGAGCGCAGTGAACGGCACCGGTGTTTTACCTTGAGCCTGGACCTGGTCCAGCAGATAATTGCGCAGAATCCACGGATCATTGAGAGATTGCTGGGTGAGCGTGAACAGGTGGTCGAGTTTCGTTTCTGAGATGTGTAGGGCGGCTGCGACCTGGGCCTTAGTCAGGCCAGTTAACTCAAAGTTAGCTTCCAGTTCGTGGCGAGTGGCCGCCATTTGTTCGGGATTTAGTGACATTTGATCGTCTCCTTTTAGTTGTAATCACATTATAAAAATTCTGCGGGTCAAATGGCACCCTGTTGTGAGACGTTTCAAGGCCACTGTTTCATCAAAGCCAATCCTTGTTGTGCGCGAAATGGGCGAATTTTGGTACAATGGACGTAATTCTTGCCATTATTGGCTAAATTTCTGGGGGCACAGCGGTGAAAGCAATTGAACTGATCATCAACGAGTATGCAGGAAACGCGCGCACGAAAAAGCTGATTCCAAGTCTAATTGCTGCGCTCAAAGAGCAGTACACGTTTGCCACCACGACCTACACGCACGAGGCTGGGGACGCGCGCAAAGCGATTGAGCGAATTGTCGCCGCAGTCGCGCCAGGCGCTGCCCAGCCCCAAATCGTGGTCATCGGCGGCGATGGCACGCTGCACGACGTGATCAATGGTTTGCAGGAGCTCGGGCGGCCGGACATTCCGGTGGGCTACGTGCCCAACGGGACTGGCAACGATTTTGCCCGGGCGCATGGCATTCCCTTGGATCCACTGGCGGCAGTTGCGGCCCTCAAAACTGCGCGGCCGCACGAGGCGCGCATCGGCAAGGCCGAGACTAAGGAGTTTGGCACCCTGTATTTTCTCAACAATTTTGGCATTGGCGTTGACGCGCGTATTGTTTACGACACCAATCACTCGCGGGCTAAAGCCATGCTCAACAGCGTTCACCTGGGGCAGCTCTCGTACACTGCAAACATTTTAAAGGCGGTCACGACCCAGCACGCGTTTAAGGCGACTGTCGGCGTTCAAAGAGCCGTGGTGATCCCCAACACATTTCTTTGTGTCTTCACCAACCATCCGTTTCTGGGCGGCGGTCTGCGGCTCTTTCCGGATGCCGCGCAGGATTGGCACCAGCTCAGTTTTGTCCTGGTGCGCAAGGAGAAATGGCGCATCTTGATCCAGGTCCTGGGCAAAATTCTCAGCGGCCAGTCGGTTCACCCCAAACTGGCCCACATCAAAGGCCAGCGTTTTCGCTTTGAGACTGAGGCGCACGAGCACATTCAGCTGGATGGTGAGGAATACAACGCCCCGGTTCACGGTGTGCTCAGCCAAACCGATCAAATCATGCTGCTGCCAGCAGCTCAGGCATAACCTCAAAGAGGCTGAGACATAAAGCGGTTTTAGCCCAAAGCACAAGCGCCCATGCACCACGACTCGGTTTTAGAATCGCGGTGCATGGGCGTTTGTGCGCTTGGGCGTTGCTTTATGAAACGCGACTAGGCAATTTTGTCTCAGCCTCTTTAATGACGTTTAGCGACTTGCTTAGCGGTTGACGTAGTGCGTCATCCAGATGGCAAAAATCAGCGCTAAGACTAGCGATAAGGCAATCGTGATCAACCAGCCGCCCGGCGTGTGCATGAAGGGCATCGGTACGTTTTGGCCGAAAAAGCCGGAGATGATAGTTGGTGCTGTCAGGACAATCGACCAAATGGTGAGAAACTTCATGGTGTCGTTCAGGTTGTTGTTGAGGATGCTGTTGTAGGTGGCTTCCAGCTGCGCCAAGTTCTGGCTGCCCAGGCTGGTCATGTCGACTAGCTGCCGGGCTTCGATCAGGACGTCTTCCAGGCGCTCCTTTTCCTCTGGTGTGAAGCCGTGGTAGACTGAAAGACCCTTCAGCTGTTCGAGCACACTTTGGTTCTGCCGGGTCGCGTTGCCCAGGTAAAGCGCGTTGGTTTCTAGGTCAGATAGCTCCAGCAGGCGTTTGCGGGTAGTTTTGTCGCGCAGCGCGAGGGCAATTTGATGGCGCTCGGCGTCGGCTTTTTCCATCAGCGGCATGAAGCGCTGGGTGATCAGGTACAGGCTTTCCAGAAGAAACTGGTAGGCGCTCAGCGCGCGCGGTGTGTCAAAGCGCTGCGTGAATTCTTGAACCAGACTCGCCGCATCGGCGTGGCCGAATGTCAATAGATCGTGTCCTTTGATCACAAACGTCATCTGATGCGTTTCGGCCTGCGCAGCATCGCCATCTGCGTCTGGAATGTTGAACACCAGCAGAAAGGTCTCGGCCAAGCTGTCGTACTCGACGTGGGCGCGCTCGTGGCGGTCAATGGCGTAGCCGGTTTGCTCGGTTGAAAGTGCATACTGCTTAGTGGCGGTCCCGACCGCCTGGGCGTCGTCCAGGTTGATATGATGCCACGTCCAACGTGCTTCTGCCATGATGTGCCTCCCAGTTTTGTTGCCCTTATCATACTGCATAACCCGCGGCGCCGTCACCGCAGGGAAAAGTCGCCCGTTTGCGAAATAAAATAGCGATAAGGGTTGGCACCGAACATATGTTTTGGTGTATACTGAAGCTACGAAAAAGAGAGGACGTATACTATGGTTAAGAAATCTGCCAATGGGCAACCGTCAATGGACAGTGGCGCCCGCGAACAGGCGCTGGATGCGGCGCTGAAAAAGATCAAGAAACAGTTTGGCGACGGCGCGGTCATGAAGATGGGCGACAAGTCCTTGACCAACGTGTCGGTTATCTCCACGGGGATTTTATCCCTGGATCTGGCGCTTGGCGTCGGCGGCTTTCCTAAGGGCCGGGTGATCGAGATTTACGGCCCTGAAAGTTCAGGGAAAACCACGATTGCGCTGCAGGCGGTCGCCAGCGTGCAGAAGAACGGCGGCACGGCGGCGTACATCGACGCTGAAAACGCGATGGATCCGAAGTACGCCGAAGCCCTTGGCGTCAACATCGATGACTTGCTGCTGTCTCAGCCGGATACCGGCGAACAGGGCCTGGAAATTGCGGACGCCTTGGTCCAATCTGGGGCGGTCAACATTGTGGTCATCGATTCGGTGGCGGCCCTGGTGCCGCAGGCCGAAATCGAAGGCGAAATTGGGGATTCTCACGTGGGCTTGCAGGCGCGTATGATGTCTCAGGCGCTGCGGAAGCTGACCTCGACGATTTTTAAGACTCAAACAATTGTCATCTTCATCAATCAGCTGCGTGAAAAAATCGGTGTCATGTTCGGGAACCCCGAGACCACGCCAGGCGGCCGTGCGCTGAAGTTCTACGCGACGATTCGCTTGGAGGTCCGCCGGGCGCAACAGGTTAAAAACGGCACTGATGTTGTCGGTAACATCGTCAAGATCAAGGTCACCAAGAACAAGGTGGCTCCGCCGTTCAAGACGGTTGAAACGACCATGAGCTATGGCCACGGGATTTCCCCAGAAGCCGACATGCTGAACCTCGGGGTCGATCACGACATCGTGGAAAAGGCCGGGTCTTGGTATTCATACAACGGCGAGCGGATCGGGCAAGGCGCGGATAACGCGACAAACTACCTGATTGCCCATCCCGATGTGACCGAAACCCTGCGCAAACAGCTGCAAGAGACCCTGTTTGGGAATGACGACGATGATAAGGACAAAGACGCCGAACCGGCTGAGGCTGATCCGACAACCTTGGACATCGACAGTTCAGACGACAAATAAGCGTAAACAAACAGGCGCTGCGAGAAATTTCTCGCAGCGCCTTTTCCTTTACGCTCAGATCAGCCGCTTACGCAGTGAACCCGAAATGAAGTCAGTCAACGTGACCAGAATGATGATCCCGTAAAGGATGATTCCGACTCGGCTCCAGGAGCGGGTTTGAATCGCGAAAATCAGTGGGGTACCGACACCGCCGGCACCCACCATGCCCAGGATCGAAGCGGACCGGATGGCCAGCTCGAAGCGGTAAAGGGTGTTGGAAACAAATTCCGGCATTAGCTGGGGTAGGCTGGCAATCAGGGTAACTTCCAGCCGCGTGCCCCCGGCAGCCGTAACGGCTTCGCCGGCGCCCCCGTCCATGTTTTCGATCGCTTCGGAGAACAGCTTGGCCAGCATGCCGACCGAGTGGAACCCGACGGCCAGAACCCCGGCGAAGGAGCCTGGCCCCACGGCCTTGATGAACATCAGGGCTAGGACGATTTCAGGAAAGGTCCGAATCGCCGTCAGGACAAACTTACCAGAGCGAGTCGTCAACCAGAATTTGTTGCGCGTGTTGGCCGCCCAGAAAGCGAAGGGCAGGGAGATGATGGCGGAGATGAACGTCCCTAAAAAGGCGATGCCTAAGGTCTGCAAGAGACTGGAGGTCAGGTCTTCGCCGTCGCCGGTCCAGACGTAGCTGAAGTCTGGGTGGACCAGTCCGTTGACAATTGACTTCGTGACCAGCCAGGCGTTTTGCTTGATGTCAAAGCTCGGCATGCCGGTAAATGACCAGATGACGATGGCGACCGTCAGCACCGTGAAGAAGATGTGGCGGTACCGGTGGGTAAGGGGGGCTTTTGGCAGCGTACTTGCGTGACTCATAACAGCGCCTCCCTTGCTTTACCAGAGACGTAATCGATAAGCAGCACCACCGCGAAAATGACCAGAACAATCAAGCCCACGCGGTCGTAGCTGAACATGGAGAGTGCCTGCTGGAGGTAGATCCCGATCCCGCCGGCGCCCATGTACCCGAGCACGGTGGACGCACGCACGTTGATTTCAAACGCGTACAGGACGTAGCTGATGAAGTAGTTGGCGATCTGCGGCACAACCGCAAACCGGATGATTTCGATGCGGCCGGCGCCGGCGGCCCGCAGTGCTTCAAGCGGACCCGGGTCGATGGTTTCGATCGCCTCGTAGAAGAGCTTGCCGACCATCCCAAAGGTGAAGATGGCCAAGGCGAAGATCCCGGCAATCGGGCCGATTCCGACGACAGCCACGAACAGCGCCGCCAGCATCAGGTCGGGAATGGTGCGGACGATGTTCAGAATGAACCGAAAGACGCCGACCACGACTTTATTAGTGACGATATTCCGTGACACCAGCAGGGCGTAGGGAAAGGCCAGCGCGGAGCCAATGAGGGTGCCGATGATGGACATCTTCAGCGTCTGAATCATTGGATCGACGGTGTAGTAGGCGTAGCTCCAGTCAACATGGGCCATTTCCTGAAAAATCACCAGGAACTGGCTGATGTTTTGGAAGAACAGGCCCATGTGCGCCTGGGTGATCCAGGCGGACCACACGAGGCCGACCACCATGAAAATGGTCAGCGCCCATTTCTGCCATTGCAGCTTGCGCTTGGGCAAAGAGGAAGGAGCCGTCATGCTACGCCTCCTTTTCTTCGCCGCTGTAAATCTCGGCGATGGCCTCGTCCGTGGCTTCCGCGACCGGGCCGTCGAAGACCTTCTCGCCTGCGCGGATGCCGATGATGCGCGTGGCGTAAGCTTGGGCCAGTTCGACGGAGTGGAGGTTGGCGACGACGGTGATGCCCATTTCGCGGTTGATCCGCTGCAAGTCGTCCATGACGCGCTTGGTGGTTTGCGGGTCGAGGCTGGCAATCGGTTCATCAGCCAAGATGATTTGCGGCTCCTGGGTCAGGGCACGGGCGATGGAGACCCGCTGCTGCTGGCCGCCGGAAAGCTGATCGGCCCGGGTGTACACCTTGTCCTGCAGCTCAACGGTGCCCAACGCGTCATAGGCGCGCTGCTTATCTTCCGCAGAGAAGAGCCCGAAGATCATTTTCCAGGTCGGGTAGTAGCCGACGCGCCCAGTCAGAACGTTCTTGAGGACGGTCGCGCGATTGACCAAGTTGAAGTTTTGAAAAATCATCCCGATTTGGCGCCGAATGTGCAGCAGCTGCTTGCCCTTGGCCTTGGTGATGGAGGTCCCGTTGATGCGGACATCGCCTTCAGTGACGTCGTGCAGGCGGTTGATCGCGCGCATCAGCGTGCTTTTGCCTGCGCCTGAGAGGCCGACGACCACCACAAACTCGCCTGGTTGGATCGCCAAGTTGATGTCCTTCAGACCGACGACTCCGTTCGAGTAGATTTTGGACACATGGTCAAATTCGATGACCGGTTTTACTGATTCTGACATTGCTTTCCTCCACGTTTCCCGCTACGTATAGCAAAAGCGCTAGAGGGCTAGCGCTTCTGCGTGCGATGCATGACTTACTTGTTTTCGCCTTCAGCAATCTTGTCGTATTTCCGAACAATGTCAAAGTTTGAATCCTTGGTTTTGACATAGCCTTCATGCGTGTAAATGCTGGAGATAATGGCGTGCCCCTTCTTGCTCTTGGCAATGGTCATGAAGGCCTTGCTGAGCTTGTTGCGGAAGGCTTTGCTCATGTCGGTACGAACGGAAATGGTATCGTTCGGGATTGGCTTGGTGAAGTAAATTGGCAGCACTTCGGTCATGATGTTTGGCACATCCTTCTTGACGACGTTGCGGGCGTCTTCAAAAACGAAGGCCGCGTCGGTGTCGCCGTTCAGAACGGACATGACGCCTTGGTCGTGACCCTTGACGGTCACCAGGGTGTCATCCTTTGGGACATCGATGCCCTTCTGGGAAAGTTCAGCGACTGGCCAGATGTAACCTGATGAACTGGTGACGTCCTGAACCGCGATCTTCTTACCCTTCAGATCCTTATAGGACTTGATGCTGCTGCCCTTCTTAACGATGATCTCGGCGCGGTAGGAGTCGACCAGTTTGGTCGTGTTCTTGCCGCCTGGCTGCTTGATGCCGTAACGCTGGGCTTGGAGCAGAACGTCGGCAGCGCCTTGCTTGTGCGCCTGAACGTAGCCGTCAGGTGGCAAGAAGCCCACGTCGACCTGTTTCGACTTCATGGCTTCGACGATCGAATTGTAGTCAGTCGAGACAGTCACTTTAACTGGAATCCCGAGCTGCTTTTTGAGCAGGGCTTCCAGCGGCTTGGCCTTGGCCTCAATCGTGTCGGCGTTGCTTGATGGTACGAACTGGATGTTCAAGGACTTTGGTGTGTAACCGTCCTTGCTGGAACTGCTGGTGCTGGACTTGCTATTGCCGCAGGCCGCAAGGGCTAAAGTGGCAGCCGCAGCCAGCGTGACTGTTGCCAATTTTTTCCAGAGCTTCATCAATATCTCCCCCATAATGTGAGTGTCGGTTGTCCACTGGTAAAAACCGAACATTATCGACATTTAAGTAAATGATTTTTCCTGCCGATGATGGCCGCTCCCTACCAGCCATTTTGTAGTATAGGCGAGAAGGTTCCCAAATTCAATGGTGTAATCTAGGTTTATCATCAAAAAGTTCGGATTTTGGGCCATTTTTTCATGATATTTTCAGAAAGCATTCCGTAACAGGAATGTTAATACTATCCGAACAATTATTTTGTAAACAACTCCTTCTGCCGGCCTTTAGCAAACAATGGTTCGACTCAGAACGGCCGAATGAAGGTCCAAAATATTGCCAGCCAGGCAGAATGGCCTACTCGCGCGCCATAAGCAGCGCGCACACTCAAAAACGCCCCTGCACCGCGATTTTATAACCAAATCGTGGTGCAGGGACGCTTGTGTCTTGGACTAAACTCGCTTTATGACCCAGTTTCTAAGCAGGTTTTGGGGCAAGGACCTTGTCTGCGGCCGTGACGGTGGTGGCGATGGTGTCGTCATCCAGCGGCTGGTTGAAATACAGGAACGAGGCTGCAACGCCGCCGACCAGGGACCAGAGGTACTTGAGCACGGTGCGATTTGACCAGGCGACCAGTTCGCCGTTTTCCCGCAGCCGGTCCAGTGTCTGGTCCAAAGCCGCCCAGTAGCTATCTGGGAATTGATGCAGCAGCTGCTGACGAAACGTTTCCTGGTTGAGAAGCTCAGTGACAAACACTTTGACCAAAGGGGCGTTGTCACGCAAAATCCGCAGGCGATTGCTGATCAAGCTCTCGCAAAACTCGTGGCGGGTCTGAAACGGAGTGGCCAGTTCGCGGTCGACCAAATCGGACACCGCAAAGGGGAAAATGCGCTCGGCGACTGGTTGAATGATGGCGTTGAGCAGACCGTGCTTTGACCCAAAGCGGGCGAAGATATTCCCTTCGGCGACGCCGGCGCGCTTGGCGATTTCATGCGTGCTCGCGTTGGCGTAGCCTTTTTCTGCAAACACGGTAATGGCACTTTCTAAAATTTTTTGCTGCTTGGCGGTCAGGTTGCCAAAGGCCGGTGCGTAATCAGCTAAGTGAGGATCTGCCATAATTACTCCTTTCCCCGCCAGCCGGCAATGTCGTCTTGGCTAAACTGGTAGGTGAGCTTGCGGTGGTAAGCGCGCTCGTACGCCTGACACTTTTGCCGGTAGTCCTGCTTCATCATCGCAAGCGAATTTTCGCGCACCGACTTGGTCGGGTCGGGAAAAATGGAAGGCATGATCTGCATGCTGTAGCTCACCTTGTTAAAAGCTGGGCTCACCTGCTTGGCTAGCGTGTGGATGGCCACGAAGCAGGAGATCACCGGCACGTTGAAGCGGGCGGCGTAGTAGTAAGCGCCACGCTTGGGTGGCCGCGGTTTGCGGTAGTTGTACCACATCTCTTGCTCGGGGTAGATCAAGACCTTATGCTGCCGGTCGAGCACCGTGTCGAGCAAAGTGGGAAATTCATGGGCCAGGTAGTTTAAATCGCCACTGATTGGCAAAATGTCGGCATTATTGAATACGTAGCCCAGTGTGCCCGGCATTTCCAGGTTGGTGGTTTGACTGACGATGAACAGGCGCGGCATCCCCAGCGCCTTGCGGACAATCAGATTCTCCACTGGGCTAAAGTGGTTAGAAGTCACGATGGCGGCGCCAGGGACTGCTGCCAGGTGTTCGCGGCCGGTGACCGCAATGCCATGGCCGAGCCAGCGAGCAGACAAGTTCATGCCGGTGCGCACGATCACATTGTTCACGCGGTGGCGCCACGTGTTTTGACTCGCCAGGTAGTGGTTGATCACGGCCTTTTCGGCGTCCGGCGCCAGGGTGGGGTCGTTGACCTCGACCTTGTCATTAAAGCGGCCGTCCTGGACCGCGCGCTCGATATTTTTGATGACAGGCAGGTGCGGATCGGCCGGTTGTTTTTCAATCATATTTGCACCGCTCCTCCCTGGGCTTCAACGCTGGCAAAGGTGATGGGTTCAGCGCCGGTGGTGGCAGCCAGGTGCATCAAGTCCGCCTTATGCTTGACGTCGCCCTGGACGTGGACAGAATCGAAGGCCTTGCGGGTGGCGCGCAGGTTCGCTGCGACTTGCGGCAGCTCATCGGCGTAGTGCCAGAAATAGTCGCCGTTTGGCACTTGCTCATAGTGCCACGGCTTGTCGAACAGATTGTAGTGAATGACCTTCGGCGTTTTGACCTGCGGCTGGTCGCCCTGCACGTTCCAGCTTTCGTCCAGGTGAGTCAAACGGTCGCGCGTGATGGCGTTGATGTAGTCCTGATCGGGGGCCAGACTGTGAAAGTGATACTGATTCAGCAGCTTGAGAAAATGCGCGGCAAACTTGACGCGCCGCATGCCAGCCAGGTCCATCAGCAGCACCCCGGAGTTGCAGTACTGGTCTACAGCCACCCCAATGGCGTCGCGGGTGTATGCGGTGGTTTCCGGGTTGACTGCCATGAACGGGTCATGCACGGCGCCTAGGAGGTCGCCATGCAGGTCTTCGGCAAACAAGTCGGCGATATCGGTCAGCACCACCGTGTCGGCGTCCAGATAGACCGCGCGGTCGATGGTAGGGAAGAGTTCGGCAATAAACAACCGGAAGTAAATCGTGAACGTGAAGTAGTCTGCCCGCAGCTTATTGTCTTTATCCGTGATCTGCGCCTTCAGCCGGTCGGCGATCGATTCGAAGGAGACCGCGACGTTTGCGGTTTGCTCGGCCATAATTTGCGCCTTGTGGGCCGGCGTCAGGTGCTCAGTCAGCACAGTGACGTGATACTGCTTGGCCGGATCCGTGTTTTTCACCAGCGAGTGCAAGGAGACAGTCAGCGGGTCGACGTAGTTATCATCAACGGAGTAAAAAATTGCGTAGGTCATGTAATCATCCTTTTCTTGCGGCGCGTACGCTTTGGTAATCTGCGTACACCGCCTGAGTTTGCGCGTCGGACAGCCCCAGCATCCTTTGCACGGAGTCGATCTGCCACGGCTTCACCGTTACCGGGTGGAACCAAGGCCAGAACTTCAGCCGCGTCGAGAAATGCAAAAATACTGTATCGGCGTGGGGGCCATGCTGATCATTGAAGCGGCGTGGCACGATTTTTTTCTCTCGCGTCAGCTTATTCAGCGCGCTTTGGTCTGGCATGAACATTTTTTTCGCGCTGATTCGGTCGCGGCAGCGCGCAAACAACCCAGTTTGCTTGATTCTCGCGAGGTTCAGTAGCAAGACGCCGGAGTTAATGTAGTCGCGCAGGTGCCGGCCGTGGTGAAAATACCACTGGCCATAGTGGTCTAGCACGCCGACCAATTCGGTCTTAGCCAGCGGCTGGTTGTAAAAGGCTGTTGGGTCTTGAACGGCCAAAACGTCTGCGTCCAAATAGAGCAGCCGGTCTGGCATTGCCGGGATCAGGTCGGCGTAAAGGCGTAACATGCAGTAGGGCGTAAACCGAGTCTGCCAGTTGGCCTTTGGCGGCAGCTGGTTGAGCAGGTCCGTCAGATCAAACAAGGTGACGGTCCCGGCCGGGTCGTGGGCCGTGACCACGGCTCGCAGCTCGTTGATCGCCGCCTCGGGGAAGGGCTGATACGCGGTGCCAGACACGCTCAAGCGCGCCGTAAAGACGTATATGTGCAGCGGCACCGCGACTTGTTTGGTGAGGCTCAGCACTGACAGCAGCACACCGTCTTGCACATGCGCGTCGCCGCAATAGAGAATATTCATGGCGTTCGCCTCCGGTAGATGACATGCTGGAAGGTGCTGGCTTTGGCGCGCTCGGTCATTGCGGCGTGGACGCGCTGCGCCAGCGCTTCGCGTTGCGCCTTTGGCGGCTGCGAGCGGTCGGGCATAAACGGGCCGTCGACGTAGACGGTCACGCCGCGCTTTTGATAAGTCGTAGTGAAGGCAAACACCGGCACCTGGTACGCCACCGGGTAGTGGAAGGCGCCACGCACAAAGGGCCGAATCCCGGTATAATACGGCCAGACATGGGCCTCCGGGTAAATCGCCACCGGGCAGCCTTGATTGATCAAGGTGCGCAGGTAGCTGAGAAAGCGCCGGGTCTGCCCGGTAGTTTCGGGTAGGACGACGCCACCCCCCAGCTGCAGGATGGGGCCAAAGACTGGCACCCCGAGGTTGGCCGCCGAAGCGAGTGTGTAAGCGCGCGTATGTCCTGCCAGCAGCATTGGCATGAAGGGATCGCCGAACGGCTGCGTGTGGTTCCCGTAAAGGAAGTAGCCTTGGTCTCGGAACGGCGCAAGCTTGTTTCGGCCGACCACCTTGGCGTGCAGAAACAGGTGCCAGTACAAGCTGCCAAGGGGCTTCATGGTGTGGTACACGGCCGCGCTTTTCAGTCGATACCGGCGACCTTCATGTTGCCACTGATAGTCTTGCGGCAGTTGCGCAGTTTGGTCCGCGCTTTCTACTAGGTCTGCCGCAAAATCGGTGTATTCCTGGATGCGCTGCGTCATCCTGCCGCCTCCTTTGAGTGAGTACTCACTTTAATACGCTCAGTATAATGAAAAACGCCCGGTAGTCAAGTGAAAACGCCTGCTAAATGGCCACGCGAGCCCGTCTAGTCGGCATTTTTCGGTTTTCACAAGAATTCCCGTCGCGTGAATGTGAGGAATTTTTGGCACGGCGGTGAGCATTAGCCTAAAATTGAAGGCAGAAGCAGGAAGGAGCACGGGTAAATGACCGCATGGGTATTCACGGATATGGACGGGACGCTGCTTGATGAGACAGGCCGCGTGCGCGCAAGCAACGCCGAGAAAATCAAAGCAAGTGGGCTGCCGCTGACCCTAGTTTCGGCACGCTCGCCAAAAGAAATGCAGGAGGCAATCACCGCGCTGGACCTGCAGGGGCCGCAAATTGCCTACAATGGCGGCATGATTTTCGAGCCGCACAAAACTGGGCGCACGGTGTTGTCAGCGCTGCCGATGCCGACTGAGTCTGCCAAACAAATTATTGGTGAGATCATTGCGCGCTTTCCCAGCACCTCGGTCAGCTACTACGACGGCGCAGACTGGTACGCTGAACGAATGGATGATAACCTGCGCGGCGAAATTGCGGTTTCGCGGCTGATGCCGACTTTTCAGCCTTACCAAGAAGTGTTTGAACGCCCGCGCCAAATCATGAAAATCATGCTGATCGACTTTGACGCTGGGGTGATGGCGCAGATCCACGACTTTTTTGCCGCTCATGAGTTTCCTGGGGTGAACGCGCGCTCCTCGAATGCGGCGTGGCTTGAGATCACCTCCGCCGAGGCGGAAAAGTCACGCGGAATCCAGCATGTCTTGGACCAGGAGCATATAGACGCGCGAGACACTGCGGCCTTTGGCGACGGGCAAAACGACCTGCCCATGCTCACCATGGTGGGCACGCCAATCGTCATGGCAAACGCCGCGCCGGCGATCAAGCAAGTCGCTAAGTACATCACCAAAAGCAACCTCGAAGACGGGGTGGGATACGGAATGCTTCATTACCTGAAGCCATCAAAATAGCGGCTGAGCCATCAAGCGGTTTTAGCCCAAGCGCACAAGCGCCCCTGCACCGCGATTTTGAAAAACAAATCGCGGTGCAGGGGCGTTGTGTTATGGAACAGGACTAGCCAATTGTGTTTTGCTCTCTTTTGATGCGATCATTTTTTGGCTGGTTTTTTGGCCGCGGCGACCAACGCATCGTTGATGGTTTGTGCAAACAGCACATTGCCGTCTTGATGGCCGCCGAAATGCACGCCGTCAGTCCCCTTGAAGACTTCGGGGTGCGCTGCTGCGGCGGCTGCCCAGTCTGCCAGGGTGACCCAGTGATGCGCAGCCGGCAGCGCGTGCTCTAAGCCTGTCAGCTTGCTTGAGTTCCAGTCTGGCTGCGCCTTGCCGTTAAACGGCGTGACAAGCACCAGCTTGTGCCCAGGGGCGATGGTGTCCAGCAGCTGCTGCAAGACGGCGGCGTAATCGTCAAGGGAGTTCGTGCCGCACGCCACCACCACGAATTCGCGCAGCGTGCCAGCGGCTTGCTGCTGCTTAACGAGCGTCACTGCCTGGTTCATGGTCCGGTCGCCTTCCGCGTCTACGACCGCGTTGGCCACATGGGCGGTAAGGTAACTGGCGGTGCCGAGCGTGACTGAATCGCCAATGACCGACACGCCGGCGGGAATGTTGTGCTCGGCCGCCGTGCTTTGGCGGTTTTGCGCTTGGTAGCCATGCGGGTCAGTTTTGGCGGACTGGGCGGCCGCCTGTTTCGCCTGGGCGACGCGATCAGCTGCCGCAGTTTGTTTTGGCGAATGGGCCGCCACGATTTCCGGCGCAATGCGGTCATATTGTGCGAGGTCCTGCTGAACGCCTTCTGTCCAAAGCGTGGTTTCAAGTTGTGATAGCGCGGGCGCCGCCTGGACCTGGCGCACCGAGACGGCGGCCAGGACGGCTGCAATCAACGCCGCAGCAGTCCCCAGTAGTTTGGGATGGCTGGTTTTTAGCTTGCCGGCGATCAGGGGTTCCACGAGGTAAACGGACAAGGCGGCGAAGGCGACGCTTAATACCAGCGTGGCGGCGATGGCCAGGGCCGGATCAAACAGCCGGCTGAAGATGACAAAAAATGGCCAGTGATACAGGTAGATGCCGTAAGAGAGCCCAGCTAAGGCGACGGCGAATTTGGGCTCCTCAGTATTCGGTGTGGCTTCGTGAAGCAGGCGAGCCGCAATGATCATGACCATTGCCAGCCCAGTTGCAGCCACCAGCCCTGCGGGATAGGTGAACGCCGCATCGAAGCGGACCCAGGTGCCCAGCCAAACCGTTGTCCCCGCCGCTAGAATCAGGACCAGGATCGGCAGCCAGGCCTGGGTGCGGCTGGCCGCGCGGCGGAACCACTTTGGCACGACCGCCACGCCGGTCAAAGTGGCCAGCAAGGCGCCGAAGAACAGCGGAAAGGCATGCGTGAGACTTGAAAAGTAAACCGGCGTGAAGTCCTTCAGGCCTTGGCTCTGACGCCACATCAGCGCCAAAGAGCCGGCTGAAAGCAGCAGCGCCAGGGCGAACAGGATGCCCCGAAACCGCGCCCGCCGCTCGTGCATGGGCACCTCAGGATTTTTCAGCAGTTGGCTGACCCCCCAGACCACGAGGCCCCACACCAGGTAGAACTGCATCTCGACCCCGAGAAACCAGGTGTGCACAAACAGGTGCGGGATGAAATTGGTCTCGTATGAGCCGCCGGTCGCCAGTTCGTACCAATTCGTGACAAACCCAAGCGTGGCTTCGATCTGCTTGCTCAGTCCGGTGATGACGTCAGGTGAAACCAGTAGCGTAAACGGCACGACAATCAGGATCATCATGATGACGGCGGGAACGATGCGATAGAACCGCCGCCGCAAAAAGCCCAGTAGGTCAAAGCGCTGCGTCTTCGAAAACTCATCGATCATCAAACTCGTGATCAGAAAGCCCGAAAAGACAAAAAATAGGTCGACCCCGATGAAGCCGCCAGGATAGGCCACTTTGAAAAAGTGATAACCGAGGATCATCAACAGGCCCAGTATCCGGATCAGCCCAAACCACTTAATGTGTTGATGCTGCATGGTATTGGCCATTTTTGAAGTACCCCCGCATTTTTTTGCCTTGCTTGGTGGTCAGTGTGCCTTGGCCGGTTACGGCGCCGTTTTTAAAGTGGCCCTGATACTGCCAGCCCGCATGTGACGAAAAGGTGCCGGCGCCATTGAACCGACCGGCCTGAAATTCGCCGACATACCGGTCGCCGTTTCGCTGCTTCAGCGTGCCGCGGCCACTGAATTTGCCTTTGAGCATCTGCCCATCATAGACGATTTGGCCACCGTCAAGCGTGTAATGCGTCGCCGTTGGCTGCGCCGGCCGCAGGGCCAACACCGCCGCCAAGACGATCAGCGCGGCGACCAGGATTTCCATGCCAAATCTAAGCCGATGAGTAACCACAATGCCCCTTCTTTCTGAAAACATACTTAATAATCATACTGTAAAATCCGAATGAAACAAGGCTCTCGAAGGGATTTCTCATTGATTGACAGAATCTACTCCTAGAAGGGGGCAATTCAAATGACCGTCCGAATCGGCAGTCTCGGCCTGATATTGGCCGTTTTTGGGGTGTTGCTGTTGGGTGTGCCAATCATTGGCTGGACGTGTTACGCCTTGGGGCTTGGGTTCAGCTGTTGGGGGGTGTTTCGTGCGCAGCCGCGATTAGCCTGGTGGGGCATCGCGGTTTCAGCGGTGAGTGTGATCTTGCGGCTGACCTTGGCGATTTTTATTGTGGGGTAAACAAGCAAAGCCGGTATGGCGCCAAAGCTCTGCGGCGTCGTACCGGCTTTGCTAAATTGAGGGTGGAGTTACGCAGGCAGGTGCTTGAAGGCCGCAGAGATCTGTTTGACCTCGTCGACACTGAGCGTGACGTTTAAGGCCGCAGCGTTTTGGGCCGCCTGCTCCGGGGTGCGCGCGCCGGGGATGACCACTGCGATGGCGGGATCTTGAATGTACCAGGCGAGCACGACTTGCGCCGTCGTGGCCTGATGCGCTGCGGCAATTGGCTTGACCGTTTCGGCCAAAGCGGTTGTGATCGCGGCAAAGCGTTCGCCTTGGAAATTTGCCCGTTTGGCCTGCCAGCTGCCAGGCTCAAAGGTCTGATTCGCCTGATATTTGCCGGTCAACAGGCCAGAGGCCAGCGGGAAGTAGGGCACGAAGCTGATTTTTTGCTGCTGCAGGTATGGCATCAGGGTCTGCGCCGCCTGCCGGTCGATCAGGTTGTAGGCGTCTTCCACGATGTCCACGTAGCCGTCCTGGTTAGCCTCTTTGAGCTGGTCCAGGCTGAAGTTTGAGACGCCAATGGCCCGAATTTTGCCGGCCTCCTTGAGTTTTTCAAGGGCACCGACCGCTTCGTACTTGGGTGTGTCCTGGTCAGGAAAGTGGATATAAAAGATGTCAATGTAATCCGTCCCGAGGCGCTGCAGGGCATTATCGACCTGCTGCGTCAAAAAGGCGGGGCGGTTGTTTGGCCGCAGCTCCTGGTCCGGATTTTGCGCGGCCTTGGTCGCAATCACGATCTGATGGCGGTCATAGTCGGCAATGGCCTGGCCGATCAGGTATTCAGAGTTGCCCAGCCCGTACATGAAAGCCGTGTCCAGCATACTGATGCCGTGATCGAGGGCGGCCTTGACAGTTTGAACGCCGGTTTGATCGTCCAGCCCTGGAAACAGGTTGTGGCCGCCAATTTTATTTGTGCCCAGGCCGAGGGGCCCGGAGACCACATCGCTGTGGCCGATTTTGATTGATGCTGTCATATTCTCACCTCTTGTTAAATGTACCACGACTGCGCCGGGGCTTGCCTATCAGCGAAAAATCAGCGAGTTGGTGCCGGTCACGTTCAGCACGTACAAGAACAGCACGACCGCGTTGACAATCAGCGACAGCACGATGACCGCGTAGCGAATGGTGAAGTTATGGGCCCAGGTTTGGAAGTTGAACCAGCCGAATCTTTTGCCTTTGTACGTGAAAGTCATGATCAGCAAAGCCAAGGTGATCACCCCTTGGGCAATTACCCCAAAAACGTATAAACCAGCGGCTTGAGTTTGCAGCCAGTAAGTGCCAAACGCCGCCGCGTCCAGCAAGAGTGCAGTTACAGACATCGCTTTTCTCCTTTGTGCGCCGAAGCGAATTTACACTGATGTTAGCACAGGCTCAACGCTGCGGAAAGGGGATCAGATCAGCGTGCCGGATATCGGCAATGCTGACCTGCATGCTGCCAATGCCGACTTCGTCCCAGTCGGTATAGCCGGCGACCTTGCCCCCAAGCGGAGCCGCCAGGCGGCCTTCCGGGGTGAGGTGTTTCAGTTGAACCACGACACTTTGACCGCTGGCAAAAGCGGCCGCCAGTACGCTGCGGACTTGCGTTTCGCTTTGCAGCGGCAGTGCCACCTGATCTTGCAAGGCGGCTTCGGCTTGCGCCTGCTTTTTGAGGGCCGCCGTGTGGTCGGACAAGTAATAGCCCTGCCATTTTTTCATGCCGCGGTCGTGGTAATGATGAGCAAAAAAGTCGGCGACCAGCCGCGTGAAGGCGGCTTGGCCGATTTGGTCGGCGTAGGTCATACGAGGATGCTCCCTTCAAGTGGATTTATGCTCATTATACGAACAAACGTTTGCATGCGCAACCAGCAGTCCCTCATTTCTTTGTAACATAGTAACGGGCAGAAAACGCCGCTTAATCAAAGCTTAACTATTTTTATGACGAATATGTTACAAACACATTGCAAAAGTGGTTATACTATAAATATAGAAATGAGTGGGGAGTGATCGTGATGAAGAAATGGCTTTTGATCAGTGCACTGACGTTGGGTTTGATCGGCGGCGGGGCAGGAATGGCGTACAGCCAAACCGATGAAGCAAGCACGACGCCAAGTGTTCAGACGCCGGCCGTCACGAAGTCCCGGGCAAAGATCAGCGTTAACGCCAGCAAACAGGCTAAAGCACCGGCTGCACCGACGCGCCAGCAGGCCGCTTCGGTCAAGCCGGCACCCCAAACCGCGTCAGAGACTAAGCCGACCGCGGCGGCAGCTAACGCTTCTAGCGCCGCGGCTAAACCGGCCGCCCAATCGACTAGCCAGCAAGCAACCGGGCTTGCGGCATATTACGGGACTTGGCACAATGCCGCGGTCACTTTGACGCTGTCAGGCAGCACCATGACCGTTG
This sequence comes from Lacticaseibacillus hegangensis, assembly GCF_003946465.1. Lineage (GTDB taxonomy): Bacteria > Bacillota > Bacilli > Lactobacillales > Lactobacillaceae > Lacticaseibacillus > Lacticaseibacillus hegangensis. Next base: position 9,702 of record NZ_RHOL01000031.1, on the reverse strand, counting down.
CCCAAAGCGGCCAGTCGAGCATCACGACCACTTACCGCGCCGTCCCAAGCGGCGCGGGCTATCTATTCACCCCGACCGACGTTGAAGCTGATTCCCTGCTGCTGGTGCTGAGCCATGGCCAGCTGCAGTGGGTCACAGGCGCCAGCGCACCACTGATCCTGGTGCGCTAAACGATAAAAAAGCGCTCAAGGCCAGCGGCAGTTACATTGCCGCGGTCTTGAGCGTTTTTTGCGTCTTCAGAGTGAGTTGTCTAGGCCCAGGTGATAGCTGAAGAAGGCCATCGTACCAGGAAGCGCAAACTGGGTGTAGTCGCGCGCATGGCCGGAGCCGGGCACCACGTGGACCGCGATGTCGCGCTTGAAAGCGGCCGCCTGTTCAAGAAAGCGAAAGACGCCAGGCAAGGGGACCAGTTCATCAGTGGAGTTGTACATCAGGGTCGGGCCGAGCTTTTCACTTAAGTGGTTCAGCGGGTTGACTGCGGTGAGCCGCGCCGGAGTCAGATCACCCAGGTAGTTTTGCACGAAGAATTTATAGAAGCTTTCGTGCACCGCGTGCGGTTCGGTGAGGCCAAGCTCTTGTTTGGCGTCGGCTGAGGCCTTCACCGTTTGATGCTGCTGGACCCAGTTGGCAAAGTCGACCACCGCCGACCAGGTGACGACAGGCTGGCCGCCCAGAATGCTTTCGCTGATGGCCATCGTGCCGCCCACGCTGGCGCCCAACAGCCCGACCTTGGCCCGGTCGAACTCAAAGTCGCTGGCGGCAAACCAGGCGAGAAAGGCGTGCAGGTCGTCTTGCGCAGCCGGGAACAGGTGGGCCGGAGCCAAGCGATAATTGATCAGTGCCGCCGTGTAGCCGGCGTTGGCAAAGAGTTGGCCAATTTCCTGGTCGCGCGTTTTATCACCGCGGAACCAGCCGCCGCCGTGGATGAACACTATGGCGGCGCCGTTGGGCTGGTCGGGAACGTAGATATCAGCCTTTTGTGCAGGGTCAGTGCCATAAGCAAGATCAGTTTCAATCATAGTGTCTCCTCCTAAAAAGTGTCTACCTCCAGCTTAGTCCTCTCAAAGCAAAGATAGCAAGCGCTCCCAGGAAGGGACCCGTGTTCAAGCCCAGCAAAGTTCGCTATAATTCGAGGCGGAGGACAATCATATGAATTTTTCGTTTCAGTACTCAGCCGAGCGCGCGACCACGGTTAAGCGAGTGCTCATGCGTCAGGGTGTGAGCCATCGGCTGCTCACCAAGCTTTTTGCCGCAAACGCCGTGTTTTTAAACGGCGAGCCCACCGAGAATCAGCCAGTGATTCACGGGGATAAGGTGCGTTTCGAGCTGCCGCCGTCAGCGGCCGTCACCATCAGCGACGGCGCGCTCACCATCGTTCAGGAGCTGGATGACTGGCTAATTGTCAACAAGCCGGTGGGCCTGGCAAGCGTGCCGGGACCCAGCAGCCCCGATGACAGCCTGCTCAATCGGGCGGCCGGGTACCTGGCTGCCGCTGGCATCGATGGCCCGCAGCCCGCGATTATGACGCGATTGGACCGCGACACCAGCGGTTTGGTGCTCATCGCCAAGCATATTTTTGCCCAGGGCAAGCTGGATCAGGCCGGTGATAGCGGCTTGACGAAACAGTACCAGGCAGTCGTGAGTGGCACGATTGACCCGGCGGTGGGGACAATCACGCTGCCGCTGGCCAAAGCGGCCGACGGCATTCACCGTGAAGTGGCTGAAGGCGGCCAAGTGGCGATCACGGACTACGCAGTCGCGGCCACCCATGATGGCCTGAGTCTGGTGAACATTGTGCTGCAAACCGGGCGGACGCACCAGATCCGGGTGCATTTCGCCGCGATTGGGCACCCCTTGGTTGGTGATCCCTTGTATGGGGAGGCCACCTCAGCTTATGGGCACCAGCTGCTTCAGGCCAGTGGTCTGACCTTTACTGACCCGTTCACTGGGTTGACTCACAGCTACCATCTGGCAGCGCCGGCGGATTGGCCAGCGTTTTTACAGGCATAAAAAAACCGCCTCCGAGGAGACGGTGGTAGTCGCTAGGCCTAAGCGACGAGCCGAATTACTTTTTAACTTCAGTAAACTCAACACGGCGGCGCAGCTTTGGAGAATACTTCTTCAAAGTCAAACGATCCGGTGTGTTGCGCTTGTTCTTGGAAGTCAAATAGATCCGTTCGCCAGTTTCGGCGCAAGCAAGAAGAATGTGATCACGCATGCTCAAGCACCTCTTTCTATATATGAACCTTAATAGCATACCGGAATGAGCAAAAAAAGTCAAGGGAGGCGAGCAGATGGAGTTGAAGGGGAAACGCGTTTCAATCCGGTCGATGCAACCCAGCGATGCCGCGGCCTACTTGGCACTGACGCAGGACCCGGCCGTGGCGGTGCCGGCGGGGATGAGCGAGCTGGCGGACTTGCATGCCGCCGAGCAGCATCTGGCCAGTACCCGCGACACCGAATTTGCCGTGACCCGAGATGGCCAGTTGATCGGTGAGGTGGGCGTTTACCCCCGCACCCAAGATCCGGATGATCCGGCCTGGACCACGCGCGAGTTAGGTTACGCGCTGAACCAGCGCGACTGGGGGCACGGACTGATGAAAGAAGCCTTGACGTTGGTGCTGGACGAGTTGTTTGCGCGAGACATCACCGCGGTGTGGGCCGGGGTTTATCCGGACAACCGGCGCTCCATTGCCCTGCTGGCTCATTTGGGGTTTGAGTACCGCTTCACGGCGGCCCTGCCGGCCGGGTTGGCCCAGGGCGGCAGCGCGGAAGCGTACTTTGAGCGCGTCAATGAAAATTATTTCACCGATTAGTTTACATGATGTAAAGACGGCTTTTCATTTCACTCAACAAAAGAAATGTCATGGTCAGCGCAAGGTAATGGTATAATGAAACTGAAAAAATAAACTGGAGGTTTCATAATGAGCACCCAAGCTGATTACGATGATATATACGCCAAGCGCCTTGCCGCGATTGAAAAGGATGAGGCCCTGACCATCCTGTCAAGCATGAACCAGCCGCAGGTCGCCGGAGAAAAGGCCTCGCAGTATATTGTCTATACGGATTACCAAGCCAACTCACGCAAGAGCAGCTTCACAATCAGTGTCTACACGCCCTTCGAAAATGTCGATAAGTATGGTCACTCCAAGGCTGATTATCAGGCCCAGCTGCTCTTTGATCTGAACGCTTGGCAGAAGACCATGCACATCACCGTCCTTGAGACCTTGGGCTCAGAAAGCCGGTTGGCGTTCTATGACTTCCAAAACATGGGGCTGGCGCAGCTCGCGCTGAAGGCGTTTCTCAATCTCGCAAACAAGGCTGACGTCGACACCATCGACGGCAACATTTCGAGCTTTGATAAGGAGAACTTCGAGAAGCTGGATCACATTTTCCGCAAGTTTGGCTTCACCGTTAACGTGGCAGATGCCACTCAGGGCATTGCCAAGATTGAAAAGAGCCTGAAATAAGCCTTTAAAACTTTCGCCAGCTGCGGCTGACGTCTTTTTTTCCTTGGGTTTGACAGCGTTTTCAGATGCGAATACAATAGTGCTGTTTATGGGGAAACGGGGGGACAGTATGCTGACACCAAGTGTGAAAGTCTTTATGTACATGCTCACCATGTCGGATTCACCGTCCGTGGACACCGAGCCGGTATGGCGTGATCGCTACCGGCTTAGTCCCACGCGCGTGATTGCGCGCCTGCTGCGCCGAGGGCTGATCCAGCCAGTGCCAGGAAACGCGGTGCGCTTCGAACTGACCGCCAAGGGGCAAGCGGCGCTCGCTGATATTGACAGCTGGCTGTGGATTCATGAGTACTATCTGCCGGACGTGATCGACTTTGACCATGTGTTTACGCTGCCCTGGTTGCACCCAAAGATCGATTATCACTATATTGAAAAGATGCTGGCCAACGCCAAGGCCAAGTATGCTGATGATCCCACCTACCTAACGTTGCTGCTTCGGCATCAGTTGCGCTTGGAGTATGACACGCACCACAACCATGACGCCATGCTGACGCTGATGGCGTTGATCGATGCGGATCTGGATCCGCAACCCGATGGGAGCGAGCTGACATACGAAACCACGTGGGCTAAGATGAGCGAATTTGAAAAGAACACCCTCAAGACGCTACTTGGTCGGTTGAACTGGAATCTGGCGACCTTTGAAATGCAGTTCTCGGCCTGGTTAGATCAGCAGCCGCGAAGGGCGCGCGTGTTCACGCGCTTTGAGCTCATGACGATCGTGATGTACGAGATCGGAGACGCCAAGCCGCAGCTTTGCGCGCTGTACAAAAAGGCCGCGGCCCGGGCTAACGGTGGCGCGGCTTTGGCTTCTGAAATGTGCGATGCCTAACTAAAACAATGGTCTGCGCCATCAATGCCGCAGACCATTTTTTAGTTGCCAGAGGCGATTAACTTCTGCTGAAACAGCTTAAATACGGTCTCAAACAATGTCTGGTAGTCGCCATCAGTGGCGTCAAGGTACCAGTTAAACTTGGCGATGCGCTTGGGCAAGGCGGACAGCGCACCAGGGTCGACAAAGTCGTCCAGCGCAGTGATCAAAAGGTCTGCCTGCTCCAGGGGGGCATCGTCGCCCAGCAGCTCGACCACGCTCAGATTGCGGACAAAATCGATAATGTTGCGATTAACCGTGTCCGTAGTTTCCATGACCAGCTTGACCTTGACGAGCTCTTGCCACTGGAAGTCGCGGAGATATGGTACTAGCAGGTAGAATAGCATTTCGACCAGCGGCCGCTTGGCCCGTTTGAAAGTTTGATAATCAGCCCTGTCCGGCAGACTGTCGATGTAGCGACTCAGGGTGTGGCGTGCCTGCTTTTGCATGTAGTTAGGCAAAGACGGCTTGAAGAAGTCAGACTGCTTAACGAAATTGCCCTCCATCAGGTAGAAGGCCGCAGTGACCCGCATTAAATTGGCGTGCAAGACCGGGTCTTCAAAGGGGTCAGTCTGCCCGACTGAGTCTTGCCGCACCGCGGCGGGCAGGCCGGCAACCACCTGCGCGGCAGGACTGCTGGTTTGTTCCAGGTAGTTGCACATCATCATCGTACTGGCGGCCGGCGGCGTGAAGCGGATGGTTTTTTGCTGGAAAAAGTAGAAAAAGATTGTTTCGGCGTCTAGCGCTGCCTGCGGGACGTTTGGATTTGGTTTGCTCGGGTACACCGCCGTCATTGAGAATTCCCCTTGGGGGATGGACTTTGAGAACCCCGCGTTTAGCGAAACAAAATGGCCGCGGCTCATGCGAGTGCGGCAAACGCCCCAAAACAGGCGCTCTTGGCTGGCCGTGATGGGGTCCTGATCGGCTGAAGGCAGGCTGCGATACTGCGCGCTGAGGCGATCAAAGTCGAGTGCCCGAAACGGCCAGCGGCTGCCGTGATAACTAAGCCAGTAGAAGAGCTGAAGAAACAGGCGCACCTGTTTTTCGTCGCCGACAAAAGTCGCTTGCGTCAGCGAGATCTTAACTTTGAAGCCAGATAAGAAACTGCGCACCAGCGCGGTTTTGCGCATGAGCGTGGAACGGCTGATGTAATGGTCACCGCAAAAATGGCTGACGCTTTGCTGATTGCCTTGGACCAAATAGTCGACGAATTGAAAGGCGATAGAGCTATTAAGCAGAAACAGGCGGTAGTCGTCGATTGACAAATTCAGCGCTGCCCCGTCGGTGAGGGCCTGTTTAATTTTGCCGGCTGGCTGCCTGGACAGCTCAACCAAGTCGCGCGTCAGCTCCTGAAACACGTTGTAGCTTTGCTGATACGACAGCGCGAGTCTTTCCGCCAAGTCGGTGATCGACAAACTTTGCGTCTGGTTGGTGACGAGGGTTTGAAACATGGTGAATTTCTGTAAATCGGCTTTTTCGAGGAAAATCGTCTCGAAATTCATCCGTAGGCCCCCCTTAGACACGCTTAATAGTCACTAATGATTACTCACAGAATACCACATGTTTGAGCTGGGAAAAAAGTGGCATCGCCAAAACTATTTGCCAAAGTTAAATGTTTTGGCCAGTTACCGCGCTTCAGACCGATTCATTTCCCTCCCTCGAGGGCCGAGTAGGAAGGCGCAAAATGCGGCAGACTCTGCCGGGAAAAAAATTGCTGAACACGGCCTAAGAAAGTTCTCATTTATCATAAAATATTATTGGCCTAATTTGATGACAGTGGCTATAATTAGACTCGAAAAGTAGTCAAATTCACGAAAAGAGGCACTTGTTTATGAGAGGTCGCGAGGATATCTTTCTGGCGCAGTCCCAGGCGGAGGAAACGAGCCTATTTCGGCGCATCGTCAATGCACGCTCAGCGCAGACGCCGGTGGCAGAGCGGTTAGTGCGCGAACAGGCCGCCGAGCCCTTAGTGACGGATGTTAATCTGAAGCAGATCGCGGCGCTCACCCGGCGCAACTACGGTTCGGTATACAACACCTATAACAGTTTGGTCTCTACCCTTCAGGAAATGATTGGGACCAAGACCACGACCGTGAGCAAGTTGTTCAATGTGCCTTCCAGTCAGGTGCGGCTCTTTTTGGTCCAAAAAGATCATCCGTATCGGTTCCTGCACACGCTGGTGTACCACGACTATAAAGACTTTGCCGAATTTTTAACGGCCAGTCACGCGAGCAAGGCGACCATGTTGCGGCACCTCAAGCCGTTGCGCGATTTTGCCCGCAAGTTTGGCGTCCGTTTTTCGTATGAGACGCTCAGTCTGCAGGGTGATGAAAAACGGATACGGCTGTTTTTGACCATGATTTTCTGGCTGGCAACGGATGGAGCTGGCTGGCCGTTTGATGATCTTAAGCGGGACGCGGTCGGCGAAGTGGTAGACGAAACTGTTGCGCTGTACGACATGAACAAACCGAATTACGTCACTCGGGAAGTCGCGATGTATTACACCGCGATCGCGCACAAGCGCTCCAGCGAAGGCCACGTGATCATTTACAACCCGAATAAGCTGACGCTCCGCTATCCGACCGCCAACCTGTTTGAAGAACTGCAGCCGGGGTTAGCCGAGGATTTTCTCTTTCCCCAGTTCAGCACCGAGGGTCAGATGGGCGAAAGTGCCGCCATGTACTTTGTCTTCAACTTCCTGCCGTTGTTTGGCACGACCAATTCCGCGTCCATGGCGCAAACGCTTGCGCGGTTCCAGCACTATAACCAGCCCATTTACACGCTGGTCACGGAATTTCTCGCCAAACTGCCGGTGGCCTTTTTGACCACTGATCAGATTCCGGAAGGCGCTTTGAACATGCTGAAAGCCAATTTGTTGGCTAACGCAGTGTCCACGCTCGAGTTTGGGGAAGACCTTTCTCAGGTCATCGCGTATGAAATCAATGAACACCTGGTGGCAATGCCCGAAAACCCGATGTTGAAGAAAAAGGTGCGTCAGACATTGGAACACGTGGTGTACGTCGGTGGACTTGATGATCTGAAACTGCATCTGGATGCACTCACCGACGCCTTTTATTCTGATGTGCTTCAGATCGCGCAGCAGTTCGCGCCGAAGTCTAAGGTGCGAGTGGCCGCAGTGACCGAGCAGGCGGGGCTGGGCTACGTGGATCTGCTGAGCTTTTTGATGGCTCAGCCGTTTGTGGAGCTGGTGTCGCCTGACGAGGGCTTGGCTGACGTTGATCTGGTCATTGAAAGCGCGACGGTGCCAGATGCGGCCAAACGCCGCTCGGGGATTTTGACCTACAAGTGGGCGGCCAGTGCGTCAAACGATTGGTTTGGCGAGCTTTACGCCGAGCTGCGGCAAATCTGGGAAAACAAAAACGAAGGTGCTCGCGACGAAGATTTTGACTATTGAGCAGTTGCACCGCTCAATGGTTTGCAGTATTCTAGCAATGACAAAATAACACGTGATTAGGTGCCTATTTTGAGACTTTCAGAGACCCGGCGGGCGGTGTGAGCCGGGATGTCTCACTTCCAGCACGACAGTGGGCGGCGATGAGTCGCACGGCGCTGACCGTTAGCAGCAAATTAAGGGTGGTCTTTGGACCAAACTTGGGTGGCACCGCGGAAAAGCCTTTCGTCCCAATTGAGATGAAGGGCTTTTTGTGTGCAATTACGTCAAGGAGGAGAACTATGTTAGACATTAAGGTGATTCGTAAAGACCCTGACTGGGCCAAGACTAAGCTGGCCGCGCGCGCGGTCAAGCCGGAGCAGATTGATGACTTGCTGAGCGACGACGACAAGCGCCGGGCGCTGATTGCCCAAACTGAGCAGTTGAAGGCCAAGCGCAACGAGGTGTCCGGTCAAATCGCGCAAAAAAAGCGCAACAAGGAAGATACGGCCGACGATATCAAGGAAATGCGCGAGGTTGGCCAGCAGATTAGCAAGCTCGACAAGGCACTGGCCGAAGTTGAGCAGAAATTAAACGACGTCCTCGTCCGCCTGCCCAACTTTCCGGCTGACGATGTGCCAATGTCGTTGAATGAAGAGGACTCGCGCGAAGAGTATAAGTGGGGGAATATCCCGCACTTCGACTTCACGCCAAAAGCGCATTACGAGCTGGGCGAAGCGCTTGGCATCTTGGATTTTGAGCGTGCGGCTAAAGTCTCGGGCGCGCGGTTTGTTTACTACAAAGGGGCAGGCGCCCGCCTTGAGCGCGCAGTCTATAACTTCTTCTTGGACGAGCACTACAAGGAAGGCTACGAGGAAATCATTCCGCCATACCTAGTCAACAACGACTCCATGTTTGGGACGGGTCAATTTCCTAAGTTCACCAAGGATGTTTACACAATCATGAACGAAGACGAGCCGCTGACGCTGATTCCGACGGCGGAGGTGCCGCTGGTCAATTATTACCGCGGTGACATCATTGATGCAGACAAGCTTCCAATCAGTGTCACGGCGCTGACGCCGGCATTCCGGTCGGAGGCGGGATCGGCAGGCCGCGATACGCGTGGTCTGATTCGCATGCACCAGTTCAACAAGGTCGAAATGGTCAAGTTCTGCAAGCCGGAAGACTCTTGGAACGAGCTGAAGAACCTGGTTCACGACGCGGAAGACCTGCTGCAAAAGCTCGGCTTGCCGTATCATGTGATCACCTTGGCTTCTAACGATGCCAGTTTCACTTCGGCTAAGACCAATGACCTTGAAGTCTGGTTGCCGGCGCAAGATACTTACCGGGAAATCTCCAGTTGCAGCAATTGCACCGATTTCCAGGCACGGCGCGCGCAGATTCGTTACCGTGATGAAAACGGCAAGCCGCAGTTTGTTCACACGCTGAACGGCTCGGGCCTGGCGGTTGGACGGACAGTCGCCGCAATTCTCGAAAACTACCAAAACGCGGATGGCTCGGTGACGATTCCCGATGTGCTGGTTCCTTACATGGCTGGCCAAACAGTGATTAAGGGTGAATGATGGTTCGGACAGTCGCAGCGATGCGGCTGTTTTTTGTCGGTGCTGGGCCGCGAGGCGGTGGGCGGAGTCAGAATCTGTTGGTTCTTTTTTAAAAAATCTGTTGGTTCTTTTTTAAAAAATGGTTGACGCTCCTTGGTGTGGTTGGTAATATAGTCATCGTTGTCAAAACGAAGCGGTGTTGAGCCGCTAGGGTGATTGAGAAAAATCATTGACAACGTTGTGCCTAATTGATAGACTGATAAAGTTGTCTTTTGGACAAGGTAGTCCTTTGAAAACTGAACAAAGTTTCGTAAATGTGATAGGGCTTTTCAATGAAAGTTGAAAAGAATTAAT
>NZ_RHOL01000030.1 GCF_003946465.1 Lacticaseibacillus hegangensis | reverse complement strand
TAGTACTAACAAGAATAGGTCTTCATGGCCTTTTTGGTCTAGTCGTCAGGGTGTTGCACTTGAATTGTAAACTGGGGGGCTCTTTCGGGGATGCCAAACGCCGAATAAAAAGCACCGCGCTAACGGTGCTTCTTTGGGGCTTGCTGCTTGTTGCGGCCGTGCAACACTTGGCGGCGCTGTGCAAACCAGGCGGCCATCTGGGCCTGTTGCTCCGGCGTGGCGTTTTCAAAACGCTCGTGAAGCCGTTGCTTGCGCCGCGGGTCTGGGCTTTGATCCAGCCAAGCCGCCCAAGGGGGCAACGGTGAGCCGTCACCAGACGTTTTGCTGGCAGGCGAAGTTGCCGCATGGTTGGCATCTGACTGAGGCGCCTCGGCCGGCTCGTGCCAGATCCGTCTGGCGGTTTTACGCCAGTCGACATAGTCTGAGGCGGGCAACTTGGCCAAGTCTTCCTGCTCATCGGCGGGCAGGGCAGCCGCGTCATACATTTGCTGGCGCGCATCGGCGTTGATCAGAAAACTGAGGATCGGGTAGGCCAGGTAAAAGACCAGGGTAATATGCGGAAAGAAGTACCCGCTGATGATGGCCGCCAGCGACAGGCCATCCAGCCAGTGGTTCGCGTTGCCGTAAATCTTGCGGTAGACCTGCTGCATGTCAGCTTTCGTGGTGTACTGCAGATGAATGATCGACTTAGCCAGTTCCCGGAACACTAAATTGATGGCGGCCTGCATCACGCCGTACAAAATGACGGTGATGCGCGTGGTGTTTTCCGCCATCATTGCGGTGAAGACGGGCATTAGGGACAGCACAGCCAGAAACACCACATCCCAAATCAGGATGCGGTAAGTCATCGTGTCGATTTCCGCAAACGCGGTGCTATGCTGATACCACATGTTAAAGACAAACACAAAGGTGATTAGGTAGATGCCGATGTGTTTGCCCATGCTCAGGTAGCTTGGCCAACTGTCGTGTAAAATTGGGGTGATGTCGAGCACCATGATGGTGATGATGACCGCCATGATGCCATCCGAAAAAGCATCGAGTCGACTTTTTAGTTTTTCCATAGTGGCCTCCTGGATGGTTCACCGTATTTTACGGTTAATCACGAGGGCGTGCAACTGCGGTGGCGTAAAACAAGTCCGGACCGTAGGCGAATGGTCTCAGCCCAAAGGACAAGCGCCTCTGCAGCGCGATTCGTTCTTGGAATTGCGGTGCAGAGGCGCTTGGGTGCTTGATGTTACACGGCGAGATTATACCGTCTTGCTTTCGTGACGAGGCAGCCGGCGGTCACTTGAACAGGCGACCGAAAAAGCCGGGCTTTTTGGCTGATGATTGCGGACGCGGCGGCTCTGCTGAAGTGGGCTGGTCGATGTCTTCAACGTTGATGGCGGAGCTGGCCACCAGTAAAATACCGGCTCCCTTTGGCGCAAGGTTGGCCGTCCCATCGTTGACCAGCGTGAATTGGATGTTCTTCGCGCTTGCGGCCTTCATGTAAGGCGCCGTCATTTCAGGATCGAGCTTACCGTTGATCAGCAGTTTGTATCCCGACTCGCCGGCTGTTTTGGCCAAGGCGGCAGTCACTGCCGAAAGTGAAGCTGGCGCTTCGACGTCCTGGTTGAAGACCCGGATGGCGACCCGCTCGCGCAGGGACCCTAAATAGTGGCGCCGCTCATCTGGGTTAGTCTGAGGCGGCCCATAAATGCTACTATTAAGGTGTTGTTGCAGATCATCGTCAGCCATGGTCAATTCCTCCTTGGTGGCGCTTGCAGCGCATGTACATTCAGTATAGCAGAAGGGGGCGTGCCATGTTCACCGATCAGGATTTTACTGTTTTTGATGAGCCGACACTGGAAGGCCGGTTGGACTTAATTCGGCGCGTGATCGATCCGAAGTTCGAAACTGCTGGCAATCAGTTGGCCGAATTGCTCGAGGAGGCAGGGCTGCCGAAGCTGACGCTGCACGTAGCCAAACATTTGCGGCGCCACAAGAATCCGCCGCCGGACACCTGGCTGGCGCTTTCAACCAGCCAGCGCGGCTACAAAATGACGCCGCACCTTGAGCTGGGCTTGTGGGATGACCGTCTGTTCCTCTGGCTGGCCTTGCTGCAGGAAGCCAAAAAGGTGCCGGTTCGCGTGCCGTTTGACTCGCTGCGGCCGCAGATGGTGTTGCTGCCAACCGACATGGAAATTGGGGCCGACCACACCAAAAAGGCCGTGCTGCCGTTGACACTGTCGAATTATGACCGGGTCAGCAAACGGTATCTGACTACGCAGGCCGGAGAATTTTTGGTGGGGAAGACCTATCTGCGGGCCGATCCGCTGTTTGCGGAGCCCGATGAGCTGTGGGCTGACCTGCAGGAGCGGGTGGTCCGTTTGGCACCGGTGTTTAAGCTGTTGCTTGACGCCAATCCAAGCTGAGCAAAATAGCGCGCCATCTGTTGTGATGGCGCGCTATTTTTGACCCGATTGTTAGCTCGCTACTTTTGACGGCCCTGGCCGCGGAAAGCCGTCAGCCAGTGCTCAGAATAATTCGCCGTATTATCAAATGGACAGAGGGTGCGGGTATCGGCGATCAGCTGCGCTGCCGCCTGCCGGGTGGCTTCGGTGTCGTGCTGATAGACTTGGGCGAGCGTCTGCAGCTCGGTGACCTCGCAGATGGGCCACCAGGACAGTAGCCAAGATTCATGGGTAAAGGCAGCGGTGAGCTTGGGGATCACGCTGTCGACGTGAAAGTACACGGCGCCGTATATGAAGTTATCACAGTTATCGAAGAGCTGGGCCGCCACGTTACTTTGCGGCTTAATGCGGGCTAACACCACCGTAACCAGCTCGTCGTAGTAGGTTTGATCGATACGGTTGATGTTCAAGTTGAGCAGCTCCATGTCCTGCGAACTGAGTGTGGTCAGGGAGCGGAAGTAATCGACTATCGCCTTCTGTTCGCTTGGCGTCGCATCCGCGTACAGCGGATCGTGATCAGGCAGCGCGTCTGGCGCCGCCCAGTGGAACGCCGTCGTCAGCCCACCTTGGTACATGACACGCAGGCCCTCGGGAAAGTTGGGCGTGGTTCGGCGGAACTCCTCAAGCAGGTTGACCAAGTCATCTCGCGTGTAATGGGCTTGCTGGAAGTTGCTGGCCATGGTGTAGGCCTTCAGGCGATAACGGCGGAAGGTGCTGGTCGCGTCGGTTGCCGCTTGCATTTGGCTGGTTGGCACAAGAAGTCGCTGCATCAACGTCAGCGTGCTGTGAAAGCCTAGCGTCGTCTTGCCATTTTCAAACCGGGATTGCGCTGCTGCGGACCAGTCCCCAATCACGTCTTTGACGGTCAGCCCCCGCTGCTTGCGAAGTCGTGCCAGGGTGGGGCCGAACATTAACTTCGCATCTGGCTCAATGGCCAGTGCGGAATCGTAATGGTCCTCGATTACCTGGTTGTGCCAAGCAGGTTTAGCGCCAGCTGTTTGTACTGAGTGGTCAAGAAAAGCTGCCAGCTGCGTTGCGCCGACTCGGCGTAGTGCGCCAAGAATCGGGGCGGGGTCGCGGTGTTCGGCAATCGCGCTGATGGCCAAAAACTGCGGCATCACGCTGTTGAAATGAATCTGCAGTGCCGGGATTGGGCTGATGCGCTGCATGTCGGCGGCAATCTGCGCGTACAATGGCTTGTCGTTGTGCAGCAGTGCCACTAGGGCTAGGCGCCACAGGGCCTGCCGCTGATAGCCTAGCGTTTGGTCCGTTAAGGCGGTTAGCCGCTGCCATAACAACGTCGTCAGTTCATGACTGGCAAAGGGCACTGCGCTCGAAATGAGATAAAGTTCGAAATTGCTCCACTTGCTCGGGTAGGCGAGACGATCCGCCAGGGTCTGTTCCAACGTCAGGGGCAGGTGTCGGTCTTCAGTCTCAGGCAGGCGTAAAAATGGCTGAATCTGGCGGATCAGCGCGGCTAATGGTTCGGCGCAGGTTTGCTGCTGAAGAAAAGTGTCCACCTTTGTAGCCAAGGCCGTCCGCTGGCCCTTGATGATCTCCTGAAGGCCATTGGCGAAGCCTTGGGTCTGAGCGCCTAGCATTTCGCCGAGGTCGTCTACACCCATCCCGATGTTAAACATCAGCTGGCCGGCAATTTTGAGACTGATATCACCCTGGCCGCGTTCAAAGCGCGAAATGGTTGCTGTGTTAAGCCCAGTGGCGGCCTGCTTCATAGAGATGTGCCGCTGCGTGCGAAACGCCCGAAATAGTTCACCCAAAGTCTGCCCCATGCCGATTTCCCCCATCCAAAGTGCCAACCTAGTTGCTAATAGCATAGCACCAAGCGCCGTGAGGATGGGTCATTTTTCTGGCGTTAGGCATCAAAAAAGCCTTCTCTGATCACTCGAGAAGGTCACAGTAAATTGACGGCCGTTGTTACGCGACTGAGTCGTCGCGCAACACTTTAAATTCGATTCCCAGCATTTCCTCGATGGGCTTGAAATGAACGCCATGTGAGGTGTCGTCGGCCAGGAGAAAGGCGTTGACGTCCGGGGTGTGGTTGCTGAGGGTGCCACGTTCGGAGAGCCAAATCTTCAACTCCCCGGTCGTGTCGTCGTAAAAGCCGCGCAGCGAAGGGATAATCTCGCCATCCAATTCAAAAGTCGAAGTATCGAACAGGTCCCAGACAGAGTTGACAAAATCGTCCAGATTATCGTCGTTGGCAAGCACATCGTGAGTCTCTGGAAGCAGGGCGAGAAAAGTTACCTTTTTGGTCATTAAGAATCCCCCTTTAATTGACCGAACAAATGGGACATCATTATGCTTCAATGGCGGCGCGCTTGCAACCTCTTTTTCAAAGACGACAGCAGGCAAAAAGCATATCGGTAGAAAGGAGCAACCCGTGCCGTTTGGGCGAAGCCTCACCTAGACCGCAAGCAGGCGGTGGAGGTTGATTCAGGGCAGAGATGGTTGGTCAGTCGCCGGCCGGGTATAATAGAAATTAGGTGAGTGCGAAAGGTGGTGGGGTAGTGCCGCAAATTTACTTTCTGTGTACGGGCAACTCGTGCCGCAGTCAAATGGCCGAAGGATTTGCCAAGCAGATGCTGGGCAAACAGTGGCGAGTGGCCAGCGCCGGTCTACAAATCGACGGGCTGAATCCGCTGGCGGTCAAAGTGATGGCCGAGCGCGGCGTGGACATCAGCGCGCAGTACTCGAAGCTGATCGACCCGCAGTATCTGCGGTCATCTGATTTGGTGGTCACATTATGCGGGGATGCGCGTGATCGCTGCCCAGCAGTGCCAGCAACGGTTCGACGGCTGCATTGGCCACTGCCGGATCCGGCCGCGGCCACGGGCACCGACGATGAAGTGCTTCAGGTTTTTCGCACCGTGAGAGACGACATTGCGCGGCGGGTGAGCGAGTTGACACAGCAAGCTGGCTGCGACCAGGAATTCAAACGAGGCTGAGACATAAAGCGGTTTTAGTCCAAAATGCAACTGCCCCTGCACCACGATTTGGTTTTAAAATCGCGGTGCAGGGGCAGTTGTGTGCTAAGGCGTTGTTTTATGTTTCGCGGCTAGGCAATTTTGTCTGACTTTGGCTCTTCTTGGTGAGCGGATTAAAAAAACCACCATTGCTGGTGGAAAAGTTTGGGGGAACTTTTTGGGAGTGTTGCCATTCCTCTGGCAGCTAATGTTGGTTCTGCCTTTGGACCTCTTTAGAGTATCACATCTTATCAGATTTGATAACTAAAAAATTCAGAATTGGCCAAAATATTTATTCATAACCAATTTGCTGGTCCGCCAATCATCACTATTGGAGCTTTGTACATCTTGCTAACCATGTCGACACCTCCGCTTCACAGGCTTGCAGCCGGTGCCTATCATGGGGCCCCGAATGATAGAATTTTCAAGATGAAAAGTCAATTTTCACAATCTCAGGTCTATTCAGACGGTTTGCCATTAGCCAATACCAATGGCGCGGGCTGCCGCTTTACCGAATGGTCAGTTATAGCTGACCGCTATCGATGATTTTTCGCATCGCAGTTTGCACGGCCATCAGGGTCATGTGCGGGTCTCGCTTGAAGGCGGGGACTAGTTTGGCGGCGTTCAGAGCGTCAGTTTGCAGCAGTTGCTTACCCGTGATGTCCAGAACGATCAAGTCCGTATTGCGCAGCCGGGCGGTGAGGTAGCCGCCTTCAATGCCCTCATCCAGGAGCTCCTGAATCCAGTTTTGCAGTCCGCCTTGTACCACCTGATCCTCGTTCATCGGCTCACCATTTTGCTGACTTTTTGCTACGAGTGCGGCAACTTGCGCCATTGTTTCGGGAATTTCGTGCATGAATGCCATCTCCTTTGTCTTTTCACGGGCATTGTACGCTTACTGCCCAAAGAAAGGAACTACGCCAACTTAAAAAGCCAGCCGTTCCGGCGACTGGCCGTGAAAATATTAGCTGACTTTGGCCTGAACGGCCGGATTCTGCGCGCTTTTTGCCGCTGCGGCGCGTTGCACCAGTAGGACGAAGGGCCGCAGTTGGGCGGCGTCCTGCTGCCACAGGTTCTCCGGGTGCCACTGCACGGCCATGATCTGACTATCACGGGTATCGGCGACCGCCTCGACCACGCCGTCCGGGGCGGTCGCAACAATCTGGAGGCCGGGCGCTACCTGTTTGATTGCCTCGTGGTGGCGCGAGTTGACGTAGGCATACTCGCCGACCAGTTTGGCCAGCTGCGAGCCGGCTTTGACCGTGACATGGTGGGTCGGGTACTGACCAGGAGCTGCCTGTGCATGGCGAATGGTGGCATCAGGATCTTGACTCGCCAAATCCTGGTACAAGGTGCCACCCAAAGTCACGTTCAGAATCTGCAGGCCGCGGCAAATGGCAAAAATAGGCTTGCCGGCCGCGAGGGTCGCCCTGATCAGGGCCTGCTCGAAGCGGTCCTTCGGATAGGTCACACTGCCAATGAAGCGGGTCGGCTCTTCGCCGTAAAGTGTTGGGTCAACGTCTGGCCCGCCTGGCAGCAGCAGCCCATCAAACGTCGCAACGGCGGCCTCGGCCAGCTCAGTTGCCAGGGTCACGTCATCGGGAAACGGCAAAATGATGGGGGCCCCGCCGGCTTTAATGATGGCGGTTTTAATGTCACGCGGGGCAAAGTCCGCGTGGTTCAGGTTTAGTTCGACAGAGGGTGTGTCGAGAGCATCACCGGTCATGGCAATAATGGGACGCATGGGATCAATCCTTTCAGAAAATCATTGTCACCTACTTTAGGACATATTTCCCAGCAGTCAAGTAAAACTTGGTAAACTATCGACGCGAAAAAGCCGCCCAGCAGTTGCAGGGCGGCAGAGTTGCCAGACGCTTATTCAGCATGGAAGAAGTCGTCGTTTTCAAACATCAGCTTCACGAAATCATGCGCGTACTCCGCGCGATTCCAGTCCCGCTGCCACTCGCAGGCCAACTGGGCGTTAGAGATGAGTTCGGCACCGGCCTGTTCGACCCGCCGCAGCGCTGTTTCGTGGGCTAACGTGGACGTCCCACCAATCGCATCCACCACTGGGAAAACGTGGTAGCCTTCCCGCAGGGCGTCCAGTGTTGGAAACGCCATGCAAGCCTCGGTCCACAGGGCGCACATGATCAGGTTCTTGCGGCCGGTGGCGTGGACGGCTTCGTTGAAGTCCTGGTCCTCCCAGGCGTTGATGTTGGTGCGGTCAAACGTAGGCTGATCCGGCATCAGGTCGCGCAACGCCTTTAGCGTGTCAGCGTTGCGACCGGTCGCGACGTTCACGGTACTGAGGACAATGGGGACGTGATAGGCCTGTGCTAGTTTGATGGTGAACGACACATTTTTGACGAGCTGCGGATGGCCGATCGACTGAATCGACGAGACTTGCGTGGGCTGGTAATCAATTACCAGCAGGACGGAGTTTTCTGGGGTCAGCAGCGGATCTTCTTCTGGGTTGCGACGCGGATAACTGGTCATGATGCTTACCTCCTAATAATTGGATACGCTTGCATTGTAGACTGTGGCGCGGATAATGACTAGTAAAGCGGCTCGGGTTGCGAGACGCGTAAAGGAGGGTGCAATGGGACAATTCTTTCACTCGTTGTTCAAAGGGATCGCCAATTTTTTCACGCTACTGGCAGGAAATATCAATCGGCCATTTTTGCCGCCGGATTCGGTGCGTAAACGGACCCCGCGTCAAAATCAGGACGATTGGCGCCACCGGTGAGTCTGGTTTGCGGCAGTACATGAAGCACTCAAGGAGATGACAGCCGATGACGAAAATCACGGATCAACTGGCTTTGGAGTTCGGCCTCGCGCCGGCGGATTTTGCGCAGCCGTACAACCGGTTCATCACGGCGCCGCCAGTCAGCGGGGCGCGGTATTGGGCCCGCGACGCTGGCGACCTCGTCGTGTATCAGGATCATCTTTACGTCCGCACGACCAACCCGCTGGTGACTGACGGCATCGCGCTGGATTTCAACACCACGGCGGGCGAGTGGTTTTTCGCGTGGCCGCACCTGCGCGAACTGGAGCGTCTGCTGCACCGCTACGGCTGGCAGATTACCAACCACGCGCCGTTTTTTCTGCCGACTGGCGCAATCCAGCCGCCAAGCGACGCGCACCTGATGCTGATTGAGCAAGCCGACATCCCGCTATTCAAAAAGGACAAGCGGATCCACGAGGCCTTTGCCTTCGATGATGTTGATCCCGATATGCTGGGGGTTGGCTATTTTGACGATGGCCAGCTCAAGGTGGTGGCTGGCGCCAACCAAAATGGGCGCTACACCTGGGAAATTGGCGTTGAGGTGCTGGATCCGGCCTTCGCGCGCCAGGGGCTGGCAGTCAAGGTGGTTCAGTTGCTGACTGCAGAAATTCAACGGCGCGAACCCGAGATGTTGGTGGTTTACGGCACGCAATTTTCGCACATGCGGTCAATGAACGTGGCCATTCGCGCGGGCTTTAAAGTCGGTTGGACAGAGCTGACGTTTGCGCCGATTCGCCGGCACCACTGACCTCAGGTGCGAGCCGTGGTTGCGCCTTGGTCGGTAAATGAGTAGGATGACCACTGATTCAAATGAGGTCAATTAGCGTTGGCCGTGGTCACGGACATAGTAGGAGGGATAGCATGAAAATTGGCATTATCGGCGCTACTGGCCGCGTCGGCCAAGCGATGGTGGCAGCGGCACTGGCAAAGGGCCATGAAGTCACCGCACTTGTGCGCAATCAGGCCAAGGCCGAGAAGCTGTTCGGCAGCACAGTTTCATTGGTGGTCAAAGACGCACTGACCTTGGACCGCGTTGATTTTGACGGGTTGGACGCGGTCGTTGACGCGTTTGCCTCGCCGCAGGCCTTCCAGCACTTGGATCTGGCCACGCGCCTGATCACGATGTTTCGAAAGACAGAGAAGCCATATCTGCTGTTCGTGCTGGGGGCAGGCTCGTTGCAGCTCCCATCGGGCGAACGGTTGGTGAAACAACTCGAAAAAACGGCTGCTGGTGCGCCTTGGGTCAAGACCCCACAGCAGCAGCTCCATGAGTACCAGTACCTGCAGTGGATCCAGGACGTGGCGTGGACGGCGGTCTCGCCGCAGGCCAACTTGATTGACGGAGCGCCGAGTGACTACCGGCTGGGCACCGACGCCGTGATGACCGCGCCTTCAGGCAAGTCAGAAGTCTCGGTAGGTAACCTGGCGACCGCAGCCATCGCGGAGCTTGAGGCCAAGACCCACTTGCGGCAGCGCTTTACAGTCGTGAATGCTTAGACAGCAAAAACTCTGATTTCAGCCGGCAGTCACATTGCTGCCGGCTGAATCA
This sequence comes from Lacticaseibacillus hegangensis, assembly GCF_003946465.1. GTDB lineage: Bacteria > Bacillota > Bacilli > Lactobacillales > Lactobacillaceae > Lacticaseibacillus > Lacticaseibacillus hegangensis. Next base: position 24,996 of record NZ_RHOL01000030.1, on the reverse strand, counting down.
GAGTTTTTTTTGTGTGGTTATTGTCGTGGGTTGATGGCCAAGCGGTCAGGCGAGACGGCGCGAACTTTTTTAGGCGAGAACGTGGTCGATGGCGCGTTCTTCTTCTGCGGTGAACGTCAGCTTGTTCAGCGCCTTGACGTTGTCATCAAGCTGGCTGACCTTGCTGGCGCCGATGATGACACTGGCCACCGCCGGCTGTCGCAGATCCCAGGCCAGCGCCATTTCGGCAAGGGTCTGGCCGCGCTTTTCGGCGATGGCGTTCAACGCCTTGATCTTGTCCAACTTGCTTTCCACGTCAGCCACGTGCAGGAATTTGCTGTCCTTGCGAGCGGCGCGAGAATCTTCGGGGATGCCGTGCAGGTAGCGCCCGGTCAGCATGCCCTGCGCCAGCGGGCTGAAGACGACGGCACCGGTGTGATCCTTGGCCAAGGTCGGGAACAGCTCTTTTTCAGGGTCGCGGCCGAACATATTGTAGCGGTCCTGATGAATGATGTACGGGGTCTTGAGCTCTTTGAAGATGGCGGCAATCTTTTCGGTGTTTTCCGCGTTGTAGTTTGAGATGCCGACATACAGCGCCTTGCCGCTTTTGACCAGCTGGTCGAGAGCCAGCGCGGTTTCCTCCAGCGGGGTATCCGGGTCGAAGCGGTGAGAGTAGAAGATGTCAAAATAGTCGAGGCCGGTGCGGCGCAAGCTTTGGTCGCAGCTGGCAATAATGCTTTTACGCGAGCCCCACTCGCCGTATGGGCCTGGCCACATGTAGTAGCCGGCCTTGGAAGTGATGACCAGCTCGTCACGGTACGGCTGGAAGTCCGCTTTGAAGATTCGGCCAAAATTGGTTTCGGCGCTGCCGGCGTCCGGGCCGTAGTTGTTGGCAATGTCAAAGCAGGTGATGCCCAGGTCAAAGGCGTGGCGCAGCAGGTGCCGCTGATTTTCCAGCGGGTCAACACTGCCGAAGTTGTGCCACAAGCCCAGTGACAGGGCGGAGAGTTTCAGACCGCTGTTGCCGACGCGGCGGTACTGCATATTATCGTAGCGAGTTGGTGATGCGAGATAGTTTTCCATAATCTTGCTCCTTTGTCAGAATCGGAGATAGCGCTTTCTCATCTCTGCTTTTCACATTATCACTTATCCCGGCCGCGGCGCAAAAATTTTCGGCGGCTTCGGTACTATGGTATTTTAATCATAGAAGGCAAAAGGGGGTGTTGATCATCGGTTATGTCGAAGATTTGCGGCGCCTGGTCGGGCATCGCCGCGTGCTCTTGAACGGCTGCTGTGCAGTGTTGGTGAATGACGACGGGGCGCTGCTGATGCAGCAGCGCAACGAGCCGGCGCGGCGCTGGGGCTTGCCTGGTGGGCTGATGGAACTGGGCGAGTCGACGAAAGCCACGGTGGTGCGTGAAGTCGCAGAGGAAAGCGGCCTCCGGCTGGATCCGGACCAGCTGCACCTGCTCAACGTCTACTCCGGTGAGGGCACGAGTGTGGCGGCCAACGGCGATCAGTTTGATATCGTGAACACGGCTTATTACGCCGAGCATATCTGCGGTACACCGCGCGTCAACGATGCTGAGTCGCTCCAGTACTGCTGGGTGCCGTTTTCGCTATTGCCCGACAATGTGCCCAGGACCCACCAGCATGCAATTCGCGATTATTTGGCTTTGAAAGCAAAGCAGGCGGATAAAGGCTAGCCGGTCACGCGAACGAAAAACAGCGGCGCCACTCAGACTTGTTGCCTGAGTGGCGCCGCTGTTTTTTGCCTAAGCTCAGTTTGCTCCGGTCACGTGCATGTCCGCGTGCATGTTGACCGTTAAGAAGTGCCAAAGCGCCGGTGTGATGCCAAGCTCTTCCAGATCCGCCAGTGAAACGGTGTAGCGAATTGCCGCTTCGTCGCCTGACGCGGCTTTTTGGACCCAGTGCGGCTCACGCAGCATCTCACGGCCAATCGCCACAAAATCAATGCCCGCGGCCATGACCTTTTCCGCATCTGCAGGCGTTTCGACGCTGCCGACACTGATCAGTGGCAAGCGGCCCGCAACCTGGTGCTGGATTTTCAAGATGACCGGCTCGGTATCGGCGTGGTCATTCAGCGAGGTCTGGAATGCGTGCCCTTGAGAAATGTGCAGGTAGTCGATGGGTTGATCAGCTAGCGTGTCAATGAACTTGAGCGTGTCTGGCAGCCGGATCCCCGGGGTTTCAATTTCCTCTGGCGAGATGCGGTAACCGACCAGAAATGGCCGGTCGGCTTCCGCTGCGACTTGGTGGACCCGCTTAATGATCGCCAAGGCGAAGCGCTCGCGGTTTTCCAGGCTGCCGCCCCACTGGTCAGTACGCCGATTGCTGTGCGGGGAGAAGAACTGTTGCATGAGATAGGTGTTTGCCCCGTGCAGTTCAACGCCGTCGAACCCGGCCTCAAGCGCACGCCGGGCGGCCTGGCCAAAGTCCTCGATCAAAGCAGTAATCTCATCTTCCGTGAGGGCGCGAGGAGTTTCAGCCCCTTGGCGCAATGACGGTACGGCACTGGCGGACACGGGCTGCTCGCCGCGCAGAATTTTTGAATTGGTCATTCGGCCGGCGTGAAAAATCTGCAAGATGGCTTTGGTGCCGTTTTGCTTCATCGCACTGGCCATTTTGGTCAGGCCGGGCAGGTAGCGATCATCGGCGACCGAGAGCTCGCCTTCAAAACCCTTGCCGCTTTCGGCCACATTTGCGACAGGGGAGATGAACATGCCAGCGCCGCCGCTGTGCAGTTTAAAATACCGCAGCTCATCGGTGGTGACAGAGCCTTCCTCGAATGCCGAGGTCTCGGTCATCGGCGGGATCACCACGCGGTTTTTCACCGTGATCCCGTTTTTGAATGTGTAAGGCTTGAGAAAATTATAGCTGGCCATTTTATTCCTTCTTTCCTTTTCTGTCAGCAGATCTAAGCGCATTTTATGAGTTTTAACCGTGATCAGTATAATGCGCTATTAAGCCACTGGTAAGCTGCTTGCCAAAAATTCCGTGACATTCATCAACAGGAATTGGCCGGTGGATTTAGATAAACTGACCATACCTATTCTTGCATTCTATTATCAATCAGCAGACCAGCCGACTCTAAGAGGTGCGCGAAAACGTTGTCGAATATCATAAATGTTCAAAATAAGAATGACGATTCCTGCACATATTGTGTTTCATAAAGACAATTATCTCTAGCTATACTTTATGCTGAAAGGAGGTTAAGATATTGACATTAAAGGATTTATCAGACTTTTCTACCAAAGAGGACGCTATTGCGGCTTTGTTTAATCACCTGATTAATTTGAAGGATGATTCTGGACAATTCACTTTTGAGACAGATGCACGAAAGGTGGATGACAAGAGCTGGAATTCCTGGAATTGGCCACAGGGGGTCGCTCTCTACGGCTTGTTCAGGTATTACGAATTGAGCCATAAACCTGAAGTGCTGGACGCAATCGATCAGTGGTATGACGTTAATCTTAAACAGCCAATTCCAGCATCCGATCTAAATGTTAATGGCATGATTCCGACGCTCACATTGGCTACACTGTTTGATCATTTTGATACCCGAATCAGCAATCTCGCTGATTATCTGACACAATGGGCAGAATGGGCCATTCACTCACTGCATCGTACGGACTATCGAGGATTTGAACATGATACGTTCGGTAACTTCAATGACCAGCAGCTTTGGGATGACACATTGATGATGGCTGTATTGCCATTGGCCAAAATTGGGGTGGTGCTTGATCGTCCAGATTATGTCCAAGAGGCAATGCAGCAAATTCTTGTTCACAGCAAGTTCCTGATGGACAGTGAAACAGGACTCTGGTATCACAGCTGGAACTTCTCCAGTTCGCCGCATTCTGCAAAAGTGTACTGGGGTCGGGGTAATGCTTGGATCACAATAGCGATACCGGAGTTAATTGCGATTCTAGGTCAGCAGATGCCGGATGCAATTAAAAACTACGCAGTGAGCGTGCTGAAAGGCCAGATCAATGCATTGCTGCCCTTGCAGGCTGAAAGTGGTATGTGGCGCACGGTCTTGGATGATCCGACCGCATATGAGGAAACGTCTGCTACTGCAGGCTTTACATACGGCTTTAAGCGGGCAAAGCAGTTGGGTCTCATTCAGGGGGCCACCGTGGATCGAGCCATCACGAGAGGACAACAAGCCTTGTTAAATCAGGTCTCACCTTCAGGTCACTTGGCCAATGTTTCCTCAGGAACGCCAGTCGGGCCAGACAACGCGTTCTATAAACAGATTCCAGTCACGGATATGCCGTACGGGCAGGCCTTGGCAATCTTGGCTTTAGCAATTTAGTGATTAATTTGAGAGGGGCTGTCACCAATCGAAGATTTTGCAAAATTACCAAAGGCTGATATCTCGATTACCCATAGTAATGGTGATCCACTTCGAATGTCGGTTCCTCACTATCATGATGGCTTTGAGCTTCACACGGTGATTCATGGCAAAGTGACCTACTTACTTGATTCTAAGGTCATTCATGGTGGCGATGGCACGATCACATTGATTCCGCCAAACTTTGTGCACCAGCTCATGGTGCACGATGAAACGACCTATGAGCGGTTCTTTGTCTATTTTCGGTTACCCATTTTACGGGGATTCATTGAGATGGCCCCAAACGCTTTTGGCCCATTGCTGGGCACGTTGCAAAACGGCCCGTTTTCGGTGCGACTGTCTGGTCGCAAAATGGATAAGTTTGTCGATTTGCTGAGCGATTTGAATGCACTAGTGCACCGCTCGTCTGTCAACTGGCAGGGAATGCGTGAGCGCATGCTGCTTGTTGAACTGCTCATTTTAATGTCTGACCACTATGTGTCACATCAGAAGAGCAGTAATCGGTTAACAGAACAATACAGCGAGAATTTTAAAGCCATGACTGGTTATTTACGCGATCACGCTGCCGAATCGCTGACGCTTGACCGCATAAGCGATCATTTTTACACGAGTGGAGCGACAATCAACCGGACGTTCAAACGCGAAATCGACATGACCCCGAAACAATACCTGACGTATGTCAGAATCAACGCGTCATTACCATATATTGAGGCAGGAGAGCCAATCAAAATGGTGGCTAATCGCGTCGGTTATAAAAATGAATCGAGCTTTATTCGCACCTTTAGTTCACTTAAGGCGATGACGCCGAAGCAATACTTTAAACGAGTTAGTCGGAAGGAAAGAGAGATGTAACTATGGAACAAGCAAAAGAATCTTGGTGGCGTAGATTTGCCGACAGCTTCGTCAAGTTCTCAGTCAAGCTTGGACAAGAAGTCCATTTGATGTCCTTACGCGATGCCTTCGGGACTGAAATGCCAATTTTCATTACTACAGGGATCGCGACCTTGCTTAATTCTGTTGTATTTCCGTTTATCATCAAAGACCCTAAAATTTTGACTTATTTTCAAAACTTTGGGTCTGCGGTCATCAACGGGTCACTGAATGTGATCACTGTGCTGTTGGCGCCAACTGTTGGCTATTTTCTCGCTAAGAACAAGAAATTCGATAATGCCATTTTCTGTGCCATTATGTCTTTAAGTAACCTGTTTGTGATCATGGCATTGAAGTATTCGGTAACCCCAGACAATGCGACTAAACCAGTTAGTGTGACCGGAGTGCTGCCATACACTGTACTTGGCGCGAACAGCATGTTTGCAGCCATCTTCGTGGGTTTGGTATCGACTGAATTACTGATACGGTTCTCCAAGGTCAAAAATTTCCAAATCAAGATGCCTGCCAGCGTTCCGCCAGCCGTGATGAATGGGTTTAAAATGATGATTCCGTCCATCTTGGTCACAACGATTTTCGGGATTTTGGCTGCCCTGACGGTTGGACTGCTTCACACCGATTTCATTAGTTTGATTGCGACTTTGATTCAGCAGCCCTTCAAGCGCATCGGGTCCAATCTCTTTGGTTATATGTTTATCTACAGTTGTGGTGATCTCTTGTTCTTTTTCGGTATTCATCAGTCGGTCTTAAATGGGACACTCTTGGGGCCACTTGAGACGATGAACATTACCGAAAATATGAAAGCGTTTGCGGCCCATCAGCCAATTCCTAATATTATTTCTGGTGAGTTTCGGATGGCATACATGCAGATGGGCGGCACTGGCATGACGCTTTGCCTGCTTATGGCACTGTTCCTTTTTAAAAAGCAAATTGATTACAAACCGTTCGACACAGTTGCAAAGCTCTCCCTTGGCCCTGGATTGTTCATGATCAATGAGCCAATTATCTTTGGCTTGCCGATTGTGTTCAACATTCCAATGCTCTTCCCATTCATCCTGGTTCCACTTGTCGGGGGACTGATCGGCTACTTTGCCACGATTATTCACTTTGTTGAGCCACTTGCGATTATGACGCCTTGGTTTACACCCCCGTTTGTCAGTGGCTTCCTATCCAGTGGTGGTGATTGGAAAGTCGTTGTCGTTCAGGTGATTATCTTCATTGTTGGGACGTTCCTGTATTATCCTTTCCTGAAACTTGCGGCGCGGACTTTGAAGAAACAAGCAGAGCTTTCCCCAGAGCCTGTCGACACTGCGGCATCCGATGAAGCAAAGTAAAGTGTTATCAACTAGATACGAATGAGAGGGACGCTATTGTTAACATCCAATCAAGTTAAAACGTTGAGCCGTGACGTTGATCCGTTTATTGCCAGCTGGCACGATGATGTCAGTCATCTTGCCGGTTGGCGGCATAACTATTTCTGTCAAGATGATGGGGCGCTGCTGACGTTTGATCCGGCCAGCCCGCATCGCCATGTATGCCCAGAGTGTGGAAGAGTTTATGAATCAGTCGCGACCGATAATGCGTGGGTAACCATCTTTCGGAATCTTACCTTGGACCACCTGCGGCAGGCGATGTTTCTATATCAAGCCACTGCAACACCCAAGTATTTGGATTTTTGCAAGCGGGTGTTGAACTTCTACGCGTCGCATTACAGTCAGTTTCCAATCCATGTCAAAGATGTCGTGGTGGATTATCAGCCGTATGAATCTTTGCGTGCTGAAGCTAAGCCGGATGATCCTGTCGTGATGTTTGATAATTGGGCACTGGATGATGGCAAGGTTGAGGTTGTCGGCCCTGGCAAAATTATGGGTCAAGGGCTCTCAGAGGCCATTGCACTGATCAAATTGGCTTTCGTTTTCCAGAATCTCCGTGACCACTTTGATCAAAGCGAGGCCCAACTCATAGTTGATCAGCTTTTCCTGCCGGCAAGGGATTTTCTGGACCAGCAGCAGTTCGCCATTCACAACATTACGTTGTGGCGAGAGGCTGCGATCCAGGTGCTCAATATTGTCTGCGGGCAGCCAGTGGACTTTGAGCGGCGGCTTGGAATTTATGACCATTTAACTAAGGGTGTCACCAATGCAGGACTATGGTATGAGGGTTCAATGCACTATCACTTCTACGTGCTGGAGGCATTGACGGATCTTGCGTACTTCTGCACTCAGGGTGAGATTGAGGCACCGAAGTTGCGCGACGGAATCGAGCAGATGTTGAGTGTGCCTTGCCAGTTGGCGTTTGCAAATGGCGATTTGCCAAACCCTAACGATGGTTGGCCGAACATTAACCTGTTGACTTATGTCCAGCAGTACGAGATGGCAGCTTTGGCCTATCCGAAAGACGAGCAGATCCAAGCCTTGTATGCGATGGTTTTGAACAGTAGCAAGAGCAGGGTCCCAGTGCCTTTGGAGCAGGATCGTTACTTTGGCAAGCACAGTATTATTGGACAGGCCTATAATTTGTTCCCATCGCATGTGTCGTATGAACCACGTCATCAAAATCAACTGTTAGATGGGTCTAAGCTTGCAGTGTTGGCCGCAGGCGACTGGCAAGCCTTCATCAAGTATGGGTGCTTGACGCTTTCTCACGCACACTATGACCCACTTAACTTTGAGCTTGCTTTCGGTAATCATCATTTGGTCAAGGACCTATCGAATGCAGGCTATGGCAGCGGCCTGAATGAACGTTGGTACAACACCACGCTTGGTCACAATTCACTCATAATCAATGGGGCGCTTAACAACAATCGGTCTTATCATGCTGAAGTTACTCAGATCTTAAATGGCTACAAGGCGGTTAGCGCTGATGCTTTCCCAGACAGCGTGATCGAACGGCAATTCACGCTGACAGTGCATGGCTTAGTGATTCGCAACAAGGCAGTCGCACCAGCAAACGGTCAGACGGCGCTGGTTCAACATCTTGAAATCGGAATGGACAAAATGGCGACTCAGGCGAAGCTGTCTGCAATTTCTCTTTCTGGGGTTGCTGAGTTTGCGCTTGATCGTAGTTTCGTCAAAAAGGCGTACCAAGTTGCAACTACTGATCACCAGGCTCTGTTCCAGTTCCCTGAGTTTCAGTTCACATTGAGCTGGGAAAATGAAGCTAAGTTGTATCTCTTGGTCTCGGTGGGCAATCCAGTTGAGCAACCGCGGCTTTCGTGGCTTCTTTGCAGTGGTGATCATCTCAACGCCACGATCAAAATCGGTTAATGGAGTGGGGACTACTGGATAGTCCCCACTTTGTTTGGCCAGTCAGTAAAAAAAGAAACCGATGCGCCGTGATTAAGATTAAAGACTCACCCGGCCAGCATCGTTTCAGCCCTTGTTACACGACGGAGAGTCATGTTTGGGGGTGATTAAGTGAGGAGGAATCAGGTAGTATGCGAACGGATATTGCGGTTCGGGGACATGATCTTGCCTATTATGATGACATCACGGCGCTCAGTAGCGCAATGCGGCAACGCGGGTTGCACTCTCTGGCTTTTTCACCGGCCAAGTCGTTGCCCCAAACAACGCATGAAGGGGATCTGGTCAGCTTCGGTCTGGGGGCGTTTGTTCGTCGCGCACTGGCAGATTCTGAAGTTGAGATTGCGACACTGAGTTGCTACGTCAATATGGTGGCCCAAGACTTGACTGAACAGGATAAGGCAAACGGACGATTGGCCAGATATCTGCAAATTGCACCTGCATTTGGAACCAGAATCGTGGCAACTGAAACAGGTAGTGTGAGCCCTACTTATGCAGTGACGCCAGCTAATTATGAGGACAAAGTTTTTGAGACTTTGGTGCGGCAGGTCCGGCGCCTACTGAAAGTCGCACACGCGTCAGGTACTTTTCTTGCGCTGGAACCTGGCATCAGTAATCCGCTGTATTCATTGGGCCGGGTGAAGGAGCTGGTTCAGGCTGTCAATGATGACGCTAACTTAAAATTGATCATCGACCCCGTCAATTTGTTACAAACCGCGGCTGACTCTGAATCTGCTATTTTAGATGCTGCTTTTTCTCAGTTTGCAGACCGAATCGTGGCGGTTCATCTGAAGGATTACCGCTGGCATAGTGATCGGAACCATAAAATAGAAACAGTGGTTCCTGGTCAAGGCCAGGGTAATGTTCCCGAGATGTTAAGGCTTGCTGACAAGGCACAGCCGTTTGGCATCAAGTGCCTGGACGAGTTGCCAGACGGGATGCTTGATCGAGCCCTCGCTTTGCCTTGGATTAAAAATGTGTAGACCAAGGCCGGTGCTCCTAGGTAGCAGTAGCATATAATGAGAAGCACAGTTAATAAGAATTAGAGGAGACTGAAAATGAGCAGAGAAGACTATCCGCGGCCAGACCTGGTCCGCAAGCAATGGCAAAACTTGAACGGCAAATGGGCGTTTGCGTTTGATGACGCGCGCCAGGGCCTGAGTCTGGGCTGGCAGCGCGGCGAGGGTGACATGAACCAAACCATCAATGTGCCGTTTGCTTACCAAGCCAAGCTGAGCGGCATTGGTGATCGCACCCCGCATGATCATGTCTGGTATCGGCGCCACTTTACAGTCGACCATGGCGAAGACGAACGCGTGCTCTTGCATTTTGGTGCGGTGGACTATGCGGCATCAGTTTTTGTCAACGGTCAGATGGTCATTCAGCACGAAAGCGGGGAGACGCCGTTTCAAGTTGATGTGACGGCTTACCTGACTGGCGGCCAGAATTTGCTGGCCGTGCTTGCCGACGACCCGCATGCGGACGAGACGATCCCGCGGGGCAAACAGACGTGGGAGGAGCGGCCGCGTTCGATCTGGTACACTAATACGACGGGCATCTGGCAGACTGTGTGGCTGGAGGTCGTGCCGGCGACGTATCTGACGGGCGTGCGCTTCACACCGCAGTATGACCAAGGGGCAGTGACGATCGATGCGGCTTTAAATCAGCTGCCTGAGCAGGCGGCGATTGAGTACCGGATCACGTTTAAGGGCGAGTTGGTGGCAGAAGGCCGCGTGACTGCGACCGCGCGGCACATGCAGTGGGGCGTTGACCTGCTTCAAAATCACATTTTTCGCTCGAATTTCCACTGGGCCGGGTGGAGCTGGACGCCGGAGCACCCGAACCTGTTTGAGGTTGCGCTCACAGTGGGGAAGGATAGCGTGGCGAGTTATTTTGGCATGCGCAAGCTGAGCACAGCTCATGGCATGGTGTATCTCAACAACCGCCCGTATTACCAAAAGCTGGTGCTGGATCAGGGTTACTGGCCAGACGGAGGGTTGACTGCGCCGACCGATGAGGCGTTCAAAAAAGATATTATGCTGGCGAAGGCCATGGGGTTTAACGGCTGTCGTAAACACCAAAAAGTCGAGGATCCGCGCTTTTTATACTGGGCTGACCACTTGGGCTATTTGGTGTGGGGCGAGTGTGCCTCGGCACCAGTCTTCAACCATGACGCGGTGCGGCGCTCAATGCACGAATGGGATGAGATTATCGCGCGCGATTACAATCACCCCAGCATCGCCGTGTGGACCCCTCTGAACGAGAGCTGGGGCGTGCCAAATATTCAGTTCGATCGCCAGCAGCAGCACTTCGCCCAGGCGCTGTATCATGAGATTCACAGTCTGGACCAGACCCGCCTGGTCAGCGGCAATGACGGCTGGAGTCAGGTCGAGACGGATCTTTGCACCATTCACGACTACGGCCACGGTGAAGATGACGAACCCGAAGCGCAGGCCGCGTTCAGACAACGGTTGGCGACGCCAGACAATCTGCTTGCCGCCATGCCAAGTGATAAGCGGATTTTCGCCGACGGGTTTAGCTGGCAGGGGCAACCGATGCTGCTGACCGAATGCGGTGGCGTCAGCTTCGAGCCAGGGGATGCTGGCGGCTGGGGTTACACCGTCGTAAGTTCACCGCAAGCTTACTTGAAGGCGCTCGAGCGCATCGTCAGCGCGATTTACGCATCACCGGTGCTGTGGGGCTTTTGTTACACCCAGCTCACCGATGTGGAGCAGGAGATGAACGGGCTGCTGACCTTTGACCGCGCCCCGAAGGTTGCGGCGGCCGAGATTAAAAAAATTCTGGATGCGTATCACCCAGAATCAGTTGTGTCACCTGCCAAGTAACTCGATTACATGGCCAAAATCTAGCCGCGGAAAATGGGTTTCTGATAATTTTCGAACCAGCCGCTGGCCAGACTGCGCTCTGCAGCAAACACTAATCGGCGGCTCGGATCCGCCTTGACCGACCAATTTGCCTTGGCAAACTGGTCCCGAACGGCGTTGGCGCCGGAGGTTGTCTTGGTTACAATGATGTACATTTTGGTGCCGTGGTCGTTCTGGAACGCGGCCGCGCTGGTGATGTCGCTGCCGTATTGGGTTTTCAAATCCGCTAACGCTTGGCCGGTCACCGTCTGCTTATTGGCAACGGGCAAACCGCGCGCCTCAACGTCGGCGAGATGACTGGCGGCGGTGCGTGGTGCTTGTTGGCTTGTTTCGGCGTTGTTCTGGCCACTTGACCGGCCGACCGCACAGGCGCTCAAGAAGGTGAAGGGAATCAAGGCCAGGAGGACAATTTTGGCTGCGTGCATTTTCATCAAATCAACTCCTGATCAATCGTTATCTTCATGATAGCAAGCTGGTGGCAAGGCGGCCTCGGCCCCAAGGCTTATCTTCCCTGAAGGACGCCAAAAAGTACGACGTAGCCGGCAAAGTCGCCGATGCGCTTGCGATTAGTTGCGGGATCGCCGAGTTCAGCAAGCCAGTTCGGGATGTCGTAGTGGTTCATCGTGAAGCGATTCAAGGCGCTCAGGGTCGCAATAAAGCTGTTGTGATTGCTGGTGCGTTTGGTGTCGATTGCGGCACGCTGCTCGTGGGTCTGCTCGTTCCAGTTCACGCGGATCGGGACATAAGCCAGCGCCGCGTCAATCACATCTTGCCAGAGCTCATGAAAGTCATTGTCGGTTTTTGCCTGGTCAAAAGGAAGCTGGCTGTAAATCTCATAGGCTTGGTCCATGGACAAGGCATCCGGCCGCTTCAGGTAGTTTTGTAGGTCAAACATGTTAACGCCTCCTAATTTCTATTAACTCCATCATACCTGTTTAGTTGTCCCCCGGTGCCGATTATCGCAATAAATATGATTTTGTACTATCGGGTAGCGTTTTACGTCAGCCCGTTGCAATCTTTTTCAGGTAAGAATAAGATAATGCTTGTATACAAAAGAAATTTAACATTGGTTGGCCAACCAGAGAATGTGAGCTTTGATTATTCCAATTTGCATATTAGTAATAAATGCGGAGCGGTGTGACAAAAAGTTTTCTGGTTGACCTTTTTATGTGTGAAATTGAGGTACTAGTGATGACTGATGGTGGAGGAGAAAATCGATGAAAAAGCGTTCGTTTGGTTGGGTGCTAATATTGGCAACGGTGCTGGCAATCGGGGGCGACAGGTTGCGGTCAGAATTCAGCGGCCAAGTCGAGTCAGACCGCCTCTAGCCGATCGGCAAAGAAAGCGTCGGCTAAGAAGGCCTCGGCCGAAAAAGCGGCCAAGAAAAAAGCTGCCAAGAAGAAGGCGGCAGAAAAGGCCAAGTTAGCAGCGTCGAAGTCGTCGTCCGAAGCGGCTTCCTCGTCAGCGGCCGCTTCATCATCAGCCGCAGCCAGTTCATCCGCCGCAACTTCTTCACAGGCGGCAGCTAGCAAGAATAATTTAGCAGCGAATCTGACTGCGGATGATTGGGCAGTTCTTGCTTATTTTGCTGTTGGATCGCCAAATTCAACTCAGCCACAGCCCGCGCCATCAATTGCAAGTCTTGACACGATTGCGCAGAATTCAGTGCTGAACCATGAAGGCAGTATCACGCACATCTCAGAAAGCACGGGCGCTTCGTATTCGAATATCACGGCAGTTGGCAGCGATGCAGTGAGAGTTGAAATGCCCAACGTTTCTGTTAACCAGGTGTTAACGAAAAGTCAGTTAATCAAAACCTTTGTTAACACACCTGAAGACGTCCATAATTTGCAAGCCCTAAGGGAGTTGATGGTTCAACAGGGTGCTGCAGATCAAGCAAACTACTGAACGTGGATACAGGTTTGAACAGCAATTTACATGAATGAGGGGTAAAGACTGATGAAAAAGGGTTCATTCAATTGGGTGTTAGTCCTGGTAACGGTGCTGGCAATCGGGGCGACAGGTTGCGGTCAGAATTCAGCGGCCAAGTCGAGTCAGACCGCCTCTAGCCGATCGGCAAAGAAAGCGTCGGCCAAGAAAGCCGCGGCCGAAAAAGCGGCCAAGAAAAAAGCTGCCAAGAAGAAGGCGGCAGAAAAGGCCAAGTTAGCAGCGTCGAAGTCGTCGTCCGAAGCGGCTTCCTCGTCGGCGGCCGCTTCATCATCAGCCGCAGCCAGTTCTTCAGCCGCGGCAGCCAGTTCTTCTGCAGCCGCGGCAGCAACACCAGCCGCGTTGGCGGCGCAGCTGACACCAGAGGACTGGGCGGTGCTTGAGTATTATGGCAGCTGGGGATTACCTGACCACCCCGTATCCGCACCATCGATTGCGGAAGAGGGCCAGTTTGCCACCAATGGGGTGCTTGAGTACCAAAACGGGGTAATCCGAATCTCAGATGGCGCCGATTCAGATGGTTACATCGATAATATTACTGCGACCTCAATTCGAATGTCACGGGATGGCATTACGAGCAATGATGACAAATCTTTTTGGGTTGGAATGTATATTCACACCCCCCAAGACATCAAAAATATCAAAGAATTGCGGGCATTATTGGTGAAAAACGGACAGTAATTGTGTTTGAGGTCGATGATCACTGTCGGCACAGGTCGCATGATTTCGCTTTCCTATCAGTGTGAAGGTGATGTAGTGAGCCTGCCCGTTGCGACACGCCCTTTTACCTTCCTGCCCAGTTTATGGTTCATTTCTCCGTGCGGCGCAAATGTGAAAACTAGTCACGCGTTGGGTATAATGCAAACAGAAATGATGACAGGCGGCAGTCTGCCAGAAAAGAGGGACCCTCAATGCAGCTGATCATTGCGCCGGCAAAGAAGATGCAAGTTGATCAAGAGAGTTTCAAGCCGACTGCATGGCCGCGGTACATTGACCAGGCCCAGGCCTTATTGGCGGCGTTGCAGCGCTTGAGCTATGACCAGGCCAAGGCGCTGTGGCGGTGCAGCGACCAGCTGGCCAAGCCTAATTACACATGGCTGAGTCACATGGATCTGCGCCGGGCAGTCACGCCGGCGGTCATGAGTTACGTTGGCATTCAGTATCAAAGTATGGCCCCGGGCTTGTTGACGGAGGCCGGACTCAGGTACCTGAGTGAACATCTGCGGATTTTGTCAGGCTTTTACGGTGTTCTGCGCCCGTTCGACGCCATTGTGCCGTACCGGTTGGAGCTAGGCAGCGGATTTGCGGTTGGTCGGGCCACCAATCTCTACGAATTCTGGGGCGACCGGCTTTACCAGGCGCTGGACTGGCGAGCGCCGGTGGTGAACTTGGCGTCGAATGAGTATGCGAAGGCGATCACGCCGTATCTCAAGCCGACCGATCGACTGGTGACGGTTGTTTTTGGCACGCTCAAGGACGGTAAGATCAAAACGCGCGCCACGTACGCCAAGCAGGCGCGCGGCGCAATGGTCCGCTATGCAGCTGAGCACCAGGTCGACACACCCGCGGCACTCACGCAATTTGATGATCCTCGCTACAGCTATGCCTCAGCTTATTCAACACCAAAGCGTCTGGTCTTCCTGAGTCGTGAGATGCACCGTTAACTTCCGACCGGATAAAAAAAGACCCGTGCCGTAAAGCACGAGCCCGAAAAGTTATTGGGGATTGCCCGGCTCATCATCCTGGCCAGTTTGTGAATTGGCTGATGGTGGGGTCGGGCGCTTTTTTGATTTGCGGCGCGGCAGCTTGCCTGCCATCGCAGCTGGAATCGCCGCCGCCGCGCGGGTTACGGTGTGAAGTTGCGCTTGCCGTGCAGCCTGCTTGTTCGCCTTGGCTTCAGCCTTGGCAGCCTGATGGGTGGCGATCATCTGGCGACTGGTTTCAATCGTTTCTTCAGTCGCGTAATAGGCACGAACAAAGGCGTTGGGGGCGACTTTCGTATTCGCCTTGGGGGTCGTTTCGAGAATCACATTTGGCTGGCGAGTTGCCAGTTTTGGGGCTGGGGTCGCCATGATCAAGGCGTACTGCAGGTGGTAAAAGTCCAGGACGCGTTTGGCCTCCTCTAGCGGCAGGTCGACCAGCGCCGGCATTTTGAAATCATCCTTGTGTTTTTCCATGTGGGCGTCGACCACCTTGGCGCCTTCATCAACCACGCTCGGTGCCACTTTGGCGATGGCGTCGGCGACGCTGCCAACGCCAGAAATAAGTTTGTCTGCGACGTTGAATGTTTTCCCTGCCAGCTTCTTCAGACCACCGGTGCTGCCTTTACTGTTCGTCATTTGCGCGTCCTCCTTTGGCAATCAATCTACTACCCTAAATATAACAGGTTGAGGATAGACATGCCTAGCTGATCCGCGTTGCGAATCACTTGCATTGCGGATGGGCGGGCCGGCTTGTATGATGAATGGACAGCTAGTGTTATTTCGACATCAGGACATTTTTCACAAAAATCGTGAGGTAAAACTATTGATAGATAAGCAAACCATTCAGATTGTCCAGCAAGGCGTGTCCGGTATCTCGGCACACCAGGTCAGCGCCGTCTTAAACTTAATGGCGGATGGCAACACGGTGCCGTTCATTGCGCGCTACCGCAAGGAAATGACTGGCAGCTTGGACGAGGTCCAGATTCAGGCGGTTGAGGAAGCCTACAAGCGGGCGGTCGCCTTGCAGGCTCGCAAAACCACCGTGCTCAAAAGTATCGAAGAAGCGGGCAGGCTGACCCCGCAACTGACCAAAAAAATTCAGGAGGCCAAGAAGCTCCAAGACGTTGAGGACCTTTACTTGCCATACAAGCAAAAGCGCGAAACGAAAGCGACCATCGCCAAAAAGCGCGGGCTTGAGCCGCTGGCCCGCTGGATTTTAACTTTTCCGACAGGGTCCTTGGATTCGCGGGCTCGCCGTTACCTCAATCCGGCCAAGGAGCTGAAAACTGAAACCGACGTACTGGCCGGGGCCCACGAAATCTTGGCCGAGCGGTTCAGCGAAAAGGCCTCAGTCCGCAATTGGGTGCGCGATTACACCAAGCGCACGGGCGAAATGACCGCAACGGTCAAGACCAAGGGTAAGGCCATCGACGAAAAAGGTGTCTACCAGCATTACTATGATTTCACCGAGAAAGTTTCGCGCATGACAGCGACCCGGACGTTGGCGCTCAACCGCGGGGAAAAGGAAAAGGTCCTGACCGTGAAAATCAAGGTCGACCAAGGCGCGGTGATGCGGTTCATGCACAACCGTTGGATCGGGTCGCACCCGGATAGTTTTGCAACGGCGTTTGTTGAGGAAGCTTATGAGGATGCATATAAGCGGTTTATCGGCCCGGCCATCGAGCGCGAGGTCCGCGCCGAGTTGACCGACACCGCCGCGGCAAAGTCGGTCAAGGTCTTCGGTCAGAACCTTTACAATTTGCTGATGCAGGCGCCAATTAAAGGCAAAGTCGTCCTGGGCTTTGACCCGGCGTATCGCACCGGCTGCAAGCTTGCCGTGGTCGACGAGAACGGCAAGCTGCTGGCCACGGCGGTGATCTATCCGCACAAGCCGGCGCCTGCCGCCAAGCGTCAGGCAGCGGCCCGCGACTTCAAGACACTGCTGGAAAAATATCAGGTGACCATGATTGCCATTGGCAATGGCACCGCCAGTCGCGAGTCCGAGCAATTTGTTGCGCAGGTGATCAAGCAGCTGCCCCGCGAGATTTTTTACGTCATCGTCAACGAGGCGGGGGCGTCTGTCTATTCGGCCAGTCAAGAGGCGCGCGATGAGTTTCCCGACCTGCATGTTGAGCAGCGCAGTGCCATCAGTATCGCGCGCCGTCTGCAGGATCCCTTGGCCGAGCTGGTCAAGATCGATCCGGAGGCGATCGGGGTGGGTCAGTACCAGCACGACCTGCCGGCCAAGGCAATGGCCAGTGAGGTCGACGCGGTGGTGGAGCGGGCCGTTAACCAGGTCGGCGTCAACCTCAACACCGCCAGTTATCAGCTGCTTGCCCGCATCTCTGGACTGTCTAAGACCATTGCGCAAAACATCGTGACCTATCGCGACGAACATGGCCGCTACCTCAGCCGCACTGAGCTGAAAAAGGTGCCGCGGCTCGGCCCGAAAGCATATGAGCAGGCCGTGGGATTTCTGCGCATCATCGGCGGCAAGCAGCCGCTCGACAACACCGACATTCATCCGGAAAGTTATCCGGTCGCCAAGAAAATGCTCGCTGCTGCTAGCGTGAAGCCTGGTGAGCTGGGGACGCCTGCAGCGGGTGAGAAACTCAAGGCGCTTGACCTGACGGCTTTTGTTTCCAAAGCCGCTGGTGCTGCCACTGTCAAAGATATCGTTGCCAGTCTTCAAAGCCCCGGCCGCGATTTGCGCGACAGCATGCCGGCGCCGCTTTTGCGCAGTGATGTGCTAACGCTGGAAGATTTGCAGCCTGGGATGAAGCTGCAGGGCACGGTGCGCAATGTGGTCGATTTTGGCGCGTTTGTCGACATCGGCGTGAAGCACGACGGCCTGGTCCACTTGTCCCGCATGGGGCCAAAGTTTGTGCGCGACCCCAATACCGTGGTTGCGGTTGGCGATATCGTTGATGTGTGGATCGAAAAGGTGGACTTGCAGCGTGAACGTATTGCGCTGAGTATGGTGGCGCCGAGAGCTTGAACAGAGGCAGACTGGTAAAATGGTCTGCCTTTTTGACACAAAAATAAATTAAAAAACACTTGTAATTAGTAAGTAAAGAGACTATATTGCATTTGTGCGAAAGAAAGCAAAGGAGGCAATTAAGATGAAGAATATTGGATTCTTGAGTTTCGGCTTCTGGCAAAAGAACAATTCAGTGGTCAAAACCGCTCAGCAGAGCTATGAGGAGTCCGTTCAATTGGCGGTCGAAGCTGAGAAGCTGGGGATCGATGGCGCCTGGTTTCGGGTGCACCATTTCGCCGATCAGATCGGTACGCCGTATCCGCTGATGGCCGCCATCGCCGCGAAGACTTCCAAAATCGAAATCGGGACGGGCCTGGTGGACATGCGTTACGAAAATCCCTTCATGATGGCCGAAAACGTCATGTCAACGGATGTGCTGGCGCAAAATCGGGTCCAGCTTGGCGTTGGCCGTGGTTCACCGGAGCAGGTCAAAGATGGCTGGCAGTACTTCGGGTACGACTACACTGAAGAGGAGATCAAGGACATTGCGCGGGCCCGGGCGCTTAAGTTTCTCGACCTTTTAAAGGGTGAGCGCTTCGCCGAGCCGAACGCCCAGCCAATGTTCCCGCAGGAGCCTGGGCTACGACGGCTCGAACCATTTTCGCCAACATTACAGCACCGCATCTGGTGGGGCGCCGGCAGCCAGGCCACCGCGATCTGGGCGGCTGAGCATGGCATGAACTTGATGTCCTCGACGCTAGTGAACTACGAGTCTAACGAGCCGTTCCATGTTCAGCAGGCCAAGCAGCTGCGCGCCTTCAAGGACGCCTGGAAGAAAGCGGGGCATGATTTTGAGCCCCGGACGCTGGTTACTCGCTCGATCATGCCAATTGTGAGTGACCTGGATCGTCAACTGTTCGCAGAAGGCACGCAGACCCAAGATGAGGTCGGTTACTTGGCTTACCACCAGAACCCGACGATTTTCGGCAAAATGTTTGTCGGTGAGCCCGACCAGTTGATCAAAGAATTGGGTGAAGACGAGGCGATTCAAGAGGCAGACACCATCCTGATCACCGTGCCGTCGACGCTGGGTGTGGATTACAATGTCCACCTGTTGAAGACCATCATGACCGATATTGCGCCAGCCCTCGGTTGGAAATAGCAACACGCCAAAGCGCGAGTGATCGCGCTTTGATTTTGGCCAAAAATATTTTGCGTGTTTCCATTGACAGCGGTTACATAACGTGCTATTCTGATTTCGGATGATGGGAGGGCGAGGTAGGAACAACCTTGTCAGAGTTACCCGGAAACTCCCTGGCGATCCGACCTGCACTTTAGGGTTGACCAGGCATGCTGAGCCTTCAGATCTGTTAGGCTATGAAGACTGCGTTAGAAGCGCAGGGTCCTTCCAGGACGCATGACAGGATGCTGCTATCACTTTCCTAACTTAATAAAGCGACTCAAAGCGGCGACGCAGCGAGGATAGCAGGCAGGGGCAACCCTGCAATAAAGGCCACCAGGGTTAAACCTGGTGGCAGGGGACACCATTTTGAGAGAAATGGTGTCCTTTGCGTGCCCTAAACCTTGTTTGCCGCTTCGCAGTTTCTAGAAAGTTTCAAGAAACTGCGATGTTTTTTCTTTTCGCTTGGCAGCTGCAGTTCTGGTACAATAGCGCCAGGCCATTGAATGGTCGTTATCAGAAGGGATGTGTGCTTATGTTGAGTATTGTAGCGGGCGTCGACCAGACACCGGAGGACTACAAAGCTTAGTCTTCCATGGATTACGGAGGACAAAAATTTTGAATTTTAAGAATTATGGCGATTATACCGCGCAGGCACTAGCGAGCGGCTTTTCGATTGCCCGCGTGATTGAAACCAGTCATCAGCAGTATATGATTATGACTGAGGCAGGGCCGTATCGTGCACAGGTAGCCGGTCGTATGGCCAACCTCGCACTGGACGCCGAGGATTTTCCGACGGTTGGCGATTGGGTCCAAGTCAGGATGCCTGAAAATCAGGCCGACATGGCCACGATTGAACGGCTGAATGCCCGGACGTCCGTGTTTCTGCGCAAGGCTGCCGGCAGGCGCAGCGAACCGCAGCTGGTCGCGGCTAACGTAGACTGGCTGCTGCTGTGCATGGCGCTAGACGCGAACTTTAACCTGCGTCGGCTTGAACGCTATCTAGCAGTGGCCACAGCGTCGGGCGCGCAGGCGGCGATCGTGCTGACCAAAGCGGACCGGGCGACTGACTTAGCAGCGCAACTGGCTTCAGTGGCAGAAATCAGCGGCGCCGCGCAGGTGCTAGTGTGCGATGCCACCAAGCCGTCAGGGCTCAGTGAGCTGCAGACCTTTATGCAGCCGCAGCTGACGTATGCTTTTCTCGGCTCGTCTGGCGTTGGCAAGTCAACACTGATCAATCATTTGATGGGGACGGCCAGCCTGGCCACCCAGACTGTACGCGCAAGCGATAGTCACGGGCGCCATACCACTACCGCGCGGCAGCTGCTGGTGTTACCCAGTGGCAGCATCGTGATCGACACGCCGGGAATGCGCGAGCTCGGGCTGCTGGCAGCGGATGTCGACGCGACCTTTGAAGACATTCAGGCGCTGGCGCAGCACTGCCGGTTCAGTGACTGCACCCACCAGCATGAGCCGGGGTGTGCGGTACAGGCCGCAGTGGCCCAAGGAGCGCTTAGTGCAGACCGATTGGCCAGCTACCAGCGGCTGAAGCAGGAACGGGCCCAAAACGTTGAGATGCGTGGTAAGGCCCGGGAGAATGCAAAAATTGACCGCATGTTTGGCAGTAAAAAGCAAATGAAGGCTTTTCGCCAGTCCGTCAAAGCACGTCGGCGCTAAGCTTACTTGGCGCCAAAGCTAAGAATTGGATAAGCGACGCGCTTAGGCGCACTTGCCGGGACTTGATGCAGATTGCACCGATCCCGGCTTTTTGCTGAAAGATGAAGCCTTTACGATGAGGTCGATAAAGATTAAACTAACAGGCATTCCCATTGTCTGGAGGTGCATCATGCAGATTGCCGCATTTGAATCTGATCCGCACACGATTGCCGAACTGGTCGATCTCATTTTGTTTTGCCAGGACACAGAGGCCCGGCTTGGAATCACTATGGCTGAGCAGCCGGACGTGTTCGCGATTCCGGAATATTATCTGGCGTCTGGCGGCGGGTTCTGGGTTGCAAAAGATGACGCGGGGCATGTGGCCGGGTGTATTGGCCTGCTAAAGCTGACGTCAACTACTGCAGTGCTCAAAAAGTTCTTTGTCTATCCCCAGTTTCGCGGTCGGCCGACTAGTCTGGGCTGGCAGTTGTATCAAGTGCTGATTCAGGAGGCCGTAGCAAAAGGCTTTACGCGCCTGGTGTTAGACACGCCAGAGGCCGAGCACCGCTCTCACCGGTTCTATGAGCGCCAAGGCTTACGCGCTGTCGGCGTGAGGATTTAGGCGGCGACTACGCATTTCCGGACCGGGCGAGTCGGTTCTATCAGCTGGACCTGAAGGCTGAGTGAGCCGGTTACGCAGCGGCAAAACTTTTATGTTCGCGACCAAATGACCAGGACCCGACCGTATTTTTGGCAGGTTCTGGTCATTTTGGTGGGCACAAAAAAGCCACTCGATCTGATTCGAGTGGCAATCGTACATCTAGGACAATTTGGGTTTCAGCGGCGCCTGAATCCAAGAAGTACGGTGACTGCTTCTTGGCGGGAAGGGCCAGCCAGCTCAACCTTGACTACTTATATACAGTTGACTGGCTGAATGTTCGATGGCATCGACCAATTTTTGTGTTAGTTCATGTGATAGAAACGTTATTCACTCCTACATGGGTGTTATGGCAAAAGTCTGGACAACAAAAGAAGAACGCGTTGGCGTTCTTCTTTTGTTTGCAGTTAGGCAGTCGCCTTACTGATGGCATCTGCCACGGCGTCTTGCAGCGCGTGGCTGGTGACTGACGCACCGGTCACCGCATCGACTTCTGGGGAGTTGGCTGCGACCATCTCGTGAGGCAGTTCCTTGATGGCCTTCAAGCCAACGTCGGCGCTTTCGCTTTGCTTGAGCACTTCGACGTTTTCCAATTTACCTGAATCGTAGGTTACCCGAACGACGATCTCGTTGCCCATGCCGGCGTCGCTTTTCCCGATGTATTGGTTAGGCCCAACCGGGTAGTCAGACGTTTCCGGTGTGCTGGCCTCGTGGGCCGAGGCGCCGGTGGACGCGTCTGACTGCTCGGTCGTCTCCTCATGGTCCGAAGCACCGGTCGAGGCGTCGGTGGTCGTCGTCTCCGCGGCTGCTGGGGTCAGACCGTGGGCTGCGTTTTCGCCGGCGATTTTACCCCAGATCAGGCACTCGGCCAGGTTGTTGCCACCTTGATACTGGTTGGCGTTGATGCCGCCAAGTTCACCAGCAGAGTACAGATTCTTGATGGCCTCGCCATCGGTGTTCAGCACTTCAGCCCGGCTGTTGCGCCGCGGGCCGCCTTGCGTGTTGAGCACGGTCTGGCGCAACGGCACGGCGTAGTATGGCCCGTCGTCAAACGCGCGCATCGTGCTTGCCGGCCGGTCGAAGGCATAGTCGCGACCGGTTTCGGCGAAGTGGTCGAAGTCTTCCCGAGCCTTGACCAAGACGTCGGGCTTGGCGTTGATCAATTTGGCCAAGTCTTCCAGGCTGGCCGCCTTGACGGTGATGTCGTCGAAATTGTCGACTGGTAACTTATTGGCATGAATCGCGTCCCACTGCGTCTGATCAAAAATCAGGTGTGGGTGGTCATTAGCGATTGGAACCTGCCAGGTGCCGTGATAGTAAATGTGGCCGTGCTTGTTAGCTTCGGCTTCGTTGAAGTACCGCGAGCCGTCGTCGCCAACCGTGAAGGTACTGCCGTCAGCGGCTTTTGGCCAGCTGAGGATTAAGCGGCCGCGGGTGCCAGCAGGACCAGCAAAGGTCAGCCCATGCAGCATGCCAAGTGATTCATAGTTTGCCATGTGCCACATGTCGGCACCGACTTCTTCACCCAACTTGATGCCGTCGCCTTTGTTATAAAGCGAACCGATTGGGGCCAGGCGGGAAGCCTTCAGGTAATCCTGAATCATTGCTGGATTGTTTTCAAACCCGCCGGTGGCTAAAATGACGCCGCCGCGCGCCTTGATGTCTAGCAGAACGTGATCATGCTCGATCTGTGCACCAAGTACGGCACCGGTTTCCGGGTCCTGAACCAGGTGCTTGGCCGGTGAGCTGTACCAGACCGTAATGTTGTTGCTGCGGTCGAGAACTTCTTTGCGCAGTTTTTTCCATAGTGCGGAGTCGAATTGACGCTCATGTACGACCAGCAGGTCATACGCGTTCACGCCGGGAAAGTCAGGAAATTCATGCAGAATCCCGTGCAAGTCGACCTTGCTGTGATCCCAGTCCTTAGCGATACTCAGGGGCTCCACACCCAGATACTTGCGGAAGTAGTCGGGCATCTTGACCATGCCGTCAACGTAGGTATCGATCATGTCCTCGTCGAGGTTCATCGGCGCGGTCATCGCCTTGTAGTAAGTTTTAAGCTGGTCAAAATCGGTGCCTGCGCCGACGACTTGGCCAGCGTACCGAGTATTGCCGCCTTCATGGCCTTCCGGTGCGGAATCGACCAGCAGCACCTTAGCACCAGCGTCTGCAGCGAACCGCGCGGCGGTTGCCCCGGCACCACCGAAGCCCAAAACCACAACATCAAAACTCTGATCCCAGGTTCTTGCGACACTCATTTGATGGTTCTCCTTTGTCTCGTCACTGTATAAGTGGATAAATTTAATGAATTGACTGAAGCATTCGTCAAGAAACTGGACGGTTTTCTGGTCCTTCAACGCGCCGTTCGCATCGAATGCCGTTGCCGCATGGGGCAACATGAACTCATTGCCAGGCAGCACGCACGCATCAACGCCGGGAGCATCAAGGACATGCCGCAGGTCCATTTGGGCCCGGACCGTTCCTTGAGCGCCCAGGGAAGCACCAACGATCATGATCGGCTTGCCAGCAAGCGAATGATAACTTGCGGACAGCCATTCGATCACGCTTTTGAGACTTGCGGTCATGGAATGATCGTATTCAGGGGTGGCAATAATGACTCCGTCGACAGCCTCCACTTTACGAATCAGGGTTTCAATAGCCGGAGGAAAATGATCTAGCTCATCCTCATTGAACATTGGCAGGTCACGAACCTCCTGTAGGTCGATCGTCGCCTTGTCGGCAAAATGAGCTTTCATATACTTCAGCAACGTGCGATTGTATGACTTGGTCGCGTTGTTGCCGACGATTGCGAGTAATTTCACCTCAGCATCTTCTTTCTATAAAATAAAATTTTCACAAACACTTACGCGATCATTGTAGCGCTATTACGAACTATTCGTAATCGTCAATATTAGGACCTGGGCAAGTTGCCTCACGCGTATTCCTGATCCCAGACAGTAGAATGGTGGCACGAAAGACCGTGGCTAAAATGTGTCAATCAATTTTGTCGTTAAAGCTGACATGGCTTGTGGTGATTTGCGCTTGCATGTTGTCGATGCGTTCGTTGCGTTTGACAGTCACGGCATAACTGGCATTGTCGGTAAGGGTCTTTGCCATGCGTAGTCTTAACTGTTGACTAGCTGTCAGCGGCCTGCTTTACGGGGGATGACGCGAAGTGGCACATCGCGGATTCAGACATGCTGGCTGTGATTGAGATTTACTGTCACTGATGGCGGTCATAAAGGTGTCGCTGGACGAAGAGGCGGGTCTCGATAATGACAATCACGATACAAGACCTTCAGTTGCTGACGCAGTTCATGAAACAATCGGACAAGAATTCTGGCAGGTTAAATGAATGACTTCCCCCAGTTTACAATTCAAGTGCAACACCCTGACGACTAGACCAAAAAGGCCATGAAGACCTATTCTTGTTAGTACTA
>NZ_RHOL01000003.1 GCF_003946465.1 Lacticaseibacillus hegangensis | reverse complement strand
ACCGCCGTATACGGAACCGTACGTACGGTGGTGTGAGAGGTCGGTAGCCGAATTAATCGGCTACCTCCTACTCGATTCTTCCGGGACTCTCTAGCTCGCTCATTTCGTTAATCTTTTATTGGAGGCGGCATTATGGCAAACACCAATCCGAAGCTGACCAAGCGTCAGTACATCACTTTAGGCTCTATGTTATTCGGCCTGTTCTTTGGCGCCGGCAACCTGATTTTCCCAATTCATTTAGGTCAGCTGGCAGGCGGCAACTGGCTTCCGGCCACGTTGGGGTTCCTGCTGTCGGCCGTGATGCTGCCGCTGCTGGCTATTCTCGCCATTTCGATGACCGAATCCGATTCGATGTTCCACCTGGCCCGGCCGGTCGGGCGCGGGTTCGCGCTGTTTTTCCTGATTGCCACGCACGCCAGTTTGGGCCTGTTGATCGCGACTCCGCGCACGGCAACGGTCGCGTTTGAAATGGCGGTCCAACCGTTCATCGGCCAAGATAATACTCGCTGGTGGCTTTTGGGGTTCACGGCGCTTTACTTTGCCGCCGCGTACTTCTTTTCCCGCAAGCCGTCGAAGATGACCGATTACGTGGGTAAAATCCTAAATCCGTTGTTGCTGCTGTTGCTGGCCAGCGCGTTCATTGCGGCGTTTCTCATCAAAGGGGACGGCGGGACGCTGCTTCGCGCCACGCACGCCACCGCGGCGGGCAGCAACCTCACCAACGGCTTTTTGCAGGGCTACAACACCATGGATGCGCTGGCCGGCCTGGGCTTTGGGGTCACTATTGTCACCGCGCTTGGGTTCTTTGGCGTTAATCGGCCGCTTCAGCGCTCGAAGGATGTGGCGAAGGTTGGCGCCTTGGCCATGGGTCTGGAGGCAATCATTTACGCGCTGCTGATCGCGCTGGGGGTGCTCTCACTGAACTTTACCAAGCTGTCGGCCAATGGCGGCCCGGCGTTCACAGCAATCATGACGCATTACACCGGGCTGATTGGCACGGGGCTGCTGGCGGCGATGACGCTGCTGGCCTGTCTGACCTCCGCCATCGGTCTGGTGACCTCGCTGTCGCAGGACTTGGGTCACCGGTTTCCTAAAATCGGCTTCAAGCGATTTTTGCCACTGACCTGCACGGGCTCGTTCATCATCGCCAACTTCGGGCTGAATGACATCATCACGCTGTCCACACCGGTGCTGATGCTGCTGTACCCGCTGGCCATCGCGCTGATCGTGCTGGGTATCTTGCACCCGTTCATCGGCAAGAACCCGATCATTTACAAAACGACCGTCTTTATGACCTTGATCCCGGCCGTCCTCGACGCTTTGCACTCACTGTATACGGCCTTTCCAGCACTTTCGCTGCTCAAGGGGATCGATGCGTTTGCCAGCACCTACATTCCGTTGTTCAACATTTCGATGGACTTCCTGCCGTTTATGCTGATCGGCCTGATCGGCGGTACGCTGATTGCTAAGCTGTCCGGCCAGCCGCTGCGAGATCAGTCTTACGAGGCGCTCGACAGCGAAGATTAGGCTTCATTGCTTCTTCCCAAAAGCGCAAAGCGGCCAGTGGGGCATCTTCATCTGCCTCGCTGGCCGTTTTGCGTTGTTCATCAAGATTAAGATTTGAAGATTGAGTTTTTCGACTGTGTCCGGTGCGTCATTCGAAATGGTGGCGTTGCTTGATTTAACGGGCAAACAAAAGTCATTGGTGACGGTATTTTTCTGTTTGCAAATTGGCAAAACGAGTTAGCCACTGGTTAAGTCACGAATGGCACTTTGAAATTTTTCATCGTTGAGTTTCAGGTCCAAATCATCTCTCATTTCATCAAAGAGCATTTCTAAGATGGCAAGGTAATTCTCGTAGCTTAACTGCCCGGTTGTCACGTCCAACCAAATGGTGCCGTCATCTGAGTTGCCGGCACTCAGTATGAGATGATGCTCTGATAAGCTCACACTGTTGTCCTCCTTAGGGCTGAATTCGTCAACTGATGTGACTAGGTGAAATGTTTTCCTTATCTCATAAAAAATACGCCAGATATCAACTTTCTCCTGTACTTAGAAAGTTTACAAAAACCGTCACAGGCAGTAAGGCCGAAGCCAAATTACCTATGACGGTTAGAGCGGAAGTTAGCCCTTAATCTTAATTCAATTGCGTTTGGGGACTTAGGCTTCTTCAACCAGATACTGCCGCAACTTGCCGGCCTGAATCGGGTTGACGGTGGTTTTGACCTTCGTACCATTTTCCACGTACTCATTCTTGATCACACCGGTTTCGCGGTTGATGAAATCGACGAGCTGACCCTGGTCAAACGGGATCAGGTAGGTGTGCACGGCGGAGTCCGCGAAGACACGGGCCGTGATCATCTGAACCAGCTTGTCCAGCGACGCCGGATCCTTGGCTGAGTATATCAGCGTGTTGCCGTTTTCCTCAGGGAAGCGGGTGCCGGGCCGCAGATCTGCCTTGTTGTAGGCCTCGATCATGGGGATATTCTCGATGCCGATGCTCTTCAGGGTGTCGGTGGTGACCTTCATCATTTCTGGGTAGTGCTCGTCGTGATAGTCGACAACCTGGATCAGGAGGTCGGCGTTGGCCGCCTCGGCCAGCGTCGCTTTGAACGAGTCGATCAGGTTATGCGGCAGCTTGGACACGAAGCCAACCGTGTCGGAGAGCAAAAATTTGCGGTTGTCCTTTAGGCTGATCTGGCGCACCGAGGTGTCCAGGGTCGCAAACAGCATGTCTTTTTCAAAAACCTGCTTGTCGGCGCCGCGGTCGGTGTAGCGGTCTAGCAGTCCGTTCATGGTCGTGGACTTGCCGGCGTTCGTGTAACCGACTAAGGCGACGACAGGCAGCTTGTTTTCTTTGCGCTGGGCGCGGCGGACTTCCTCGCCGACGTCGGCGTCCTTGAGCTTGCGCCGCAGCCGGGCGATGCGCTTGTTCAGCACCCGCTTGTCCATTTCCAGCTTGGTTTCACCGGCGCCGCGGTTAGCCAGACCGCCGGCACCACCGCCGCCTTGCTGGTCCAGTTTATTCGCTGACGGGTGCAGACGCGGCAGGGCATATTGCAGTTGGGCGATTTCGACTTGCGCCTGAGCCGTTTTGCTGGCCGCGCGCGAGGCAAAAATGTCGAGAATCAGCTGAGTGCGGTCGACGACGTGCAGCTTCATTTCCTTTTCCAGGTTGCGCAGCTGCGATGGCGACAGCTCATCGTTGATGACCACGGTGGTCGCGTCATTGGCGCGCGCCAGTTCCGCGACTTCTTCCACCTTACCCGAGCCAAAATAGGTGGCGCCGGTTGGCCGGTCCAGGTTCTGGCGCGTGTCGCCGACCACGTCATAGTGGCGCGCCAAGGCAAGCTCCTTGAGCTCCTGCATCGAGTAGTCAAAATTTTCTTGCATCCGAGAGATCCCGGCGATAATTACTTTTTCAGGTATTTCTTGCATAAATCCTCCATTGGGCACTGCTTGCCGCACTTCACAAAAAAAGGGGCGCACTAAGCTCCCCAGACGTGTGAAACCGGCTCGCAAGCAGCGCAAAAACGATTAATCATTGGTCGGCGTTGCTTTTCTTAAGCGCATCGCAAGTCGGCTCCTTTCCTTATAGATGCTTTCAGTCTAACACGATTAGGCGATTCCAGCCAATCAGGCCTTCGGCGCAGGCGGCGTGGCTTGGGCCAGTTTACCG
This sequence comes from Lacticaseibacillus hegangensis, assembly GCF_003946465.1. Lineage (GTDB taxonomy): Bacteria > Bacillota > Bacilli > Lactobacillales > Lactobacillaceae > Lacticaseibacillus > Lacticaseibacillus hegangensis. The sequence goes on along the minus strand of NZ_RHOL01000003.1, from coordinate 70,174 downwards.
AGCTTTTCGCCCAGCGGCTCGACTGGCTTGGTCAGGACCTGAACCTTGCCCGAGATTACCTGCATGCGCAGGGGCAGGCCCACGCTTGGGTCGCCATCAATACGACTCTTGAGCTTCGTATTCGGCGTCTTGTTCTCGATGGTCAGACTGTCGGCGGCAAAGTACGTCATCCCCGGCAGCTTGGCAAAGTTTCCGGTCAGAAAGTACGGCAGCATGAGCAAAAACCCGCCAAGCGTCGGTTTTGGTGCGACGAAGACGTGGAACAGGCCATCGTCGGGCTTGGCCTGCGGAGCAAAATTACGAAAGCCGCCGACCGAGTTAGTCATGGTGACCAAAAGAAAGCTGGTGTTGCGCTCCCAAGTCGTTCCGTTACCGGTGATTTTCAAGTGCCAGTGCTGGTTGCGACTCAGTGAGTGCAGACCGCGCGTGAGATACACAATCGGTCCGAAGCGCTGCTTGTCTTTTTGTGAAACGGACACCGCCGCGTTGGCCAACACGCCCAGCGTCAGCGTTGAAATCATGACGCGGTCGTTGACGATGCCGATGTCCAGGTCATGCGGCGTGCCTTCCAGCAGGTTGACCAGAGCCAGGTCGGGCATCAGCGGGATGTGCAGCACCTTGGCCAAGTTGTTGACGGTGCCTTGGGGGATGATGCCTAGGCGCGGCGGGGTGCGGCGCTTGACCAGCCCGCCGGCCACCTGATTGATCGTGCCGTCGCCGCCGATGGCCACGACCACCTCGCTTTTGGCGTGAAAGGCCAAGTCAGTGGCGTCGCCCGGGGCTTTGGTCGGCTGCAGGAGGGCGGTGTGGCCCGCTGCTTTGATGCGGCTGGCCATGTGCTCAGCCACTGCCGAGGCTCCTTTGCGCCCAGCCTCCGGATTGTAAATCAGTGTGTAAGAAGTCATACGCGCATCCCTCCAATAGCTCCAGTGTAACACGCTGGGGCCGAGGCGTTAGACGTGAAAAGCGCGCACTCACCAGCGCATACTTTAGAAAAAGGGGGAATCGCCATGTTACACACGACGCTGATCATTGCAGGAGCGCTCACCATCGGTACCGTGGCTGTGCTGACGGTCGCGCGCAGACGGACCAATGTGCCGGTGCCAATGCCGGTCGCTCGCCGCCGTTGAATTTTTGTGAAGGCTCGAGGTGCGGTTCGGTCCTCGCCGCGACCTAATGAAAGCCCCTGACAAGTGTTTAGAAAACTTGCCAGGGGCTTTTGCGTGATGTTGTGAATTTAGGTTAGTTCTCTTCCGTGACGATCCCCCGCCGGCCGTTGCGCGTGGCGGACAAGGTTACCGCGACCATCACAATGTCGATCACAAGGATGACGCCCCACTTGAGGGCGACCGGTGCGTTTGCCAGGATACTGGTAGCCAAGCCGTAACTGACAAGCGCGATCAAGGCAACGTCGGTCACGATGGTGATCAAGACCCAGGTGGTCGGCTTGAACGCATTACCGCTTTGCTGGCGTTTGGCGATCCACGGCATCATGAAGCCAAGCACGACCATGCCGATCGGCACGATGATGTTCATTGCCAGCTGCAGCGCGAAGGTATCAGCAGTGGCGTCAGTCGGGAAGAAGCCCAGCAGTGCAAGCAGCGCGGTGATGCCGAGCATCCACGCGCCGACGAAAATGGCCACGTGGCGGTTCTTCAGGTAAGTGTAGCTTGGCTTCGGGAACCGCTCCGGGTGAATGCGGACCATCAGGTAGGCCCAAAACAGGAAGCAGGTCGAAGCCGGGGACACGATGCCGTTCAGGTTGAGCAACCAATTGAAGATGTCGTTGATCTTCGGCAGCAGGCCGCCCAGTGCCATGATCAAGGCGCAGAGGATGGTGGTCATCCAGTAGCCGTTGATCGGCAGGCCGTCGCTGTTTTTCTTGGTGAGCTGACGCGGCATGAAGCGCTTGGCCACATCCGACAGGAAGACTCGGGTCGAGGCGTCCAGGATGACGGCCAGCTGGGCGAGCATGTAAATGCCCTGCACCCCTGCGAACAGGTACATCAGGCTCTTGCCCATGCCGAATTGCTCCCCGATACGCAGGAATGCGTAGTAGGAGCCGTTCATTTTCAGGTCATTCGGCAGGTGGTGGGCATTGAAATACACGCCCAAGGAGAAGGTGCCAAGCAGGGTCAGGAACATCGTCATGATGGCGATCATCTTCAGGGCCTTAGGAAAATCCTTGGCCGGGTGCTTCATGTCCGCGGTATAAGGCGCCGCCAGTTCCGAGCCATTCATCGCGAAGACGAACAGGCCGAACGTGGACAGGAAGCCCAGCGAGAAGAAGTCCTTGGGGATGAACGCCTTGAAGTTGAACGGGTGCGTGGCGATCGGGTTGCCCTTGGCCAGACCTACAAAGGTCATGACCACGAAGAGCACCGTCATGATGAACATGGCCCCGCCGCCGATGGTAGACATCACTTCCAGTGACTTGTTCTTGAACAAGTGTTGGATCCAGATGAAGACCACGAAAATCGCGGCGGTGGTGATCCCAAACCAGGCATTACCTAGGTGGGCCTGAATGTTGCCGTTACCGGTGATGATCCAGCCCAGCGAGATGACGACCGAGTTGGCCACGTCCACGACGTAAGGCAAGCCGGTGATCCAGTAGAACCACGCCGCGTAGTAGCCGACGGTGTCCCCATTGGTTTCGCGCATCCATGAGGTGATGCCGCCGCCGCGTTCGGCGAAGGTCGAGCCCATGTGGGCAACAATCAGGTTGTAAGGAAGCACGTACAGGAACGTCATCAGGACCCATGAGGTGACGGCGACGAGTCCTTGGTTCTGGAAGTTATAAATAATATCATCAAAGCCGATGACGGTGACGAAATCCATCAGGCCAACAATGACCCATGGAATATATTCTTTTCTATCTTTAGTATCCATTTTTTCCTCCGAGTGTGACTAAGTGCGGTCAACGCTCAAAGGCCCGGGGCTTTATTTCTGCGCATAGGGCTCCTCCAAGTCAGACAATTTTGTCTTACCCATTTTACCCTATATTGGTTTTCAGTAAACACCTAAAATAAAGGACCCGGTGTGACTGGATAAAATTGTCCCACGAATGTTGAACCGCATGAAAATAAACTCGGACACATCTGGGTGAGCCTAAACAAAAACGCCACCAGCCGTCTGGCCGATGGTGGCTTAAAATGGTGACTAATCCTTTCACGCGGCGCTAACGCCTTTGCGGCCGTTGCGCGTGATCAGCAGCACGAGCCCCACTGCAAGCAGGTCGAAGACAATGACCAGTGCCAGCTTAGGCAGGGCGGCAAGTCCCGCAAACAGGCGCACATCGATGCCGTAGCTGACGGCTGCGACCGCCCCAATCGCGAGCAGCACGGTGATGATCTGCCAGCCGCGAACGCTGAAGGCCGCCCCGCGGGCTTGCTGCCGCTTGGCGAGCCAAGGCATCATGAAGCCCAGGATGATCATCCCTGCCGGTACCGCAAAATTTAGCGTCAGCATGGTGGCGAAGGTCTTCGGATCTGAATCGGTTGGGAAAAAGCCCATGACCGCCAGAATGAAGGTGACGCCGAACATCCACAGGCCGACCAGAAAGCCCAGCTTGTCAGACTTGATGTAGGTGTATTCCGGGGTCTTGAATTGGTCGGAGTGCCGCCGCAGCATCATGAAGGCCCAAAACAGGAAGCAAGTCGCAAATGGGGAGACGATGCCGTTCAGGTCCAGCAGCCAGTTGAAGATGTCGTTGATCTTCGGTAGCAGGCCGCCGAGGGCCATGATGACCCCGCAAATCGCGGTGGTCAGCCAGTAGCCGTTGATCGGCAGGCCATCACTGTTTTTCTTAGTGAGCTGCTTAGGCAGAAACCGCTTGTTGACGTCGGCCAGGAAAATCCGAGTCGAACCGTCTAGCAGAATGGCCAGCTGCGCCAGGTCGTACAGCAGCTGCGTGACCGTGAAAGTGTACAGCAGCGTGTTGCCCAGGCCAAACTGATGACCGATCAGCTGAAACGCGTAGTAATTCCCGTTCATTTTCAAATCGTTCGGCAGGTGGTGGGCGTTAAAGTAGACGCCCAGACTGAAGGTGCCAAACAGAGTTAAGAACATGGTCATGATGGCGATCATTTTCAGGGACTTGGGAAAATCCCGGCTCGGGTGCTTCATGTTGCCCGTGTATGGTGCGGCCATTTCGGAGCCGTTCATCGCGAAGACGAACAGGCCGAACGTGGACAGAAAGCGGAAGGACCAGAAATGCTTGGGCATGAAGGCTTGCAGGTTGAACGGATGGGTGGCGATTGGCCGGCCCTGCTTCAGGCCGACGAAGGTCATGATGACAAACATCACTGTCATCCCAAACATGGCGATCCCGCCGATGGTGGACATGACCTCCAGCGACTTGTTCTTGAACAGGTGCTCGAGCCAGATGAAGACCACGAACACGAAGGCGGACAGAATTCCGAACCACGCGTTCCCCATGTGCGACTGAATGTTGCCGTCGCCGTTAAGAATCCAGCCGGCGGAAATGATGACTGAGTTGGCCACGTCCACAACGTAAGGCAGTTCAGTGATCCAGTAAAACCAGCCGGCAAAGTAGCCGACCGTATCGCCGTTGGTCCGGCGCATCCAGGACGTGATGCCGCCGCCTTCGTCAGAGAAGGTCGACCCCATGTGCGCGACAATCAGGTTGTACGGGATGACGTAAAAGAAGGTCATCAGTACCCAGGTGAACAGGGCGACGAGCCCCTGATTGCGAAAATTATAAATAATATCATCAAAGCCAATCACGGTGACGAAGTCCATCAGGGCGATGATGAACCACGGAATGTAATGATTTTTTTCGTCTAATTCATTATTCATTTGATTACTCCTCAGCTGTCAGTGACGTTCAGCAAACTGAGGGCCGGGGGCTTTGTTGCGGGCCATGACCACTCTCCTTACGGGCACTGCGCGGCAAATTTGCACAGTTTACTTATGACACTATTGCTTAATTCTAGACGACTTTTCAGAAAATTCTAGACCATTTCAGAAAATATGTTGAGAAATGGTTAAGCGACTTACAGAGTTGTTAGCGGCCACCCGCAAAACGTAAGGTCACAGCGCGGCGTTTTACGTTACGATATTGGCATGGACAAATTAGGGGGCACTCGCCTCAAATGGAGGAATCAACATGGCAGAGCAACCAGTCGTCAGCGTTAAGGACGTCACCAAAACTTATGGCAAGCGCGGCGAAAAGCAGTATCAGGCCCTGAAAGGCATCACGTTCGACGTGCAGCCCGGCGAGTTTGTCGGCATTATGGGGGCCAGCGGTTCCGGTAAAACCACGCTGCTGAATATTTTAAGCACGTTGGATCGGCCGACTTCCGGCAGTGTCGCCATCAACGGCCAGGACGTCACCGCGCTGCGGGGCAACCAGTTGTCTGATTTTCGGGCCAAGCGAGTCGGGTTTATTTTCCAGGACTTCAACTTACTTGAGAACTTGACGGCCCGCGAAAACATTGCGCTGCCGATGGCGCTTCAAAACGTCAAAAGTGCCCAGCAGCAGACCGCAGTGACCCAAATCGCCCAAAAGCTGGGTATCGATGCGGTGCTCGACCACTACCCAACCGAGCTCTCCGGCGGCCAAAAGCAGCGCGTCGCGGCCGCCCGCGCCTTGGTGCAGCAGCCGGCGATCCTGTTTGGCGACGAGCCAACCGGGGCGCTGGACTCGCAGTCCGCACGTGAGCTGCTGAACACGATGGCGCAGCTGAATGACCAGCAGCACGTGTCGATCCTGCTGGTGACCCACGACCCATTTTCTGCCAGCTACGCCAAGCGCATCCTGTTCATCAAGGATGGCCAGATCGGCCAGGAGCTGGTGCACGGCGACAAGACGCAGGAGCAGTTCTACCAGGAGATTTTAACGACCCTGGGCACATTTCAGCAGTAAGGAGGCGGGAAGATGTTACGCAAATTAGCACTCGGCGGGATCCGCTCCCGCTTTCGCGATTACGCGGTCCTGTTTTCCGGACTGGTGATCGGCAGCGCGGTGTTTTACATGTTTCTCAGCCTCGCAACCAACAAGGCGTTTCTGACCGCCAACACCATGGTGGGGATGACCTCGTTCATCTTCGGCTTTGGGGAGGTTCTGCTGGTGATCATCACAACGGTGTACATCGTTTACGCCAACAGTTTCCTGATGAGTATGCGCCAGCGCGACTACGCGATGTTCATGATGCTCGGCGCCAAAAGTCGCAAAATTGCGCAGTTGATTTTTATTGAGACGGTCACGGTCGGCGTGCTCGCCGCCGTGGTCGGCATAGCCTTAGGCATGGGCCTGACCGGCGTGGCCGGACACGTCTTAATGGCGCAGCTGCACGCCCCTGCGACGCATTTTTCCGTGGTTTGGCCGCCGGCAATCATGTGGACGTTTGTCTTTTTCCTGCTGATGTTTGTGGTCGGCGCGCTGATCAACGCGCACAACCTGCTTAAAACACCGCTGCTGGACCTGCTGCACGCGGCCACGACCCCGAACCGGCTGAAGACAAAAAAATGGGTGCTGGGGCTTCAGGCCGTTTTGGCGGTGGTGCTGCTGGCAATCGGGTATTGGGCGATGAGCCAGCTGGCCAAGCTGGTCCTGGCCGGCATCGCAATTGCGCTGGTCACCATCGTGCTGGGTTCCTATTTTCTGTTTAATGCGCTGCTGGTGTGGCTGATCGGCCTGCTGAAAAAGAATAAGCGCTTTGCCGCCAAGGGCCTGCACACGTTCACGCTCAGCCAGCTCAGTTTTCGCATTCGCGATTACACTCGGATTCTGGCTGTCGTGTCCATTCTGTTTGCGCTGGCCCTCGGTGCCATTACCGTCGGGCTGGGATTCGAGCATGACATCCCGGACCTGGCCTCGAAGCAAAATGCGTACGATACGGTCGTCGTTGATCCGAATGCGGCCACCATGGCCAAGGCGCGCCAGCTGACCGGGGTCAAGGCCCAGATCAACTACCACCTCAAACAAGACGCCAAGCACGTTTACTTCAACGCTTCGGAACTGGACCGTGACCCAGTGCTGGTGGTTCAGTTTGCCCGTGGGCCGGTCAAATTCACAAAGCTGACCGCCGCCAATTTTGCTCAGAAGAGCGGCGATTACGATAGCCAGTTAGGCCAGTTTTTGCCGGCCAAAGCGCAGGGCAAGCAGCTCGCCGTACTGACCGCAAGCCAATTTGCCGCCTTGACTAGTCCAGTGCAAACTGCGCACACCTGGCGGCTGAAGGACTTCACGGCTAACTACGACCAGCTCTCAGCGTTGAACAAGGCCATCGTCGCCCAGTACGGCAAAGAAAGCACCGCCGTTTACGGGCAGAAGTTTACCTATTACGACATGATCAACGGCGCCTTTTCGGGGATGGCCTTCATGGGCTTCTTCCTGGGCATCGCGTTCTTGGCCATGCTCGCGTCGACCTTGATGTTCAAGATCCTCAGTGGAGCGTCGTACGACCAAAGCCGCTACCTGATGCTGCAAAAAATCGGGGTGCGGCCTGGGCTGCTGCGCAAGTCCGTGCGCCAGGAGATCGGGGCCCTGTTCTTCTTTCCTGGCCTACTTGGCGTAATTCACGTGCTGTTTGGCCTGAAGATGTTTGTCGGTTTGCTTCAGGAGCCTTATGGTCACTTGCTGCTGCCGTTCGGGTTGTTCATAGTGCTGTATGCTGTATACTACCTGCTGACCGTGTGGCTGTATGAGCGCATTGTCATCCAGAAGGATATCGCGACTGATTGAGGCGACTTGAACAATCACGAATCGATATTTGACTTTTCAGAAAGGCGGCTGTTTAGCCGCCTTTTTTGATGTGGAAAAAGTAGCCGGCAGCCCCATTCTGATGCGGCCTGAGCCGAATGCTTGACATTGCCAGAGGCAAGCAGTATGCTAGCTCTCGTTTTCAAATTACAGCGGCTCGCGTTGGGGCGAGTCAGGGGGGCTATCATGATTTCGCAAGACATGGCGTTCGCGCCAATCGATGATATTGGTGCGATCACATATCCAAGCTTGGCTGGGCTTTCCTGCCCGCACTGCGGGGCTGACCATTTTGTGCCGGTGCGTCTTTCGCACCGCAAATTGCGGATGGATATGGTAATGGAAGATGATTCAGTGCAACCGGTCGCCTTCAAACCCATCGAAGTGCAGTGCCTCGTCTGCGGCCGGCGCTTTGACGCGCAGCCGCATGATGCGAGCGCTGAAGAACGCCTCGCCGTGCCGCATACGCTGACCATCACCCGCGAGAAGAATCGGCTGGGTGGGACGGTGTACGTGATGCTCAACGGCTTTGCCCAGTGCCTGCCAATCGAAAACGGCGAAACCTTGCAGCTGGAGATCAACACCAAGGATGTGTACATCTTTGTGGCCGGCAACACCAAACGGTTTGATCGGCAAAACGCCTTCCACCTGAGTCTGACCGATCTGTCCCCGGATCCTGAGGTCAGCTTCAAGTTTCACCCTCAATTTTTGTAATTAAGCGCGACCCACCTCGGTGGGTCGCTTTTTATTTACCGACAAGGATAGCATCAGGGTTTAATTCTTTTCGGTCATTTCAGCATGTTGGAGGAAGTCGTGACCAAGAGTGTGATACGAAGTTGAATTTGACCGCAAACTGAATTGAAATCGCAGATATTCTCTCAGCAACATGCTTAGTCTGAGACATATGGCCTTAAGGTTTGACAAAATTATGGCACTGATAGCCCAGACCCGCAGTATTTTGTACAGACATCTGTCGACAGGCGTCTTTGTTAATGAACACCAGCATAATTATTCAATATTAAACGCTGCTGGGGGCTTGTGACAAAGCAGGCTCCGCTACTGAACCTGAAAATCGAGTGGCAAATCAATCAATTGCTATCTGAACTTGCCTGCCAGACCCTGATCATTTTTGGAAGGTACTGGTTGGTCGAAATTGTGAACTTGAGCAGTTTACGCTTTCAGTGAGTGTTATCACAGCTGAAAAGCGTATTTTCTTTACTGCGGTGATGGACAGAACTGGTTCGCGTTTGATTAGGATTGGCTCTCATATATCACAGAGTTCACGGCCAACTATACTGGGTTGGTAACAAATGTACTGCCATTTTCCCCGCCACAAGCTAATGATTGATGATGGGCTGGCTTAATCCATGTCTTCCTTAACGCTGGCTAGAGTGGAATGAGCCAGTGCTGCCTATGATTGCTCTCATGATATGAGTGCAATCAGGAAACAAACATATGACAGCGGCATTCAGGAACTCCTGCTAAGATAGCTGATTCTTGCGACTGAGACATCGACGGACTAGCTCCGCCAAGAATTAATAAAGCACATCTTATCTAGTAATTAGGATTGCTAAATTTTGACGCAAAGACTAGAATACCTATTTTATACGTTTTCTAATTAATAAGACGGTTGGCCAACCAGTACATAGTGAGTTTAATCAAGGGCAGTTTGCATATTAGTAATAAATGCAACTGCGATTTGAGAGGCTTACAAACGAGTTGGCCATTTTTGTGCAAATTTTTATGATTTTTGTAGAAACACGTCATTACGCTTCGGATAAACGTAATGACATATGTTCGTTCAATTCTGCCTGGGGATTTTTCATAGGAGGAGAAAGTGTATGACACTAAAATATAAATATGTACTCTATGCTTCAATGACGGCAGCCGCTTTGCTAACAGCCAAGGCAGTACCTGTAGATGCTGCAAGTACCAAGTTGGCCTCGTCTAAACTTGGTGTGACTCAAGATGCAGGGCAAGAGGCGGTAGCTGCGATAGCAAATGAGCAAATGGCGACCAACAAACCGGCCAGCCAAGCGGAATATAGTGGAAATATCGCCGCTGGAGAGGCTGACGTTGAAGCTGCAAAAGTTCGAGTAGTAGCCGATCAGCAGGAAGTCACTCCGGAGAATGAAGCCGTCTCTGAGGCACAGATGGAGCTGCAGAAGGCGACCAGCAATCAAGTCGCAGCACAAGCGGCCGTTGACGGTACAAGCGTTAAGAACGCAGAGTCAGAAGTGGCAAAAGCCCAGATCGCACTCGATAATGTTCACGCGCATCCAACTCAAGCCACTATTGATGCCGCCAACGGTACGCTTGCAACTGCGCAATCGACATTAAGCGCCGCGTATCTCACGCAAAAGAATGCTGATGATGCGCTGAAGATTGCTCAGGCCAATGTACTCAAGGCGCAGAATGCGCTTGAGGCTGCCAATGCTTCTTTGACTAAGAATGTTGATGTGTCTAACTCTCCTTCAGTCGTTGCTGCCCAGAAAGCACTAGACCAGAATCAGCAGGCACTTAATAAGGCTGAAAGTGATACTGCGGCTGCACAAGCTGCGGTAACAAACGCGCAAAAAACAGTGGACGAAGCAAATGCCGTATTAAGTAATGCACAGGCTGCCTTGAGCGCGTCCTCTTCTGATACTCAAGGTAATCAGAAGACTGAAATATTTACCTACAACCAGTCCAATTGGCCAGACTCTATCCCTGCCTCAGCCACTTCTGAAGTAGTAACGATAAATTCAGATCCCAATAACTACAAACTAAATTGGAGCAACGTCTATAAGTATTTCTACCAATATCTGAATGAATTTCACGAGGCTAATGGTATCAGGACGGTTAGTGTTCCCCCTCTTGAAGATCCTGAAAAAAGTGGCTGGTCGGATCCGGATCAGTGGACTTCGGGGAAAATTTCAGATATGTTGAGTGAAAAGATAGGATTCAATGGTCCTACTGATGCGCTTGTTGGCCTGGACGGGATTGGTAATATGTTTTTCTCTGCGCAACCCGTCAAGCCAACGCATAGCGACCAGGAAACGGCTTATAATTTATTAATGAACTGGTATGATGAGACTAACAGTATTTATGCAGGGACTTCTGAGTATGCTGGCACTACATCCATAAAATATCTTCATAGATGCGCTGTTCTTTTCGCGCAACCGAAAACGTCTTTCCTCTATTCGCCAATGAATGGTGGAGTCGTCCAATATGTGAGCTATCCTAAGGAAACACGACCGGAAGGATATCCAGATCAGACTGCACACCCGGATGAATACAAAAGAATTTATGAGTTGATCAGTGATCCAAGCGCAGGCAAGAACTTTGTTGGCCTGACCAACTTTACTTTTAAGTATATTTACACCGACACTGCGCCAGCAAAGCAGAAAGACCTTGAAGCAGCAGTGGCGAAAGCTCAAACTGACAAGAATACAGCCGATGTCAATCTGACGAATGCAGAGGGCAAGCTGGCAAGTGCAAAGCGGGGTGAGGCTGAGCTCCAGTCTAAGTCTGCAGTACTTTCAAAGAGCCTTGATCAGGCAATAAAAGCAACAGTAGATGCTGCTTCTGTTTCTGGCCCTGCTGCTGAGGCGCTTCGACAAGCCGTCGATGTTGCGCAAGTGAAGCTTAATGCTGCTCAGGCAGATAAACTAAGTGCCAATCAGGCGGTTACTGAAGCTGAAAATAAGCTCGCTGATACTCAGAAACAGGTAAAGTATCTACTTGATGCGACGTCAAGCAGAGAACAATCGCAGCAGGTGCTTAACGAAGCAAAAGCCGCGCTTGAGTCGGCACAAATTGAAGAAAAAAATTATGCAGCAAATCTCGTATCGGCTAACGAAGCATTAGCTAATGCCCAAGCCAAGCTTCATGAGGCTGTTGAGACCATAAGTCTGTCAAATGTAAAACTTACAGTTGATGAGGCGCTTCTGAAACAAGCTGAAGCCTTGTTGGATCGTATCAAAGCGAATACGCCGGCTGATGTCCAGACTTCACTTGTAGATACGGCTGGAGGAGCTGGCTTCGGATTGTCTGTTCATGGCACCGGAGTATCACTTGCATCTAAGTCGGAAGCTAAGATTGGCAGAGGAGCTGGCTTCAAAATGTCTGATCATAACACCGGAGTATCACTTGTGTCTAAGTCCGGAGCTGAGGCAGACAGAGAAGCTGGCTTCGAAAGGTCTGTTCGTGACACCGGAGTATCGCTTGCATCTAAGTCGGGAGTTAAGACAGACGGAGAAGCATCAAGCGATAAATATCCGGAAACTGGTGAAAATGTAAACCCAGCATTTGCTGTAGCTGGACTAGGTTTACTATCTGTGCTTGGCAGTATAGTTGGCTACAAACATCGCAAAGCGTAACGTGATAGGTATTTAACACTTCAGTCAGCGTGCTAGGAAACATAAAAGCGTCAGTCGCGAGAAAATCATGGCGGCTGACGCTTTTTGATTCCGTTATTTCTCCCACCAACCCGCAGCGTTATTCGAACATCTTCTTGGTGGCTCGCAGCAAAGTTGGGATGTCCTTGTCGTAGCGCGGCGTCTTGACCAAGTGGCTCATCGGGATGCCGGCGAAGTGGTACGCGGCGATCTCGCCGGAGCGGACGGCGCTTTGCTCAGTGAAGACCATCTGGTACGGCTGCTCAGCGAACTCACCGGTGAAGGCGAGGTTGGTCGAGTGCGCCGGAATGACCAGTGGCCGGTCAGCCTTGGCGCGGTTGTTGAACAGGGCAGAGGCGTAAGGCATGTAAACGGGGATGCAGTTAATCACCGAATCCATGATGGCCTGTTCGTGTTCCTTGATGTTGATTGGACCTGAATCGACCATTGACAGTTGGCCAAGCAGCTCCTTGAGCATCTCCTCGCCGGTCATCTCGATGTATGGCTTCTGCACAAACTCACCGGTGCGACGCGGGTACAGGAAGTAGCCCCAAATGACGCTTTCGTTGGGCTTTTGTGTGGTGAAATGCGGCTGATGGTGAACCACAATCGACATGTTGACGTCGGGCTGACCAAGTGGGGTGATCGGCGCTGTACTCAAAAATGAGTTCAGCGCGTTGCCGGGCACCTGGGTCGTGATGCGCGTGATCTCGTTGAGCAGCAGGTGGTCCTTGGTGGTCAACGTGAAGCTGACCCACTCGGATGCATCCCGGTCGGCAAAGAACTTGTCCGGGTTGCCGAGGTTGTAGAAGTGACTCGCGGCCTTTTTCCACAGGCTGGCGGCGATGCCGTAGTCCATGTTCTCGCGCGCCGGGGTGTGGTAGTCGCCAATGGTGGCCGAGTCGGTGATGGAGCCGTTGGTGAAGATCACCGCGGTGTCATCGTCAACCTCGACATGCTCGACGTCGCCTGTGTTGGCATCAGTGACCTCAAGGCCGGTGACAGTAATTTCATCCTGCATCTTGGAGTCCTTGAAGTCCCAGTCGGAGACGATTTTGTCCAGGACGATGTTGACGCCCTGATCCTGTAAGTATTTGATCAGCGGCATCATGATGCTTTCGTACTGGTTATAGCGGGTGCGGTTGACCCCGACCAGATGCTCAATCTGAGTGAATTCGTACAGCATCATGTGCATGTAACGCCGCAGCTCCTGCGCACTGCTTTGGGTGCGGAAGGCAAAAGTGGTCTCCCACATGTACCAGAAGTTGGTGGTGAACATGTGCGGATCGTCCTGGAAGTAATCGGCGATGGTGACGTTGTCGAGCTGTTCTTCGTCCTTATCAGGCATCATGACCAGCTTGGTCAGCAGCATCCGGTCCTGGTTGTTGAGGCCGAGGTGCGAGGCGTTGACGATGCCTTCACCGCGGCGCAGCAGGCGGGCCTTATCGAAAGTGCGGTGCTTGCTGTCAAAATCGCGGGTGTCTTCAGCCGCGGTCATGCTGGGTTCGGTAACGGACTGCACGCGGCTGAGCAGATCCATCAAATCGACGTAGGTGCGGTAGTTGAGCATGCGGCCGCCGCGGGCGATGTAGCCCTTGGTGTTGTCTAGTGGGTGCTCTTTGTTCCAGTACTCAGCGGCCTGGTCAGTGGCGGCGCTGCCGTCATTGGAGCCGTGGTCGTCCAGACTGTAGAAGGTGATGGCCGAGCCATCCCATTTGCCTTCCTGAATTAGGTACACGGCCGCGGCCATGTTGGCCAAACCGGCACCAATCATAATTGCTTTGTGTTTGATCATGTAAAAACTTCCTTTCGTTAGAGGCTGCACGCAGCGTGACTATAAATACAGACTAGCTGCGCTGCGATTCAAAAATGGCGTAATCCTTCGCGTCGTCGTGGAACCAGTCCAGTTTCTTCAAGGTGTAGACGGTCGCGCCGGCAATGAAGCCGGCAACCAGGCCAAGGAGTAGGGTTTTCTTTTTCATCAGATGGACCACCTTTCTGTTTACGCTTTCAGTGTATGAGGAAAAATGACGCAAAAAAATAGGCAACCCGAGGGGATTGCCCAAAAAGTTATTGATTAATTGGCGTAAAAATTAATTTATCAGAATCGGCGTTTCCTTCAAAACCAGTTGCGTCGAAGCTGGTTGTAATTATCTCTCCTTCTTTTAGCTCAACCACCACATCATTGCTTGACGAGGTTAGCCGTTGATTACGTGACTCTTTAGTTTTATCGTCATAAATAGTAAAATCCCACCCCAGGTTTTCATATTCTGGGTCCAGGGTGACGTTCGTGCTAAGTTTATATGTTCCTGCCTTAATGTCCCGATTAACGACATAGTTCCCTTGCCCGAGTTCATTTGTTGGTGTAATTTTTTCGGGTACTGCTGTGAAATTCACTTTAGAGATGTTGGAGAAATCAATGCTGTCACCTTCCATGAGAATAATCCGGAAGATTGATGCGTTACCATTGTTAGACGCTGTTGCGGAGCCAATCCAGTTGATTGGCATTCCCGATAGGACCTCTTTTCGGTCACCCATAATGTTGCCAGAGCCACCAGTAATTTTCATGTCGTAGATTCCTGGCTTCAAAGTATTCTTACTTCCTACGGACATTTTTCCTGTTACATAAACGTCGCCTGTTGATACTGATTTACGAGCAAGTTGATTCATAACATTTGAAAGGCTGTTCTCCTTTTTCTTATTGCTACCACTTGAAGCCTTGATAGCTGATGAGGAGTTCTCTTGCTTATCTTGTGAATCACTACTGTTGCTACCACAGCCACTGAGTGTGAGAATCGCGGCTACACATAATAGACCGCCCTTTATGAAAATTTTATTCACGATAGGTGTCCTCCTTTTCTCTTTTATACTCAAATTGTATCAAGGTAACAATGCAAAAATAAAATAATTTGAATTTATTCAGACAAAAAAGCCCATTTAAATATTTAAATGGGCTAGCAGAGAGCTATTTTTCTTTAATGTAATGTACTTGCGTTGTGAATGGCGTTTTGCACCGCGCCGGTCAGCATGATGTCGCAGCGGTGGACGATGGCCTGTTTCGGCTCGGTCAAGCCCTTCATCAGCCACTGAATAATCTGCGCAACAATCGCCAGGCCGTAAAAATTGCAGATGTCATCGGTCAGCGGTTTTTGCAGGTTGGGATCGGCATCGTTAACGACGCGCTGCACAAGAGATTCCGCAACGGTGGCGAGCAGCTGCTCCAGCAGGTCGCGGCCGACTGAGTTAAACGAGGCCACGCAGAACGACCGGTTATCGTCGATGTAGTCCAGAAGCATGCGCAGTGCTTTTTGCCACTCACTGATCTGCGCGTACTTCGCCATTTGGACGATGATTTCCTGCTCGTAGATCCAGGCCAGCAGGGAATAGATGTCCTCGAAGTGGTAGTAGAACGTGTTGCGGGTCACGCCGGCTTTTTTCGTCAGTGCGCTGATGGTAATGTGCTCCAGCGCGGTGGTGGCCATCATCTCGCGCAGGGTGTGGGCGAGCTTCCGCTTGGTCGTGTCCGTCGCCATGGCCTAAACCAGCTTCAGCTCGTTGTAGCCGAGGACCTTGATGCCTTCGTCGGTGAGGGCGATGCGCGAGATGGAACCGTTGCGCGGCGAATCAGTGACGATCCAGCCGTCGTCTTTGCCAAACTTGTCGATAATGCTGCGAATGGTCGTGCCGTGCGTCACCAACAGAACGTTGTCGCCGTTCTGATTCTGGTCCCGAAGCAGCTTGAAGCCTTTCTGCAGCCGATTCCAGTAGGTCAAGGCGTCCTCGGCGTCGTGGAAGGGGTCGGCCTCGTGCATGAAGTCCTTCGTTGCGTCAACGCCGAACTTTTCGATCAGTTCCTTGAAGGTCCGCGCACCGTGGGGCATGCCCACCGCGTACCAGGTCTTCGGCGAATCCTCGCCTTCGTAGTAGCCGTAGAACTGCTCGCGAAACAGCGGGGTTTCGGTCAGCGCAACGTTGGTGTTGAAGTTTTGCTCGAGGATGTAGCCTGCCGTCCGCCGCGCGCGGGTGGTGTCGCTGCAGTAGGCGCGGGTGAACGTCACGTGGCGCAGCGCTTCGCCGGCGCGCTTGCCGTCTGCGATACCCTTTTCGGTCAGCGGTGAGTCCGACCAGCCCTGCATCTTGTTGAATTTATTGAACCAGGTCTGACCGTGCCGGACCAGGTAAACCGTAACAGTTTTCATGGCGCACCTCCGTGTGATTTACTTCAAGTTTACCACAGCACAAGCCCCCGCTGAGGCCAAAAAAGGGGGCGGCTGGCGGCCGTCCCCTTAGGTCGAACTACTTCTGCTGATTGCCTTCGTAATACGCCGCACGCTTGGCGGCGTGGCGCTTGGCAATTTCTTCCTTCTGCTTGGCGCTTGCGGCTTCCTGTGCCTTTTTCTCGGCGTTCAGCGGTGCGGTCAGGTCGAAGAACCAGCTGGTGACCTGGGCGTCGGCGGGGCCGAGCCAGGCCGGACGCAGCAGGGTCTGGTCGTCGTTAAACCCGTCCACCAGGCTTTCGACGATGACTACGCAATTTTTCAGGCTGGCCAGGGTGGCAGCACGACTGCTTTGATCGTATGTGGCCGCCAGCTGACTTTGCTCATAGGCCGCCAGCTTGGGCCAGACATTCTTGAAGTTAACGCCAGGGTCAAAGTGGCCATCTTGCGCCAGCGTTTCTCGGTAGGCGTAAAGCGTGAGCACCTGAGGCCGCAGGTGGGCGTTGAACTGCTCATTGGCGTATAGCAGGTTATTGCGCGAAAGTCCCTTGATCACATTGCCGGCAATCCAGAAGATTTCATTGAGGGTCGCTTCGTAGTCCGCCTGCGTCGGCACCGCGAGAAAATGGCTGGACGCGTCAGTGGCGCGTGGGGTGACGCGGCCTTGGCCCTGCTGCCAGATGATCGCGTTCAAGTGGTCGGCGGCCAGGTACGCGGCTTCGTCAGCGGCGGGCGCGATTTTCCAGTCGATCCGTCGCGTGCCCTGGTAGCGGGTCAGCCAGGATTCCCAGGCCCCGGTGGCCGGGCCGAACAGGTGAGTGTCGTGCAGGTGTTGAATCAGCTTGGACGCCCCCAGTGCGTTCACCCAGGCTTTGGCGTCCACCTGGGCTGGGTCAGCGGCAAACAAGGTGACGTCCAGATCGGTCCATTCGTCCGAGTTTAGGTCAGGATTGTTACCAGATCCTTCGGTCCCAATCGCCAGGATGTTGGGATCCTTTTCTGCACGCTCAATAATTTTATCGATGTCTGCCATGTGGCGCCTCCGTTAAAGTTTGTCCCCATTATAGCCCTTTGCAGGACGAAAAAAGCCAGCCGCAGCGGGCTGGCAATATGACTTAATCGTTGAAGTTGCCGGATTCGACGTCCTTGATAAACTGCTTCAGGTGCGCGAAGTAAACCGGGGCGTTGTCGATCATGTGGTGATGGCCACCGTCTGGCGTGGTGACCAAACGGGCATGCGGAATGTCCTCAGCCATGCGCTGAGCCGAGCGCAGCGGCATGGTTTCGTGTTCGCCGAAGGTCAACAGGGTCGGCACGGTGATGTTGTGAATCTGGTCGCGAATGTCCCAGTCCTTCAGCTTGCCGGTGACGACAAATTCGTTGTCGCCTTGGAAAGCGTTGTAAACTGGGGTGCCAGTGGTGTCAATCAAGTGGGAAATGGCAGGCGGCTGCTTGCGGTCAACGTAGCTGCGGTTCAAGACGTCGACGTACTTCTGGTACTGCGCGTCCTTCCAGTTGCCTTCTGCCTCGATCTTCTTCATGTACTTGACGGCCTTGGGCGGCAGGCACTCCTCACGCACATAGTTGACGTGATCGACGTATTCATCGATGTTGTCGATCATGGAGGAGATGATGGCGCCCTTGAGGTGCTCGCCGTACTTGAGCGCGTACAGCTGTGTCAAGGCACCGCCCCAGCTTTGCCCAATCAGGTAAAAATGATCCAAGCCGAGCTTTTGGCGGACTTCCTCAACTTCGCCTAAGAAGTAGTCCGTGGTCAGGTACTTTTTGGCAATTTCTGGGTCTGAGTAGTCCGGCTGATCCGAGTACCAGCTGCCGAGCTGATCGTACATGTGCACTTGGACGCCGAGGTCGCTCAGCTGCTCGCCGAAGTTTTCCCAGTATTCGTGGTTGCCGCCAGGGCCGCCGTGCAGGCAGAGCAGGTGAATGTCGCCCTCGCCCTGCGTGTTGGTCCAAAGGTGGTAGCCGTTATCAAGCGTCAAAATCGTGGTTCCTTGCTTCATTGTGGTCACCGCATTTCCTTAGAATAGTCTCATTCTATCACTTTCACTGCAGGCATGGTGGGATGCATCACACTTGCCTCAGCTTAGTTGACCTTTTCAAATTCTGCTCGCATCTGGCCGATTTGCGCCTTGTCGCCGGAGAAAATGATGTGGTCGCCCAGGTGGAGCTGGGTGTCACCATGCGGGGCGATGAAGTGGTCGCCGCGGAAAATCTGGCTGATGGTGATGTCGTTGACATAGGGCAGGTTCTTGACCTCCAGGCCGGCAAAGCGGCGGTTGTTGACGACGATTTCGAAGATGCCCGCGGTGGTGTCCTGCAGGATCTTGAGCGTCGACGGTGTTTCAATCAGGCTGCGCAGCATTGCGATGTTGGTCTCGAAGGTGTTGTAAACCTCAACGCCTTGCGCGGCCAGCTCATCGTAGCGGCCATCGGTGGCGTTTTTGGCGTCGAAGCGGGCGATGATGCGCGGCACCTTGGCCGCCAAGGCGAGTTCGGCAACGGCAAAGTTCTTATCTTCGTCGAAGTGGGCGAGGACGATGATGTCGGCGTCAAACACGCCGGCGTTCTGGAGCGTTGGCTCGGTCACGTCGGCCAGCAAGGTGACCGGCGCTTCGGAGTTGTAGGTTTTGAACTTGACCGGGTCGTCGGTGTACAGGCGCACCTCGTACAGGCCGCGGGTCAGCTGCTGGACGATTGGCACGGTCATCAGGTTGGCGCCGATGATGTGGACGCGCGTCTTTTTGACGTCGTCTTTTTCCGCAACGTAGAAGGTGTTGAATAGAATCGGGCTGGCGATGCAGGTGATGACCGCGGCCAGCGTGAAAGCGGCGCTTTGGGTGCTGGAGATGATGCCCAAGCTTTTGCCGATCGACAGCGCCGGAATGACCAGCGTGATCGTGGTCGACGTCAGCAGCATGCCGGCCAGCGCGTTGTGCTTGCGAAACCGCATCAAAAGCAGCGGGATCAGCAGCGCTTTGGCCGCATAAAAGGCGATCAGCAGCACAGGAATCAAGGCCAGGCTGGCCGGGTCCTTGAACATGGCCGGCAGGTTCATGTTCGCACCGGTCATAATGAAGAAAATCGGGATGAAAAAGCCGTAGCCAATGCTGGTCAGCTTGTCTTCCGTCTCCTCGCGTGGTTTGAGCAGTTTCATCACCATGCCGGCGAGAAACGCGCCCAGAATATTTTCGGCGCCGACGGACTCGGCCACGGTGACCAGCGTGACAATCAGGAAAAAGGCCAGACGGATGTCAAGCTGCGTGGTGCTTTTATCGATTTCGGCGAACCACTGGTAAGGCTTGCGAAAACGGTGCAGCAGGAAGATGGCGGCCACGAAAATCAGCAGCAGCAGCCACACGCTGCGCGAGGAGGTGCCGTTGAGGTTCTGGTAAACGGTCAGTGCAATCAGGGGCAGCACCTCGCCCAGTGCGGCCAGCAGCAGGACCGTTTGCCCGAACGGTTTGCTCAGCAGCTCTTTTTCCTTCAGCGCGGCGATGACCACGCCCAGCGCCACCGTGGCGAAAATAATCGCGGCAAACACGATGTGGTGATACAGCCCGAGCAAGTCAAGCACCCAGGCCGCAGCCAGTGCCATGAGGACGATGCTGCCGTAGCTGAGAAAGGCGAGGGGTGCTGCGCCAATCTTTCTGCCGGACTGTTTTTGCGGTTTGAATAAGGAAAAATCGATCTCCATTCCTGAGAGAAAAATTAGGACAATGACCCCCAGGGTGCGCAGTTCTTCGAGGACATCATTGCTGACGACCCAGCCGAAGAGACTTTTTCCCAAAATGATGCCGACAATAATTTCAGCCACTGCAGTAGGGAGACTGTGAATGTTGAACTTAGCCATCAGTAGCGGGGTGAGCAGCGCCGCGAACAGCACAACTAATAAGGAAATGCTTTGCATAATGCTTCCTCCAGAGACACATCTTGTTGTTATTTTACCGCACCCTCGTGGTTGGCGCTTAGCCGCCTTAATCCATTTTGCAATTAATTGCCATAATCCCCATAATAATAACGTTCCGTCGGCTTCGAAGCGACGGCTGGAGGGGCTAATCTTGATTCAAAAAACAAATGTGCAAAGTAGGCAGCAACGGGCAAAAAAAGATCAGAAAGGCGGTTCAATCGGAATTATCGTGCTGGTTGCCGTCGCCTTGGTGCTCACCTTTTTTGCTTTTTGGACCGCTCGGCCCCATCGTGTCGCATCGCTTCCTAAAAATGACACCATCGTTAATGTCATGGTCACTCAGGATGTTGACGGGGAGACGACTGGCTATCGCGCAAACCTGGCAGATGAGCGTCGGCAATATTCAGTGACGCGCGCAACTTACTTGCAGTGGCGGGCCTCCAAGCATCACGAATTAAACACGGACGAAGCGCTTTTGACACCGTCACCGCGGCGAATCAGCGCATACTGGGTGGTTACGCTACTGGCCTTACTCGCCGCCTTTTGTTGGGCGATCTTACTCGTGACTTTTTGGGGCGAGAAATTGCAGTCCGTTCAGCAGATCGGGTTGCCAGTACTCGCCTGGAGTGCTGGTTTGGTGGCCATTATTTGGCTCATTGGCTTGCCAGCGATTCGCCTTATTCCAAACCAGACTGCCGGCCCCAAACAATCTGCTGTTGTAGAGGGAAAATACGCCGAAGATGTGGGCTCTGGTCGGTATTCGTATACTGACTATTACCTGCTTTTGACGCTGCCGCACAAAGACGGCAGTGCGCTGGTGCAAGTCGACCATGGCGTTTATGCTGGCGCGCCCAAGCATGGCCAAATCGCGGTCAGGATGCCTGACCGGGCCGATCAGAGCGTTCAGATGATTGCGCCCAGGCGGACTAATTGGTTGCTGGAGGCCTTCGGTCGCTGGCCATCTTTGCTACTTATTGTCGTGCTAGGCGCGGGCGTGTGGCTGGGAATCAGGTGGTGGTGGCATAAGCGTGCGGTCACTCAGGGTGGTTCCAGTGGCGAGTCTGCTGCGGGTGTCTTCGAGCTGACATTTGAGCAACAACGCGCCCAAGACCAATTAACTTCTCGACATTTTTCCAGTTCTTTCGTTGGCGGCATTACCGCGACATTGGGGTTAATGGTCATTCTTTTCGGCGGCTTTGGTTGGTATCAGTGGTCCGCTCAGCAAGCTGAAAGGCGAATTCAGGCGGAGGTGCGCGTGATTCGCGCCCCGCAACTGCTCAGTGAAACGAAAGGTCGTGCCGTGATTCTCAAGGCAGCCCCTCATCAGCCAAAAGTGACACAAGGGGCTCAAGGCCCGCTGTTTCAACGGATTGCGAACAATTGGGCCCAGCTTGGGGTCACGCTGATGACCAACGCTGACACGGCGTCGCGAGCGACCCGCGATCGCGAACGGCGGGCCGCCCTGGTGCAAGGAAAGGCGCTATTGGCCCAAGTGCAAAACCGTGAAAGTCCCGAGGGCACAGCGCTGTATCGTTACGGCCAAAATGCCGTCGAAACGCTGACCTTTTTAAGCCACAATAAGGCCGCTGATTTTACCGATTACTTTACGGATTACCTATTGTACATGGGGGCTGAGACATTGACGCTGGCTCGGCAGTATTACAGTAGCCAAGTGCCACCAGCTTTGATCGCGTTTGGCAAGCTTTACCCAAACGAATGGGCGAACGCCAATGATGCAGCGGCCGCGTTTAAGGAAAATGCCGATCGCTGGGCGTATGCTGAACAGCTCAAGACCAGGAGGCAGATTCTGGCGCACCCCCGGCCATTGTTCACTCTGTTTCACAGTGAGCAAGTGTCCCAGGCAGAATATGACATCGCCGAGGTTAAGCTGCATGGCCGGACTATTAGCGCGCCAGGGTTAACCCTCACCATTGGCAAAGCACAACGGTATGGGGATCTGGTCTATGTTCCTTACACCGTTCAAAACCAGACCATGCATGTGGAGGAACAGCTGAATCTAGTCAACAATTTTGGCATCGGGTTTACGACCGATTCTCCAAGTCGTGGTGCCAAACGCGTGGCTCAGGAATATTCAGCGGTCAAAATTCATACGCTGCCACCCATTGTTCAAGCGCGAATTGCCCACAACCACGATTACTTGCAGCCAGGTCAGCAGTACACGGCGGGGATGGTCTTCAGCCTGCCCAAGCCGGATCGGTTTCATTATGTGGTTGGCGGCGGGAAAAACAGGCTTCTTGGCAGTATTCCACTTCTTAAAGGCGAGTAGCCGGCGAAGGCAGCACAGGCGACGCGACAGCATGAAGGGTTGGCAACGCCCGGCATGACAGGGTTACGGCGGCGATCCACGCCATTGTTTTCATTGCAGTGGCGCCGCGCAAGTGGTATGATTGTTCAACGATTATTTTACCTTAAGGGGGCCCTTGCGTGGCAGATCAGAAACAGCTCGAACAGGCACATCTTGACACCACAATGCAGGAACTGGCGGCAGCCGACACGAGGCTCAGTGCAGAAGTGGCACGGACCAAGGCAGAGGAAACCAATCTCAACAAGAACTTTTTCGCGGATACCAAGATCAACCTGACGAACGACGCGGAGACCATTGAAACTGCGGCCAGCATTCAACAGCAGCAACAGATGCTGGATGAGCGCAGCAACGCCTGGAAGCAGTCGACCTTGCAACTGGCGACTGTGCGGCGCCTCAAGCACAATCCGTACTTTGCCCGCATTGATTTTCAGGAAGGCGAGGAGAAGCCCGAGACCATTTACATCGGCCTGGGTTCTTTCACCAACGCCGCCGGCAAGTTTCTGATCTACGACTGGCGTGCCCCGATTTCTTCCATCTATTATGATGGCGGCCTGGGCAAGATCACCTACCAAACTCCAGACGGGCCGCAAACCGTGGACGTGTCATTGAAACGTCAGTTCGTGATCGCAGACGGCCAGATCCAGACGATGTTTGACACCACGGAAACCATTGGCGATCAGATGCTGCTGGAGGTTCTGAACGAAAAGTCGGATACCCAGATGAAGAGCATCGTGACGACCATTCAGCGCGAGCAGAACCAGATCATCCGCGACACGACAGCGGATCTCCTGTTCGTGCAAGGCGCCGCCGGCTCGGGGAAAACCTCGGCTGTGTTGCAACGGGTGGCCTACCTGCTTTATCGCTACCGGGGTAACCTGTCGTCTAGCCAGGTCATCATGTTTTCACCCAACCAGCTGTTTTCCGACTATATCGGCAACGTCCTGCCGGAGCTCGGCGAGCAGAACATGGTGCAGTTCACGTTTTACCAGTACGTGACCCGGCGCGTGCCGAACATCACGGTGCAGGACCTGTTCTCCCAGTTTGAAGCCAAGCTGACGCCAAGCCAGAAGAAGATTCAAAGCCTCAAGGCCAGCCTCGCGTTTTTCCAGGCCACCAGTAAGTACACTTCTTCACTGGAAAAAGGCGGCATGCGCTTTCGCGACATCCGGTTCCGCGACAAGGTCTTCATTTCCCGCAAGCGGATCGAGGATATTTTCTATTCTTATAATGAGAATTACCACCTGGGCAATCGCCTGGATGCGACCAAAAATCGCCTGATCTCCATGCTTAATCGCAAGGTCAATAGCGAAATGAAGGCGGACTGGGTTCAGGAGACGGTGCAGAACCTGTCCCAGGAGCAGCTGCGCGACCTTCAGCAGGACGGCCCGCAGGAATTTAAGGACAGCGATGCGGAGTACGGCTTTTTCGCCCGCAAAATCGTGATTCGCGCGTTCGGCGAGATCCAGCAGGCAATCGTCCGCAACCACTTCCTGAACGTGCGCGGCCAGTATGTGGCCTTTTTGCGCGAGCTGCCGCACTATCTGGATCTTGGCCAGTTTGACCTGACCGAAGCCGAGTGGGCGAACGAGGTCGAGCATTTTGTCGCCGAGTTCAAGGCGCGGCGGCTGGCCATTGCCGACGCGACGCCTTACATTTACCTGTACGACCTGATCACTGGCCGCCACGGCGAGCGCGACATGCGCTATGTCTTCATCGACGAGATTCAGGACTACACGCCCTACCAGCTGGCCTACCTGCAGCGCAGCTTCCCGAAAGCCAAG
The DNA here is from genome assembly GCF_003946465.1 of Lacticaseibacillus hegangensis. Lineage (GTDB taxonomy): Bacteria > Bacillota > Bacilli > Lactobacillales > Lactobacillaceae > Lacticaseibacillus > Lacticaseibacillus hegangensis. The sequence goes on along the minus strand of NZ_RHOL01000003.1, from coordinate 45,820 downwards.
TTCACCCTGCTTGGCGATTTGAACCAGGCCATTTTCACCAAGGAGAACTCGCACTCGCTGATCGCCGATGTGTCCAAGCTTTTCAATCCGGAGAAAACACGGGTCGTGCAGCTCACCCGCTCGTACCGGTCGACGAAGCAAGTCACGGAGTTCACCAAGGCGATTTTGAAGTCGGGTCAGAAGATCGAGGCGTTCGACCGGCAGGGACCGCTGCCGGTGCTGTATGTGCGCCAGGATGAGGCGGCGCTGGTTGAGGCACTCCGCGGCCAGATCAAGATTGACAACGCCGCCCAGCAAACCACGGCCATCATCGCCAAGACGCTGGAAGAGGCCGAAAAGCTGCACCAAACGCTGCTTGACCAAGGCGTGAAGACCACGCTAATTCGCTCTGAAAACCAGCGCCTGGCCGCCGGTGTCATCGTCGTGCCGTCATACCTGGCCAAGGGGCTGGAGTTTGACGCGGTCGTGCTGTGGCAAGCCAACGAAGCGATGTTCCATCACGAGGACGAACGTGAGCTGCTGTACACCATTGCCAGCCGAGCGATGCACCGCCTGACGATTTTTGCCAGCCCAGCCTTGTCGCCGATGTTGGCCGATGTGCCAAGTGACCTCTACGAAACGAAGTGAGTCAGTAATGAAAATGTCGGAAACGTTATCGATCACGACCCACCGGATTTTTGAGGGGCAAATGAACGAGCACAACAGCCTGTTCGGCGGGCAAACGCTGGAATGGCTCGACGAAACTGCCAGCATCTCCGCACACCGGTTTGCGCGCAGCCACATGGTCACGGGGTCGCTGGACCGGATGGTGTACGTGAATCCGGTGGAGATCGGCCACGCGCTGACTTACGAAAGCTTTGTCACCGGCTACGGTCACCGCTCTATCGAGGTGTTCACCCGTATGGTGGGCGAGGACTTGGACACGGGCGAGCAGTACCTGGCCGCCTGGAGTCTGATGACCTTCGTCGTCGCAAAAGGTAGCCGGCTGCCATCCCTTGAGGCAGACACGCCGCTGGGTCAACAGCTTTCAGCGGGTTATGCGGCCCGGACTGCAGCCAATAAGGCCGCGCGCGCCGCCATGCCAGAGATTCCGATTGATTAATACTTCGCTCAGCCGTTTGGTGGCCGATCGCGATGCGCAAAAAAGCCGGCTCACGGAAATTCTCGTGGGTCGGTCTTTTTGCGCATCAGTTCAGAGCTTGGTTGGATCTAGGCCGTGGGTGCCGCGGCTTTTGCTTTGTTCAATGCGTCGGCCACGGCGTCTTTCAGCGCGTGGCTGGTGACAGACGCGCCGCTGACGGCATCCACCTCAGGAGAGTTGGCGTCGATCATTTCTTTTGGCAGGGTCTTGATTGCCTTCAGCCCGACGTCGGCACTTTCGCTTTGCTTGAGCACCTCGACGTTTTCAAGCTTGCCGTCTGTGTAGGTCACGCGAACCACGATTTCGTTGCCCATGCCTTCGTCGCTGACGCCGATGTACTGATTCGGCCCCGTTGGGTAGTCTGGCGTTGGCGCCGCGGTCGAAGCTTCAGAATGTTCGGAGGCGCCTGTGCTGGCGTCCGTCGTTTCGACTGACGCTTTTTCAGACGCACCACTGGTGGCGTCCAGGGTGGTTTCGTCATCAGTCGTGCGTTTTGACAGGCTGTGCACGGCGTTTTCCCCAGCAATCTTGCCCCAGATCAGGCATTCGGCCAGGTTGTTGCCGCCTTGGTACTGGTTGGCGTTGATGCCGCCGAGCTCACCGGCTGAGAATAGATGCGGGATCGGTTTGCCTTGCGGATTCAGGACCTCAGCGCGACTGTTGCGGCGCGGGCCGCCTTGCGTGTTGAGTACGACTTGGCGAAGCGGCAGTGCGTAGTACGGGCCGTCGGCGAAGGCCCGCATCGTGTCCACTGGCCGTTCGTAGGCGTAATCTTCACCGATTTCAATGAAGTGGTTAAAGTCGGCTTGCGCCTTGGCCAAGGCCTCGGGTTTAGCGTGAATCAGCTTGGCCAGGTCCTGCAGAGTGTCCGCCTTGACCGTTAGGGCGTCGAAGTTATCGACAGGTAATTTGGCATGATGGAAGTCTTCCCACTGCTGCTGGTCAAAGATCAAGTGCGGGTGATCATTGGCAATCGGTACTTGCCACATCCCGTGGTAGTAAATGTGGCCATGCCGGTTTTCCTCAGCTTCGTTGAAGTAGCGAGACCCGTCGTCACCGGCGACAAAGACACTGCCCTTGGCGGCCTCTGGCCAGTCGAGGATGAGGCGGCCGCGCGTACCGGCCGGCGTCGCGATAGTCAAGCCATGAAGCATGCCCAGAGATTCGTAGTTGGCCATGTGCCACATGTCGGCGCCGACCTCATAGCCCATCTTGATGCCGTCTCCTTTGTTGTACAGAGAGCCGACTGGTGACAGCCGTGACGCCTTCAGGTAATCTTGCACCATCTGCGGATTGTTTTCGAATCCACCGGTAGCCAGGATCACGCCGCCTTTGGCCTGAATGTTCAACAGGATGTGGTCGTGCTCGATTTGGGCGCCTTGAACTGTCTTGGTTTCCGGGTCCTGAATCAGATGCTTGGCTGGTGAACTATACCAGACCGTGATCTTGTCGTTGCGGTCGAGCACTTCCTTGCGTAGTTTCTTCCACAGCGCAGCATCGAACAGGCCATGGTGAACGAGCAGAAAGTCATAGGCATTGACGCCAGGATATTCAGGAAATTCGTGGACCGCGCTGCGCAGATCGAACTTGCTGTGGTCCCAGTCAGTGGTCACACTGACTGGCTCCGTGTTCAAGTAACGCCGCAGGTAGTCGGGCATCTTCATCATGCCGTCGACGTAGGTGTCAATCATCTGTTCATCGAGTTTCATCGGGGCAGTCAGCGCCTTGTAGTATGCCTTGAGCTGGTCGAAGTCGCGCCCTGCGCCGATTAGCTGAGCGGAGTAGCGCGTATTGCCACCTTCATGCCCTGCTGGTGCGGAATCCACCAGCAGGACTTTGGCCCCGGCGTCCGCAGCAAACCGCGCGGCGGTGGCGCCGGCCCCTCCGAAGCCTAAAACAACGACATCGTACGACTGATCCCATTGACGTTCCTGACTCATGTTATGATCTTCTTTCTTATCTCGATTGGATAATTGGTCAAGTTTCTCGTGCTCGGTGCAACCCGCATCGAGAAACTTGACCGTTGCCGGATTCTTCAACGAACCGGCGACTCTATTGTAGCGCTTTCAAAATATTCTGACTAAAATCAATGAACAGCGTGTCATTCATTTTTTGGGGTGTGAGATTGTACGACTGCGCGATAAGAAAGGTGGACTCTGCTGGCCGGGCTGTGCGTGTGATTAAATCCCGCGTTTTGTCAGATTAGCTGACAAGAAGGCTTGAGCCGGTGCGGTTTATCGCTTACCATGCATAGGGACGATGTAAGTCAATTTGAATGGAGGGTGCCAAGGTGACTGTCAACATTGACTGGAACGCGCTGGGCTTTAATTACATGGAGTTGCCGTATCGTTATGAGGCCCATTACCGCAATGGGGCTTGGGACCAGGGCGGTTTAGTTCAGGGTAATGAGCTGACGCTGAATGTCGGCAGCCCGGCGCTGCACTATGGTCAGTCGGCGTTTGAAGGGATGAAGGCGTACCGGACGAAAAATGGTACCATTCAGCTTTTCCGGCCGGATTTGAACGCCAAACGGCTCCACGACTCTGCAGAAAAGCTCCTGATGCCGCCCCTTTCGGCCGCGCAGTTTCTGGACGCGGCCATGCGGGTCGTTTCGGCCAATGCCGATTACGTTCCGCCATATGGCACTGGGGCAACGCTGTATCTGCGGCCGCTGTTGCTTGGCGTCGGGCCAAACATCGGGGTGGCGCCGGCCAAGGAGTACCTGTTCACGATTTTTGCCATGCCAGTGGGGGCGTATTACAAAGGCGGCATGGTGCCGACCAAGTTCATGGTCGCGGATCACGCCGACCGTGCCGCCCATTACGGCACGGGCCAAAGCAAGGTTGGCGGCAACTACGCCGCTAGTTTGCAGGCCGGTAAGTACGCCCACGAGCACGGCTTCGGGGATGCGATTTACCTTGACCCGATTCAGCACCGCTACATTGAAGAGGTCGGCAGCGCCAACTTCTTTGGCATCACCAAGGATGAACAGCGGTTCCTGACACCCAAGTCGCCTTCGATTTTGCCAAGCATCACGCGGCGGTCGCTGCTCGCGCTGGCTCGCGACCGGTTTGGCCTGGACGCCGAGGAGACTCGCATTCCCATCGACAGTTTGGCTCAGTTTGGCGAGGCCGGGGCATGTGGGACGGCGGCGGTGATTACCCCAATCGCCAGCATCACCTACAACGGTGAGGTGCATCAGTTCGGCGACGGCGGCATCGGGCCAATGACCCAAAAACTTTACAACGAGCTGACCGGCATCCAGTTTGGCGATGTCGAAGCTCCAGCGGGCTGGACCGTGCCGGTGCCGTTGGATTGACTTGCCCATCAAAAAGACGCACATCCGCTCGCAAGCACAAAGGCTGCGAGAAGGTGTGCGCCTTTTTTCGTTACTGGGCCTGGCGCAGCCGCTGGTCGGGGAAGACCTCGCAGTCGCTGGCTTGCCGCTCGGCCAGGTCGTGAAGCGCCTGCATCGCCGTTTCACACATGTTGCGCACCGCCGTTTCAGTGTAATAGGCGATGTGCGGGGATAAAATGACGTTGGGCATGGCCAGCAGGCTCTGCCACTGCGGGTCGACAAACTGGCCGGCTTCGGCCAGCGCCAGCAGGTCTTCGGTTTCGTGTTCGAAGGTGTCGATGCCCACGCCGCCTAGCTGACCAGATCGCAGCGCGGCGATCACCGCCGTTGTATCAACTAAGTTTGGCCGACCGGTGTTGATCAGCAGAGCGCCGGGCTTCATCTCGGCAATCGCCGCTTGGTCGATCAGATGCGTATTTGACGGCGTGCCAGGAATGTGGAGCGTGACAATGTCGCTTTGCCGCAGCAGGGTCTGCAGGGTCACTGACTCAAAGTGCAGCTGACAATCGGCTTGCGGGTGTGGATCATAAGCCAACACCTTGGCGCCAATGCCGTTGAGGCTGGAAATCAAGCTTCGCCCGATGCGCCCGGTCCCGATCACGCCTACGGTCGAGCAGCGCAGTTCGCGGCCGATGTGCGTCGTGGCCTGCCGGTAGTGGTCCTGCTGCAGGTCGCGCTGCACCAGACCGGTTTGCCGCAGTAGGTACAGCATATCGGCCAGCGCAAATTCGGCAATGGCATTCGGTGAATAAGCCGGGACATTGGTGATACGGATCCCGTAATGCTGGGCGGCGTCAAAGTCGACATTATCGGTGCCGGTGTTGCGCAGTGCCAAGGCCTTGATACCCAGTTTGCGCATGGCTTTAAATACGCCGGCTTCGTACGGGACCGTTTGAAAACAGCTGATGCCCGTGCTGCCTGCCGCTTTTGCCACCGAGTCAGGCGTCAGCAGCGCAGTGGTTTGCACCAATTCATCGCCGCGCTGCTGCGCCCATCGTTCGAGGTGCTGGCGCTCATCTGGCCGCACCCCGAAAACGGTAATCTTCATAAGGAAAAACTTCCTTCCGGGTTGGGATAGAAACCTCAGTTTAGCAGGGTCTGGCCAAAAAATGAAAGCGGCAACACTTGGCTTTAGACAATTCTTTGAAGTTTAGGCGCAGGCGGCCCGTTGATAATTGGCATACCCCAGAGAAAGGGGTACATTAGATAAAACTCTGGTCACGCCTAAGGAGGCAGTCTATGCCGAAAGAATGCCTGATCTGTCAACGAATCGCCGCCATCAAGCAACATGAAAATCCCTATTTCGTTCGCGAACTGGCAACCGGCTACGTGGTTTTGGCCGATAGTCAGTACTTTGAAGGCTACACCTTGTTCTTGGGCAAGCAGCATGTCACCGAGCTTCACCAGCTGGCGCCGCAGACCAAGATCGCATTTCTCGAGGAAATGAGTCTAGTGGCCGAGGCATGCGGCCAGGCGTTTCATGCCGACAAGATGAACATCGAGCTGCTGGGCAATGGGGATGCACATGTTCACTGGCATCTATTCCCACGGCATGCCGGGGACACGGCGAAAGCTGGTCCGGTGTGGTGGACGCCGCTGGAGACGATGTACGGCGATGACGTGGCGGCCGACCCGGTGCGGCTAGCACGCCTGAAGACCACCTTGAATCAGGCGCTGGATGCTGTGCTGCTCAAGCGTGCTGGCGAACTACGCGCAGTGCACGACCTCACCCTGAACAATCACGCCCGCGCCGGTCATACCAGGCCGCAGGCGACAGACTGAGGCTTTTTACCCAGGTTGGCCCACAAGCGGGGGCGAAAGCGCTAAACTAGAGAGTAAATCAGCATCAAGGAGTCGTTATGGAATCAGAAATGAATTACTACAAGTTCAGCCGCACGGAATGGGCGAACTTTCACGCGCATAATTTTGCCTCGGTCACCGATGATGAGCTGACGCAGCTGCGCTCGCTGAACGATGTCATCAGCATGGACGATGTGAAGACGATTTACTCGCCTTTGCGTCACCTGATCCACATCCGCTACAAGGATTACCAAGACGACGAGCGCACGCTGGCCCAGTTTTTGAGCCTGCCTTACCACAGCCATCCGTTCATCATCGGCATCTGCGGTTCAGTGGCGGTGGGCAAAAGCACGACGGCCCGCTTGCTTCAGCTGTTGCTGTCGCGGGCATATCCCGACCGTCGGATCCAGATGATCACCACCGACGGTTTTTTGTACTCGAACGCCGAGCTGGAAAAACGCGGTATTTTGGCGCGCAAGGGGTTCCCGGAAAGCTACGACATGAACCTGCTGATTCATTTTCTCAACAATGTCAAAAACAATACCGGGGTCGTGCGAGCGCCGAAGTACAGTCACCAAATCTACGACATCGTACCCGGCGAGCAGGAGGTCATCGACCATCCGGACATTCTGATTGTCGAAGGCATCAACGTGCTGCAGCTGCCGAGCCAGCAGCCGATTTACATCAGCGACTACTTCGACTTTTCCATTTACGTCGATGCCGACCCCAATAACATCGAGCAGTGGTACCTGGAACGGTTCGGTATGCTGCTGGACACCGCGTTCACCGATCCGACCAACTATTACTACCAGTATGCGATCGGCAACCGGGACGATGCGTTCAAGATGGCCAAGGAAGTCTGGCGCGACGTCAACCTCAAGAACCTTAACGAGTACATCCTGCCGACTAAGAACCGCGCGGATGTCATTTTGCATAAAACTGCCAATCATTTGATCGATGAGGTCGCACTGCGCAAGTTTAACTAATGAGGCTTTTCTCATCGAAAATTGACCGGCGCCAAAATTTTCCGTATAGTGGTAACAATTCAAAACAAGGGAGTGTGGGCACACTTGGCAAACCAGAGCCAGGACTACGACAAGATCATCGTCCTCGATTATGGGAGTCAGTACAATCAGCTGATCACGCGGCGTATCCGCGAATTTGGCGTCTATTCTGAACTCAAACCGCATACCATCACTGCGGCGGAAGTCCGCAAGATTGCGCCAAAAGGCATTATTTTCTCCGGCGGTCCGAATTCGGTGTACGACGAAGCCGCGCTTGGCGTGGATAACGAGATTTTTGAGCTCGGCATTCCGATTCTCGGCGTTTGCTACGGCATGCAGCTGATGGCCCAGCGCCTCGGCGGCGACGTGGAGCCAGCCGACAACCGCGAGTACGGCAAGGTCGATATCACGGTGACGGATAAAACCGCCAAGCTATTCCAAGATCTTCCGGAAACGCAGACTGTGTGGATGAGCCATGGCGACCTCGTGCAAAAGGCGCCAGCCGGCTTCCGCGTAACCGCGACCTCGCATAACTGCCCGATTTCCGCGATGGACGACGATGCGCGTAAGTTCTACGGCATCCAGTTCCACGCCGAAGTTCAGAATACCAAGTACGGGCATGAGATCCTGCATCATTTTGCCTTCGACGTTTGCGGTGCCCAGGCCAATTGGAACATGGGCGACTTCATTGACGACCAGATTGACGCGATTCACGCCGAAGTTGGCGACAAGCAAGTCCTGCTCGGCCTTTCCGGTGGGGTGGACAGCTCAGTGGTGGCCGCCTTGCTGCACAAAGCCATCGGCGAGCAGCTGACCTGCATCTTTGTGGATCACGGCCTGCTGCGCAAGAACGAGGCCGACCAGGTCATGGAAAGTCTCAACGGTCGCCTCGGCGTGAAAATCATCAAGGTCAACGCCGCAGACCGCTTCTTGGGCGACTTGAAAGGTGTTACTGATCCAGAGCAAAAACGCAAAATCATCGGCCGCGACTTCATCGAAGTCTTCAACGACGAAGCTCGCAAGTTGCACGGCATCGAGTACTTGGCCCAGGGCACGCTGTACACTGACGTGGTCGAGTCTGGCACTGACACGGCGCAGACGATCAAGTCGCACCATAATGTTGGCGGCCTGCCTAAGGACTTGAAGTTCAAACTGATTGAACCGCTGAACAAGCTGTTCAAGGACGAAGCCCGCGAGCTCGGCGAACGTCTTGGCCTGCCTCATGACCTGGTATGGCGCCAGCCGTTCCCGGGTCCGGGCCTGGGTATTCGCGTGCTTGGCGAAGTCACCAATGATAAGCTGGAAATCGTCCGCGAGTCCGACTGGGTCCTGCGGGATGAAATCGCCAAGGCCGGCTTACAGGAAAAAATCTGGCAGTACTTCACCGTTCTGCCGGGCTTCCGTTCGGTTGGTGTGATGGGGGATGGCCGCACGTACGATTACACCATCGCCATTCGCGCCATTACTTCGATTGATGGCATGACCGCTGATTTTGCCCGCATCGACTGGGATGTGCTGCAGAAGATCTCAGCTCGCATCGTCAACGAAGTCGCGCACGTCAACCGCGTTGTCTACGACATCACCTCGAAGCCGCCGGCAACTGTCGAGTGGGAATAAGCTTATTGCACGTCCAAACGCTGGTCAATCAGCGTTTGGACGTTTTTTGTGTGAAATCTGAAAAGTGTGGGGTCAGAAGCGGTGGTTGAGATGACAACGATGGGATTGCGGCTGTTAAGGTCAGTCATCTAACAAGTCGTATAATTAAGTTAGCATTGTCACAACTTTGGAGGCGCCCAAATGAATTACAACTTAAAGCCCATGAAATATTTTGTGGACGTGGTGCAGACCCACGGTTTCAGCTCGGCAGCCAAACGCAACTATGTCTCAGAGACTGCTGTCTCCACTGCAATCAAGCATTTGGAGGATGATTTGGGGGTCCAGCTCATCAACCGCACCCCAACTTCACTGTCACTGACCGCCGCCGGCCGATTCTTTTATCTGCGGGCGATTCAAGTATTGGATGCCTATGGTGAAATTTGGCGTCATCCGGAACAACAACCAGCAGGTCTGCTCAGGATTCACTTTCTTCAAGGCTTGGAAGCTGACGCAGCCGCCTTTGCGCAACATCTCGGGGCAACTAGGCAATTGAGTTTTGATGAAGAACCCTTTACTGACGCTTTCACTCGGCTGCTGGCGCATGATTATGATATTTTGATCGGATTTGAGCTGGCGTTTAGTGGCAACACGAAGCTCCAGACCTTTCCGCTGCGCAAAGTCGGTTTTGATGTGCTCTGCAACACTCAGGCGCTGGCGACACAGCCTGATGCGCCAACGCTCAGTCATGCCGGCAAGCTGTATTTACAGCACTGGAAGTCCACCGGCATTGCTGATATTCAATCAGCCATGGTCGAAAAATATGCGCAGAAAGGCTGGGGCTATGCCTCCATCGCGCAGGTGAATAGTTTTCAAGCCGCCGCTTTAGCAGTGAATTTTAAAGGAGGCGTGGCGCTGGTGCCGGATGACTTCAGATTGCCTGAACACTGTAACAACCTCACACGGCTATCACCGAAGCATTTGGAACAAGCCTTCAACGTGGTCGCGGCAATTAGTCGCGATCGGCAGGAACTATTTGAAGGGATGATTCTTAAAGCGATAAGTTCAAGTTATCGCTGACAACTATTCGATGTTGGCAAGCTTCGTGAAAACGCTTTATCCTTTACTTGTTGGATACTTCACAATAAGAAAGGATGCACCACCATGAAGACGTTAAAGACTCAAGTCGTGATTGTTGGCAGTGGTTCCGCAGGTTTGTCGGCGGGGTTTGATTTGTATCAGAAGAAAATCCCGTTCATCATGTTGGAGCGTGGGGATAAAGTCGGCGGTGCCGGGAAGTTTGGGGCCCATGGTGTGTTTGCGGTCCACTCTAAGCAGCAACTTGAAAAGGGTGTGACCTACGACTATGCGGATGCGTTCAAGGGGTTAACCAGCTATAATCACTATTTTGTCAACGGCGAACTGCTGGCGCGCTTTCTCAAAGATTCCGGTGAGAATATTGACCGGATGGCCGCAATGGGATTAGCCACTACGGTTGAGCAAAGTGAACAGAAAGCGCACCTCAATGACCCACTGGTTTATCACAAGTTCAATAACTTCAAATCAAAGATGGCCACTTGGGATGCTTGGCCACAGAAATTTGGGGACTCCGGGAACCCTGTTTTGACTGAAACCTGGGCGGTCGGATTGGACTATGATCCACAAGCAGGCCTTAAAGCCGTGCTCGCCAAACAAGCTAGCGGCGAAGAGCTGCGCATTGAAGCCAAGAAAGTGATTTTTGCCGACGGCGGGTATTGCGGCAGTCCGGAAATGATGGCGGCTAAATACGCTGATAATGACGCGTTGCTGAATTTGGGTGAGCGCAAGGCTGACGGTACTGGAATCAAGCTCTGCGCGAAGTACGGGGCCAACGTGGCTCACAATCCGGTCTTATTCGCCCATGGGTGTGCGCCAAGCCTGCGGATCAACCCGATGCGGCGGCAAAGCAGTGTGGAAACTTTGACCAACTTGCCGCTGCTTTGGGTCGATCAAACCGGGAATCGGTTTGTTAACGAAGACATTGTCTATGACTTTGCGATGTGGGCCAATGCTGCGCACAACGTTCAAGGCCAATATAGTGTGATCCTCGATCAAGCCACGCTGGACCATTTTCGTGATCACCTCGTGCCAATGGAAGATACTTTTGAACGGCAATTTCTCGAACCCGGCCAAACGCCAACTGGTACAGTCGGGCCGATCCCCGCGATTCAAGCAGACTTTGAGGATGCCATCGCACATGGTGAAGTCGTCAAAGCCGATACCGTCGAAGGACTTGCGGACAAGTTGGGCCTGCCGATCGCGGCCTTTGAACGCACCCTCAAAGTTTATAATCAGGCCGTTGCCGATGGGCAAGATGATACTTTCTTAAAGCCGGCGGCGGAGCTGAAGTTTGGGGTTCATCAAGGCCCGTTTTACGCGATCAAAGAGCACTGCGCGATTTTGGGCACGCTCGACGGGGTCGCTGTCGATCGCAATTGCCAGCCGGTGACCAAAGCCGGGCAACCGTTAAAGGATCTGTACATCGTCGGCAACAATGTCAACGGCTTGTATTCAGATGGTTATCCGAGTTATGAAGGAATCGCCAACGGGTTTGCGTTTGTCTCGGGCTGGATCGCTGCGACCGAGGCGGGTAAGGCTGTTCAGGAGGCAGAATAATGTTAGAAAATAAAGTGGCATTGATCACCGGTGCGGCGCAAGGGATCGGTTACGGGGTGAGTGTCGCCTTCGCTAATGCTGGGGCAAACGTCGTGTTGACCGATTATCAACCCAGCGTGGTGGAAGTGGCGCAATCCCTGAATGGGCAAGCCTCAGGGACAGTGATCGGTTTGGTCATGGATGTGACTAAAGACGACTCGATCGATGCGGCGCTGGCTCAGGTGATGACGCAGTTCGGCCGCTTGGATTATGTCATTAATAACGCTGGTGGCGGTGTGCTGAAGCCGTTTGCTGAGCTCACGAATGAGGATTTTGACAAGACTGTTGGCCTGGATCTGGTCGGCACGTTCAAGTGCATGCGCGCGGAAATTAACTTATTCCTGAAACAAGGCTTTGGGTCGATCGTCAATACCGGCGCGCTGGGTAGCTTCTACGCACCAGGTGGTTTTGGCGCTTATAATGCGGCCAAAAATGGCATCATGGGTATGACGCAAGCCGCCGCGGTCGACTATGCGGATCATAATATTCGTGTCAACTGTGTGGCCCCAGGACTGACTAAAACGCCGCTGAACGATGGGGCGTTCATTGATACCATGACGCCAACGGTCCCAATGAAGCGTTATGAAACGGTTGAAGAGCTGGCCAAAGTGTTCGTCTTCGTTGCGACAGAAGCGACCTTCATGACCGGGCAAACTGTCGTGGTCGATGGCGGGGTCAGTGCTGGATTGAAACAGGAGGCGCCACATGCCTGAAGTTGTCATCATTGGCGGCGGCCTATCAGGACTGGTCGCCGCAATTACTGCGCGGCAGGCTGGACTGTCCTGTGTGGTGATTGAAAAAGGGCGCAGTCTCGGCGGCGACGGCAACTATGTGGAAGGTGCGATGGGCGTGGATTCAAAGCTTCAACAACAAGCCGGCATCACCATCGACCGCACACAGTTGTTGCAAGATGAGCTGAATTATTCCCATTTCGAAGCCAGCGCGCCGCATCTCAAACAGTTGATCGACCATTCTGGCGAGACCATCGACTGGTTAGCAGACCAAGGGGTGAAGTTTGCCAGCGTCGGCCCGCAAGGGAAAAGCTGGCCCACCATTCATGCCTTTGCCGGCGGCCACGCGGCGGTGGCAACGTTGGTGGCCAAAGCGCGGCAACTCGGCGTCGAATTCTGCACGAGTACCAGTGCCCAAAAATTATTGCAGACTGCCGGGCATCTGTCAGGCGTTGAGGTCATGAACGAGGTCACCGGGCAAACGACAGAAATTGCCGCTGACAACGTGATCTTAGCCACCGGCGGCTACGTGGACAATCCTGAATTGATCAAAAAGCAAACGCCATTATCAAACCGGTTGATGAGTGTCAGTGATGGCAAATCCACTGGCGATGGCATGCAGTTGGCCTGGGCGGCCGGGGCGATGCATGACAGCATGGGGGCTCTCCAGTTTGGTGGTGGGGCCATTTATGACCCGATGCTGCCGCCGTTCATGCATATGAGCTCTGAAATTGCCGTGGCCGCAACTCAAGAAGCAATCTTGTGGGTCAACCAGGTCGGTGACCGTTTCGTGAACGAAGATGTGAACGACAACATGTGTCACGCAGGGAATGCGCTGCTTGGCCAAGCGCGGACATTTGCGATTTTTGACGGGGAAGCCGTCAAACATTTGAGCACGGTCGGGTTGTATAAGGCCGTGGGCAATTCGCCATTTTCGCCGGATACCTTAAGCAAGCTGCCTGATGAATTAGCCTCGGACCTAGCAGCGCATCGCAAGTATTTGGCGAAAGCTGATACCTTGGAGGCCTTGGCAGACCAGCTGCATTTGCCAAACCTGGTTGATTCCGTTGCCCGTTATAATCAGCAAGTTGCGGCGGGCGTTGATGCTGATTTTGGCAAAGCTTCAGCTTATCTCACGCCGGTTAAGGATGGCCCATTTTATGCGGTGACCTTAGGCGTGGGGATGGCGTGTGCGATTGGTGGTTTGCGCATCGATACGCATAATGCGGTGCTGAATGCCCAAGGGTATCCGCTTCCTGGACTTTATGCGATTGGCAACGATGCGGCAGGGATGCTGGTCGGCGATACTTATGCGGTGACCTTGCCAGGAAGTACCGCGGGATTTGCGGCCTTTTCAGGGCGCAACGCGGTCGCGGCGATTGTTCAACACAAATAATCTTGAGACGTTAACCACTTTCATCACCAAGTACGAGTGCCTCTGGGCCACGATTCCGGAATAGAATCGCGGCGCAGGGGCATTTGTTTGCTTTATGAAAGGTGAAGAGGTTATCTTGCTGGGTAGGCTTTTGAAGTGCGTGTTGTGCTCCCTTCAAAGGGTATGGCCTTCATCGCCATTTTTCTTAATGAACGATATTGTGAGTACTGTTTCGGGCACCGATTTTGGTTTCGCCTAATTATGGTCAGTTCATTTTGATTGATCCGTCTTTGCTTGGTATCGATGTTCTTCATGCTCTGATTTAATCAAAATGATTGGCTCTCGGTCTCTGACGTCGTCGTCAGATTTTGTAGTTGAGTTTGGTGAGCGCGGCCATCGGGGTTAAACACGGGCAGAACGTGTTGCACTTTCACGTGCTTGAGCCTATTCAAGGTGGCGCGCCACGTGTCGATGGTCTCATCAGTGACCGCGGGGGATAGGAGAGTAAGCTCATTGTTGTGTTGATAGGTGACGCATGACAGGCCGAGGTGGTCGGCGATGGCAGCGCCAGTAATTGACAGATCAGTGTCCAACACAACAAGTTGGGGCGTTTTTAGTTCTAATGCTTCGGCCGTTAGCAGAACCTGAGCCGCGATGGTCGGCGTTTGATGGCCGCGAATATCGTGCGCGACGGCCTGCAGGTCCGCGACGACCGCGTTCGCCGTCGGCAGGCTGCCGGCGCCAGGGCCGATGAGCACCAGCGACTTGGTATTGGTTGAGGTCAGCTCAATGGCATTGAACTCGTCGTCAACGTGACTTAGCGGATTGGTATTCGGCACCAGGGCTGGCGCGACAGTTAGGCTGAGCTGATTGCCGCGGCGAATAGCCCGGATCAGCGGCTTGATGGTGCAGCCGAAGTGTTTGGCCGCGGCAAAATCAGCGGCGGTGAGGGTCGTGATGCCCTGGCGATGGATGCTGGCCAGCGTGGCGTCGAGGCCAAACGCCAACCGACACAGGATCAGCAGCTTGTAGCTGGCGTCGAGGCCTTCGACGTCGTTGGTCGGATCAGCTTCGGCAAAGCCTTTTTGCTGCGCGTCGGCAAGGGCGCCTTGGTAACTGCGGCCGCGTGCCATCTGCGACAAAATGAAGTTAGAGGTGCCATTGGCGATGCCGGCGAGTGACGTGATGGTATCGCCAGCAAAGCTGGTGTTCAAGGTGCGCAAAATGGGAATGCTGCCCATGACGGCGGCCTCGTAATTCAGGGCCACGTGCTGGCTGGCGGCAAGTGCGGTCAGTGCTTGACCATGCGTGGCGATCAAGTCTTTGTTGGCAGTGATGACGTGCTTGCCGTTTCTCAGTGCCTGCTGGATCAGCGCATACGGCAGGTCAATGCCGCCAATCGCCTCCACGATAATTTGAATCTCAGGGTCATTGACGATTTGAAACGCGTCGGTTGTCAGCTTGATGTCCGGAAAATGTGCCTGACGCTCTGGTGTGATAGTCCGCACCGCTGCCCGCGTGATTTTAAGCCCGGCGGACGCCAGCTGAGGCGACTGGCGCGCAACGATGGTGGCAACGCCTTTCCCAACGGTCCCAAGGCCTAGCAATCCGACATTGATTTTGGTCATTAGATCACTCCTTTCCATAGGTTAAGCCTGAGCTAAGCGCCTTGACCCGCCGCGGCACGAGCGTCTGAAGCCAGCCTGCATAGACGCGGGCAGCGTCGCGTCGCCATGTGTTTTGCGGCTGCCGATTTTGATCAAAATAATGCGCGGGTTTCGGCGTGGTCGGATCCTTGCGGCAGTCGCGCTGATATTCAGCCAGCAGCGTGTCGGTTTGGTACTCCAAGTGGCCGGCCAGATACCAGCTGTTGGTGGCCAAGTCTTTGATAAAAGTGGCGCCAAGGGCCGAAGAGCCGGTGATGATCTGCCCGCGACGGACGCTGGTCAATGGAATCTTGAAAAAGCGGGACTGTGGCATCGTCAAGCCGCCGGTCGTGTAAACGCCTGAGATTTTATCCGTCAGCGGCTGGCCGGTAAAAAGGCCATCGATTGTGCCTGCCGCATACGCGCCCCAGCAGATAAACAGGGAACCGGTGACATGCGTTTTGCGCCATGCCAGAATGCGGTGCAGCTCCGGCCAAAAATCCACTTGTTGAAACGCAAGGCGATCCAGTGGGGCGCCAGTAATGATCAGGCCGTCAAAATGCTGGTCCTCGATATCGTGAAAGCCGGCGTAGGCGCGGCGAACGGCCGCCGCGTTGTGGCGAAGATGGTGGGTGTCCGGCACACAGAAAGTTAATGCGACCGGCCGCTTGCCCGCGGCCAGCACTTGCGCGAGTTGCTGCTCCGTCTGCGCCCGGTTCGGCATGAGGTTCAAGACCAACAATTGCAGCGCACTCGGGGCTGTGGCCTCGGCCGTGCGGGTCAATCCGCGTAAAATTGTCACTTGTGCCATTTTCATCACCTCCAGAACAAACAAAAATCCCGCGAGTCTTCAATCAAATGAAGACCCGCGGGACGCCAATGCGTGGTACCACCCGTGTTCTGACAATTGTTATCAACTGCCACTCAAGCCGTACGGCGCAGCTGCGCGATACGGTCACGCGATAACGGGCGGACCCGGCGACTGCTCACGACAAAGCTCACAGCGGCAATACTCGGAGACCATGTTCAACGGGCCAGCGCCACTGACTTTCACCACTTGCCAGCTCTCTGCAGACGCCGCGTCGTTTACTTATCTCGTCAACGTGTTTTTAGTTAACGTCATACTATGGCATTTCCTCATCAAGGTCAAGCTATTTTCTCATGAGTAGTTCAGAAAGCTGCGCCCGAAAAATTGGCGTCCAAAGTTTGAGATAGCCTTGCTGGGTTGGGTGGGCATCATCGAGCATGGCGAAGGGCAGCTGGCTGGTCGCGCTGGCCAAAGCTTGATCGTGCTTCAAATCGAGAATGGCAAAGCCGTATTTCGCCTGCAGCTGATAAAGGGCAGCAATGAGGTTCTCGTAGTCTGCTTCTGGCTTGCGCACACAGGTGTAAAACAAAATGGGGCAGTCCCAGTCTTGCTTGACCCGCGCGATGATGGCTTCGATCGCGCCAATGGTCGTGGTCGTGTCAAACTCGGTCGCACCGGCTTCGGTAATCGTGCCCACTGGCTTGCCGGCGCGTCCGTCATTGGTGGACAGTTGGCAAACAAACGCATCTGCCGCCGCCTTGGGGTGAAAATTTTGCAGCCGTGAAACGTAGCTGCTTGGCTCTGGGCCGGCGAGCGTGGTGCCAGTAATGGCAAGCTTGTCCGCAATCAGCCCGTCGCTGGCCTCGAGATCATCAACGAACGATTTGCCAAAAGCGCCGGCGCCGTATGTGATCGA
The DNA here is from genome assembly GCF_003946465.1 of Lacticaseibacillus hegangensis. GTDB lineage: Bacteria > Bacillota > Bacilli > Lactobacillales > Lactobacillaceae > Lacticaseibacillus > Lacticaseibacillus hegangensis. The sequence continues at coordinate 28,754 of NZ_RHOL01000003.1, read as the reverse complement.
CGAGCCTAAAAAGACGATGTATTTGCCGTACAAAGACGATGCTGGATTCAGGGTGAGTGCGGCCGGTGAATACTGGGGCAGATTGCCAAGCACTACACGACTTATAAACTTGTGCTTGGTCGCCAGAAACACAGCGGCCGCCCCGACTGCAGGTGTGATCAAAACAGCTTTTTTCATGATGAAGACCTCCCGAACCAAGGATATGGCGAACCCTTGCCGCTTTCAAGCCATCAGTGGCCGGTAGCGGCGCAGTTAAACAGACTCACAGGTTTTGGGCAGTCTGCCGATCAACGCGGAGCAGGTGAAAGCCAGTTATGTCGTAGTCAAAGACCAGCACGGCGCCATTTGGAAAACCACCAGCCAAAACTTCGGTTGGGTCTTGAAGCTGCCGCAGAAAATTAAAGCACGCGGCGCTGTGGGACACGGCTAACACGTTCTGGTGATCCGGCTGCTGCATGATCTCAGTCAAAGCCTTGAGCAGACGCTGACCGGTGGTGTTCGAGGACTCGCCGCCGTAACGGACGAAGAAGGTCTCGAAGTCTTTGGGCCGCGCCGGATTAAGCGATTGGCTTTCACCCTCAAAAACGCCGTAATTCATCTCCTTGAGGGCCTTCAGGTGACAGACTGGCAACCGGCCATGGATGATCAGTTCCGCAGTGTCCACGGCCCGCTCGGCAGTCGAGCTGTACGCGTGATCCAGCGGGAGCGGGTCAAAATAAGCGGCCAGTCGTTTGGCCTGCGCGATGCCGCGGGCCGTCAGCGGGGAGTCGCACCAACCCTGAATTTTGTGCTGCACATTGAACAGGGTTTCGCCGTGGCGTACCAGATACAGCCTCCCCATCTTACTTTTCCTTCTTTTCGTCGACCAAAATTGTGCCGGCTGGCGGGTTTTTATCCAACGCGCCGACGATGGGGTGCGGCGAATACGGCGCCTCTAGCGCTTTGATGTCAGCATCGTCGAGCTCAACTTGCTGAGCTTCTGCCGCCTCGCGCAGGTGGTTTTCCTTGGTGGCACCAACGATTGGCGCGGCGACGCCCTTGGCCCACAGCCACGCCAAGGCGACCTGGCTCATGGTGATGTGATGTTTTGCCGCCACGACTTCGACCTGCTTAATGATCGCCAGGTCGTTTTCTTCCATGTTGTCATACTTGCCCTTGGCCACCTTGTCGGTGCGGCTGCGCAGGGTGTCCGTGTCCCAACCGGGATGGCTGAGGTGACCAGCAGCCAGCGGGCTGTATGGCATCAGTGAGGCGCCCCACTTTTTGGTCAGCGGGATCAAGGCCTTTTCGTCCTCTCGGTACAGCAGGTTGTAGTGATTTTCCATCGTCTGAAAAGTGGCCCAGCCGTGCTGTTTGGCGATTTGCTGCATCTGGTCAAACTGCTCGGGGTACATGGCACTGGCACCGATGGCCCGCACCTTGCCGGCAACAACGAGGTCGTTGAGGGCGGCCATCGTTGCTTCAATCGGGGTGTCATAGTCGAAGCGGTGGATGATGTATAAGTCCAGATAGTCGGTCCCCAGGCGCTTCAGACTGCCGTCAATTTCGCGGTGAATGGCCTCACTGCTGAGCCGGCCTGGGTTGAAATAGACCTTGGATGCGAGCACGACTTGGTCGCGGGGTACGCCGTTGTCCCGCAGCGCCTGGCCCAGATATTCTTCGCCGGTGCCTTTTGAGTAGGAGTTGGCGGTGTCAAAGAAGTTGAGGCCGAGATTAAGCGCCGTTTTGACCATTTTCGTGGTTGCTGGCTGATCCAGTGTCCACGCGTGCATGGTGCCGGCTTGGCCAAAGCTCATGCCGCCGACGCAAAGCCGGGAGACGGTGATGTCAGTGTGACCCAATTTTGCCTGTTCCATACTAAAGCCTTCTTTCTTCAAATCGGAACTGGTGCTGTCAGTTAAATTTTAGCATGGAATGCTTCAGAAGAACGCACGGCTATGACCGCTTCGCTATTAGATGACGGTCGCGTAATTCAGTCACCATAAACCAGATAATAAACAGGATCATTAACAGTGAGATCGCATACAGCCAAATGTTTAACGGAGTGAAAGCGTCTCTGGCGTGCGTGGCAGTTGACTTGGCCGCCGCAATCGGAACGCGTTTGCCGTAAATCAGGAGGCGGTGAGAATTGACGAAGATCGGGGTACAGGTTAGCAGCACGGCCCGATCCTTCCCTGGCTGGACCTTGACCACATCGGTTGCATGCGGCTTAGTGGGATCGACGATGAGCCTTTTATAGACGCGGTACGCAATCTCCGGACCACCGAGTGCCGAGAAGTAAAAGACATCACCACGCTTGAGATAGCGAATGTTGTCGAAAATCACCCGGTTGGCCAGCCCGCTGTGGCCGGAAACAACGCTTAGCGTGTTGGTCCCGCCCACCGGCAAACTGGTGCCACCCATGATCCCAGTGCCCTTGGCCAAGACCCGGTCTGAATCGCCAAAATAAATTGGCGTACTGATCAGATGAATCGCGGGAATCCGGACAAAGCCAAGCGGCCGCTTCAGATTTTTCTGAACATGCTTAATTGATTGGTGGTACTTGACGGGCTGGCCTTGTTGGCGCGCATAAATGTCCGCATTATAGCGTCGTGCGGCTTTTAGCGCGCCGCTTTTGACTTGTGCATGCTGGTACTGGTTGGCCAGCGTCAGCTCGTGATGCTGCACGGCCTTGCTGTAAGCCAGCGGCACGATCAGCAGCAATGCCCCAATGATGAATAGGGTGAAAAATAGATGATAGCGACGGCGAGTGCGTCGACGCTGAAGCCTCGAATAGGTCATTTGGGCGGTCCTTTCTTATCTAGTCAAATAGTAACATGGCTTGACCCTTCAAACCGAGACACTTGTGACCTGGTCACAAGTGTCCGGAAGCCAGAGACCGTCAAGTTTCCATGTTAAATTACTAACAGGTAACCGTTTCGATGGGGTTGCTGCGGCCGGGTGGGTAAGCCGGTGATGGCAGATAACCAACCGCTCTCAGCGTGCAAAGCAGGCCGAGCAGTGCCCCAGACCCAACGGAGGAAAAAGTGTGGGTAAACGAGGTGGCGCGATGACAGATCGACGAGCTTCATGGTGGCTCAGGCTAAGGCCTGTGATTCTGACGATCATGCTCTGCATGATGGCATCGTTTAGTGCACCTAAATCAGTCCAGGCCGCAGCATGGAACCAAGCCGCATACAACAGCGCCAGTGTGAAGGGCACCTGGAAAGTTGTTGGGGCTACTGGTATCGCTGACGGTGGGACGGTTGGGGGGCCAAAGTATTATCTCGATAACAGTGGGACCTTGCACTTTGGGCCTGCAACAAAACCTATCGCAAGTACAGTCTCGAGTACTGTTGATGCAGGCACATCCCACCTTTCTAGTAATGCAGCCAACGTCAAGGCCATTAGTTTTGACGGTTCCAACTTTTTCGTCGATCAGACGAATGGTTTTTTTCAGCAGTTTGAAAATCTTGAAACCATCACCGGTCTAGAAAACGTTGACGTTAGTCAAATGACGAACATGTCATTCTTGTTCTCTGGCGAGTCAGGAGACGGTAATGCCAACAAAATGCCAAAGCTGACGACAATTTCGGGCTTATCCAACTGGGACGTGAGCCATGTCACCACAATGGCTGACATGTTCCAGAAAAATCCTGTTTTGACTCATGTAGACGGCATTGCCAACTGGGATACCAGTGCAGTGACTGACATGAACCATCTATTTTACGGTGATACTTCAATGTCGACGTTACCAGATTTGAGTGCGTGGAAGACTAATCGCGTCACTGATTTCGATTTTGCTTTTTCTGGCATGACCAACCTGACAGAAGTGACAAGCCTCAACAACTGGGACGTTAGCAGCGGTGTTAAATTTTGGGACATGTTTTCTAACGACCCCGCATTGACGACGCTGAATATTCAGCAGTGGAATCCCCAAAATGCCGAAGAATTGTACGATATGTTTCAAAATGATACTAGCCTGACATCTCTCAATCTTGCTCATTGGAACGTGGCCAAGGCGAAAGATTTTTACAACATGTTTTATAACGACACAAGTTTGACTTCGTTGGATTTAACCGGCTGGCAGCCGACAGCAGGCGAACAATTTGATCACATGTTTGCGGAGGATGCAAAGCTGGCCTCATTGGATGTGTCTGGCTGGACGATGGCAAATGCAGAGACTTTGCAAGCAATGTTCCAAGACATGACAACGGTCAAGGCCCTCGATGTTTCAAAATGGGCTGTACCTCTAAAGGCTAATGTGACGGATATGTTTGACGGTGACAACGCCTTGACCAAATTGGATTTAACCAACTGGCGGCTAGGGACCACGTGGGGCGTCGGTGATCATGTCTTTCCCAGTTACAGTTACTCGCCTGACCCGAAAGCTCTCAACCAGAAATCCCAACTGCAGAGCATCACATTTGGGCCGCTGATGTCGGGAAACATTGCTTTTCCACAATTTACGCTGGGGAATGGAATTTATGGTGTATGGCGCGGGGTCAGTACCGATAAAACTCAGGTGAGAAATGCCGGCAACGCTAACGAGAGTTACGTTCCTGCGACCACTGGGACAAAGGGTGACACCTACCGCTTCGCCTGGGACATTCAGGCCAAGCTGGTCGACAGTCAGGGTAACCCAGTCACTTTGGCAGGGGTGCAACTGACGGTGACCAATGCCTCGGGTACGCAGGTCGCGACTGCGACGACCGGCACTGATGGCACCGTTGATATTCCCCTGAATACGGTGGCCGGCAGTTACACTGTGAAGATTACCGGCGGGATTGATGCCGGCCATACGATTACCAAAGGCACCGCCACCACAACGATTAACCAGGCCGATGGGCAGGTGGCCTTGGTGGTGGATGAAGTTCACGATGAAGACATCATTAAACAATTCCCTGCCGCCGGGGGGCACGGCCCAATCACATTGCTACTTTCCACACTGCTGATACTGGTTGGCGGCTATGGAGTTTGGCGGGAGCGCAACTTTTAAACAAGGTTAATTCTGTGCTCGAAGCCAACTGACGAGCCGTGAGGAAGCACCTGGATCTGTGATGGTCTGGGCGCTTTCGCCGTTGATGGGGACTTTTGCTGGCGATGGTCTGAACTGCCTGTATTAGATTCTAATGTAGTGATAAGATAATTCATTGCCACGGGTTGGGGAACATTCAGTGGCAGCGGTTTTCGTGGGAGCTTATAGAAAGGTGTGCGTAATGGCAGCAACAACTATTGGTCAGATAATTAAACAGATTCGGCAAAAGCGCGGGTATACTGCCAAAGCGATGTATGACCATCTGATGTCCCGGGCAAATTATGCCCGGCTCGAGGATGGCGAAATTGACACGTCGGCGGAAAACTTGTACGAACTCACGAAACGCTTAAACATTTCCATGCCGGAATGGAATCAGGTTTACAACGAAAATCTCGGCCGCGATACGGGTGGGAAGACCACGGTGCGGGTGAACCAACTGCTCAATGAGGGGTGGGTCAACCAAGACCCTAAGCCTTTACGAGAAGCTGCTCAGCTCTGCTATCAGCTATTTGCAAAGTATCATTACCCGAATGAGCGACTCAGTGGACTGACCGCGGATGCCTTGGCAACTTATCTTGAAAATGGGCAAGATAAATCAAAGGCCAACGATTTTTTGGTCCAAATCATTGCGTATCTCGATCGCATCGATACTTGGTACAGCAACGACGTCGGTTTGATGTTCAACGTGTTGCAGATTCTTGACGTTGAGATGTTGATGAAGCTGGTGACGCGCTATCTTTACATGGTCAAGAACAATCGCTGGTTGGCGCAAGGCAGTGCCTACTTGCCTTCGGAACCAGAAGTCATTCAACAGTGTTTCTGGACGACGATTCAGAGCCAAGATTTCAACACGTTCAAACGCTTGCTAGACTACTTCAACGCGATTCCAATGTCCGAACGATACATCTACCCAACTTTGATGAGGCAAATGTACCGAGCTTTTGCGCAGTATGCCCAGGACCATGATCAGAAACGCTTGGACCAGACCATTCAGCCCGTGGGCCAGGTCCTCAGTGAGAGCGAGATGCCATCGAACCATCATGAATTTGTCACTCAGGTAGCCGCACTGCGCCAGTGGTTGATCAAGGCTGAATGACTGAACCGGTTTAGAGGAAAGAGCAGCTGAGCAGGCTGCTTCTTTTTTGCGCCGAAAACGTCGCAAATAAGAGGCATCTGGGTCTATAACCGGGAAGTTCGTGGTATCTTGTCAAAGAATCGATTTCGCCACGCTGGGGTTCGGGGGAACACCGAGCTGGTTGATTAAATGTGGGCTTAAGGTCTTCTCTGCCTTCTTAATGCTTTTCAACGGGGGGAACCTAAAGATGGAAAACAGTACGATTATTGGCGAATATTTTAAAACGTTACGGTTAATGCATGGCCTTTCACGCGCGGAGCTTGCGAGTGCACTGGCGATGTCAGAAAAAACTTTACAGCGAATCGAACTCGGTCAGGTGGATGCCAAAGCTAGCCAGTGCTTGGCCTTTTTAGAGTATTTCGGGGTCTCGCTGGCCGAGATAACGGAACGATTACCAACTGTCATGCCGAGTCCTGAACAGATTGAGCAGCAAATTTGCAAGGCGGCTGGATCTGGCGACCAGCTGGCACGGCTCCAAGAGCAGCTGACTCAGCTGGCTCGAAAAAACCGACGCGAATGGCTTAAAAATAGCCTGGTGGTTTGTCAGGTGCTGGCACTTAAGCTAGCACGTAAAAACACTGAGGCCCGAGAGCTGAGTGACCGGTTGGCGGCGTGCCTGCTCAAAGGTGACTTCATGACCAATTTTGATTTTTGGCTGTTGAGCCAGGTCGCCGATCAAGTCAGCTATGCTAAGTTAAATGCGCTTTTAGCCAGCGGCCAGGTGAAGCAGCACCTGATCAATCCGGGAGAGCGCAGTGTGGCCGTGGACTTCTATTGCCAAACGCTTGATAGTGCATTGACAGCTGGCGATGCGGCCGCCGCGCTGACTGTTTGTGAGATGATCGACCGGCAAGGCGGGACACTTGAAACCTATCGACTCGGGGCCTATCAGCAGTTTTCAAAGTTGGTCGAGGCGGTATTACGCAACCAAGAATTCAACGTGGATGAGAAACTCACGACTTTGACAGCGGCATTGTCGGTCATCTGCCCGACCGATGATGCCGCGCGGATGACGGCCAGGTTTGAGCGGGATCTGAGCCTGGCTGATCACATTGTCGGGGCCCGGCCGGCCTATCAACTAGTCAGTCTGCCAGTTCACCGCGAGACCGATATTGCGGTAACACTCAATCGTCTGCGTGACGTGCAAATCAATTGAAGGAGCGGTATCGGTATACAATCTGAGCAAATGGACCTCAACGGGTTGGACGCTTGCTGGTTGAGGCGCTGTCCGGGTGATACGCGATGAGCAGTTCACGTGTCGGAGAATATTGGCGAACTGCCCAGAAGTGACCAAGTCACAACCGGCCTAATCGACCTGGTTTGATGGGGACGATTGTACAATGCACTTGTTGTAGGGCTTGGTTCGTTTCAGCATAACGCGGCCTTACAACGTCGCCAATGATAGTTTTGATCGTCGCTGCACCCCCCAATCACAGCGACGAGGCGTTTGACTCAATCGGGTCATGTTTGAGCAAATGCAAATGTGTCTTGCGTGATGCTGGTGATGCCAGCGTCGCGCTTTTTGTTAGTGCGACGCAAAAAAACGCCTCTTCAGCGAGAGGCGTGGTGCGACCTTATCTTCGTTGAGCCTGAGTTTCGCGATAGTAGCCGCGGCAGCTGATTGCGAGGAGCCCCACAAAAAGCAACAGGATCAAGCCAATGGGCCACTTGACGGCTTGCCAATGAAACAAGGTGGCAGTGTGTTGCTGAGCGTGTGCCAACCTGGCGTCAGCCTTGGCTCCGGTGGTTTGGTAAGGCGTGACCTTGCTCAGGCGGCCGATGACCACCCGCCGATAACGGCTGTGGTAAGGGCCCTCACAGCGAATCAGGGTGATGCGGCTTTCGTCGGTTTGGTTGAGCACGGCAATTTCCGTCATCTTGACGACGCGGTTGTATATGACATGGTACTGATAGACGTGTTTGAAGTCCGTCTGGCTGATTAATGCGCCTTTTTTTAGTTCGCCGATGCGACTCAAGAGTACCCCGGCACCGTCAAGGTTATGGGCCGCATACACGTTGTTACCTTGGCCCATCGGCCGGTCCGGAAAATAGCGCGAAACGCCGGTTGCAAGCGTGTGGTTTGTGACCACGCTATAAATTGTGAGATCAATATTGACCGACGGAATCGTCAGCTCCCCCATGCCATACTGTTGTTGCAGCGCCTGTGCCTTCGCTTGGGAGCGGGCCAGGGTTTCTGTGTTCAGGTCCTTGATGCGCGCTTTGTGCGTTAAGTGCTTAGCTGCGTTGGGTGTCGCTGCGTCGCGCCAGTGGCTTAGATCAAGCGGCACGTCACGATTGACGGCTGACCAGGCACTAAAAAGAATTCCGGCGACGGCGGCGAACATCAGAAGCGGGGGCCAGAACCATTTGAGAAAACGAATCATGATTGTGCCTCGCTTTCTGCCTTAGCCTGGCGGCGCTGCTTGCGGTCCTGGAGCCAGTAATACAGCCACCACAATAAAACAAATATCAGCAGCAGAATAATCGCGTCGCGCCAGAGATTCATCGGGCTGAACGCGTCGCGCGGAATCGTCCTATGATCCTCGGCTGTTTTCAGTGGGACGCGCTTGCCGTAAATCAGGAGACGATGATCATTGATCCCGATGGGTGTGCATGTCATCAAAATTGCTCGGTTTTGCGCACCTTTGACGTAAAAATTGGTCGTGGCATCCCGCTTGAGCGGATCAATAACTTTCCGCCCGATCACCTGATACCCCATCCGGTGTGCGAAGACATCGATGATGAAAACATCGCCTTTTTTCAGGTAGCGAATATTGTCAAAGAAGATGCGGTTTGCGACCCCGGTGTGGCCAGTGACGGAAGAGGTCACGTATTTGCCTGGTGCTGGGAGCGAGGTGAACGGCATAATACCAGTACCCTTGCTGAGAATTTCGTCACTGGTCCCATAGTAAATTGGCATCGCTTTGAGGTCGATTGCGGGAATGTTAATGTAGCCAACTGGCAGCTTGGCATTCTTTCCCAGAATTTGCTCGATGGTCGTCTTGCCATAGGGTTTGGTGCGTCCCTGCTGGGTGGCCAGCGCGTTCGCGTTGTACTGACGGATCAGTTCATCGCGCTTCTCATCAGCAGGATAGAGACGCCGCCGATAGCTGCTGGCAGTTTTGATTCGCAAATTGGACTGCTGTGCCTCATAAATCATTGGGGCAAAAAAGGCAATCGCCCCTAGGACGAGAAGCGTGCCGAAGAACCATTTCAGCCACCCATGTTTAGGTTTACTTTGTGATGTTGCTGGCTGCTTGGCCATGAGTAGGTTCCTCTCCCCAGCGTGACCGTAACCACAAATCCGGTCACGCTGGTCAAATTAATCAACCTATAAAAGTGTAGCAAATAAAGCGTCCCAAAAGGGCGAGCCGCTGCTTGTTTCTCCAGTCGGAAAGCCGGCAAAAGCTGGTTTCATAGGCTTAACTGCTGGTCAGAAGTGACCAGGTCAGATGTGACTTGGTCACTTGCGGCCGCTTTTGCTTTTTTACTTTTGTCAGATGCTAATCTTTGAGCATGCAAACATGCCAGCAGGTTTGGATGGGTTGCGAAAAGACTACTTAGGAGGAACCTATATATGAAAAAAGGGAAAATTATCCGGTTCGTAGGTGTCTGCGGGCTGGCTCTGGGTGCGCTAGGTGCAGCCACTGCGCCCGTTCTGACAACGAATCATGTCGCCACAGTTACCGCTACAGCAATTGAAGATAACACGAGCGATCGTGCAATCACGATTCATAAGTACGGGACCGATGATGCAACACAGGTCGGACAAAATGGCGGCACGACTCTGCCAGGGGCCCCGAGTGATTCGACAAAGAACCCACCTCTGGCCGGCATCAGTTTTAAGGTGGAAAAGATTACCAAAGCCGGTACTGAGAAGCTTAATGCAGCGGATTCCAGCACCTACAGTGTTGACGCCAGTTTTTCTGCAAAGACCGTGACAACAGATTCTACCGGTACTGCAGTTGCTGATCTAGGTTCGGGGCAGGCAGCAGATGGTTACTATCTGGTGACTGAGCAAGCTAGTGCAGCAATTGCAAAGGCTTCAGCTCCGTTCATTGTTCATATTCCGCTTAACGTCAAAGGGGCTGCCGGCAGTGATGACTCCTTGGAATATAACGTTAACGTTTATCCTAAAAACCAGGTAGCGTCGATTAAGTTAAATCCGACTAAGACCTTTCCTGACGGTACTATGGCCGACAGTGTTAAGAGTGGCGCCTCTGTCAGCTGGGATCTGACAATTGATCGGCCAGTCGATATCCATGGATCTGGTGTTGTTGACGATGGGACATCAACCAGTACTTCTGATTCTGGTGATGGCACAACTACGACGACAACCAAAAAGTGGACCACGTATGCTAGTGAGTTGAAGATGACCGATGTGCTAGACGACACCAAGATGTCGGTTGGCGATAACCCAATTAGCAGTGTCACAATTACTTCTACCGATGAAGGCGGTACTGAGGCAAAAACTGCTCTGACCGCTGATGATTATAAAGTCGAGAAGACTACCGCAGACGGTAAGACAACCGTTACTGTTGAGCTGACTGATAGTGGGATTCAGAAGTTTGCAGCTGCCCCGGATGGTAGTAAGCTGACTGCTACACTCGATACGACCGTAAAAGCAGATAGTTCAGCCGCGATCGACAATACCTTTAGTACTGACTATAAAGGGACTGCAACGCCTAATGGGGAGACCGAGACGACGAATACGCCAGGGAACCCGAAGCCAACCGTTTACTTTGGTAATGTTGACGTCATGAAGACAGATGATGCCGGCAAGGCTTTGGCTAAAGCGACATTTACCCTCTATCCAACTGAAGCTGATGCCAAGGCTGGTACGAACCCCGTCACCACGGAAAAGGGAGATCCCGTCACTGTCACAACTGACGATAGTGGGAAAGCTGAAATCACTGGGTTGGAAGTTGACCCAACGAGCAAAACAAAAGATTACTACTTGGTTGAAACTGCGGCGCCTGTTGGCTACGATGTTGATCCTCAAGTCTTCAAGGTTACTGCGACGCAGGATAGCAAAGTTGACGCAACCGTTAAGGATCACGATAACCTGATTCCTAACCTGCCACTGACTGGTTCGCAAGGTCGGATTCTTCTTTACGCATTGACGACTGGTTTGATTGTGATTGGCGCTACTGGTGTCATCGTGATCAAGAAGCGGCAGCGTAACGCATAACCTGTGAGCATTGTTTAAATGGGTGTAGACCTTGGCCTACGCCTGTTTTTGGCAGAGTCGGACCGTTGATGATGGCGTTTTTCAAAGGTATCGCACGAGGAAAGGAGGCACGACCCATGAAAAGATGGTTTGCCATACTGATGGCGTTATTGAGCTTAATTCTCGTCAGTCGTGCCCATCCTGTAATCGCAGCGACAGCAACAGGCACTTTGACCATTGAGAAACGGATCAGCGTCGATAATAACTCAGCCATTACGCAACAAACTCAACCGCTTGCCGGGGCAAAGTATCAACTGGTGCGCGTGCAGGCGGCAGCGGGCAATCAAATCGATGCGACTAGACCTGGGAGCTATCATGCGCTGCCAGGCGCTGCGGCACTCAACGTCATTCTGACGACAGACGCTAGTGGCATTGCCCGGCTGGACGGGCTCGTGATCGGTGCTGATTACATTTTGACCGAATTAGCGGGTAACGGGGTGACAAAGCCGGCAGCGCCAGTGCTGCTACGCTTTTCGACTCAGCGCACCTCGTATATCTACAGCCCCAAGTCTGGGCTGCTCACCACGTCTCCTGAACCTAGTCAACCGGTCCCGCGCGAGGAGATTGGTAATGGCACTATGCCGGCCAAGCCGAAAACCATTCTGCAGACTGGCGGGGTGATGACGCATCCGCTGGGGTGGTTGCTCGCGGCCATGATTGGTGCGCTGGCCTTGGCGATGCTTGGAATGACCAGCTGGCTGCAGTTGCAGCGCAAAGGCCGCTAGTCGGGCAATTGCGGCAAGAGTCGGAAAAAAAGTACGTGGATGCTATCAATGCTGACAGCACTCACGTGTTTTTTTGCCACCTACATGGTTTTGGTCTGTCCGATTAGTGACTGACAGTGATATGGTCATACGTCGGAGTTGGCGGATTTTAGAAGGATCAAATTGTCTGGACGAGAGACTGGATGACCAAAAAGTGAAATTAGATTAGAATTAGATGTTGATTTTCTAATCCAGTCGTTGTACCGTGTACCTAACAAAATAATTCGTCCATAAACCGTTGATGTGGAGATCAAAACTGTTGTGCACGCACAGAGAGCGACCGGAGCTGGGAATGTCGTCGAACGCAAGCAGTCAAATGGACCACTGAGGGACAGGCCAAAAGTCAAGAGCGGAGGTGCCGCGCACTTTGGACTTCGGCTAACCGATCACGAGCGCAGCGTGCAACGCACGCAAGCAGTGATGGTTAGACGTAAGTCCGTTGCGGCACCGCAGCTCGCCGTCAAGTCAGCCTGTACGTGAGGCATACGTCAGTTGTCGGAAGGGTGTTAGCCCTTCGCTAAGCGGGATGAGGCACGTGTTTGTTGTACCCATCCAATTAAGGTGGCACCGCGGAATAATCCGTCCTTAAACAGTAATGAGCTGTTTATGGGCGGATTTTTTGTGTATCCGGTTCAATGGAGGCTACTTTATGGCAATCAAGTTCGCACGCGTAGATGAACGGCTGGTCCACGGACAGATCATGACCAGCTGGATCAAGCAGCACCCGGTTTCACATATCTTAATTATCGACGACACCTTGGCGGCAGATGAGTTCACGTCATCGGTTCTCGCAATGTCGGCGCCGGCTGATATTACTATCGACATTCAGCCGGTGGCTCAGGCGGCTAAAATGCTTCAGGACGCCAGCCAGCCGGACTTCTTCGTCCTGTTTAAAACGCCGGTTGCGGCGGTTGCACTGGTCAAGGCCGGCGCAGCACTGACCAGCCTCAACATTGGCAACATGGGCAGTGCGCCGGACCGCACGCCGCTGACTCGTCGCGTTTTTGCCAATGCCGCTGAACGCAGCGCCATGCACGAATTGCAACAACTGGGCACCGATGTTTATTTGCAGATGCTTCCCAGTGACCGGCGCGTGGCCTATCAACAGGAGGTGAGCGCATGAACACCTTCTTCATTGCGATCATCATTGCAGCTTTGTGCTGGTTGACCAGTTCGGCGCTGCCGATGTGGTCCCGCTGGGCGTTTTACTTCGGCGCGCCGCTCGTCGCCGGTCTGATCGACGGGCTGCTGCTCGGCCAGCTGACATACGGCCTGCAAGTTGGCGCAACGATTCAAATGGCGTACATTGGGCTGCTTGCCGTCGGCGGCACGCTGCCGAATGAAATGGCCATCGCGGGTTACCTTGGCGTCGCGATGACGATGCTATCAGGCAGTTCGGCCGCGACGGGGCTGGCGATTGCCACGCCGCTGGGGCTGCTCGGGGTGCTGTGTCAGAATGCGAAAATGGCGCTGAATCCGATCTGGGTCCACCGCGCTGACACTTATGCGGCGGCCGGGGATGTGCGCGGCGTGCGGCGGATGAACCTGTTCGCGTCACAAATCGTGCCGTTCATCACCTACTTTATTCCGGCGTTTCTGTGCGTGTATTTTGGTGGTCACTACTTTGCAGCCTTCATGGCGGCACTGCCGGTTCAGATCACCAATATTTTGATGTTGATCGGTAAAATGATGCCGGCGCTGGGACTCGCAATGCTGATGCAGGTGTTGGCCAAGAAGTCGACGATTCCGTTCATCTTGATCGGGTTCGCCCTGGCGGCGTACTTGAAACTCGACGTGATGGCCATTGCCATTATCGGGACGGGACTCGCGCTGCTGCACTATTACTACATGCCACAAGGAGGTCATCGTGATGGAACAGACGCCAAAAAAGCTTAGCAAGAAAACCCTGCGGAAGACTTGGTTTGCATGGCAGTCATGGGGCCAGATTTGCTACAACTACGAGCGGATGATGGGGCTCGGATTTGCCCACGCGATGTCTTATGTGCTCGAAGACCTGTACCCAGACGACAAGGACAAGTTGGCCGAGGGGCTGACTCGCGAGCTGACGTATTACAACACCGAGAACACATTCGGCTCGATGATTGCCGGCATCGTGGCCTCGCTGGAGGAGAAAAAGGCGAATGACGATTCACTCAGTGGGGATATGATCAACAACCTCAAGGCAGCGCTGATGGGGCCAGTTGCCGGCATTGGCGACACCATCACGCAGTCACTGGTCAAGGTCATTCTGCTGGGGATCGGCATTGACATGGCTAAAAACGGCAGTGCGCTCGGGCCAATCTTATTCGTTGTCCTGTTTTGTGCCTACGCGCTGATTGTTGGCCACATCTGCTTCTACTCGGGCTATCACCTGGGTCAGGCCAGCGTTACCGGTCTGCTCAAAGGCGGGAAAATCGCGCGCGTCACGGATTCGCTTGGTGCGCTTGGGATGATGGTGCTCGGCGCCCTGATCCCGACTACCATCACAGTGGGCACACCGCTGAAATTTGCGGTGGGGCAGGTTAAAATCAATCTGCAGTCGATTCTTAACAGTATTGTGCCGGATCTGCTGCCGGTGCTGCTATTCCTCGGCCTGTTTTATCTTCTGCGCAAAGGCCAAAAGCCGGTGCGGCTGATGGGCCTGATTATCGTGGCGGCCATCGTGCTGTCACTCACCGGTATCTTAAAATAACCAATGATGCCGTCAACATCGTCTCGCAAAGCTTCGAACTCTATGACCGACTGGAGTTCGAGGCTTTTTGATAACAAAAATTAAAACACTATGCACGTGCATATAAACGTGGTACACTATTTTTTGCTTACCAGTTTGCACTGGTTCCTCGATTCATTCATGAGGCCAAGTGCAAATGAAGTCTGAGCAGAAAATTACGTTTAAACCAGTGCAAAAAGGTTAGCAGCTGTTTGAAGCTGACCACCAAGGAGACAGACAGATGACAAAAACAATTATTATTACGGGCGCAAACTCCGGCTTGGGGTTTGAGACGACAAAACAGATTGCTGACCAGGGAAGGGACTACCACCTGATCATGGCCTGCCGCAATATGACGAAAGCAAGCGCGGCGCGCGACGAAATTCTTAAGGCGGTACCAGACGCCAACTTGACGTGTCTTGAGTTGGACACCTCCTCGCTGGCTAAAGTGCGGGATTTTGTTGCTGCCTTCAAGGCGCTTGACGAGCCGCTTTACGGGCTGGTTTGCAACGCCGGCATCGCTGGGCGGACCGCAACGGTGACCGCTGATGGGTTCAACAATATTTTTGAGACCAATTACCTTGGCCACTTTTTGCTAACACAGCTGCTGCTGCCGCTGATGCATGACGACAGCCGCATTGTGACGGTCAGCAGCGAGCGGCATGACACGCCGCTTCGGGGTGTGGCCTGGCCAGGGGTTGAGGCAATCGCATATCCTGGCCGCGACGCCATGGTGGATCAGCGCAGCTATGTTTATTCCAAGCTTTGCGCGATTCTGTTCACCTATAAATTGGATCGGCGGCTGACGGCAGCTGGCAAGTCGATCGTCGTGAACACTGTTAATCCTGGGCTTATGGTCGAAACTGGGCTGTCCAAAAACAAATCGCGCTTCACGCCGGAAATGATGGTACAGGTAGCAGATTTACTCAGTACCGCGAAGGACTCGGCCACGATGATCAAGAATTTGATGGTGGATGACAAGTTCGCCAAGGGTCCGGCAAGGTATTTTGACCGCAGCAGTGACAAGCCGATTCGCTCGTCGAAAATGACTTATGATCAGCAGATCCAAGATGAGCTTTGGGATTTCAGCATGAAGGCTGTGGGTTTAACCAAGTAGTTCAAACCAATTGTGTCAAGTAAATTTCCTCTTTGCTAGCGACTGGTACGTCACTGACAGTGGATGTTTTGATTTCGGCGCAAGGCCATTCCTAACTCGCCATGATGCCATAAAAGCTGGTGAGAAGGCGCTTGAAATTAATTTTGGGAAAACACTATGCGCATGCATACAAATGTGCTATACTCAGTTTGCGTTAAAAATTAGCTACTTTTGGTAAGCAAATTGTCAAGACGATAAGGCCGGGTCTCTTCCGACCAAATTTTTTGGCCAACACTATGCACACGCATATAAATCAAACGAATTTTTGGAGGGTTTACGATGAAACTTATTACCGTTGAAGAGCATTACGACACAGATCGGAACATCAAGGAATTTAACCAATACTCAGAAGTGAAAAACAACAATCCGCGTCAGGACCAACTGCGTCCGGACCTTGTGGATTTCAGCAACAAGGTCGCGTACATGGATAAGAACGGAATCGACATGCAGGTGATCTCGGATGCTGGCAATTCCCCGCAAGTCCTGCCTGACCAGTACGCGGTTGACGGCGCTCACGCCCAAAACGAGACCCTGGCAGCAAACATTAGTCAGTACCCAGACCGGTTTGCCGGTTTGGCCACCCTGCCAGCCAACACGCCAGATGAGGCCGCCAAAGAACTCGAATACGCCGTGACCAAGCTGGGCATGAAGGGTGGCATCATTTCTGGCAGCATCAATGGTCAGTTCTTGGATGATCCCCGCTTTGAGCCGATCTTCGCTGCCGCTGACCAGCTAGGCACCACACTTTATCTACATCCAGGCGTCATCACGAACGATCAAAAGGCGATGCTGTACGACAGCAAGGCATACAACGCATTAGGCGCCACGATGATGGCCGGGGCCATGTGGGGCTGGCACATGGAGCAGGGCATTCAGATGCTTAGGATCATCACGTCCGGCATCATGGAGAAATACCCGCACTTCAAGATTGCCTCCGGTCACTGGGGCGAATTTGTCCCAATGTTCCTAGAACGGATCGATGGCTTCAGCCCAATTATCACTGATCTGCCGCTGAAGTTCTCGGATTACTACAAGCGCCAGGTTTACCTGTCACCATCCGGCATGTTCACCGCGCCGCAGATGCAGCTGGTGCTGACTGAAATGGGCGCCGATCACGTCATGTGGTCCGAAGACTTTCCTTATGTTCAATCCGGAAATGAAACGCGTCAATTTCTTGAACAGGCGGACATTACGGCTGCCCAGCGTGAAGCAATTGCCCACGGCACCGCCGAAACAGTGTTTAACTTAAACTAATCTCACCCGATAAAAAGGAGAAACCATATGACAAAAATTGGTATTATTGGTGCGACGGGTCACGTCGGCCAGGCAATCATGAAGGAAGCGCTTGACCGTGGTCTGCAGGCCACAGCCATCGTGCGCAGTGCAGAAAAAGCAAAAAAGCTGTTCGGCGACCAGGCTGCGATTCTGGCCAAAGACGCCATGGCACTGACGCAGGCCGACTTATCAGATTTTGATATTATTGTTGACGCGTTTGCTTCCGCCAAGCCGTATGAACACGTTGATTTAGCCACCGGCCTGATAAGCTTTTTCCGTGAGGATCAAGCGACTCAGTTATTCTTTGTGATTGGCGCCTCAACGCTGCTCAAGCCAGATGGCAGCACACTGCTCACCGACACGATGAAGCGCTTTGCCGGCGAACCTTGGCTCGCAGGGATGATTGAGCAAAACCGGGAATTTGAATTTTTGCAGTTAGTCGATGACGTGAACTGGACGGCAATTACACCATCCACTGATTTCACCGATGGGCCGAAAACGACCTATCGCGTGGGTGGCAGCCACATTATCAACAGTGCCGCCGGGAAAAATGAGGTATCGGTGGCTACCTTTGCCGCGGCCTTGCTTGACGAAAGCGCGCAACCCAAGCATACACGGACTCAGTTTTCGGTTGTCGATGCCTAGGAGGGACATCATGATTCCAGACAAAAATGATCAGACCATCATCAAGCAGCTTCACACCGCATCGAACAATGCGCTGCGCGTGCTTGACCGGCGCCTGAAACCGCTGGGGGTAAACAGCAGCCAGTACTTTTTTGTGCTGAAGCTGCATGATGATCCAGGCGTGACGCAGGATCAGTTGGTGCGGGCGGACAGCCGCCACCAAAGCAATGTTAACCGGGAAATCACCCGGTTGGTTACTCTGGGGCTGGTGGACAAGCGTCAATCTGCTACCGATGGCCGAAGGTTCGAGCTTTGGCTTACCAAGGCGGGTGAGGACTTGTATCCGCAAGTCAAAGCCGCGTTGGATGCGGAGGAAAAGGCGCTTAGTCAGTGCTTGGCCGCAGCAAACGGCCGGGTGAGCCAGCAGGACCTTTTGGCCGTGCTTCACCGCATTGCACAGTTGGATAATCAGTGAATCAATAAAGAAAGCAGGAGAAATATGCCGGCTTTGAAACTAAATGGCCACACATACCCGGCGCTACAGATTCCCCACGGCTACCAGATTGTGGTCGAACAGATGGTCCCACGAAACGGCGAGCAGGTTCACCTGCGGCGGTATCAGCCAGCCGCCTTGCAGCAGGAGGCACTCAATCGGGAACATGTCACCGTCATCTACGGTGACAATGGGTACCTCTATTCTTATAACGCCTTGACACAGCCAATCGCGGGCAAGCTGCCTGATGAGACCCAGGCGTTTGCGATTGCGGAGCGAGTGTGGCAAGAGGTTGATTCCACCTACCGTCAACGGCTTGAACCGCTTCGCAGTTTGACCGGTCAGACGCGGACGTACATCAATGCTGACGGCCAAGCCGTCACTGTGCCGGTGGAATGGGCGAAGTACGTCAACACCGTGGACGCTGGCAGCTATGAATGGGTCGGCCTCGCCCCGAACAACGCGGTGATCGAGTTCGAACGCCTGAGTTTCTGGGATTTTTCGGCTAATCGCCAGAAAACAGAAATGTGGAACGGTGATGATTGGATCCTGGCGCGCCGCGGGTTGGGGCCTCAATTGCCGGCGCCGCTGCCAGTGGCCTAGCTGGTTGACCAGCAAGTTTGACCAAGTCGTGTCGTTGAATCGGGTCAAGCGGGCCTCGTTTCTGACCTACCACAACAATGCGCTTTACGTCGGCTTTTTTGACCAAAGTACCCAGGGCAATTTCGCGGCGTTGCCGCTGACGAAGCGGGCCTGCCCGATACCGCGAACCGGCGCCGAGTAGAGCTTCGCGGAGCCAATCAAGCGGGCAATTACACGACCAGTAAAAAGCTGCAGGGCGTCACGTTCTATCATGGCCAGATCCTGTTTTCGCAGTCGTTCGGGCCTAATTCGTCCAGCATCTTGGCGTTTGACAATGACGGCCAGCGGACTTGGCTTGATTTTGACGGTGATGATACCCTTAAAACCGTCACGCTGCCCCCGTATCTTGAGCAGATCTATGCAGACGGCGAGGATCTTTACGTGTTGTTTGAATCAGGCGCGACGCACTACCGTAAGGCCAAGTTGGGCTTTCACGCCGATCGGGTGGTGAAGCTCGATTTAGGCAGCCTGATGCATTCCAGGTAAGGGGCTGGCACTTGAGCCATCGAAGAGCGGTTTTTTGTCCAAAGCATGAAGGCCTCTGTGCCACGATTCAGTTAGCGAATCGCAGCGCAGAGGCCTTTGTGGACTTGGCCGTTCGATTAAGTAACGCGCCGAAGCTGCTGTGTGTTGCAGTCGCCTTTTTGACGTGAGCTGGTGCCCAGCTTCGGTGGGTTAAGAGAAAATATGCTTGCTGAAGACGTAATTCAGACCGATCACGACCACCTGGTCAATCACTTTGACATGATTGGCGAGCCGTGAAGCAGCGTTAGCCCCACGAACAAGATGGCGGTGTCAGCTAGCAGTGAGGCCCCGCGCAGCGTGAAGAAGCTGACGGCTTCTTTCACGACTGTTCTGGGGGTCATGTCGGCAGCGCCAAACACAAGCTTTTTATTCGCAATAAAAGCAAACAGGACGCTGAGCACCCAGGCGACGATGTTGGCCCAAAACCAGGCAGTGCCCAGGTGAGTTAGGCTGAAAAACAGCACGATGTTAATCACCGTGGTCAGCCCGCCGACGACCAGGTAGCGCAGGGCTTCCCCGTACCGGTCATAAATTGTTGTCACACGTTTATCCATTGATTGACCTCCCGTGAGCATGAAGCAAATTAGTGTAAATGAGGGACGCAGTGTGGGACGCGGTGCCGTTGATCACGAGCGGAGAGGCACTCAGTTGATAATGGGCAGTGCGCACCACATCGACCGCTTGGCTGGTGGTGCGC
This sequence comes from Lacticaseibacillus hegangensis, assembly GCF_003946465.1. Lineage (GTDB taxonomy): Bacteria > Bacillota > Bacilli > Lactobacillales > Lactobacillaceae > Lacticaseibacillus > Lacticaseibacillus hegangensis. The sequence continues at coordinate 8,486 of NZ_RHOL01000003.1, read as the reverse complement.
CAGTTGTGTACGGTGATTTGGTAGCGGCCGGACTCCACTGGGTGATGCAGCCGATAGACGGCTCCCGCATCGGTTAAGTGGTAAGTTTGGCCGCTGGTCAGCTTGGTCAGCGTGACCGCCACGACTGAATGCGCATGAATCTGCACGGAAAAGTAATCGGCAGGACCGTTCAGTGTCACGTTCTCGGTCATCGTAGCGTTTGGCCTGAGTCGTTCAGGCTTGGCGTGATACTTCTCGGACAGCTGGCTGCGCTGGGCCGCCACCACCAGCGGTTGCGGGTGCACTGCACCCACCGCGTGGCTCAGGCCAAGCACGCTGATGCAGGTCAGGCCCAACAAAACCGCAGGACGCCAGACGAGCCGGTGGACCGCCGCTTTTGCTTTTACCGGCTTGGGGATGCTCGCCAAGGTGAACAGCAGTGAAGGCAGAATGATCTGACCGTAGCGGGCCTCGGTTTCCCACAGGAGGGTGTGGCAGGCCAAGTAGCCCAGGGCGGTGACCACAGCCAGCATACTGGCTGTGTCGCGGGCTTGGCGCCACTCGGGCTGCCACGTGAGCAGGCGCAAAATCAAAGTCAGCCACAAGGTGAGCGTGGCCGTGGTATAGCTGATGGCGGTCAGGGCAGCCAGTGTCTGGACGTGCTTTTGATAGACCGCCGGTGCCGACCGGAACCCACCGTTGTACCAGGACTGAATCCCTTGAACATTCAGCAGAATGCCCAATTTGGTGAACCATAGCTTGATCAGTCCCGAACCCCCCAGATGCTTCACGCGCTGTTTCAGCAGCACCAAGTCATGATGCTGACGGGCCGCCTGGTCAGGAAGCTTGATCGCGGCGAGGACGTCGTGGGCGGCATACATGCCGTGGCTTTTTGCGTTGGTTCCCATCAGCAGCCAATTGGAAACGGGAAACGCAAATTCGGTCTTGGGGGTGTAGTGGCTGGCGGCGTCGATAACGCGGGTAGCCGGTACGCTGAGGCCAAAGCCGACCACCACGAGCAGCATCGGCAGCCAGAGCTTCAAAGGCTTGAGGAGATGCTGGTGGTGCAAAATTAGCGCGACAATGGCAGCCGCTGGTATCAGTACAATCAGGTTTGGTTTGATCAATGCGCCAAGAAACACCGCAACGGTCAGGCCAATGCCTGCCCAAATCTGGTGACTGCGCGTTTGTTCTGGCCACCGCCAAAAAATGCGCATGATGATCAGCAGAAGCAGCATCGACGGCAGGTCGGAATAGAAACCCTGTTTGTCACTGCCAAGCAGGCAAGTAAAGTTGTCCAATTGCAGTGACAGAATCGCTCAAAGCCAGCTTACCCTCCCTCAGATATATTCGCCAGCCATGAATTCTGAATCAATTCTGATACTTTTTTAGAAAAGGGCCCCGACCGTTGCCCACCAGCGGCAGTGTTTGTTGCCGCCTGGCTGCTGTTTGGTGGTGGAGAAAACAGTATTCTGGAAGATTGGCAGGAGCGCCTGACGCGCTGACTAACAGGTCTTAGAAGGGGAGAAAGTGGGAAATTAAGAGTAGTATGATTCAAGAATATTCTGTTATCAGAATCTTGAAAGTATTTTGTTCCCATGAATCGACTATCTGTGTACAAATTTTACATTATGTCCATTCTCTATAAGGAATAGGGAATTCCTAAATAAGCCCAGTTCAAATAATATAAAAACAATTTTTCGAAACTGGTTTAGCCTTGCAATTCTCTAATGCTATACTCATCTCAACCAGGGGGTTGTCAACCCCACTAAGCATCTTCGCTTTGATGGCGCAGTGCAAGAAATGAGGAGGAGTATGATGAAAGCAAGTCCCAAGAGTAACTCTTTAAGAGTTGATACTGATCGGAAAATCCATTATAAGATGTTCAAAGATGGCAAGAAGTGGGTCTTTACGGGCTTGGTAACGACCTTCTTCACAGTTCTGCCATTTGTACAAGTCAACACTGTCAAAGCTGACACAACTACGAACCTGGAGCCGACAGCGCAGGTGACGAACTCAGATTCCAGTGCAACGGCGGCGAACGTTTCGAACACAGCCGTTCTTGAGACGCAAGCCGCCACTGCTGCAATCCCGGAGACCACACCGGCGAAAGCACTGCTTGAGATTAAAAATGCCCAGGCAACCACGACTGAAAGTGGTCTGGTCACCGTCACAGGGACGACGACGGCCAATGCACAAGTTACAGCCACTGCTGAAAATGGCATTACCCGAACGGTGACCGCCGATGAAAACGGTTATTTTAGTGTTGCGCTGAATGGCACATCCACTGTTATTTTGAAAGCCTCGTTGGATGGGCATTCAAGCGAACCGGCCGCTGTGGTAGTTCCAAAAGCGAAGACGACAGCTGAACAGGAAACAGCGACGCCCACATCGGCGGTTGCTTCGAGAGCAGCATTAGCCGAGGTTGCTGACAATTCCCAAGCTGAAGACACTCAGTCGGCGGGCAACGCAATTCGCTTAGTAGATCCTAGCGATGACGAGATTGCGGCTGCTAAGGCATCCGCAACCGACTCATTCAACAAGACGGGTCTTCCACAGACTATTCAAGTGCTCATGGCTGACACCGATTCTTCTCAGGTGGAAGAGGTTTATAACAAGAGTTTCTTGCAGACACTCCAGCTGACTAAATCAGATGCATACACCAGTGTCGATGGTCAAATCATAGTTAAAGCCGGTGTCCGGGAAGTCAAGGATGGGGACACGACCAAGAAATATCTTGCTTATGATCAGCCAATTACGATCACGTTTGATCATTTTTCTAACTTAGGTTCGCTCAATACCCTGAAAGATAAAACTAAGGATTCTGGTTTTAAATTGTTTGATCCGTCCACATGGGCGCCCGCCGTGGCACATATGATCGCTCAATTTGCTGTTGGTAACTTGACAGCGGAGCAAATTCAGCAGATGTCGGCTGGTACCAGTGATACCGCGGCATTAACGGATATCAATAAAAACACCGACATACTACTGCATGGCAATGAGGCTGAGCAGTCAACACTTAAGCCAGATGATTTGTTCCGTCTAGCCCCAGTAACTGGGGCTGGTCAACTTCAGGTCGGTGTTTTTAGTGCTGAGGCCTTAGACAAGACAGTGCTCAATCAAATTTCGGATGTCAGTTATGCTGATCCAACTTTTGATTGGGATACATTGGCAAAAACGGACAATGATGACAACTCTACATCGCTGACATTTACCTTGTCAGCTGATCAAGTCAAGCAAGCTTTTGGAACCCATGGTGGTTATCTTTACGTCAAGATTCCGGGCAAAATGAGCAGCTTGAAGATAACCGACCTGCTTGTCCCTGCTGAAGATGGCAGTATCGGGACAGATGCGAAAGTTGAAGTCGTCGATACGCCGACTGATACGACCACGGATACGCCAACTGATACGCCTGCCGAGGCTAATTTCCCAGTTACTTATAAGTATGTCGATGGGAACGGCAATGAGATTGCCAACAGTCAGCAACAGAAGAAGCTCACTTCTGCAGAATCGATCGATTTCAGCCCATTGAATCCACCGGCTGGGTATACTTTTGACCCGAAGAAAACAGAAGTCGATATTACCAGTGCGTTTGATGATCAAATTAAGTCTGACATTAGCAGTGCAACTGATTTTGCTGGTTTGAGTTCAGCACTGGCTAAATTAGGGATTGCCAAAGTCAGTGCTCTTGAAGGCAGCAACACCCATCAGGTGACCATTACCTATCACGGCACCAAAACTGAAGTGAAGAAATATACTGCCAAGGTCATTTATGTGGACCAAGCAGACGGTCATGAGATTCGGGATGCTGCTCCTTTAGGCTCGCAGCCAGCAGGACAACCGGTCGTGACGACAAAAATTCCCAAGACTGTTGAAGGGTACACGATGGTTGGCGAGGACCCAATCAAGGAACGCTATGTCTTCACGGATCAGCCTGACCAAGTTGTTACCCTCACGTACAAGAAGAATGATGCCGGTGGTACCGGTACCGGCACTGGCACCGATACGCCTACAGCACAAGGCAAGATCACTGTCAATTTGGTGGTGGGTGAAAATCACGACGCGCTTGTCGTACCCAGTGATCCCAATTTTCAACAGACGTACTATCTTGACGGTGATATTGGGACGGGCATCCCAGCTGGTGCCGTCAACAAGACCGCCCCAGGTTTTACAATCATAGAGGATGGAACGCTCAAAGCTAAGTTTACTGATAAAGACCAGACGATTCTGATCGTTTACGCGCCAGTCGCAACCAAGGGTACGATCACTGTTAACTTAGTGGACGAAAATAACCAGCCAATCAAGAATACTGACGGCCAGTCTTCAATTGATCTCGAGGGCAATATTGGCGATTCAATTACAACCGTGACCCTCAACAAGGACGTCACCAGTCACAAGATCACCACCGATGGCACGACCGATGCGACGTTTACTAAGACTGCCCAGACGTTCACGATCAAGTACGCGCCAGTCGAAACAAAGGGTACGATCACTGTTAAGTTGGTGGACGAAAATAATAAGCCGATTTCGAATACTGATGGCCAGTCTTCAATTGATCTCAAAGGCAATATTGGCGATTCAATTACAACCGTGACCCTCAACAAGGACGTCCCCGGTCACAAGATTGCCACCGATGGCACGACCAATGCGAAGTTTACTGAGACTGCCCAGACGCTGACGATTAAGTACGCTACAGACGGGCCTAGAGTATACACTCCGGGCAATCCTGGCTCGGCTTTGAATGGGGACCCGACCACAGTAACGTCCCGGTATTTGATTGGGACGGTGCAGGCTATTGTTAAGTACAATGGGGACGGTGCACCAGCTGAGAAGAAAGGCTCACCTATTCAGATTTACCGGACGGCAACCCTTGATGCTAGTGGCGCTCCAGTGTACACGCCATGGACAACGAATTCAACCGGTGCTGGCGGCAACGACACTGATGTTTTGCTGACGCCAATTACTGAAAGCGATATTCCAACAGTCGCGAACAAAGTCGGTAAAATCGTGGATGAGACGAACAAGACTATTACGTCCGCCGACTTACCATTGGTTGGTAAAAAAGTAACAGCTAGTGATGGTTCGGTTCTCATCGATGGTACCCAGAACACAAACATTGGTGGAAAGTACCTGACGAATTTCATTGCGACCCGCGTGGTCAATTACGGCGCGAACCAGCCTGACTTGCAGTGGCATGACGCACCGACAGACCCGACAGATCCTCTCTACAACGACACGCATAAAGTCCTGCACCCGATCATGATGATGATAAAAGACGGTGTAACGACGAAGCAAGATGATAACGAAGATGAGGTCGTTTTGACGCGTCAATATCAGATCGATGATAACGATCCTGACAGTGGCGTGAAAGATTATGGCCCGTGGATTGTTGATGACACTGGCAAGTTCATGACCGTTGGCTATACACCGGTAATTTACGATGGTTATAAGGCTTCACCAGCAAACATCGACCAGAATACCCAAGATGATGATCACAAAACCGTCACGGAAGAACTTGCGGCAATGGCGGCTGAGACAGCAGACCAAGATAAAGAAATCACCTTCACCATTAACTATGACAAAGAAAAGGCTGAATTGGTCGAGCACCCTGCACCAAATGAACCACGTGATGTGAACTATGATGATACACATAAGTTCCTGAATGTCACAATTAACGGTGATCAGAACGGTCAGAAGAAGCTGCTAGAGACTGGGAAAGTTGTGTTCAATCGTACTTACTACACAGAAGGCGACACGACTAACAAGGTCGTTAAGTATGGCGATTGGAAGCAAACTGCACCCTTTGCAACTTTCACTCCTGAGCCAGTGGATGGCGCCACGCCAACTCCAGCACAAGTGACCGAAACAACGGTAGGTGACGATGGTCAGTCCATCAAACAAGCCGCAGCTGGTTTACTTGCCGCAGCCGACGACGAAGATAAAGACATCACGATCACTGTAACCTATGCCAAGGCTGAAGCGGCCAAAGGCACAGGGACTGTTCACTATGTCTATCAGAACGTTGACGGTATCGAACTGAAGGATCCTGAGACGGTATCTGGTGAAGTCGGGTACAATTACTCCAATGATTATTCGGTTCCTGACACCTTAAGCGGCGAAGGCAAAGGCTTGTCTGATGCTGACGGCACACTTGATACCAGTGTTCTGCACTACTATGCGACTGCCGATATTAACGGCGGCCAGATCAACAATTTACCTGATGACAGCACGGCCGATGGGACCTTTGGTACTTCAGGCCAAGACATCTGGGTTATTTATGTTGCCAAGCCAAAAGCAAGTGCTGCGGATACAGTAACTGCTGAGGAAATCGAAGGTGACGCTGATCATCCAAATGGCGGGACCAGGATCACCGTTAAGCACGTTGACGGCAGTCCCGACACCGTGACGACAGTATGGAATGGTAATGACGGGGTAACGCCAGTTGTTGATCCAAATGGCACCGACAATGGCGACGGGACGACTACGTACCAGATCACCGCAGATGGACAGCCGGCAGGCTCGTTCACCGTTAAGAATGGTGAAAAAGGTAAGGATGGTGTAGACGGTCAGACGCCTCAGATTAAGACAACTGATGATGGTAAGATCGTGTTCTATATACCGGGCTCGAAGGGCGATGGTACTAATGACACGAAGTTGGCTGAAATCGATGCTCCTAAGTCCGGAGATACGATCACCGCAACGCCGGCAGGAGTTACTGAAGATCATCCAAACGGTGGAACCACGATCACTGTTAAGCATGGTGACGGCAGTGCCGACACTGTGACGACGGTATGGAATGGTAACGATGGGGCAACTCCAGTTATCAGTCAGACCGGTAAGGATAACGGCGACGGGACAACCACTTATGACGTGACGGCCAACGGGAAACCAGCTGGGACGATCACAATTAAGAATGGTAAAGACGGCGCGGATGCGAAGACGCCATTAGTTCGTGACGGCAAAGATGGTAAAGTTGAATTCTATCTTCCAGGGACTAAGGAAGATGGCAGCGATGAGACTGTTCTCGGCTCGATCGAACCACCAAAGGATGGAGACACGATCACAGCAACGCCAGTTGATGGCGACGATACTCATCCAAACGGTGGGACTAAGATCACTGTTAAGCATGGTGATGGCAGTGACGACACTGTGACGACGGTATGGAATGGTAACGATGGGGCAACTCCAGTTATCAGTCAGACCGGTAAGGATAACGGTGACGGGACAACCACTTATGACGTGACGGCTAACGGGAAACCAGCCGGGACGATCACAATCAAGAATGGTAAAGACGGCGCGGATGCGAAGACGCCATTAGTTCGTGACGGCAAAGATGGTAAGGTTGAATTCTATCTTCCAGGGACTAAGGAAGATGGCAGTGATGAGACTGTTCTCGGCTCGATCGAACCACCAAAGGATGGAGACACGATCACAGCAACGCCAGTTGATGGTGATGATGCGCATCCAAACGGTGGGACTAAGATCACTGTTAAGCATGGTGACGGCAGTGACGACACTGTGACGACGGTATGGAATGGTAACGATGGGGCAACTCCAGTTATCAGTCAGACCGGTAAGGATAACGGTGACGGGACAACCACTTATGACGTGACGGCTAACGGGAAACCAGCCGGGACGATCACAATCAAGAATGGTAAAGACGGCGCGGATGCGAAGACGCCATCAGTTCGCGACGGCAAAGACGGTAAGGTTGAATTCTACCTTCCAGGGACTAAGGAAGATGGCAGCGATGATACTGTCTTAGGTTCGATCGAACCACCAAAGGATGGAGATACGATCACGGCAACGCCAGTTGATGGCGACGATACTCATCCAAACGGTGGGACTAAGATCACTGTTAAGCATGGTGATGGCAGTGACGACACTGTGACGACGGTATGGAATGGTAACGATGGGGCAACTCCAACCATTGAGCCAACCAAGGACAAAGACGGCAACGAAACTGGTGAAGGATTTGACATCAAGGTCAACGGCCAAACTGTTGGCACCCTGAAGAATGGTGTTGATGGGAAGACGCCTGAAATCAAAGCCGTTGAAGGCGAAGATGGCAAGACGACTAACCACTTCGTGATTCCGGGTGATGCAAAAGATGGCAGCGACGATGTCGATCTTGGCGAAGTGCCAACAGTAGCAGGTGACACGATCAGTGTCACTGACTACAAACCAGCTGACGAAAATGATAAGAAGACCGGTTACACGGTCACGATCACGCACGCCAATGGGACTACCGAATCCAAGGATCTGTTCAACGGTAAAGATGGTGCAACGCCAACTCTTGAACCGACTGAGGATGCGGACGGCAACGTAACTGGGTACGACATCAAGGTCAACGGCCAAACTGTTGGCACCCTGAAGAATGGTGTTGATGGGAAGACGCCTGAAATCAAAGCCGTTGAAGGCGAAGATGGCAAGACGACTAACCACTTCGTGATTCCGGGTGATGCAAAAGATGGCAGCGACGATGTCGATCTTGGCGAAGTGCCAAC
>NZ_RHOL01000029.1 GCF_003946465.1 Lacticaseibacillus hegangensis | reverse complement strand
AACCGCCGTATACGGAACCGTACGTACGGTGGTGTGAGAGGTCGGTAGCCGAATTAATCGGCTACCTCCTACTCGATCGGCTTGTGAGTTGCCGGCCGGTCTGGTACAGTGAGTGGAGTCATTTTTCGCGTTGCCGCGCTGCGGCGAAAGGAGGCCCATGGTGGCGAAAACCCCAGTGGTCAAGAACCAAGAACTTGAAGTTGAAATTGAAGATCTGACGTACCAAGGCATGGGGGTGGCCAAGATCGATGGCTATCCGCTGTTCATCGAAGACACGCTGCCAGGCGAAAAAGCGCTGGTGCACGTGCTCAAGACGGAGAAGCAGTACGGCTTTGCCAAGCTCAAGAAGCTTGAACAGACCTCACCAGACCGGGTCCTGGCCGTGGATCATACCTACACGCAAACCGGCATCGCGCCGCTGCAGCACCTGGCGTACCCGGCCCAGCTGAAATTTAAGCAGCATCAGATCCAGGAGTTGTTTAAAAAGCAGGGCCTCCACATTCCGGTCCGGCCCACGCTTGGTATGGACAACCCAACCGGGTATCGCAACAAAGCCCAGATCCCGGTGCGCCAGATTAATGGCCAGGCGACCACCGGCTTTTTCAAGCGCCGCAGCCACGAGCTGGTGCCGCTGGAGGACTTTTACATTCAAGACCCGAAGATTGACGCCGCGGTGATCGTGGTGCGCGATCTGCTGCGCAAATACCACTTGACCGGGTACGATGAGCAGGCCAACTCTGGACTGGTTCGGCACATCATGGTGCGCCGCGGTTATTACTCCAAGGACATGATGATCGTGCTGGTGGTCACGTCTTGGGCGGTGCCGCACCAAGACGACATCGTTGCCGGCATCCAGGCCGCCCTGCCGGAAGTGTCCAGCATCATGCTGAACCTCAACGACAAGCGCACCAACGTGATTCTGGGCAAGAAGACACGGCTTTTGGCGGGACATTCTTATCTGACCGACCAGCTGCTGGGCAATACCTTCCACATTTCGCCGCTGTCCTTCTACCAGGTCAACCCGCTGCAAACCGAGGTTCTGTATTCACAGGCCATCGAGGCGGCCGGTCTGACCGGCAAGGAAACCGTGATCGATGCGTATTCTGGTATCGGGACGATTTCCTTGGCCATGGCCAAGCACGCGAAGCAGGTTTACGGCGTGGAAATCGTGCCCGAGGCCGTGGGTGACGCGCGCGATAACGCGAAGCTCAACGGCATCACCAATGTGACCTTCACTGTTGGCAAGGCCGAAGACGCCATGCAGCAGTGGCAACAAGAAGAACTACCAGTCGACGTGTTGATGGTGGACCCGCCGCGCAAGGGGCTGGCCAAGGAATTTATCGCCGCGGTGGGTGTGCTGCTGCCGCCCAAGCTCGTGTATGTGTCCTGCAACCCGGCGACACTGGCCCGCGATATCAAGGCACTTGAGGCGTTTGGCTACCACGCGGCGCAGACCCAGCCGGTCGACATGTTTCCCCAGACGACCAGCATTGAAAGTGTCACGGCGCTGACCCGTTAATTCAATTAAAATCACAGGAAGGCTGCCGGCGGGCGGCCTTTTTGCATGAGAAGTTTCACACGATTGTCACATATTGTTTTCAGTAAACTGGTAAAATAGGAGTCATTAAAACTTGGAGGCAATTTGATCAATGAAGGCCTACGCATTTTTGAAGAACACACCAAAAACCACGACCCCGCGCGGCAAGACAATGATGCTGGACAAGGGACTCGGGCTGAACGAAACCGAGGATCTGCTGGCGACGGCCGGTGATTACCTGGATTACGCCAAGTTCGGCTGGGGCACAGCGGCCACGATGGACCGTGAGCTGATTCAGCAGAAGACGGCCAAGTACCAAGCGGCCGGTGTGATTCCATACCCCGGTGGCACCCTGCTGGAAGTCGCGTTGATGAACGGGCAATTTAACGACTTCTTGAAGGAGACGCAGGCGCTAGGGTTTGGCGGCGTCGAAGTCAGTGACGGCTCAACCACAATCGCGGGCAGCACGCGCAAGCAGGTGATTCAGCAGGCCAAAGACGCCGGCCTTTTTGTCATTTCCGAGGTGGGCAAAAAAGATCCGACGCTGGATCATGAGCTGTCCATCCACGAACGGCTGATGCAGATCCAAGCTGACCTGCAAAGCGGTGCCAACTACGTCATCATTGAGGCGCGCGAGGCCGGCAAGAACATCGGTATTTACGACGCAGAGGGGAACATCATCGAAGACGAGCTGCAAGAATTAGCCAAAGGGGGCACCGACCAGCTGATTTTTGAGGCGCCGCTGAAGAGCCAGCAGGTCGCGCTGATCCGCCAGTTCGGTGTTGGGATTAACCTTGGCAACATCGCCAGCAATGAAGTCACTGCGCTTGAAACGCTGCGGCGCGGGCTGCGCGGCGACACCGTGGGTCAGCTGTAATGAAGCGACTGTTCATCGTCCGCCACGGCCGGACGCAGTGGAACGTCGAAAAGCGGTTGCAAGGCGCAAGCGGTGATAGTCCAGTGTTGCAGGATGATTTGACCCCGTACGAGAAGCTGGCCGCCTACCTGGACCAGTACCGCTTTGCGGCCGCTTACACCAGTCCGCTGCCGCGAGCGGTGACCTCCGGCAGGCTGATCCTGACGCGCATGCCGCACAATGCCGGTCTGAAGCTGCAGCCAGTGGCCGGTTTGACCGAGATCGGGTTTGGCCAGTGGGAAGGCAAAAAGCGGGCCGAATTAGTCCACGATCACCTGGCTTTGTTTCAGAAGCTGTCCCGGCGCGAAAACGATCCGGGTTTGACCGCACTGGGGGTCGAGGACTTCAACGCGGCAGGTGAACGGTTTGCACAGGCGCTCAAGACCATTGCCGCGGTTCTGCCGGCTGATGCGAACGCCTTGATCGTCACCCACGGCGGCATTGCCCAGCTGGGGATGCGCCACTTGACCGGCAATGACCATTTACTGGGGCTGAAGAACCTCTCCACCTCACTGGTGGGCGTGGTGGGCAATCAGTATTACGTGGATGTCTACAATCAAACCGCGTACCTGCCGCATGTTGACTTAAACGAGGGCAATGTGTCGATTCTTTAAGGCCGCAATGAGTCGCCTGCAGCGCGCAGGCGGCTTTTTCTTGGCTGCTGGCTAATTGGAAACTGCGATATAATTGACCCATGTTTAACCAAAGGGGACCGCTATGACAATCAAACTGATCGCGACGGATATTGATGACACCTTACTGAATTCCCACAGGCAGCTGACCGTGCACACGACTGACGTGCTGAAACGTGCCCATGCGCAAGGCATCAAGGTGGTGCTGTGCACCGGGCGGCCGGTGCAGGCAGTCCAGCCGCTGCTGGATCAGCTGGGGCTGAGCGGACCCGATGAGTACGCCATCACCTTCAACGGGGCGGTGACGTTGTCGCTTGCCGGCGAGCAGTTCAGCAACTTTGACCTGGGCCGCCGCGACTTTGCTGCACTGGATCAGTTCGCCAAGGCCCATCAGCTGACCTATAACTTGCGAGACGCCCAAGGTGCCGTCATCACACCGGACGATAATATCAGCTTCTACGCGGTGCGACAGGCGTACGACAGCCAGGTGGGTATCACGCGCCTGACGCCGGCCCAGGTCCCGGCAGATTTTCGTTACGTGAAGGGCATGCTGACGGCGCCCAAGGCGGTGCTTGACGCGATCGAACCAAGCGCCCGGGCGGCCTTTGGCGACGCATACTACGTGGTGCGGTCGACGCCATTTTTCCTGGAGGTCATGAATCCCAAGGCAAATAAGGGGAGCGGACTCTCGGCGCTGGCAAAGCGGCTGGGACTGGCAGCTGCCGAGGTGATGGCGTGCGGCGATGAGGCCAACGACTTGCCAATGCTGAAGTGGGCCGGGTGCGCGATCGGCATGGCCAACGGCATTGACGCGGTGAAGCAGGCGGCCACTCATGTGACGCGCGATAATGACCACGACGGGGTGGCCGCGGCGGTCGAAAAATACGTGCTGGAGGCTCGGTCATGAGCATAACTTTTCAGCCGGCCCGGCCTGCGGACCTGCCTGCCATCATGGCAATTGAACACGCCGGCTTCACGCCTGCAGAGGCGGCCAGTCAGGCCAGCATGGCGGCGCGCATTGCCGCCTACCCGGAAACTTTCATCACGGCGCATCAGGCCGGCCGCTTGGTCGGTTATGTGGTCGGCCCAGCGATTCAGCGGCGTCACTTAACGGACGACTTGTTTGAAATCGCGCAGCCCAATTCAAAGACGGCGCCTTACCTGGCCATCCTAAGCCTGGCGGTGGCCCCAGAAGTACATGGCCAAGGCATTGGGTCCGCGCTGCTGGCGGCCCTGTCTGACCTGGGCAAACGGCAACACCGCCGCGGGCTTACGCTGACCTGCCTGGCCAAACTCGTGCCGTTTTACACGCGCAATGGGTTTGTCAGCGATGGTCAGTCGGCTTCAACTCATGCTGGTGAAGTGTGGTTCGACATGGTGAAACAGCTCTAAAGGCGTGGGGGAAGACACAATGAAAAATGAAGCAATCTCGCTAGCCACGAAGCGGCGCTTTTCGGCGGCGTTAAAGGCGGCACTGCGCACCCGGCCGTTTGAAGACATCACGGTGCAACAGCTGCTCACTGCCACCGGCATGGCGCGGCCGACTTTTTATTATCATTTTGATGATCTGTTCGGGCTCTTGCAATGGACCTTTGCCGACGAGGCGCTGAGCTTGTTGCAGAAGGATTCGGATTACACCCACTGGGAGGAAGACGTTTACCAGCTGCTGGTTTATTTGGCTAACAATGCTGATTTGTACGCCAACTTCTACGCAAATATCACGTTGGAGCAGATTCAGGCGATTTTCTGTACGTCGATGCTGAAAATCCTGAATGGCTACATTCAGGCCGTGATCACGGCGCGGCAGCTGACGGTGAGTCCCGCGACTCAGCAGTTTGTCGCCGAGTTTTTTGTGGGCGGATTTGTCAGTGTGCTCGTGCGCTGGCTAAAGGCCGGTCTGCCAGAGTCGCCGGCAGCGCTGCGGCAGCAGCTGCACGAGACGATGGATCAGCTCATTGTCCAAGTACTCGAAAAGGCGAACAAAATCGGTAATTTGTCAGATGTCTAACATACGGTAGCGATTGAACATTCTTTAATGCGAATGCATTGCTTACAATAAGGATGTAAGCGAATTCATGAACAGAAAGGATGAGCGTTTATGGCTTTTGTGAATAATGATTTTGGTGACGTGTTGTTGCACCGCGAATCAGTGCGGGACTTTGATCCGAGTGTCAAGATTCCTCGCGAAGAGCTTCAGCAGATGATTTCTGAAGCAATCACAGCGCCTTCCGCCTGCAACCTGCAGGCCTGGCACTTTGTGATCGTCGACGACGAGGCTGGCAAGGACAAGCTTCGGTCCTACTTCATGAAGTTTAACAAGCCGCAACTGGATTCATGCAGCGCCATGATCCAGATCTTCGGCGATACCTTGGCCTTCAAGGCCTACCGCGACTTGTGGAACAAGGCCTGCGAAGATGGCCGCATCACCCCGGAAAAGCGTGATGAGGTGCTCAACACCTTCTTGCCGCTGTACGAAAAGGCGCCTAAGTCCATGCTGGTCAACGACTCAACGGTTGACAGCACGATTGCCGCCACGCAGCTGATGCTGATCGCCCGGGCGCACGGCTATGAGTCCAACCCCATTGGCGGCTATGACACCACCAAGGCGGCCAAGGTCTTCGGTCTCGACCCGGAGCGCTATGTGCCAGTCATGGCCGTTGCGCTGGGCAAGCCGGCCAAGAACGGCAAGGACGAGATGAAGTCCGCTCGTTACCCGGCATCTCAGGTTATCGAGTTCGCCTAATCTAAAAATCGACAATACCTCCGCCAAGTTAGCTAGCTGCTAACTTGGCGGAGGTATTTTTGATCGCGCTAGCTCGCGGCAGTCAGTCGACAATCGGCGGCAGGTCCGGGATCAGCATGCGGTAAAGACTAAGCGCCTTGGGCTGCGGCAGTGCAGGCTCGGTGGTCGCCGTCTGCAGGGCAAACCGCAGCAGTGCCGCACCCAGCCAGCCGCTGATGAACGTGCGGTCTTGCGCCGGGTAGTCGCGCGTGATCAGCACCCGCTGCACGGCGCCGATCATCAGGTCCTGCGCCCGGTCTGCCGCGCTCGCCCAGATGATCAGCTGCCACAGCGGCCGCGCTTCCAGCAGCGCGGACACGATCAGCGCGGAGCCGCTTTGAAAGTCCTTGATGGTGCTTTGATCAACGCGGTGTTCGAAGGCGCCGATTTGTTTGAGCAGCTCGACGGCCAAAATGTCCTTGAGATCCTGGTGGTGGCGGTAAAACGTGGCGCGCGACACCCCGGCCAGGCGGCAAAACTCACCAACCTTGAGACTGGAAAAAGGGACGCCTTGGTCGTGCAGCCGCTGCAGGGCCGAAAGCATTTTGACTTGCGAGTGCCGGCTGCGGGCGTCGATCTGCATCCCGCCGGCCAGTTGAATTTTTGCCATGATGTCACCTCGTTTAGGCTATTGTACCAGAACCCGGCTTGACGGCGGCAGGGCACTGTGGTTAAACCGAGGTGAGGTGATTGTGACATGAAAACGGTAAAGCTTGGTAACACGAACTGGACGGCGTCAAACGTCGCGCTGGGTATCATGCGCATGGACGCGTTGTCCCCAGCTGAGGCCGCCACGAGTCTGAACGCGGCGGTGGACGCTGGCATCAACTTCATTGATTCGGCCGATATCTACGGGCAGGGGGCGTCTGAAAAGGTCTTCGGCGAAGCACTCAAACAGTCTGGCCTCCGGCGCGACCAGCTGTTCATTCAGTCCAAGGGCGGCATCATTGTCGACCCGGCACGTTCGCACGGCAGCCTGGTGTTCGGCAAGCGCTACGATTTCTCCAAGCAGCACCTGATCGATGCTGTGGACGGCGAGCTCTCCCGGATGGGCATCGACTACCTGGATGCCTTCCTGCTGCACCGGCCGGATCCCTTGATGGAACCAGACGAGGTCGCCGCGGCCTTTGACGAGCTGCAGCAGGCCGGCAAGGTGCGGCACTTCGGGGTGTCCAACTTTGACCCGCAGCAGTTCGCATTTCTGCAGGAAAATGTCAGCCAGCCGCTCCTGATTAACCAGGTTCAGTTCTCTGTCATGCACACCGGCATGGTCAACGCCGGGATGCATGTGAACATGGAAGATCCGCGCTCGGTCAATCGCGACGGCGGGCTGCTGGCCTTTTCGCGGCGCAAGCACGTTACCCTGCAGGCCTGGTCGCCATTCCAGTACGGGATGTTTGCCGGGGTCTACATCGACAACGCCAAGTTCCCGGAGCTGAACGCCAAGCTCGCTGAGCTGGCGGCCAAGTACCATGTCTCGAAAAATGGCATCGCGGTGGCTTGGATTCTGCGCATGCCGGTGCCGTTCCAGGTCATTTTGGGCACCATGAATCCGGTGCACATCAAGGACTCGGCCGCCGGCTCCGACGTGACGTTAACACGCCAGGAGTGGTACGACGTGTACTTTGCGGCAGGCAACGACCTGCCCTGATCCAAGACCGTCAAAGGCGGCGTCAGCTTTGTGCTGGCGCCGCCTTTTTAGCCCAGAGTACGGCCGAGCTGGCGGATGCGGGCGAACACGGCGTCTTCCTGGCGCCTGGCCGCCCAGCCGGCCGTGTGAATTGTGCTGTTGGGCCGGTTCTCCTTGGTGTACAAAATCGCTGGTAGATACGCGTAAGGGCCGGGCGTCGCGGCGACAAAACTGGCCGTGAACAGGTAGTCCTCAGCGATGGGCAGGTCTTCGTCGAACTGCAGGTTGGCCGCGCGAATCGCGGCCGTGCGAAAGGCCTTGTTCCAGACGTAGCCGCCGACTTCAGTGCCGTGGTGGGCGACTTGGTCGAACATCTCGCGCTGGTTCAGCAGCACTTCCTGTGCCTGACGCGGTGGAGCTCCGCGGAACCACCGGTAGCCAACTGCCACGGCGGCAATCCCTGGGGTCATTGCGCGTGCCATCACCGCCGCAAAGGTCGGCGCGATGCGGTCATCACCGTCGATAAAGGCCACCGCGCTAGTCGTCGCACGCGCAAGGCCAAAATTGCGGGCGACCGACACGCCGCGGTGCCTGGCAAACGCCTCGTGGTGAAAATTGGGGATGCCGCGGACAAAGGCGGCCCCGCGCTCCGCAGTCCCGTCGGTGGAGCCGTCGTCCACCAGCCACAGGGTAAAGTCGGCGGTTTGGTGCGTCAAATCGCCCAGCAACGGCTCAAAGTAGGTGCCAAGCTGGTAAGTCGGGATCACGATTGTCAATGATTCAGCCATGTTACTCACCTCCACGGGTAATTATCCGCGGTGCCTGGCGGAAGACAAATAATTAGCTTGGCCAAGTGGCAGTGGTCACCAAAAAAGCGCCGGCATCTCGCGATGGCGGCACTTTGCGGAACGTTCAGTTAGTTTTCGACGTGCTTGGCGCTGGCCAGGACCTTGCCAACGGCTGGGATCTGGCCCAGTGAATCGATGGCGGTACTTGGCATGACCACGGTGTTTGAAGACCCGTTGGCCAATGCTTCCAAGGCCTCGACGTTCTTGTACGTCAGGTACAAGTCGCCGTTGTTCTTGAGCCCTTCGTTGATGGAATTGATCTGGTCGCGTACGGCTTCGGCAATCAGGCGCTGAGACTCGGCTTTACCTTGCGCTTCCAGAATCTGCGTCTGCTTGTTGGCTTCGGCTTGGAGAATGTCAGATTGCTTTTCCCCTTCGGCTTTAGCGATGGCAGCCTGCTTCAGACCTTCCGCCTCCATGATGTTGGCTTCCTTTTCACGCGAAGCCCGCAGCAGCTTGTTCATGGATTCCTGAATGGTCTTGTCGACCTGGATCGAGTCGATGTTGACGCGGTCCACGTTCAGGCCGTAGCCGGCAGTCGTTGTGGCGATCTGCTGGAACAGGGTCTGGTTGATCGTTTCGGTGCCGTTCAGGACATCGTTCAGGTCCATGTTCCCGATGATGCCACGCAGGTTAGCACGAGTATCTTGGACCATGGACAGCACGGAATCCTTGTTTTGGTACACGTAGGCGTTGACGTCGGTGATGTGGTACTTCAGGGTTTCGGAAATGCGCACCACAACGTTATCCTTGGTGATGACTTCTTGTTCGTCGACCTTCAGCGGAATCTGCTTCATGTTGACGATCTCGGTGATGCGGTAGATGAACGGCGGCACCACATGGAAGCCTGGCTGCAGCGTCTGGACGTACTTCCCCAGCCGCTCCACGATGCCGACTTCCCCGGTATGAATAATGGCCATACTGGAGAACAAGATAATCAGTAGAAAAATGGCAACGATGATCACGATTGCCCAAATGATAATTCCGAACATGTTAACTCCTCCTTTGATTGCCGCGAGCGCGGCGCTCAGCTGTGCTAATACTGCAGTTGCCGTTTGGCCAGGCGAACCCCCAAGCCCAGCGCTGAAGCTTCTGCCACCACCACCAGATCACCAGTGGTGGCGGCGTCGAGCAGCCAGTAGTGATAATGAATGCCAAACAAGACGACCTCGCCATTGCCTTCATGGGTGAGGGTGAAAGTCGTGCCAATCAAGCGCTCGTCTAGCATGCTCTGCCTCCTTGCAACTGACCACATCATAGTCTGTTTGGCCAAGGTAAAATCAGTCTTGGGGCTGATTTTACTAGGATCAGACCCGGTGCAATAACAATCAACACCTTCCATTCTACAGTAATTCTGACGGCTTGCCAGCAAATCGGTATAATAGGGTTAATTTGCGGAAAGGAGCCCTCAGTATGGCAAGGCGCAGGCGCAAGCGGCCCATCTACTCAAATACCTACATCAAGCGCCGCCGCATTTGGACGGCGGCGGGGGCCTTGGTGCTCATCCTGGCACTGGTCCTGGGCGGCTGGCTGTGGACTCAGCGCAAAACCGGCGTGGCTAAGTATCCGGTGCGCGGCGTCGCCTTGTCCCAAAGCGACGG
This sequence comes from Lacticaseibacillus hegangensis, assembly GCF_003946465.1. Taxonomy (GTDB): domain Bacteria; phylum Bacillota; class Bacilli; order Lactobacillales; family Lactobacillaceae; genus Lacticaseibacillus; species Lacticaseibacillus hegangensis. Next base: position 26,246 of record NZ_RHOL01000029.1, on the reverse strand, counting down.
CAGTGCCGACTTTCAGGCCCTGCAAAGCTCCGGGCTGGCCTTTGTCTACCTGAAAAGCACGCAAGGGGCGAGCTTTTTTGACGACAGTTTTGCCACCAACTACCAGCAGGCCAGTGGCAGCGGCTTGGCTGTCGGCGTGTATCACTATTTCTCGTTTGACAGCGATCCGGCGGCCCAGGCGGATTATTTTGCCGCTAAGGTCGGCAAAAATTTCGGCACGCTGCCGATTGGCCTGCACATCGCCTACTACGGCGATTATGCGAGCCACCCGCCCAAGCCGGCGGTGCTGCGAGCCAAGGTTCAGGCGTTTGTCGTGGAGCTGCGGCGCTACACGACCCGCCCGCTCGTGTTCATCGGCAGTCCTGCGGTGCTTGGCGACCTTAAGGGCATCGACAGCAGTGCCAGGCGGTGGGTGATCAGCGCGCGGCGGCCGCGCTTTGCCGGCGCGGCGTTTTGGCAGGACGGCAAGCTGGAGGCCGCCGGCGACAGTTACTCGGCTGTGGCCTTTCTGGGCACGAAAGCGGCGCTGAAAAAGTTGGCGAACTAACAAAATCGTCACCAAACTGTTAGCTGAATCGATGGCTGGCCGCCTTCCGGCAAGCGATACTAGCAGTGAGGTGAGACAGGATGAAAAAATTGTTGGTCGGGTTGATCGTCGTGGTCGCCTTGGCATTTGGCGGCTACAAGCTTGTGGCAGTGCTGTCGTACGGCGGCATTTCGTATTACACCAAGGTCACGACGGGCGGCGAGCAGATCACAGAGAAAAGTGATCAGGGCCGCAGTTATACGGATTACCGGTATCGCCTGACCGGGTACGACAAAACCGGGCACAGCCGCTTGCTCGACTTTAACGCCAACAAGGCGCGGCCCCTGAAGCGCGGCGCTTACCTCAAGCTGGTCTACAACGCCAATAAGGGCGTCACCAGCTGGCAGGCCGTGGACCCCGGCTTAGTGCCAGAGCCGGCCCTCAGCCGCCTTAACTAGCTAACTTACCAGAAAAGGCCGTGCACTTCATCTGAAGTGCACGGCCTTTCGCATGCGCGGTGGTTATTCTGAGTCGGTTGGCGCGGCCGGGGTGATGATGTTGTAGGTCGTGTCCTCGGCCTCGTCGTACACCTTAGTTGGACCAGTGGGACCGCTGGTGATGATCAGCTGGTAGCCGTAGTGGTCCAGAAAGGTCAGCCGGTCGGTCGAAATGCCGGTCACCGTGCCGGGCAGCACGCGGCCGTCAATCTTGATGGCGAGGTCCTTCGACACGACGATTTGGTGGGTCTTGTTAGTCAGCTCGTCCAAAAAGGCATAGCGGCCCGTGTATTGCTGCGCCAAGGTCTCCATGGGCGTTGGCGCCGTCTGCCCGCGATGGTGATGCCGGTGCGGCACACTGTTTTTTAATCCGCTGATGAGATTGTGCACGAATGATGGCATCGCTTGACCCCCGTTTATGATACCCTCATCATAGCATGCAGTTGTTACGCTGAGGTATCAGAATCAAATCGGTCTGTTACAATATCTTTAAAAGCATCTGTTAAAAAATGAGAAAGGTGGGACCACTTTGAAATTAGGAATTATCGGTACTAACGGCATCACGGTCCAGTTCGTGCAGGCGGCCGAGGCAACGGGGCAGTTCACGCTCGCCGCAGTGTATTCGCGCCACGAGGAAACGGCCCAGCACTTCATTGCGGAAACGCACGAGGCGGCCATTTACACGGACCTAGACGCGTTTTTCGCCAGCGCCATCGACGTCGTGTACATTGCCAGTCCCAACGGCCTGCACGCCGGCCAGGCGATTCAGGCGCTAAATGCCGGCAAGCACGCCATTGTGGAAAAACCGATGGTGACCGACCGCAGTCAGTTGGCCGCTTTGGAAGAGGCGCAGGCCGCGCATCCGGACTTGCTGGTTTTTGAGGCGGCGCGGCACGTCTACGATCCTAACTTCCAAGTGATCACCGATTACGTCAAGGATCACAAGGGCGCGCTGAACGGCGCGACGCTGGTGAACGCCAAGTACTCCTCGCGTTACGATGCCTACCTGGCTGGGGATGATCCTAACATCTTCTCGCCACGCTTTGGCGGGGGCGCACTGATGGACCTCGGCGTTTACTCCGTGTACGCGGCCATTGGCTGGTTTGGCCTGCCCAGTGAGGTGGTTTACCTGCCCAATGTGCTGTCCAGTGGGGTCGACGGCAGCGGGGTGGCCAGCCTGTCCTATGATTTTGGCAACGTGACTTTGCTTATCGGGAAAAATTACATCACGCAGGCCCCGAGCGAAATCTATTTTGGCAAAACAACGCTGAGTTTTGGCGCGACCGGGGTGCTCGACCACGCGCGCACCTTTGGCGCCGATGTGCAAGACTTGGCTAAGCCGCAAGTCGACAATCCCTTGGCCTATGAGGCTGAATTCTTTGGCCGCGCCATCGAGACCGGCGACCATGCGGCCTGTGCCAAAGCGTTTAACCTGGCCAAGCAGGTGCACACGGTGATGGGCCGCTTGCGTGCGACGACAGACATTCACTTCGGGACAGACCCGGAATAGGAGACAACATGCCAATAGCTTCGATGTTTCAACCCCTGTGGGACGCTTCCGGCTTCAAGGCCGAAACGCCAATTCAGGAACAAGTTTATCAGCCGCTTAAGGACGGGCGGTCGCTGGTTGGGCTGGCCCCGACCGGTTCAGGCAAAACGCTGGCCTTTGCGCTGCCGCTGCTCGAGCAGACCACGCCAGGCGCGGGGTTGCAGCTGCTGGTGGTCAGCCCGTCCCAAGAGCTGGCGATTCAGACCCGTGACGTGCTTCGGCCCTACACCCAGGCGGCCGGCCTGCACCTAGTCGGGGTGACCGGCTCGGCGAATGTGAAGCGCCAGCTCGAACAGCTCAAGGAGAAGCCCGAGGTGATCATTGCCACGGCTGGGCGGCTGCTGGAGCTCGTGGAATCGCGGCGCCTCAAGCTGGCCACGCTGAAGACCATCGTCATTGACGAGGCGGATGAAATGCTGCGCGAGCCGGGCCTCAGTCAGGTCCGCGAGCTGGCCCAGGCCGCGCCGGAAGACGTTCAGCTGACCTTTTTCAGCGCGACGGAAAGTCCGCTGTTCAAGGACCTGGCCAAAGAGTTCGGCCAGGAAGTGGAAATCTTTGACGTGCGCGATATCGACCACACCCAAGGCGCGGTCATGCATTATTTTGTGCAAACCGACAACGCGCATCGCGAGGTCTGGCTGCGGCACCTGGCGCACCTGGACAAGTTCCAGGCCTTGGTGTTCTTCAACCAAAACGCCGTGATGATGAAAGTTGCGCGCACACTCAGCCACCAAAGCGTCAAATTCGCGGTGCTGAACCGCACCGACCGCTCGACGACGCGCGCCAACGCCTTGAACGCGTTTCGCAAGGGCAAGGTGAGGTTGCTGCTGGTCACGGACTTGGCCGGGCGCGGGCTTGACATTCCGCACCTGCCCGCCGTGATCAATTACCAGACGCCAACCCGCGCGGAGGCCTACATTCACCGCGCCGGCCGGACTGGCCGCATGGGCGCCAAGGGGATGGTGGTGACGCTGGGCGACGACCACGACCTGCGCGATTTGCGCAAGTTGGTGCCGCAGTACGACATCGTGCGCGGCTACCTGAACGACGGCAAAATGTCCACGGAAGCGCCGAAGGAAGAAGCAGCGGCACCCAAACTTGCCAAGGCGCCGCGGACTGCAACGATGGTGGCACCGGCTCAGGCGGTAGCGCCAGTGGCTGCCACCCAGCCGGCTGAAGCGGTCAAGGCCGCACCGGTGAGGAAGAAACACCACAAGAATCGGCTGCGGGATCGCAAGAACAAGGGCAAGCGGCGAAAACCTTAGCCCCCTTGCGTCAGCGCTGCCATTAGCTGATAATAGTGGTATAGACAACGCGATGTGCGCGAATATTCGGAGGCCTTTTTAATGAAAGTAACCAGTACTGTTGATGCACCCGTGTCATTTTTCTATCAAAAACTGATCGATTCGGTGCTGTACGACATTAAGCACGAAACCGGGCAAGACTTGACGTTTGCCCAGCTGGCGGGTTTTGAATACAAGAAGTCGGTTGGCGCGCGCGGCACGATTCGGATCAAAATCTCGAAGCTGGTGCAAAATCAAACTTACGCCTTCGATACGATTGCCGGCGGTGATACTTATCACACGCGCTACGATCTGGCCGGCACAGAGGACGACAAGACCGATGTCGTCTATCACGAAAACGCCGAGTATGCCGATGACATCAAGAAAACCAACAACACGATCATGATGATCCTGATCGGCTGGAGCAAGAAGCGCCGCATGAAGAAAATGTGGGACTCGGTTGCCGCGTCGTATCAAGACGGTGAATAACAAAATGGGGCTCGCTCAGGCGGGTCTTTTTAATTACATCAAAAAAGACCAGAAATTAGATTTCTGGTCTCGCTTTAGTTCGGTGCTGCGCTCTATCGGAATCGAACCGATGATCTTCTGCTTAGGAGGCAGTTGCTCTATCCTGCTGAGCTAAGAGCGCGAATACGATAATTCTGCGCTAAAGCTGAATTGCTGTCAACTGGCCGGGGGGCACTGGATTCGGCCAAAGGCGCCTGGCCGGCGTGGTACAATGGCCAAAATAAACCGAAAGGGGGTCATCTGGTGATCTATCTGCAAACCGTCGGGGGCACACTGGTGATCCTGCTCGCCTTCGCCATCATTTTATCCTGGATCAACGCCCGAACTATTCAGCATATCGTCAATGTGACCGGCAAGTCGAACGCACAGTTGTGGCAGATGTTGCCGGGACTGTGGGTTCACGAAACGGCGCACGCGCTGGTGGGCCGCCTGTTTGGTCTTCAGATTCAAGAATTCTCGGTGCACCAAAGCGCAGATCGGCGCGCGGCCGGGCACGTGACGTTCAGTTTCAACAAACATTCCTTGTGGCAGCGCCTGGGGTTGTTTTTTGCCGGCGGCGCGCCGGTGTGGACGTTCGGTGCGGTGGTTCTGGTCATCGGCAAGCGGGCGTTTTGGCCGGGGCAGCCGCTGGCTCTGGTCGGGCTGGGTACGATGATGCCGGCCTGGCCGTGGGTCGGCGCATGGCTGCTGCTCACGCTGCTCCTGAGTTTCGGAGCCAGCCTGTCGAGCGCCGATCTGCGCACGATGATGCGCGGGCTGCCGGTGTTTGCGGTGCTGCTGCTGGCGGCAGCTGGACTGGTGAGGCTTGTGGCCCCCGCTGGCCTTTTGACCTGGGTGAGCCTGAATGTGCTGGCGGGCTGGGTCGCCGGTTTGCTGGTTCTGGTCGCACTGGGGATGAACGTGCTCAGTCACCTGGCGTGGCGCTGATCGCCTCAAATATAAGTGATAGTTGATTATTTTAATAATCATATTCATTGCGCAAGGCCGATATATTCAGTTACGCTTATATTAGGCAGGGGAGAGCCCTGCCACAAAGTATCCCCGAGGAGCCGGAAGAACCGCTTTTCCGGTGCTAATGCGACCGCGCTCGTCCTAGGCAACGCGGGCGGCCGCTCTCGATTGTTGACAGCGGATGGTGCAGTGCCAGAGTGGTGCGGCCATCTCGACAATCCACTGAAGGGAGTGGGAACTATGTTACATCTGATCTGGGTCCTCATTATTGGGGCAGTGATTGGTGCAATCGGTTCGATGATCGTCGGCCGCGATCTGCCAGGTGGGTGGATCGGGAATATCATCGGCGGGCTCGTTGGGGCCTGGGTGGGTGGCAGCCTGCTCGGCAACTGGGGGCCGAATGTCGCCGGGATGGCCGTGATTCCGGCAATCATCGGTGCAATCGTGGTCGTGCTCATCGTTTCGCTGCTGATCGGCACCCTCGGCAAGAAGCGTGACCGCGCCTGACCGCGGCGGCTGAAGGAGGGAAGACGATGCGACCACTGACCAAAGCAGGCCTCGGCCTGGTGGCCATCATCGGGCTCGTCCAGGCGCTAGCCGTCATGGCGTTGACCTGGCCGCTCGCCGGGGTTCGCACCTGGCTTTTGCTGTACTGGCAGCCGGCGCACTGGGTCCTGTTCGGCCTGGCTGCGTTTGTCGGCCTCGCGTTCTTGATCATGCTGCTGGTTGCCGTGCTGAGGCCGTCAACGACGACTAAGCTGGTGCTGGCCAATGACCGCGGCGACTTGTCTGTGTCCAAGCAGGCGGTCGAAAATGCGGTGGCGAAGGCTGTCGCCGCCGCACATCCGGTCAAGGGCGTCACTGTCGATGCCACAATGCACAAGACGCAGGTCAAGCAGGCGACCATTGATGCGTACAGCCTTGAGCCCACCAACTTGAAGACGCAAGTTGAAGGCATTGAGGCGACCGCGCAAGGCAAGCTTGAGCGGCTGCTTGGCGTTCCGGTGAAGAAGATCAAGGTCAACCTTCACCCTGGCACGAAGGCCCCGGGCAATGCCGCCCGGGTGCTGTAGTGAGAAAGGAGACGCCATGCCAAAATACCTGACAGGCGCGCTGATTGGCGGCGGCATTGCCCTCGCCTGGCTGCGCTTCGGTTTTCTGGGAATGTTGTTTGTCGCGCTGATGGCGACCGGCGGATGGGCCGTTGAAAAGTACCTTTGGCCGCGCCGCGCGAACCTGATGGCCTTTTTCCAAAATGGGGCGGTCAACCGCCGGCGGGAGGTGAGGTGATTGCCAATGCAAACTGCGCCCGCGCCTGCCAGCGCCACGGCGGCGACCAGCTCCAAACTGACCTTTGAACCTTACGTCCTGGAGAAGATTGCCGGCATCTGCGCGCAGCAGATCCCGGGAATTCTCGCCATGGACGGCAATGTCGTTGACAAAATGGCCGAAAGTCTGGGCCGCGATGAGAAAATTACCAAGGGCATTAAGGCCGAAGTGGGCGAGCACCAGGTCGCCGTTGACATGACGGCGTTGCTCGAGTTCGACGCTGACGCCAAGGCCGTGCACGAGGCGCTGATCACGGCGGTGCAAGCCGCGGCGCTGCGCATGACCGGCCTGCAGCTGGTCGAGCTCAACTTGCACGTCGCGGATGTTTTGACCAGAAGTGAGTGGCAGAAGCACCAGACTTGACGCCTTACCCGACCACTGTTGACAGGCCGATTGATTCGGCCGCTGCCAAAGGAGGCCAAGATGACTAACGAAGACATGAAGAAGCACTTGAACCGCTTAGATAAAAGCACGACGGATCTGTACGGCGATCAGGGTCTGCAGGACGCCAAGAAGCCGGAAATGGCAGATGAAGACCGCGACTTAGAACTAAAGAAGGAGTTGCGGTTTGACGATGCGGTCATCCAAAAAATCGCCGGTATCACCGCGGGCGACGTGGACGGTTTGCTGCGCCTGGAAGGCGGCATGTTCCATGACATGACCGACTTTTTGCGCAAGGATGCCGACCCGAAAGCTGGCGTTGCCGTGAACGTGGATGACAACCAGAAGGTCAAGGTGGAACTGGACGCGACGATGCGCTACGGCGAAGACGCGCCCAAGGTGTTTGACCAGGCCACCGACGAAATTGTCAAGAACGTGAAGCAAATGACTGGCATGAATGTGACTGAAGTGAAAATGACGGTCAAGGATATGCTGACGGACGATGAAATCGCGGCCGAAAAGGCCAAAGCAAGCAAGGACGACAAGGATTTAGACCGCGATATGCAGCCGGCCTAAGCCGCGTTTGTCAACCCCCGAGCCGCGCAGCCCCCTGCGCGGCTTTTTCAATTTTTAAAAAGAATCGGGCTTGCGACGGACGCCAAAGATGTGACGAACCGTCATAATAATCTGAAGGTAATCGACGCTGCGGCGAAAAAAGGTGACGCACCCCTTGCCAAACGCGTATGCTTAGAACCATCAAGGGCTAGGAGGCAAAATTGTGCTCGAACTCAAACACATTAAAAAGTACTACCACGTTGGTGACACCCTGACCAAGGCGCAAGATGACGTGTCCGTCGCGTTTCGCAAGCAGGAATTCGTTGCCATTCTTGGCCCCAGCGGCTCGGGGAAGACCACGATGCTCAACATCATCGGCGGCCTCGACCGTTACGACTCCGGCGACCTGCTGATCAAGGGCCGCTCGACCAAGGATTTCAAGGACTCAGACTGGGACGCTTACCGGAATAACTCGGTCGGCTTTATTTTTCAGTCCTACAACCTGATCACCCACCTGTCGATCATGGAAAACGTCGAAATGGGGATGACCCTGTCCGGCGTGCCGGCGGCGGAGAAGAAGAAGCGGGCCGAAGACGCCCTGATCCGGGTCGGTCTCAAGAACCACATGCACAAGCAGCCCAGTCAGCTGTCTGGGGGTCAGATGCAGCGCGTGGCGATCGCCCGCGCCATCGCTAACGACCCGGAGATTCTGCTGGCCGATGAGCCAACGGGGGCACTGGACTCGGAGACCTCTGAGGAGATTATGCAGCTCATCCAGGACCTATCGCGCGAGCGCCTGGTCATCATGGTCACGCATAATCCGGATCTGGCCAAGAAGTACGCCGACCGCGTGATCAACTTCGCCGACGGGAAAATCATGCATGATTCGCACCCGCACGTCGAGGCGGCAAAGGCGGAGGCGTTTCAGCTCAAGCGCACCAAGATGAGCTACCTGACCGCGCTCAAGCTGTCCTGGACCAACATTCGCACCAAAAAGGGCCGGACGTTCCTGACGGTTTTTGCCTCCAGCATCGGGATCATCGGCATCGCGGTGGTGCTGGCCTTGTCCAACGGCTTCCAAAAGCAGATCGATAAGACGCAAAGCGAGGCGATGGCCTCCATGCCGGTGACGATTTCGCAAACCGGCACGGACACCAACTCGCTGATGACCGGCACGGACACCAAGACTTTTTCTAAGTCGAAGCAGGTGACGGCCGAAAAGAGTGCGGCGGACAAGGCCCAGCACACCAATAAGCTGAGTCAGTCCTACCTGGACTACCTGGACAAAATGCCGACGGCCGACGCGCGCAATATTGCCGTTTCTTACGGTACGGGCATGAACCTGATTCGCCAGGTGGACGGCAAGTATAAGGCTGTCAGCTTTTCCACGGCCAACCCCGACAGCAGCAGTGCGGATTACGGTTCGATGATGGCTGCGTCCACCGGCGTCGGCGGCGCGGTTTACCCAGTGCGCCGCACCAGCTCGGGCAAGACCTTCCTGCAGACCTATTACAAGGTCCTCGCCGGGCGCTACCCAACCAAGGCCACAGACATTGTGCTGGTGGTCGACAAGAAGAATAACGTCAACATCAACGCCTTGAAGAACCTCGGTCTCACGGTCAAGGAAGGGCAGAAGTTTAACTACAACGACCTGATCGGCACCACGGTCAAACTGGTCACTAACGACCACTACTACATGAAGCTGCCGACCGGGACCTACCTGCCTAACCAGGATTTGAGTAGTGCCGCAACGGCGCCGTCGACGAAGACCCTGACCATTCGCGGCATTGTTCGTGTGAAGTCCAAGAATTCCGATGGGCTGCTGTCATCAGGCATCGCTTACAGTTCGGCTTTGACCAAGCAGGTCCTGAATGACAACAAGGACTCGGCGATCGTTGCAGCTCAAAAGGCGAGCCAGGCCAACGTCATGACCGGCCAGCCGATGGACCAGGCGACGCGCGCGGGGATGCTGACGACTTTGGGCGGCACCAGCACGCCCATCTCCATCCAGATTTATCCGACCACCTTCAAGCTCAAGGACAAGGTGCTCAGCTACCTGGACCAGTGGAACAAGCACCACAAGCGAGCTGATAAGGTGATTTACACCGACCTGGCCGGCACCGTCTCAGACATGACCGGTGGCCTGATGGATGCGATCACGTATGTACTGGTCGCCTTCGCTGGGATCTCGCTGGTCACTTCCATGATCATGATCGCCATCTTGACCTACACCTCAGTCATTGAGCGCACCAAGGAAATCGGGGTGCTCAAGGCCCTGGGCGCGCGGAAGAAGGACATTACGCGCGTGTTTGACGCCGAGACCTTCATTCTGGGCATCGGCGCCGGCTTGTTCGGCATCGTGGTCGCTTGGGCGCTGACCTTCCCAATCAATGTGGTGTTGGAAAATGTCACCGGCTTGGCAGGCGTTGCCGTGCTCAATCCAGTCCACGCCATCGTGCTGGTCATCATTTCCACCGTCTTGACCCTGCTGGGCGGCCATGTGCCAGCCCGCATGGCGGCCAAGAAGGACGCGGCGATCGCGCTGCGCTCCGAGTAATCGGCTGGCCTCAACCAATGAACCGCCTGCAGTTGCAGGCGGTTTTTTGCTGGCTTGAAAAATTTTTTCAACTTTTTTCGTGAAAGCGTTTGACCTGAAACCCGTCCCACAATTTACAGTGACCTTGTTGATAGAAACAGCGATTCGATCCGCGGCGAAGCGCATGGCAATCATAGGAGGTCGTCATCATGTTTGACACATTATTTCGTAAAACTGCCTTAGTGAACCTGGAGTTGGCGGATCAGTCGGAGCTTGGCGCGCTGGCCGAGGCAGCCAAGCAGGCGGCCAAGGCCTTCAAGCTGGACGAGACTGCGCTGCACGCCAGCATGTTGGCCAGCGAGGCGCAAGGCGCGCAATTCGCCGGGGAGCAGGCCGTGATCGTGTACGCGTCAAGTGATACTTTAAAGGCGCCGCGGACGCTGCTGGTGACGCTGGCCAAGCCGGTGGCATGGGGCTCAGGTGAGGGTGCTCATGCGGTGTCCCAGCTGGTCATTTTGGCCATGCCAGGCGATCACAGCGATGAGGAAAAGCAGGCGGTGCTGACACGCATTCGCCGCAAGCTGGATGCCGGTGTGCCAAGCGCGGCTAAACAGGTCGAGCAATTCGCCCGCACACTGCTGGCTGAATAAGGCGCATCCCCGCAACGCTTCTGCTACACTAAGAGGCGGAGGATCATCATGACAAACATTCACGACATTGCGCGCATCAGCGGCTACTCGGTTTCGACCGTTTCCCGGGTGCTGAACCATCGAAAATATGTCTCAGACGCTGTCCGGGCTAAGGTCCAGGCGGTGATCGACGGGCTGGATTACGCGCCCAGCGAAGTTGCCCGCGACCTGAGCCGCGGCAAGACCATGAAAATCGGGGTCGTCTTGCCGATCTTCGTGCACCCGTACTACACGGCGCTCATGCAAAGCATCACGGAGGCCGCCTTTGCGCAAGGCTATCAGGTGACCCTGCTGCCGTCTAATTACCAGCCTAAGCTGGAAAAACAATTCCTGGAGCAGTTCCGCCGCCGCTCCTTTGACGGTCTGATTTTCACTTCGCACGAAAGCCCGCTGGCCGACTTGGCCAAGTACCAGGAGTTCGGCCCGGTGGTGGTGTGCGAAGACCCGGGGGCGGTTGACATCGCCGCGGCCTTCACCGACCGCAAGGACAGCTACCGCCAGGCGTTTGAATGGATTCGCGCCCGCGGCTATCAGCACGTCAGTCTGATGCTGCCGCGTGAGCCCAAGCTGTCTGCAACCTCGCGCACCATGGTCGAGGCCTACACCGCCGTGTTTGGCACGCCGCCGGATCCGACGCGCAACTGGGTGGGCTCGATGACCAACGAGGACGGCAAGGCCGCCGGGGCGTTTTTTGCCAAGCTGCAGCCGGACTTCGTGTTCTCAAACGGCGACGACATCGCCGCCGGGGTGCTGGAGTACTACGTGGAACACGGCCTGCAGCCACCGGCGATGATGGGTCAGGAGAACGAAACCGCCGGCCGCTTGATGGGCATTTCGACCATCGATCACCACCTTGACGCCGTCGGCCAGGCCGCGCTGGCTTTGGCGACTGGGGCCAAGCATGGCCGTGTCGAGATTACGTCGCAGTTTATTGCCAGAGGTTAAGCCAACAGTGGCCCGCTTGTTGCGGGCCACTTTTTGCAACCACTGAAAAACCCGCCAGGCGCGCTTTCGGTATGCTAAACTGAGAGCAACTTAACACTCAGGAGGCGGTTTCATGCAAGTCATCATCACGGTCATCGGGACGGATAAGGTGGGCATCATCGCGGCCGTCACAACCAAGCTGGCGGCCCTGGACGTCAATATTTTGGACGTGTCGCAGACCATCATGCGCGGGGCGTTCACCATGATGCTTCTGGCGCAGCTGCCGGCTGAGGCGGACTTCACGGCCGTTAAAACGCAGCTGCAGGACTTGGGCGCAGACATTGGTGTCGAGGTCAAAATCGCGCGGCAGGAGATTTTTGACGCGATGCACAAGCTGTAACCCAGGAGGCGCATGATGGAAAGCAATCAGATCAAAGAAACCATCGAAATGATCAGCGAGGAGAACCTCGACATTCGCACCATCACCATGGGCATCTCACTGCTGGACTGCATCACGGGCGACACCAGCACCACTGCTGCGCGGATCTACGATAAGATCACCGCCAAGGCCGCTAACCTCGTAGCGGTGGCGGACGCGATCGAAAATGAATTCGGGATCCCGATTGTCAATAAGCGCATCAGTGTCACCCCGGTGGCGCTGCTGGCCGGCAGCGACCCCAAGCCCAATTTTCCCGCCATTGCGCAGGCGATGGACCGCGCGGCCAAGGCGGTGCAAGTCGACCTGATCGGCGGCTACTCTGCGACCGTGCAGGCGGGCTGCACGCCGGCCGACGTCGCGTTGATCAACAGCTTACCCGAGGCGCTTGCCACCACCGAGCGCGTCTGCGCCTCGGTGAACGTCGGGGCGACTCGCAGTGGCCTCAACATGGACGCCGTGAAGCTGATGGGCCAGGTTGTCAAGGACGTATCGGCGATCGATCCGGTCAACGCGATGAAACTGGTGATTTTTGCCAACGCAGTGGAGGACAATCCGTTCATGGCGGGCGCGTTTTGGGGCGTGTCGGAAGGCGACATGGCCATCAACACCGGCGTTTCCGGGCCCGGGGTGGTCCAGCGCGCGCTGGCGGACCAGCCGCACGCGACGTTTGAGCAGGTCTGCGAGCAGATCAAGCAAACCGCCTTCAAGGTTTCGCGGATGGGCCAGTTTGTGGGCAAGGTCGCGGCCGAGCGGCTGGGGGTCCCGTTCAACATTGTCGACTTGTCGCTGGCCCCGACCCCGGCGCGCAATGATTCCGTGGCGCAGATTCTCGAGACGCTGGGCCTGAGTCATGTCGGCACGCCGGGCACCACCGCGGCGCTGGCGCTGCTCAACGACGCCGTCAAAAAAGGCGGCATCATGGCCGCGGAAAAAGTGGGCGGGCTCTCAGGGGCCTTCATTCCGGTGTCTGAAGACGCGAACATGATCGCCGCCGCGGCGGCCGGCCAGATCACCATTGAAAAGCTCGAGGCGATGACGGCGGTATGCTCGGTCGGTTTGGACATGATCGCGATACCGGGCAAGACGCCGGCCACCACCATCAGCGGCATGATTGCCGACGAGGCGGCCATCGGCATCGTCAACAATAAGACCACCGCGGTGCGCGTGATTCCGGTGCCGGGGAAGGACGTCGGTGAGACCATCGAATTCGGCGGGCTGTTCGGCCGCGCCCCAATCATGGCTGTCAATGACGGGGACGCCAGCGTGTTCGTCAACCGCGGCGGCCAGATTCCCGCCCCGATCCACAGCTTCAAAAACTAAAAAATCAGCAGTCCTCTTCGCAAAGGCTGCTGATTTTGTTTTGATTAGCGTTAAGTCAGGCCCAATCGCCATTGCGGAAAATTGGAACCACGGTGCCGTCCTTCTTGATACCATCGATGGCCATCTGCGCCGAGCCCATCATGAAATCGACATGGGTGTCGGCAACGTTCAGGCCGCGGGCGGTCAGCTCAGCCGGCGTCAGCTTGGTGCCGCCTTCAAGCGAGAACGGGTAGGCCATGCCCAGCGCCATGTGATCTGACGCGTTTTCGTCGTACAGCGTGCTGAAGAAAATCAGGCCTGACTGGCTGATCGGCGACGGGTCGGGCACCAGCGAGATCTCGCCCAACGAGCGCGCGCCCGGAATGGCCAGCAGGTGCTGCAGGACCGCATCGCCTTGGCCGGCATGGGCCGATACGACCTGGCCATTTTTGAAGGTGAAGTGCATGTCCTGCAAAATGCTGCCGGAATAAGACAACGGCTTGGTGGACGCCACTGTGCCGTCAATGCGGCGGTTGTCCGGGGCAGTGAAGACTTCTTCGGTCGGCATGTTCGCGGTGAAGACTTCGCCCTTGGCGTTTTCCCCGCTGCCGCCATTCCAGATATGGCCGGTCGGCAGGCCGACGGTGAGGTCCGTGCCCGGCGCCTGGTAGTGCAAGGCGTCGAACTGCTCGGCGTTCAGCCAGTCGGCTTTCTCGCGCAGCCGGGCCTCATGCTTGGCCCACGCAGCTTCCGGGTCTGTTTCGTAGATACGGACCGTTTTGAAAATGGCATCCCACAGCTTGTCGGTCGCCGTTTCCGGGTCCTCGTCGGGGAAGACCTTGGCCGCCCACTTCGGCGACGCGGCGCCGATGATGGTCCAGGCAATTTGGTTGCCGGAAATTGCCGCACTCAGGGCCGCGTAGCTTTTCTGGAAGCCGCTTTGGTAGGCGGCCACGCGTGCCGGATCCACGCCGGCCAGGTTGTCCGGGTCGCTGGAGGTCACAGTGATCCGCTTGGCCGCGTGGTTCAGCCAGTAGTCGAACATGACCTTGGTCTGCGGGGCTTGCTGCTTCAGCCGGTCGTCGGCGAGGTGCAGCATGTCTTGACGCTTTTGAAAATCGTCCTGCCACCAGACCTGTACCTCAGCGGCGCCGCGCGCGTAGGCTGTTTCAATGATGCGGTGGGCCAGCGGCCGCTGGTCCGTCGCCACCTGCAAGTAGACCGTGTCGCCGGGTTTCACTCCCACGCCGGTATCCACCGCAAGTGCCGCGTATTTATCGAGCAGTTGATCAAAATTCGGTAGTGTCATGCCGTTATCCTCCTTTGGTTTGCTCTTATTTTAGCCGCTTGCAGATGCAGGCTCAATCGGTTTCTGATTTCTTATCTTCAAACGGGTCGGTATTGATGATTATACAACACCCATCACTTTGCCATAATGGTCCCAGATAACGCCCGAATAACAATTGTTCACCCAGGCAACGGTAACGCTAGAGGCGGCGGCACTCAAGGGATACAGGCGACCTGCTTTATTAGAAAAATTGTTAGATAATCATTGTCTTTATACCCTAATCTGTTAAAATAACCAGGTAAGTGTAAGCGTTTTGTGTAGGGGGTTTATGGTTTAACAGAGCTTTCAGGATTTAGGGGGAACTTTAATGGCACGGAAAAAAACAATCACGCACGACCAGATTTTGAACGCGGCGTATGCGCTGGTGGTCGAAGAGGGCTTTAAGCACTTCACTGCGCGCAACATCGCCAAGCGCATGGGTTGCTCGACGCAGCCGATTTACTTGGAATTTACCAACATGGCGGACCTCAAGCAGGCGGTCCTGGACGAGATCAAAGAGACCTTGCAGACCAAAATGAGCCGCCGCTTCACCACCGATCCCATCGTCGACCTCGGGCTGGCGTACATCAATTTTGCGCTGGACAACCCGGCGCTGTACCGGGCGGTCTTCATCGAGGACCACTTCGGCGTCGAGGACATGCGGGAATTCGCGTTTACGACCGCCATCGAACGGCTGGACCAGTACGCGCCGGCTGAGCAGATCAGCGAGGAGCAGCGCCGCAACACGATTTCCGGCTTATGGATCGTGGCAACTGGAATCGCGAACTTAATGGCGCCGGACTTCATCGAAATCTCGCGCGAGCAGATGATCGAGATCTTGCAGGCCGTGATTCATGACTTCATCATCAACAAGCGCTTTGCTAAGGATTCGGTGAAAATGGACCTGCGCGAGGCGCTGAAAAAAGCTGAATAGATATCGTTGACCTGAAAGAAAGTCGTGCTGGCTTTCTTTTTTTATGCGGTTGCACAAGTGGATTGCTTGCGCTAAGTTGAAAGCGGAAAGTGGGTGCTTGCATGCGTGCAGAAATGATCGAGGAACTTAAGAAGCTTCAGCGGCAGACTAATATCACGAACATCACGGCCTTGCACGATCTGGGTAAGGCGCAGCGGGAGACCGTGCCGCTGGCTGCGCTGGGTAAGCGGCCAATCATCAAGCGCGACCCGGTCGCCTTCATTGACGCCATCGAGGCCAACTTGATTCAGGAACTGCTGCCGCAGCGCCACCAGAAGATGGGGGCCAATCCGGCGGCCTTTTTCCGCGGGACGGCGGAGCTGATGGCCTATGACCTCAGCCACGAGCCGCAGTCGCACTTGCGCGTTTTGACCGACGGGGATGCCCACCTGCAAAACTTCGGCTTCTACGCGTCGCCTGAGCGCAACATGCTGTTTGACCTCAACGACTTCGATGAGGCGGCGCCCAACTCGTTTGAATTCGACGTCAAGCGCCTGACGACTTCGATCTACCTGTTTGCCGGCCAGGAGCACTTCGGCGAGACTGACGTCGACCAGCTGGTCAAGGAGGTCGCGCGCACTTACCGCAAGACCCTGAAGAAGGCGTTCAAAACCGGTGCGCTCGAACGCTTTTATGCCAGCACGGCGGTGGCCAACCTGGTGGCCGAGCTGCCCGACGAGGAGGACGCGCAGTTCGTGCGTGACGTGGTCAAAAAGGCGGCCAATCGCGACAACGAATCCGTCGTCAAAAAATTCACCGAGCTGCACGGCACCCACCTGCGGTTCAAGGATGATCCGCCGCGCACGGTCCACCTGGAACAAGGTCAGGAAATCGGGATGATGCACGGCTTCTTGCAGTACCAGCAGACAACGCGCGCAGACGTCGCGCTGTTGCTCGGCCAGTACCACATCACCGACATCATTCGCCATTCCGTCGGCATCGGCAGCTTCGGCACCAGCAGCTACCTCATGCTTTTAACCGGGCTGGGCGGCTCGCACCTGGTCCTGCAGGTCAAAGAGGCGCTGCCAAGACGCCGTGATCTGCTGCCATCGCGGCTGGAGGTCACGCTGAATCAGGAAGTCAGCGAAGGTCAACGCATTATTTCGTCCACGCAGATTCTTCAAAAAGCGTCGGACCCGTTTCTGGGCTGGTTCAACGCCTTCGGCAAAAGCTTTTACGTGCGTCAGTTCCGCGACATGAAGGGGTCGATCGACGTCGCAGCGCTGTCATGGACGCAGTACCAGGCATACTGCCGCCTGTGCGGGTACCTGCTGGCAATGGCGCACGCCCAAAGTCCGATGGCCGCAGTCGCTGCCGGGTATATGAACAAGGATTTTGACGCGGCGATCCAGCACTGGGCGAAGGACTACCTGCATCAGGTCACAGCCGATTACGCGGCCTTTATTGAAAAATACGACTGATTGTGCTGAACGGCGCCGAGAACTTTTCGGCGCCTTTTGCGTGAGTCGAATTCGTTGACTCGCCGGCGGTTCCTTTCTACGCTTAACCCACCAGGAAAGGTGGGAAAAAGTCATGGCGCAAACGCTGAGCGAGCTGGTCCTAGACATGGCGGCCGAAAAGCCCGTGATCACATTGACGGCGCCCGAACTGATCGCGCTGCTGTTTAGTTTTTCCGATGCGTGGCAGCCGCTTGCCGGCGGTACGCTCGAGGGACCAAGAGACCCGCTGACGCAAGAAGTTTTTACCGCGCAGGTTGGCCAGCTGCTGCGGCGAGCAAGCTTGGGGCTCGCCCTGCACATGCAGCCGCGCCACTTCATCTACGCCGCTTATTTTGACGTGCCGGTACAAGCCGTGCAGCAGTTTTTCCTGCACACGGCCCAGTACGAGTTCATTTTGGCTAGGCCTGACTTGTTGCGGCTGACCCTCATCGGCTATCTCAGTTGAAATGTCGCGTCTGCGCGATTCTAACGATTATGTCATGCGGCTTCATAAATGAACCACTAGGTGGCCACTTCGGGTATAATAACACCGTAAGCAGGTTACCTTGGAGGCGATTAGTTATGAAGAAAACTATTTTACTGATTCCTTTGACGCTGCTGGTCCTGGGGACTGCGGCGTGCGGGAATTCATCCAGCGCCAATGATTCTTCCAGCAGCAAAGCCAGCTCCAGTAAGGTCGAGAAAAAAGCCACAAAGAAGAATAGTAAGACGAAAGCGGCACCGGCCGCCAAGCAGACGGCTTCCAGCGCCTCAAGTAGTGCCACCCCTGACCGCTACACCACCATGAAGCAGGCCGTGCAGGCTAAGCTGCCAGGGGCCAAGTTTCCGAGCAACTACACGGCGGCTGCGGGCAAGAACCTGAACGTTCAGGCGATCGGTAACAGCGCCAACTACGGCCTGTACCTGAGTGAAGGCAGTTCCCTGCCGTTCAACGACCCGAGGCTGGACGGCCTGATTGCACCAGTTGCGATCAAAAAGGTGACATACGCGACGCCGGCTGCCGCTGAGGCACAAATCAACTATCGACCGGTCGAGCAGGGTTTGCCCACTGTCAGCGTCGGCGACAACCTGACCGCGACGGAAGAAGGTGCGGCGGGCTCGACCTACCTGACCTGGGCTGAGGGCCACTGGTCCGTGTCGCTGCAGTCAGCGACCATCAACGGGGAACAACCGCTGCCGCTGGCTAACCAGGTCACCAGTCTGCTGAGCAAGGAAATGCTGCCGGTTCCGGCTGGCCATGGCGCTATCAGTCTGACCACCACCAGCACCAACACGCGGCAAAACAGCGTGACCTGGCGCGAGGGCAACGCGCTGTACACCGTGTCCAGCACCGATCCCATCAAAGCGCTGCAGACGGCGATCGATTTGAAATAAACAATGTCATACCGACGCTGGCCTGAGTTTGTTGCCGGTGTTGCCTAAGCCTGGTGTGCCGATTTGGCTGCCGGGCTTTTTCATTGGGCTTGGGCCGCCAGGTTTCTGCCTATCGCACTGGCCACTTTGGTATAATTAACAAGAGGTATAAAGAAGCGGTTATGAAAGGAGGGAAAAGTGATGAGCAGCGGCCCCAAGGCGGTGATCAACCGCGGCAAGCGGCGCAAAACCAGACTCACCGAGGCACAGAAACAGGCCGTGCACGCCGGGCAGGTCCCGCTCGCCAGCATTCGTGTTTCGCGCGGCATCAAGCTGCGCGAAGCCATTAAGCTGATGGTCGACCGCGTGATGGACGCGCAAATTGGCGTGATGTCGGCGGCCTTGGCGTATTACACGCTGCTGTCACTGTTCCCGATCTTCATCGTGGTGGGGAACCTGCTGCCGTTTTTTGGCTTCAGCTATTTTCAGATTCAGGGCTATTTGACCCAGGTGATCCCCACCGACGTGATGAATTTTATTAATCCTGTCATCAAAAACCTGATTGCGACGTCTTCAGGCTCCGTGCTGTCGGCCGCGGGGCTGGTGACTCTGTGGACCGCGGGCCTGGCCATCAACGGCCTGAAAACCGGGTTTAACCGCGCCTACGACGTCAAGCCGCGGCAGAACTACCTGGTGCAGCGGCTACTGTCTATGCTGATGCTGTTTATGCTGGTGCTGATGCTCGGCGGCGTCATGGTCGCGTACACCTTTGGCCGCCAGTTTCTCGAGTGGCTGGTACCGGCGCTGCACCTGTCGACGGCGTGGCTGGAGACCTTTAACACCTGGCGCTGGCCGGTGACCTTGACGGCGCTGTTTGTGATCATTTTCGTCATCGACTTCTTCCTCCCCAACGCGAGGATCAAATTCTGGACCATTTTGCCTGGTGGCACGCTGACCGTGGTCGGCTGGCTGGCGCTTGGGCAGGGGTTCTCCTGGTACATGCGGCACTTTGGCACCCGCATCTCGACTTACGGCACGTTGTCGACGGTGATTGTGCTGCTGCTGTGGCTGGATGTCATGGCCATGATGTGGCTGATCGGCGTGGTGGTGAACGCCATCATCGCCGAGTATTACGGCGGCCACCCCAAAAGTAGTCGGGGGAAGGTCCACGATTTCGTCCGGAAAAACCGCGACGAAATCGTGGCGCGGCGGACTGACAGTCTGTTCAAGTAAGCGGCGGCCACATAAAAAACGTCAATCTCAGCGCGCACATGGGCGCTGCATGAGATTGACGTTTTTGCGTTACAGCAGTTTTTCGATGGCCGGAACCATGGCTTCCGGCTTCGTCTTCGGGGCGAAGCGTTCAACCACATTGCCGTCGCGGTCGACCAAAAACTTGGTAAAGTTCCATTTGATCTTTTTCGAACCCAGGGCGCCTGGCGCTTGTTCGGTCAAGTAGCCGAACAGCGGCTGGGCGTCTTCGCCGTTGACCGGCCCGACTTCATGCATCGGGAAGGTCACGCCATAAGTGGTGCGGCAGGCCTGCGCGGCTGCCTTGCCGTTGCCAATTTCCTGGTGGAACTGATCAGACGGGAAGCCGAGGACCACCAGACCTTGGGCCTGGTACTGCTTGTAAATTTCTTCGAGCTGGCCGAATTGTGGGGCAAAGCCGCACTTGGTGGCGGTGTTGACGATGACCATCGGCTGGCCCCGATACTTGCTCAATGGATACTTGGTACCGTCCTCCAAGGTCACAGTGTAATCATAGATACTCATTAACGGCGCCTCCTTTACTGCGATCATTGTACTGCAAAAAATAGATAGAGCACAAGTTAGTTAGACCCAAGTAAAGTTAAATGTCACAGTTTGCGCAGGTTGTTCAGGCGTTCAATTCTTGCGCTTTTTCGACTAATTGTTTGGTGAACTTTTCTAACGTTTTGATGTCATCATCCTCCGGGGCCAGGTCGATTTTTACGTTCTCTGCCCCCTTGGTGGCCCCAGCCTGGGCAAAGGCCTTGTCGAAATCGTCGACAGCGGTCGCAAAGTCGTCGTAGAAGTGGTCGCCGCTGCCACAGCAGCCATAAACTTTGCCTTTGAGGTCGGTTGCTTTGAGGTCATCATAAAAGTCTAATGATTCGTCAGGCAGGATCCCGACATCCCCGTCAGAGTAGGTGTAGGTGGCGGTGACGCAGATGTCTGCATCTTTGAAGTCTTCGGCCATGGCCTGGCTGACTTCAGTGGTATCGACAGTGTAACCGTATTTTTCAAGCTCTTCCCCGACGATGTCCGCGATTTCTTCATTGTTACCAGTTAGGCTGGCGTAGACGATTTTTGCAGTTGGCATGTTGTTTGTCCCTTCAGTAGATGGTTCATTTTTTCAACGCTTCCCATTCTAGCAGAGAAGGGCGATTTAGCAAAAGCGTCTGATTCCCTGTTTGAAAGTCTAATTTTGAGCGACACCGGGGAATCCGCCAGTGGTCCGATGGCTGGCTTTGTGTCATGATGGGACTATTGAATTTAGGAGGGCAGCGGCATGCGTCTTTATCGCAAATTTCGTCAATATCTTGAAGCTAAACATCTTTGGGACGTCTTTACCTATTTGTTTTTTGGCGGTCTCGCCACTGTTGTTAACATTGTTTCATTCGCTGTTGCCTACCGAAATATGGGCTTGTCTTGGCCAATTTCCAACACGATTTCCTGGGTTCTGTCAGTACTTTTTGCCTTTGTCACCAACAAACTCTGGGTTTTTCATACCCAAACGACCAATCGTCTGGGGTTACTCTGGGAATTTGTGAAATTCCTTGTTGCCCGGATTTTCTCATACGGACTCGACATGTTCACAATGTGGCTGATCATTGATGTAATGAGCGGGAATGACCTAATCGCTAAGCTGATCACCCAAGTGTTGGTGGTCGTGGTCAATTATGTGTTCAGTAAGCTGTTCATTTTTACCTCACCGAGGCGTGATCGGCAGTGACGTTTTACCAACTGAGACAGATTATTCGACCTAATTTTAAAGTTCAACCACAAACGCGCATGACACTCGGAAATGAGTGCCATGCGCGTTTGTAATTGATTCAAATGAAAAGGTGAGGTTAGTTGAGCTTCACGCCACGTGCGTCGATCCAATACAGACGGCCATCGCTCAGCTTGATTTGATAGAAGTGATTGCCCGCCGAGGCACTTCGGTCGGTTGTTGCTTCGGCCTTTACTTGCACAGTTTTTCCGTTAAAAGCAGGCGCATTATGATTCTCGTCGATGCTGAGGTAATCCGTGTTCCAAGGGGCTGAGTAAAGACCATCGGAACGACCAGCCTGGTTGATGCGGCCTTGAACGTTGAGAGCCTGAGTGCTCGTGACGTGGTTCACTGACACCAGCTTGACGCCATCGGCATCGATCCAGTGGATATCCCCATTGCGAAGACGCAGCTTATAAAACGTGTTGTGACCGCCAGCACGATTGGTGGTCTCCTTGGCGAGGATTTGGACACCTTGGCCGTTGAAGAGCTTTGCGTTGCTGTTAGGCGTCACGGTAGCGGCATTAGTATTATAAGGCGCCGAGTACAGCCCATCGGCCCGGCCGGCTTGTTCAATCCGTCCCACTTGATTCAACTGGGTGGAAGAAGTCACTTTGTCGTACGTGTCGGTTGTGATGCCCTTTTTATCGATCCATTCAACCTGACCATTGTTTAATGTTACTCGAACATAGGTGCCTGTCGGAGTCGTCGTTTCTTGAGAGACGGGCACAATCTGGCCGTTAAATAGCGGTGCATTGCTGTTCTCAAAGATGTTCGAAAGCTTCGTGTAGTAGGGACCATCTGGGTATAGTCCATCACTTCGCCCAGCCTGTGCAATCTTGGCTTTGTAGTTAACATTCTTGGTGTTTGATTCCTGATAGAATGAGTGAACTTTGATGGCACGTGAATCGGTCCAGTAAGTTTTCCCATTGACAAAGCGAATCTGATAAAAAGTATTTCCAGCTGATGCACTGCGGCTGGTGGTGGCTTCTTGTAAGATTTGCACAGTCTGGCCATTGAATAATCTGGCATTATGGTTTTCAATCGTGGTCATTGAATCTGTGTTATACGGCGCCGAATAGAAACCGTCCTGGCGAGTGCGTTGGTCGACCGTGCCGGGCAGATTGATGGCTCTTATACTGGTGACTTTGTCGTAGCCGTGAGGAGCAGGGGCCACTTGCGAGCCAGTAAAGAGGCCTTTGTAATCGATTGAAGCGTCGAGAGTTGAACTGTAGCCGGCGATCTTCGCCTGTGAAGAAAATTGCCATGCCCCATAAGTCGTGTTCAAGAGATTATTGGCACGCGGCTGATAAGGATACTGAGCAATCCATGTCCGCGCCTGGCCGACAGTACCAATTGCATCGTTGGACCAGGAGTAATATTTACCAGTGTATAACACGTGGTTTGTGTATCCCTTGCTGCTTAGTGTGCTCCAGAAGGTGTTGAGGGCTGAGCCAACATTGCCGGCAACATCAGTAGACTCAAGGTCAGCAACAACTGGGCTGCCTTTAGGAACACCCAGTTTGTTCAAGACTGCCGCAAAGTAATTTGCCTCAGCGGCTGCAGTCGTTGTACTTGAGAAATGGACATAATGGTAGGCTGCAATTTTCATACCAGCGTTTTGAGCTTGTTTTAGCTGGGTGCTAGCATACGGATTAGTGTAGGTCGTGCCTTCAGAGGTTTTGACGATGACAGCTTTCACGCCACTAGCTTTGAGTGTATTGTAGTTGGCTTGCGTCATCGTGTTTTGATAGGAGGAAACATCAACCGTATCCACACGCGGGAAGGCAGCCTGGCCAATCGTAAAGCTGTCGATCTGTGGTGTTGCGGCCAGCTGAACAATATTCTGACTGCGGCCGGTGGCAGAATAATCTGCCTCGGCTTCTTTTTTAGCAAAAGCAAGCCAAGCGGCAGCGCCGTTTTCTGGAATCGTCGTCGGCATCCGCAGGTAGTGAACTTTAGCGGTCGAACCAGATTCGTTGATATCTGCCTTAGTGAACGTGTTGTTACCCCCGTCGCCAAGTGTGCCCTGCTCGATTGACGCTTGACTGTGGTGGTTGCTGGCGGTGAAGTCGTATCCTGCCGCGTCGCCTGTGGTCGTCTTAACTGGCGTTGCTTGAACTGAAACCTGGTTATCAGCGTGCACTGGTTGAGCCAGCACCTGTGGCGCAAGGAATACCGCTGAAACGGCGACCGGAACGCTGATTAGCCACAGTTTGGTCAATGCTTTAGATGATTTCATAATTTTCTCCCCCGAAACAATTGTTGAGCCCCTTAGACTTCTTCGTTATGTAACAATCCTCTATCTGATAAGATACCACAGTTATGTTTCATCTTTGTAATGTTTATTCTGCAACGAAGAGACATCGTGCGCTTTGTTGTGAGTTAGTAAAATAATCCCGCTTTGATTATTCACAACCTTCTCAGTTTTGGAGTTGAAGTCTGAGATTTTTACGTGTGGTTTGACGCTTTCAATTGTCAATAATTCGCGATCGGACTCTTTTTGTGGGAAAATGAACTTCATCAAAATGAAAAGTGTTTGTAATAGAGCCAGAGCGTTAGCCGTAATCAATCATGTCACTTCAGTTCCACTAAAATGCTGCCCACTGCGAGACCACGCAGGTGGTTCCAAGCGTTGATCCAGCGACGGCTCGCAATGGCCATAATCGCTTGCCGCGTTAGTGTGTTAGAATTTACACCGGTAGGACTTGATTGTTCTATGGAGGAGGAAAGCTTAATGGCCAAATATCTGATCACGGGCGGAGCAGGTTTTATTGGTTCAAACCTGACCGAGCGACTGCTTAATGAAGATGATGCATCAATTACTATCGTGGATGATCTCTCAATGGGAGACACGGCCAATATTCCCGCCTCTGAACGGGTGACGTTTATTCAGCATTCCATCACCGATCATGAGTTCATGAGTCAGTTGGTGAGAGATAAGCAATTCGACTATTATGTCCTGCTGGCCGCGATTGCTAGCGTCGCCGATTCGGTTGAGCGTCCGTATGCGACGCATCAGGTCAATCAGGAAGCCAACTTAAATATCATTGAGACTCTCAGGAGTGAGAAGTTACCGTTTAAGAAGCTTTTCTTCTCCAGCAGTGCGGCTGTCTACGGTCAGTTGCCTGAGATGCCTAAGCGAGAGGATCAGGCGGTTCAGCCGCTAACACAGTACGCGGTCGACAAGTACGCGACTGAGCGCGCGATTATCAACTACGGTCGTCTTTATGACATGCCGATGGTTTGCGCCCGCTTCTTTAATGTCTATGGGCCCAAACAAAATCCAGCCTCGCCATACAGCGGCGTGCTTTCAATCATGTTGGATTGTCTGACCCGAGGCAAACCATTTTCATTCTTTGGGGATGGTTCGCAAACCCGTGACTTTGTCTTCGTTGGCGATGTCGTTAATGCGATCTATGGCTTGTTACACACAGCGGAAGCGCGCAATGATGTGTATAATATTGCTAACGGCCGGCAGACGAGTCTGATGTCTGTGGCCAAGCAGCTTGAGACATTGACGGGGAAAAAGTTACAGGCTAGTTTCAAGCCGGCACGGTCAGGTGATATCCACGATTCTTACGCGGACGCTTCGAAAATCAACGCATTAGGATTCATGACGCACACGCCGCTCGAGAAGGGGTTGGCTAAGTACGTCGCATCAGTCAAATAACTAAGGAGATGCAAGTTTTTTGATCACATTAAAGTCTGATCGTGAAATCGAAGGCATGGCTAAGTCTGGAGAAATTCTGGCAGGCATGCACCATGCGGTAAAGAAAATTATCAAACCTGGTGTATCAAGCTGGGAAATTGAGAAGGTGGGCCGCGAATACATTGAGTCCCACGGGGCTATTCCGGCTGAGCTGGGGTTTGAGGGCTACAAGTATGCAACCTGCGTGGCAATCAATGACGAAGTCGCACACTCAGTTCCTCGGAAGGGTCTTTATCTTAAGGAAGGCGACATCGTCACCGTCGACACGGTCGTCAACTGGCAGGGATATATGTCCGATTCCGCATGGACGTATGCCGTGGGTAAAATTTCGCCTGAGCGTCAAAAGTTGATGGATGTTACGAAAAAAGCGTTGTACCTTGGCATTGATCAGGCAGTCGTTGGTAATCGACTCGGTGATATTGGTTACGCAATTCAGCACTACACAGAGGATGAAATGGGTTACGGTGACGTGCGCGAGTTGATTGGCCACGGGATTCAGCCGACGATGCACGAAGCCCCTAACGTGCCTCACTACGGCGAACCTGGCCATGGTCTGCGTTTAAAGGCGGGGATGACCATCACGATTGAGCCCATGATTACGACCGGGACCTGGAAGATTAAGGCCAAGCAGGTGCCTAATGATGATTGGGAGTATTACGTGACTGCTGACGGCTCTGACTGTGCCCAATACGAACACACCTTAGTTATCACTGATGACGGCCCAAAGATTCTCACCAGTGAGGATCATGAAGCCGATGCTAAATACATGTTGTGATTAACTGGCCAAGCTGGCGCGAGTCAGTTTGGCTTTTTTGGTGCGCCCGGCATGGGCGCCAACTTGGTGGTGAAAGTCCACTGCGGGCCGTAGTAGTCGGAACCGCTAGCCAAGGGCAAGGGTGTCCATCGCGAGGTGGAATCT